>NZ_AP018288.1:4818522-4907031 GCF_002368335.1 Nostoc sp. NIES-4103 | reverse complement strand
TCCCCCATCTCCCCATCCCCCTCATCTCCCCCGCCACTTACCGCCATTTCTCACTCCAAGCACCTGTAACATTAAACCCACCAGGAACAGAATTTAACTTCAATAAACCCCAAGCAAATGTGTTGCAAATAGGGCCAAAGCCAGCACCACAAATATCACCAGCACCATAACCATTAAAAGAACGGGTTCCTATGTGAGAATAAGTGGAACCTCCCCAGTTACCATTACCAAACCAAGTGGTGTTTTTTAGCCCAACATTTAAAACGCAACGTAAACCACTACCTTGACGACTTCCTCCCAGGTCAGAAACTTTGTATTCGTCGAAATATCCTCCACAAGTCCGTGGTCTAGGTAAAGGATTGTAGTTGGTCGAGTTGACTAATCGCCATTCTTCATTCCATGCACCAGTAACACGAATCGTAGAACCAAAGATTTCAACTTTCAGGTTTCCTGGAAAGTTGTTGTTAATATCTTCGCCGTTACCGTGAATATCAGAGGCGAAACCAATCAGGTTTGAACCTCTATAAATAGCTTGTCCCACATGGCGGTAGGTTGCACCACCCCAATTGCCCTCACCGTACCATGCTAATCTGGGAATCCTACTTTGTCCTGGTTGACCTTCAGAGAATTTGACGCAACGGATACCAAATCCTTGACGGTTATTCAGAGGTCTGACAACATAAGTACGAAGATGGGGGCCACAATTAAAGCTTGGTGCTTGTGCCAACTGCAAATTTTGTAATCTGGGTACTTGAGCAAAAACACTAGTTGCTGTGGATAACGCTACCATACTTCCTAATGTTAAAGATTTCATTGCTAGCCGAAACATGATTCTCATTCCTTGTAGTAAAGTTTTTGCAGGTGTCTTTTAACGCCTTCACTGTTCCTATAGGTCGGCTGATTATTTTTTATGCAACCTCGGCAAAGCATTATTGAAATTTTTTCAACTTTTGTGCAATTTGACGCCGATCGCTTCAGTGGTTGGGCGACAGAATCAAGATTGCGTCGCAGTATGCAAAGTTGTCTCAACCACACGCCAAAAGAAACTTCAGAGTATTTTTGGGCTTTATATTGGTATAAATTTTGGCAAAATTCTGAAATTAAACTGCTGGCGAAGCAACATCTAGCAGCTTATTTGCAAGAACCCTGCTATTGGACATCCCAGAAAACTGCTGCTAGCTTTGTGAGTTCACAGTACAAGCTGTCAGACTGTTTTCAGATTGCGATCGCCCAAGTGGATAGAGTTCTGAAAAATTTTAATCCCAGTCAAACCAGTACTCTGAGAAACTACGCCAGCATCATCTTCAGCAGTGCTATCCGAGAAACTTTGCGTCAACGTGGCGAAGTTGATATCTGTACAGATTGGGGTCTGTTGCGAAAAATCTCAGCTAAGCGTTTAACTGAGTCTTTAGAAAATGCTGGGTTATCAAAAGACATGATTAACGCTTACGTCCTAGCTTGGAATTGTTTTAAAAGCTTGTATGTCCCCACAAAAGCTAGTAATTCTCGCCAACTAGCAAAGCCTGACAATGAAACTTGGGAAGCGATCGCCAAAGCTTATAATTCCCAAAGTACTCAACCAGCCAATGCCCAAATCTTAGAAAATTGGCTGCTAAGTGCTGCCAAAGCTGCACGCAAGTATCTTTACCCAACCCCAGAATCTCTAAATATATCTCAAGGTAGTGATGATTCCTGGGAATTACTCGATAATCTACCAGGAAACCAACAACAATCCCTAATTAATGAAATTGTTGCCCAAGAAGAAGAACAAACCAGAACTTCCCAGCAAGCTGATATTCAAAAGGTGTTAGTTGCTGCGATCGCTCAACTCGAACCGCAAGTACAGCAAATTTTACAACTATACTACTCACAAAATTTGAACCAAGACTCAATTGCCAAACAATTAGACATCAAACAATACACTGTTTCACGACGACTCACAAAAGCAAGAGAAACTTTGCTGAAGTCTTTGGCTAAGTGGAGTCAAGACACTCTGCATATTAAAGTCACTCCAGACCTACTTACCAGTATGAGTGCTGTGATGGAGGAATGGATGCACAATTACTACGCTGTCAGCCATTGACTGATGACTGTCAGCATTCAGTATGCTAAGTTATATAATATACGATTCTTTCAGTGTGGATAATTCATATTCGATTCTAGAACAGACTCACACCAATTCTCTAAAATCCGGCAACACATTCAAACCCCCAAACCCAGACCATATCTGTCTTTCTTAATTCCCAATTACGAATTACGAATTACGAATTACGAATTACGAATTGGTATTACACATCTGTTTTACCGGGGAACAGAAGTCCCTGGTTGCCCCAAAACAAACTGAATTCCCCGGAGTAACCCTATGACTGCTAACACCATATTTAGTTTTGCTACAACAGACTTGATTTTAGAAATCCCTACGGCTACACAAAATCAAGCAAATTTTCATCTTCAATCTTTTTCTCATCCTACTTCTGGTTATCAAGCTTATTTAAATGAACTTTGCCTGGGTGCTGTTTTGCCTTGGTTAAGGGAGGATTTCTCACCGCAAGCAAAGGTTTGGCCTAATACCACTGCTTTATCCAGTTTTTGGGAACTGGTGAGTGGAACCGCAATCACAATGGACGCAACTCGCTTAATTTTGGTTCCTAGCGAAACTATTGATTTAAGTGAATTCCGAGTCCCCCAAGAATGGGTGGATTTACCGTATTGGGCTGGTGATTATTATTTGGCTGTGCAAATAGAACCAGATGAAAGCTATGTCAGGGTTTGGGGCTACTGTACTCACGCCCAACTCAAAACTAAAGGTAATTATGATGCCAGCGATCGCACTTATGTTGTTGATACTAGTGATATAATTACTGATATTAGTGTGTTAGCTGTAGCGTGGGAATTTTGTGCTGATGAAGCTACACGTTACGCGATTCCCGAAATACCAACCCTACCACAAGCACAAGCACAAAACCTGATTGCCCGTTTGGCAAATCCTGAAATCATTCATCCCCGCTTGGCTATTCCTTTTCAATTATGGGGAGGATTAATTGCACATGGCGGTTGGCGGCAAAGTTTATATGAACGACGTTTGGGACTACCAGAACAGCGTTCAGTGATTGAATGGTTGCAAAGTGGGGTTTCTGGGGTTGGTGAAGCTATTGGTTGGGGACGCTTGAATCTGCAATTGAGTGCAGCTGGGGCGCGGAGTGTAGAACAAAGACAACCAGGAGTAACTTTATCACGGCAACTAGCGATCGCTGGTCAATCTTACGAACTGTCCGTTACACCCCAAGGTGACCCAGACGCACCATATTGGCGCTTTGAATTGCGTAACGCCACTGTGGGTGCAGTCATTCCTGGCGGTTTTAAACTTAGGCTACTCACCGAAGATTTACAGCCTTTCCCCAACAATGAAGATATCGCCACAACCGCTGTAGAACAGCTTTACGTCGAAGTTGCCTTAGAACCCCAAGAAGGCATAGTCTGGGAAGTAGAACCCCTTCCCGAAAACTATGACCGAGAAATTCTGAAATTTTAAGCTTTGTATTTCCCTGCTTGATACCGTTTCACTTTAAAGTTGATACATTTAGGCAAGCTGGGGGAGCTGGGGAAGCTGGGGAGGCTGGGGAAGCAAGAAAAGTGATTTGTATCAATATTTTCGTGAAATAGTATGACATATTAGTGTGGTGAAGGAACCATTCTAGAAATCCACCTCGCAATAAAAAGTCATGAGAGAAAAACACAAACAACAAATGCGTACCTGGGCGATGTTGTGTCATATCTCGGCTTTATTGGCGTGGATATTCTTATTTTCTTTGGTATTTATTGGCATTCCTTTATACTTGCCGTTGAATGTTTTAGTACCACTGATAATTTGGCGATTTAAAAAATCTCAATATTCTTGGATTGATTTTCAAGGTAAAGAATCTTTAAATTTCCAAATTTCCCTGACCTTATATATTTTACTAATAATCATTGTCTCCTTAATACTAATGTTAGTTAGCTTTGGGTTGGCAGTAACTACCAATGGTGCTGTAAATATAGTAGAGATAGTTTTCAATAATTTATTAATGAGTTGGTTGTGGGTAATTGTAATTTTAATGTTATTACAAGGATTTTTAGTTAGTTTTGCTGCCGTTAAGGCATACAAAGGTGAGCATTTTCGTTATCCTGTGACAATACGAGTTTTGCGTTAAAAATTGAACTGCTCTTGAAGGATTCAAGGTAAAAATTTTAACCACTAAGACACAAAGGCACTAAGAAAAATAATTGCTGTATGTAGTTCATGATGGTTACTGATTTACAGTAATATCTATTAAATAAGTATCGGAGTAAAAATCATATGATTGGTGTGGCTGTTGTTGGCACTGGCTTTGGTCAAAAAGTCCACATTCCCGGATTTAAAGACCATCCTCGTACTGAAATAGTTGCTGTTTTTCATAGAGATATTAATCAAGCTAAAGCAATAGCAGAAACTCATAATATTGCCCACGCCTGTGACACAATTGCAGATATTGTTGAATTACCAGAAGTACAAGCAGTCAGCATTTCTACACCCCCATTTTTGCACTATGAAATGGCAAAAACAGTACTGCAAGCTGGCAAACATTTATTATTAGAAAAACCTGTATCTTTAAATGTATCTCAGGCGCAAGAACTTTATGAATTAGCCCAAGCTAAAAATGTAATTGCTACAGTAGATTTTGAGTTTCGTTTTGTACCAGGATGGCAATTATTCTCAGAACTGTTGGCAGAAGGTTATGTGGGTAACAAGCGGCTAATTAAAATTGATTGGCTAGGTTCTTCTCGTGCAGACGCTTCCCGCCCTTGGAACTGGTATTCTAGCAAAGATCAAGGTGGTGGTGCATTGGGGTCTTTGGGTTCCCACGCCTTCGATTATATTCATTGGTTATTTGGGCCAGTACGGAGATTAAACGCCCATTTAAGTACAGCCATTCCCGCACGAGTTGACCCTGCTAGCGGCGAATTAAAACCAGTGGATAGTGATGATACTTGTGTGCTGACATTGGAATTAGCAGATGGAACACCTTGCCAAGTGACCATCAGTGCTGTTGTTTACGCATCTAGAACCCATTGGGTAGAAGTTTATGGCGATCGCGGTACTTTAGTTGTAGGCAGTGAAAATCAAAAAGACTACATACATGGATTTCGTGTTTGGGGTTCCCAACCTGGAAAACCTCTGGGCGAAATTGAAATACCCAGTCGCTTAGTGTTTCCCCAACATTACGCTGATGGACGAATTTCTGCGTTTATGCGTGTCATAGATCAATGGGTAAAAGCAATTGAAACTCAACAACAAACAGTACCATCGTTGCGAGAAGGAGTTTATTCTCAATTGTTGATGGATTTAACCTATGAATCCCATCAAACAAGCAGTTGGGTAGATGTACCCTGATGAAGTTATCTTAACTGCTGGCTTTTGCTCACTTTCTTGAGTATACTGTTCCAAAGCTTTGAGAAGCGATCGCTATTTTTAGTGTTAATACTAAGTTGCGAAGAAAAATAGCATCTAGAAATGGGTAAGTAACATCCCCCTCATCCTCCTTATCTCCCTCATCCTCCTCACTACCTTTGAATGCAACTCAATATAAAATTTTACAGCCAGTGTTTAGGATAAGTCCTCTCTTCTGCCAAGTTATTGAAAACCACGGCACAGAGTACCAAAATGATAGAACCTTCTAAAGCTGGTGCCAGCAGAAATTGCCAGGAAGCCTTTGTCATCATCACGACTAGTGCAACAGCTCCCGAAGGTGGGTGTAGAGTTCTAGTAAACTGCATCATCCCAATAGCTGTTGCTACTGCCATTCCCATTGTCCAAGGTGACGAACCGAAAACATGGAGAATAGTTAAGCTGACTAAGGCAGCTACTAGATTACCACCGATCACATTACGAGGTTGAGCTAAAGGACTGTCTGGTACACCAAATATTAATACACTAGTAGCACCAAACGGAGCCATCAGCAGAGGAGAATTGGTTTTCACAGACAGGTAAGCCGTTGCTGCTATTGCAAGGAAACTACCAAGCCAACTCCAAAAGATATGTCTGTGGTGAGGTTTTTCTACAGGGCATGTTAGGGGACATGAACGCCAGGTTGCACTTATTTTAAACCAATAATTCTGCCATTTAAGGTAAAAATTTTTGTAATTCAACAGCTTGAGATAACTATAATTAGTTCGCTTTCTGGGTAAATTTCCTTTCATAAACTTTGCAACAATAAATAAGCAGCACTTTCAAAAAATTAGCTGCACAATTCGGTTCTAGCTACATCTAAGAATATTAGGAATAAATAAACCAAGCTATTCCAAGTTTTTTGGCAAAAATAATATCTTAAATTTGCTCACAGGCTGTATATAAAAAATACAGACAGCGCAAAATTTATATCTGGTAGACAAGGTATCTACTAGATTATTCAACATTTTCAGGACAAGATTTACATAGACTTATTAATAACAATTTTGCAAGTTCGATGTAATACTCCTAATGTCATGATTTCTTAACATAATACCATCAAGGTATCTTGAAAATTTATATACAAAGCATCAAATTTATATAAAAAAGCTATTTTTTTGATAAAATTTGTTTATCAGTTGTTCATACCAGTTACAAAAATTTCATGTTATGGCAGTCGAAGCATAGTTGGGGACAATGCTGATTGCTACTAGCCAATAAGCAACTTGGTTTCTACTCAGCACTTTGCTATAAAAGAATGAATGGGCAGTAACTAGAAAATCCAATATCCTGTCGTACAGCTGTCTGACGACTGAACGTAATGATGCCTTTATGCAGCCAAACCCGTCCACCCCACACGAATTAAGAATTAGTGTAAAGTTATTTGCTGGTAAATACTTACGGGATAATACAGGCGATCGCTTGCTATTTTCTACATTTATATAGTATAATCGTACTATAAAAGACCCTAATTAAATTAACCCCACCTCACAGGTGGGGTTTTGTTTAGTACTGAGTTAAATAAAAATGCTTGTTTAAGTTCTTGATAGCGTCTGTGCAAGATATTAAGATTCAGTTTAGAGTTTAGTACTCTGAATTAGTATTAAGCGATAAGCAATGGATTATCAGGTGCAACTCTACCATCAGTCGTGAGACTATTAGCTTTTTGATAAGCTATCACTGCCTTTTTAGTAACTGAACCAAATATACCATCTACTGCTCCTGGGTCGAATTCTAAATGACCTGAATCTTGAGCAACTTTTTTCAAAGCTTGCTGTAACTTCTTCACCTTCGGCCCAATACGTCCTTCCTGAAGTGGTACAGCAGTAACAGTTTCAGCCTTCAGGCGATCTAACGTACCGTTGAATCTATTGCGGTCTACATTACCTGAGATACCAGGAAAACCAGTCTGATCACCTTTATACTGGTGGAAAGTGTGAAACTTCCAACCACCTGGAATAGTAGGAGTTTCAGTGTGGTAATGTGCAATCCACAGGTGATAATCAGCAAAGCGTGAGGTATTCTTTAACGTCTCTTGCCAAAAACTAGGCCCTGTATAGATGATCGGCTTGTAACCTGTAGCAGCTTCCACAGCATTTAAGATTTGAGCAATACATTCGAGCCTTTGTGCCAAAGTCAAATCATGCCAATGATCTTGATTGCCATGATTATAATAATCAGGCTCAATGTCTACAACTGGTGGGAGATCACCTGGTTCAATTTCTAAATCTTGGGCAAACATTTTTACCTGCGGCTGAATAGCCTCAGAGGGACGAAAGAACAAATATGCCCCACGGATAATACCAGTTGCCTTAATGACAGGCCAGTAAGATGAAAATTTGATGTCTTTTCTATTGCCTCCATAATTTACTCTAGCAAAAGCAAAGCGAATACCCTGACTTTTAACTTTGTTCCAGTCGATATTCTCGCTGAATTCAGCAACGTCGATCCCTTCAACTGACATAGATTGTCAATCCTTGTGTGTAAGAAAATCTGGTTGATTACAAACCAATGTCAAACTTTTCCAGAAAGTTTCTACATCACAGGAAAAATAGGCAAAATATTTATCAAGATGCTGGAGTGTAGTTAGCGCGTCTGAAATTCTACTTCTTGTTCGAGAATTTTGATGTTGTAGTTGCCAAAGAAATCATGCCCTAGTAGACCGACAATTCCATTTGGGGCGATCGCTACTTCCAAATTGTTGGCTACAACTCCCCCTGCTGCTATGGATTTTACCTTACCAGTTGAAAATTGCACTTGGCTACCATCGGCAATTTGAGCTTTCATGATACCTGTAGTTTTAAGTTTGAGTGTACTAGCCATTTGTTGAGTAATTACTGTGCCAGTAGCACCAGTGTCTACAATCATCTCAAAGGTTTTTTTGTCGTTGAAGGTAACATCAATTACAGGGGTTCTACCAAGACGGCGTTTAATAGGAATCCGAAAAACTCTGTTATCTGAAGATTGTGAAGGTATCTTTGTCACACTGCAAAGCTTTGTTAATCCAATAGTTGTTCCAGAGGAAGTTACCATGAAGCATACTCCTGGATCTTCAGCAGTTGCCCTGTGGGGATATGCTAAAAATATCAGCGTTGGCATTACTGCTATTAAAGCTAGTTTAGTGTTAGTAACCCAACCCTTATAAGCATCCTTCATCTTATTTATTCTCCCTTTTTTATGATATTGCTTGGCAAATACAAATCCCCTCAATCGACTTTAGAAATGATGTTCATTATCTATAAACAGTGAATCTTAACACAATATTCAAGTGTTAAAATCTCGGCAGGATAATTTATCTAGTAAAAATTATCTAATTGTTTAGGATAACTATCCAAACAATTATCATTTCCTCAGAATACGTTTGTCAAATATCAATAATTTTGATTAGTGTAAAAATCTCAGTTAATTCAGGATGAAGGAAGCTGGAAATACGATATTTTTCATTTTTTACGGCACCATAAATCCAAGATTTGAGCTTTCAAAACAACGTTTTAAACATCCTAGAAAAAGTCTTTAGAGATATAAGCTTTTGTTGCTTGTGGCTAAAGGATAGCACAAAATAATTTATACTCTTTCAATATTCTCTCAGAACATTTACTGATCATTTATGGTGTTTTTATGCGTGTTTATCATATTTTTTTAAAGTTTACTGAATATATAATACCTGCGAACACCCATTGATAAATTAAAGATTAAATAAAGACATGATGAAACTACTTAAGACAATAGACTGTGTTGTATTAGCCACGGAATATACTTACGTCGAGTATTTGCCAACCTAGGTGTAGAAAGAGGTAGCGATCGCCATCAGGGACTTCTAGATAAAAAATATCCCGCTGTTCACAGTCAACCGTCAGCAGCTATCAGTCATCGGGAGGACGCGATCGCCTCCTACCGAAAGCCTTTGCAACTAGCGTTCAACAGTTAACAACTTCAAGCGGGATAATTTATATGTTGGAGTTCTTTAATTTGTTGCCCTGTCAGCAGATTGACTTGATTGGGCTAAATATATACCGAATAAAATAACTACAAAAGTTATCCATTCATAAAAACTGACCTCTTCATTGAAAATGAGCCAAGCAAACAAAGAAGCAAGGACTGGTTCAAAAAGCAGCGTTACGGCAACAACTCCGGAAGATAATTTACTGAGGCTGTAAGCTAAAAGTCCTTGACCAAACACCTGACAGAAAAGGGCTTGGAAAATTATGAAAAACCAACCCATGCTGGTATTAGGAAGCAATCTGTTTTCGACCAAAGGTAGCACAGGTAACAAAAACATTGCTGTGACTCCGCAGCGCCACAGCATAATTGTTGCAGTGCTAAATCGGGTTCTGAGTCGTTCTACCAGCATTAAATATGTGGCCATAAAAATCGCTGTTAGTAAAGCAAGCCCATCACCCAACATTTGGTCAGTCGCCAATTGTACCTTATTCAGTTCAAAAGCGATCGCTCCACCCACTGCCATAACCATACCGACCACAAATTTGTGATCGAAACGCCGACCGAATAACAAGTACCCTACCAAGCCAACAAATAAAGAGTTCAAATTAGAAAGCAAAGCCACGTTGGCAACACTGGTTTGAGTCAGTGACCAAGCCCACAAGAGAAAGTACGTAGCCCCCGCAGTTCCCATACAGAACAATAATGCCAGTTCTCCTTTAGTCAAAGGCTTCTGTTCTATGGGTTGGTTATTAGACTTTTGGCTAGATACAGCTTCGAGTCCGCACCATAAACCGAAGATAATTGTAGCGATCCAAGCGCGATGAAATGCTACAGCGTTTGCACCAATTTCGCGTTCGCACAATTTGGTCAACACTGGTGCCAAAGATATCGGAACTAAAGCCACAAATAATGAGGCAGTTCCTAGCAAAGCTGATTTTTTGGACAACTGCTGTTGTAATAATTCCAGTTTAGCTGTCATAAGTTGGTGGCGAATGGGTTGGCAATAGTTGTGGTGATTATTTGAATCAAGTCTTTGTATATTCAAATTTTGCAATAAACAGTAGCAAAAAGCGACTAGTAGTCCGCCAACCCCAAATTACTCTTGTAGGTCTGGGGAAAGGTGAAACAAATAAAACAACTTTCCCCTTTACCCAACCAAGTTCTTTTGGTGAAGCACTAGTTGCTCTTTAGTTGCTTAGGTGAAGTAGAACATAGAATTGAATATCGATCACAGTTGTTCGACACTCAGTAACTACGCAGCAAAGAAGATCGCAGATATGAGCGCATCTACGTCTTTCGGTATATTGTTATTAAATCGTCCTAGCTCATCTACATCAATGCCGATAAGTATGACGCTCATAAAAATGCAGTGATAACTATCAAAGGCGGTGTTTTGAACCACTCTTGCTGTGATCATTCCAATTTATTTGTCATTATACTCAAGTAAGAAAAGTAAGAAAAGTGGGAAAAGTAAGAAAAGTGGGAAAAGTGGCAACTCTCAACTTAAGAATATTCTATAAATATATTTGGCTTCTATTTATTTTGGCATTGCAGATCAAGGGATGATTTAGCAATCAACGCTCATCTCTTCCCCAGCGTTACCAGCCTTCCCAGCTAGCCCTATTTATTTGACTGTTATTTAACACTTACTTATTTTATCTTAGTTTGCATCTATGGATGAAATAGAAGGTTATTAAAGACTTTTACAGTGTACTGGCGATCGCAGCCATGACAATCAGATAAATTCGCAAACCGTGATTGGGTAAGCTTGGACTAACAAGACTTCAACAGCTTTCAGATAAAAATACAAGTTAAATTTATACAGACTAAGTTAAATACACAAATCTCTTAAAATGGCTGAAACCTAAATATACCAACAGAAAAGCAAAACGATGTACAACTCTCTTTATAATAGACGTTTTAAAAATTACACGAAATTATATGATATTGTAGGCAATTCAGGCAATTCATCAATCGCACCTACATGGCGCAAATCAGAATTGTGGCTCTTGTTTGCAAAGCCAGATTGTTTATCTATGAATTCACATAATACAAAAGTCCTAAATCATTGGTGAAAAACAATATTTATACTCTCTTAGATAAGTAGGGAATCTGAATATTAGAATTTTTATCAATCAAATATTCTTTATATAACAAAAATTAACTAAAAATTGTTTTTTATATAATATAATGCTATTTGACGATAAAAATTTGAGTTTGTAAAATCAATTTCAAGCTAAAGTATAAGTATTTACAGACTGGATAAACTTGATGAAAAAGCTTAATCAAGTTTATTAAGTAGAGTAAATAGTAACTTTAGAAATTTGCAAATTTGGCTTTTAAGTTAGTAACAAAATATGTCTTTAAATGTTGAAGTTTTAGAGCAGAGTTTTCAGCAGGTTAAACCACGTGCATCAGAATTTGTAACCAGCTTCTACGATAACCTGTTCATAGCTCACCCAGAGGTGAAACCACTGTTTGCCAACATTGATATGGCAAGGCAACACAACATGCTGTTAAATGCTTTGGTATTGGTGGTAGAAAACCTTCGCAAACCAGAAGTATTAGGGCAAGCACTCAAGGGTTTAGGAGCTAGACATGTCGGCTATGGGGCCAGTCCTCAACATTATGGTGCAGTAGGCGAAGCTCTACTTGTGACTTTTGAAGAGTATCTCCAGCAAGATTGGACTCCTGAAGTTAAGCAAGCTTGGTTAGGTGCATTTGAAGTGATTGAAGCTGAGATGCTTCAAGGTGCAGGTGAGGTATCATCAATAGCATAAATAGAAAAAGTCAGCGATCGCCCTGGTACTGAACTAACCCTTGCGTTGCTGGGTGGAGGCGGGTAGAGGGAGCAGGGGAGCAGGGGAGCATGGGAGCAGAGGAGCAGGGGGAGAAAGAGATTTTTCTTATTGCTATTAAGCCTGCAAAGTTGATGTGACAGAGTACTAGGGTTTTGCAACTTTTCTTTAATTGAATTCCTTCCCATATCTGAGGGGAGGAATTTTTTTATTTTTAGCTATATACTACAAATGTAGTATATAATAATGTTACCGCTCAAGCGGTGACTATTGATTGCTGAAATAAAAGGAAACGTTATGATTCCCCGAGAACGCATCCGCAATATTGGTATTTCTGCTCACATTGACTCTGGTAAAACTACTCTATCAGAGCGAATTCTCTTCTACACGGGCAGAATCCACGCCATTGAAGAGGTGCGGGGAGGCGGCAAGGGTGCAACCATGGACTTTATGCCAGAAGAAAAACTACATGGCATCACCATTACTGCCGCTGCCACGACTTGTCAGTGGCATGATACACAAATTAATTTAATTGATACACCAGGGCATGTAGATTTTACGATTGAAGTCGAACGTGCCTTGCGGGTATTGGATGGGGCAGTCATGGTGCTGTGTGCCGTAGCGGGTGTACAGTCCCAGTCGATTACCGTGGATCGTCAGATGAAACGCTACCGCGTGCCGCGCTTGGCATTCATCAACAAAATGGATCGTATGGGGGCAAATCCATTTCGTGTAGTACAGGCAATTCGCGATCGCTTGCAATTGAATGCAGTGTTACTCCAGTATCCCATCGGTAGTGAAAACCAGTTCCAAGGCGTGATTGACCTAGTAGAAATGAATGCTCACTACTTTGAGGGCGAAAACGGTGAAAACTGGGTGAAAAAGCCAATACCTGAAGCTTTAGTTGATGAAGCACAACAAGCACGAGAAAAACTGCTAGATGCTTTATCGCTGTTCTCTGAACCAATGACAGAGATGCTGCTAGCAGGTGCAGAAATTCCCCCAGCGCTGATTTGGCAAACTATCCGCCAAGCAACTTTAAGCTTGGAACTTACACCTGTATTGCTTGGTTCAGCATTCAAAAACAAAGGAGTGCAAAACTTATTAGATGCGATCGCTCTTTATCTACCATCTCCCTTAGATAGGGACTGGGGGCTGGGGACTGGTGACTGGGGACTAGGGACTGGTGACCGGGGACTAGGGACTGGTGACTGGGGACTGGGAAAGAGTTTTCTTAATACCCAATCCCCAATACCCAATACCCAATCACCAGTACCCAATACCCAATCCCCAATACCCAATACCCAATCCCCAATCACTCATCGCTTAGTGGCTTTAGCATTCAAACTCACTGTAGAATCCTTTGGACAGTTGACCTATACCCGTATTTACTCAGGCACGTTGAAACCGGGTGATACCGTCTACAACTCTCGTACTGGGCAACGGTTACAAATTGGTCGATTGGTGAGAATGCACGCCAATAAGCGCGAAGAAGTGAAAGTTGCCGTGGCTGGCGATATTGTCGCTTTGTTAGGTGTTGATTGTGCTTCCGGTGATACCTTGTGTACCGGGGAACCACTAGTGTCTTTAGAAAAGATGTTTGTGCCGGAACCAGTGATTACCTTGGCAATCACACCCAAAAAACAAGAAGATAGCGATCGCCTCTCCAAAGCACTCAACCGCTTCCAACGAGAAGACCCAACTTTCCGAGTCAGCATCGACCCAGAATCAGGGACAACTCTCATTTCTGGGATGGGCGAACTGCACTTGGAAATCTACATCGAACGCATCCAACGGGAATATAACACCGAAGTCTACGTTGGTACTCCCGCCGTAGCTTATCGAGAAACAATAGGACAAAAAGCGACTTTTGACTACCGACTCAAGAAACAATCGGGCGGTTCTGGTCAATATGCCCACGTCAGTGGGTGGATAGAACCTACAGATGAACCGTTTGTCTTTGAAAACCGTGTCGTTGGGGGTGCGATTCCTAAAGAATACATCCCCGGATGCGAGAAAGGTTTCCGTGAGGCAATGCAAGCAGGAGTGCTAGAAGGCTATCCTGTAACCGGGGTGAAAGTCATTTTGGCTGGAGGTTCCTATCATTCAGTTGACTCATCAGAGTTGGCATTTAGGTCAGCAGCCCATCAAGCCCTTGAAGATGCGATCGCACTAGCCAAACCTTATATCCTTGAACCTATCATGCTTGTAGAAGTGGAAACACCCAACGAGTTCATGGGCAGAGTTCAGGGTGATCTTTCCTCTCGTCGGGGTTTGCTGTTGGGTTCCGAAACCATGCAGAGTTACTCAGTAATTCGGGCTGAAGTTCCCCTGGTGCAAATGTTTGGTTATTCTACAGATTTGCGATCGCTTACTTCTGGTATGGCAACCTTCACAATGGAGTTTGCTTGCTATAAACAAGCAGCCATGAAAGATGACAGATAACTGATGACTGATGACTGTTGTCACTCTGTCAAATTACCCCCCTTAATCCCACGCCACTTGCTACAAGTCGGCAGAGCCTTTCGGCAGTCGCTCATGGGGGGAACCCCCAAGACCGCGCTGCCTCACCAACGCAGTGGCTCCCCTTATAAAGGGGGGAAATCAAAAATCTAGTTCCCTCCCCTTGATAAGGGGAGGGTTAGGGTGGGGTAAAACAAAGCCCAAATTCAAGTTGATAAACTCTTTTAAAACTTGTGTGTACACCGTAGCCTAGCTCCTGCCTCCTAGTTATATGAGGACTTATTGTGGTTAACTTGAAAACTCTACAACCCGGCGATGAAGTGTTGTTAGAAAATTTCCTCTTGCAACATACCGATACTTCTTTGTTTCTACGCTCGAATTGGCGAGAAGCAGGACTACTTGATGAAGGTGCAAGGTTTCAGGGAACTTATATAGGTGCAATAACAGATGCAACTATGGTTGCAGTTGCCGCTCATTATTGGAATGGGATGGTGGTTGTGCAAGCTCCAGTTTATCTTGCAGAGGTGGTGCAAGCAGTGGTTGCACAGTCTAACCGAGCAATTTCTGGAATCGCCGGGCCAGTCGCACAAGTGGAAGCTACAAAGCAAATATTAGGACTTAGCAACCGACCAACTCAACTAGGTGAACGTGAGATATTATTTTCTCTGGCACTACAAGACTTGCAAATACCCCCAGCTTTAGCATTGCAAATAGTACAGTGTCGTTTACCACATACAGATGAGTTAGATTTACTCAGTGAATGGTGCGCTGCCTTTAATGTGGAAGCTTTAGGAAAACTAGAAACTCCTGATTTGCTGCCAGCTTGTCGCCGTGAAATAGAAGCACGTCAAGCTACAGCAAGGCACTGGGTATTAGTCGCAAAAGATACTTTAGTGGCTTATACTGCCTTCAATGCCCGTCTACCAGACATTGTGCAGATTGGTGGAGTTTGGACACCGCCTGCACTGCGGGGTAAAGGCTACGCTAAAAGTGTTGTAGCTGGCTCGTTACTCGATGCCAAATCTCAGGGAGTAAAACGCGCCATTCTGTTTACAAATCGAGAAAATTACGCAGCACAAGCTGCTTATCGCGGAATTGGCTTTCGTCCCACTGGTGAAGAGTTCGGCTTAGTAATATTTCAAGACTGAGAGAATTTTTAGTAAAAACATACAATATTAAGCATAGCTGATAACAAAAACTAATCATCAAAATATTGACACTAAGAGGCTTTCCAACCTGTTTTCTGTTCCCTATTCCCTGCCATACAATTAAGAAAAATTATAATAATTCCAGTAATACCAATTCTCTAAAATCCGGCAACACATTCAAACCCCAAACCCAGGCTGTATATGGCTTTCTTAATTACGAATTACGAATTACGAATTACGAATTGGTGTAAGTTTGCTGCTTTAAAGAAGAATCATATGGGTTCAAGCCGTGTGAGTTTCAGCGAACAACCTAGTTGCAGCTTCAGTGCGGTTGGCTACCCCTAACCTACTTAATATATGAGTTATATGATGCCTAATGGTAGAAGGGCTTAATCTCATCCGTTCAGCGATCGCTTCATTAGTTAATCCTAAAGCAATTAGTTCTAACACCTCTTGCTGCCGCTTACTCAATGTCTCAACTGGCAAAGTCGAATCATAGATTAGGACATTTTAAAATCGTCAATGACAGTAACAGTAAGGTTTTTACCTCCTGCCTCCTGCCTCCTGCCTCCTGCCTCCTGCTATAAATCCAAAAAATATTACCCATTTTCTGACAAGAATATAGTCTTGGATATTAACGGCTTTACACATCACCATCAGAGTTAGGATATAGCCACAAGCTATCAAACTGCATAAACCAAACGAGATATGTAGTGCTGGTTGTAATCGCTGAAAGCCAATTAGCAAGTGTAATAGATCTACATAAAGACAAATACCAGCGCATATACTGAGAAGAATGGGGATAATAGCCATTGATTGGTTATATAAAAATTTCAGCTTACATAAGTATTATTGCTGGAAAACATTTAATAAACGCTTTTTAACTATCAATAGCTGGGGACTGGGGACTGGGGACTGGGGACTGGGGACTGGGTAAAAAGTCTTTTTGTGTCTAGGTTTTGTTAAACCCCGCCCTTAAGGACGGGGTCTTCATATGTTGATGTCCTAACACTACTGGCGACAGCTATATAATAATCCGCGATCGCCTAATATCATGTCCGATTAATCACTTATTATACGTCATTGCGAGCGCAACGAAGTGGAGCGTAGACGCGAAGCGGCTTCTCGAAGAGTAGCAATCACAAAGTCTCTGCGATTGCTTCACTGCGCTAACGCTTCGTACCCTGCGGGAAGGCGTTCCGCCAACGCAATGACAACTAATCAACCGGACATGATATAATACCAATTCGCAATTCACAATTTACAATGCGGTAACGGTTCCACAACTGAGTGTAAGGGCTACACAACTGAGTGTAAGGACTTCACAACTGAGTGTAAGGGCTACACGACTTAGTGTAAGGGTTCCACGACTTAGTGTAAGGGCTATACGACTTAGTGTAAGGGCTACACGACTTAGTGTAAGGACTTCACAACTGAGTGTAAGGGCTACACGACTTAGTGTAAGGGCTACACGACTTAGTGTAAGGGCTACACAACTTAGTGTAAGGGTTCCACGACTTAGTGTAAGGGCTACACGACTTGTGGTGGGAAAATAATTAGTAACCAATGCCCCATGCCCCATTCCCTATTCCCCAATTTTAAATTTATCGACAGATGCTTGTAGTTGCTGTGCTAATTCTACTGTTTGTTGTAGAGAGTTGGATACAATACTAGATGAATCTGCGGTGGATTTTGAAACCTCAGCAAATTGTTTGAGCAATGATGCGATCGCTTGGGAAGTTTCTGTCTGAGATGCTGTATCTGTAGAAATTGACTGCATTAAATGATTAATTTGCTCGGACGCTTCTATAATATTTTCTAAGCTCAGCTTCGTATTTTGTATCACATTAGCTTTTTCCACCACTTCGGTAGTTTCCAATTCTACAATTTTGACAACTTCAGTAGTTTCCCATTCAATGTTCTTTAAAATGTGCTGAATTTCTTTTGTTGCTTCCCCAGACTGCACAGCCAATTGAGCGATTTGTTCCACTAGCACAGCGAAACCTCGACCTTGATTACCCATCCAGGCAACTTCAACATTAGCGTCGTTAGCTAACAAGTTGGTTTGCACGGCGATTTCCTGAATCAAGGAGGCAACAAGGGCAATTTTTTGAGAAGATTGACCCAGATATTTGACTTTTTTAGCTATTTGTGAATTTATTTGTTGCAAATTCAAGATACTTTCAACAGTAGAATCGATCGCGGCTTTGACTGCTTGTGCTGTATCAGAGGTATTGCTGACTAGTTCCTCTGCTTGATGGGCGCTATCTGCTACTACTTGAATCGAATGATTTATATTATCTACTTTTTCAAGGGTGTAACTTATCTCTTCGGCTTGTTTTAGCGTTTCATCTGCCAATTGCTGCATGGCATCAGAGTTGTTGCTAAGGGAAACATTTAACTGCTGGGCTGTTTTTTTAACTTTAATGATAATATGTCGTAAATTGTCGATGATGCTATTAAAAGCATCAGCCACTAAGTTAATTTCGCTGTTTGTCAGACGAACAGTTAAATCTCCTTTAATTGCTTCTTCAACTTCATTCAGCAGTTGTATTACCTGGCTTTCGAGGTCTTCTTTAGTATGCTTGAATTCTTCTTCTTTTGACGGGGGTGAAGCAATTTCTCCTAGCACACCAATAAAATTTATGACTTGCCCAAATGTGTCTCGTACTGGAGAAATGGCTAATTCACACCAGAACTGACTCTCATCCTTGCGGTAACTTTTGAATATAACTTGGCATTCTCTAAAATCGCGCACTGCCTGATCTAATTGTTCAAGTGTAGCTTTTTTTGTGTCGCTTCCTTGCAGAAATTGGTAGTTGCGTCCTAGTACCTCTTGTGGTGGGTAGCCTGTAATTTTTTCAAAAGCAGCATTGCAAAATATAATTGGATTTTCTGGTTGACGTGGGTCAGTAATAAAAATGGCCTTATTGGCTGCGGCAATGGCGCGATCGCTTATTCGCAAGTCTTTTTGAGACTGCTCTAGTTCATGCAGCAAATTTGCTTGTTGTAAGGCAGTGCCCACTTGAATTGCTAGTTGTCTCAATAAATCAATTTCAAAGTTTTGCCAATACCGAGGTTGAGAGCATTGATGAACACACAATAAGCTCACAAGTTGATTATTAGTGATGATCGGTGCAATCAAATTAGCCTTGATTTGAAAACCTTCAAGAATTTCCCTGTGGCAATCTGTAAAACCGGCTTTGTAAATATTGTTAGTAGCTCGGACTCTACCATTTTTGTACATTTCAATGTAATTTTCTTTGAAGGGATCATTAACTGTTTTCCCCAAGGTTTTGATCCAACCCGCTCCTAATGACTCGGCAATAATAGTACCACTCCAATCAGCATTGAAACGATATATCACTACACGATCAGCTTTCAATGCTTGCCGAATTTCGTGGACAGTTGTGTTGATCACATCATCCAAGTTTAGCGATCGCCGAATTTGCAAGGTAATCTGTGTAAATAGATGTGAGCGTTTAACTTGAGCTTCTTGGTGTTCTAAAAGCTTGATTTGGGTAGTCAACCGCCGATCTACATACGAAGTCATCAGTGCAAAACCGAGAATGAACAAGGTGGCAACACCGATGGACACAGCCAGCCAAGTAAAGGAATTGTTGATTGTCTCACTTGCAGATAATGCTTGAGGGTTGGTTGGCGTAAACATGACGCTAGCCATTCCTGTGTAGTGCATTGCAGCAATGGCTATTCCGATCAAAAGCCCACCACCAATTTTAGACCACCGCAATCTTTTGCCAGTCTGCATCCGTAGTTGGAACGAAATCCATAGGGTTGCAATTGATGCAGCGATCGCGATCGCGATCGCAAGCACAAACAATACAAGATTATATTGAATCGTTGCTTCTATGCGTATCGCCAGTATTTGAATGTAGTGTATGGACGTGAGGCCAATACCTATCAAGGTTCCACCAGTCAGCAATTGCCAAGTACTTAAGGCTGGGCGACTGGCAAAATACAATGCGCCTGCTGAAGCGAAGACCGCAGGCAGCATAGATATTAGCACAGTCAACATGTTATAAGCCATCTGCATCGGTAGACTAAAGGCAAGCATGGCCACAAAATGCATCGACCAGATACCGATACCCATGACGATGGCACCGCCAATCCACCAAGCGACTTTAGCCCATGATTTAGCTGCTGTCACCCGAAAAGCCAAATCAACAGCGGTGTATGCGGACAAAACTGCAATCACAATCGAAAGCGCTATCAGGCGCGGGTCATATGTGCTACTCATAGCTTGGGGAATTGGGAATTGGGAAGCTGATATCTTATCAATTTGCATTTATTTATAAGATTTTAGTATGTTATCTTGACAAGTCAGTAGCCTGATCTTTTAACCAAGAAGAGCCAAATTCCTTCAGGAGGTCATTTGCAAGCATTTAGAGTTTATTTATTTTATTTATCGCTGTCATAGCAGCATCTTACTTAATTGAAAATAGGCATGATGAGATAACTAAGCCCCACCAACTACTTGAGGTCAATTCAGTTTCAATCTGTAGGAAGTTCACAATTGGGTGGTTATATAGTATAGGTCTTGGAGTTGCCTAAGCTGCTTGGGTAAAGCATTTTAGCTATTTTTACCAGAAATATTCTTATTTTTTTAATTGATTTTTCTGACTTCCCACTTTTCTTACTTTTGATACTAAAGAAATTTTTAATAAATTCAACTAATTTTTGAACACTAGGTAAATTTTCTACCTTTATATATACTTTATTCTGTTACTAAAAACAGAAAATTATGATATTCTCCTACTGGTATACTAAAAAAGCAGTATGTAACTACCTATTTAAACGTTTATGTGAACAAAAGTAATAATTTATACTTTAATCATAGACGTTAGCAACTTTGTGCAGACTGGAGTTTGTAGTGTGTCAATGATGAATAAGAAGGGTAAAGGTGAAAGGGATAGTACTGATATAGTATCTTGTTCCTTCTTTGCTCTTCTCTGGTAAAGAGTGCTTTCAAATAAACCTCAGTAAAGAACAAGGAATGAATTCAACACTTTTGAGCGATCGCTATCGCATTATTAGCGTACTTGGAACTGGTGGATTTTGCGAAACATTCTTAGCCGAAGATACACAAATGCCTTCGGGGCGACGTTGTGTAATTAAGCAACTAAAACCGATTAATGATAACCATCAGGTTCACTATCTGGTACAAAGGCGGTTTCAGAGAGAAGCTGCCATTCTAGAAGAACTGGGAGGAGCTTGTCCTCAAATTCCCAACTTATATGCCTACTTTCAGGCATCTGGGCAATTCTATTTAGTCCAGGAATGGATTTTTGGACAAACCCTCAGCCAAATAGTCAAACAAAACGGTTGCCTAAGCGAAAGTGAGGTTATCCCCATCTTAATAAGTCTGCTCAATGTGCTGGATTTTGTGCATAGCAAAGGCATTATCCACCGCGATATTAAGCCAGACAATATTATTCTGCGTGCATCGGATGGCAAACCGGTTTTAATTGATTTTGGTGCTGTGCGAGAAACCATGGCAACAGTGATCAATTATGAAGGGAATATCACCAGTTCAATTGTCATTGGTACACCAGGGTTTATGGCGAATGAACAAGCAGCAGGACGGCCAGTTTTTGCCAGCGACTTGTATAGTTTAGGGTTGACAGCAATTTACCTATTAATAGGTAAATTGCCGCACGAATTGGCTACAGATACCTATACTGGGGAGACTATTTGGGATCAAAATGCCGTCAGTCCAAATTTGGCAGCAATATTAAATAAAGCAATTCGATTTGATGTTAGGGAACGTTACCCTAGTGCAAAAGCTATGCTTGATGCTTTAAAGAGCATTGCAAATTCCACTATACCAAAAGTATCTGCTTTTAACCAATTGTCTAGTTTGACTAATTCTGCTATCCAAGAACCTGCTGCTCAAAGCAGTAGACAAAACGCAATTTTTCTTGGCAGTACTTTAGTCACAGGTGGATTAATAGGTGGTTGTGTAATTATTGGACTTTTGTTAGCAAATTCTTATCAACTAGGTTCTTATAAAGAAGTTGCATCTTCCCTACTCCCAAAAAAACAGATTTCAGGAAATCCTTTTTTGTTATCTCCTCCTCCATCTACAACACCACGTTCACAAACAGATACAACTCCTAAATCATCAATTGCCAGTGCTAATCTGCCTAATTCTTTTTATTTCATCCCTGATTCGACTGTCCCAAATCTGCAAACTGCCTTAGAGCGATTTCAAACTTTACAGGCAGAGGGTTATGCTAAATCAGGGGTATTCTGGATACCAGATTATCCCAATTTTTCAGATAAACCTTTATTTGTAGTTTATGTAGTTACATTTAAAGATCGTCCTAGTTGTATTGATTTCCTCAAAACTTATGGAATCAACAATCCAAAAGCATATTGTGCCTTTGCTAGTAAAGATCCAAATGCACCGACTGGTCGTGAGTATTTTAAAGAAATCAAGTAAGGGAAATAAGGAATCACCCAGGTTGATCACTTGGAATTAGGTAGCATATTTATACACAGTTTTCACAGAATCTGGAGTAAATCATGTCTTCTAAAATGGTTGTAATATCTTTGGTGGTAGGGGTACTGTTTAATGCAGCACCAAGCACTGATTTATTCTATGAAACTGGCTTAGAAAGCCACAGTACAAATTCTACATTACTGGCTCAGACTACTAATAATATTGGAACAACCTATTATGTCTCTGCTGTAAATGGTAATGACAGCAATAAGGGTCTGACAAAAGATAAACCATTTAAAACCATACAAAAAGGAGTAGACGCTGCTAAAGCGGGCGACACTGTGTATGTGATGAATGGCACATATACACAAGGAAAAGGATCTAATAGAATTGTTTTCTTTTACCATAAAGATGGCACTCCTGAAGCACCTATCACCCTTAAGGCTTACCCTGGTCACAAGCCAGTGATCAAATCAAATTCAAATACTAAATGGGCTATTCTGATAAGTGGCTCTTCCTACATTAAGATAGAAGGATTTACACTTATTGGAACTAATGATCAGATAAGTTTAAAATACGCACAGCAAAAAAAAGATGACTCTTCTGATACTCTTGTTAACGGTTCAGGTATTACAATTGCTTCTACTGTTGTGAAAGGAACTAAGGAAATAGAAAGACGTGCCCATCATATAGTTATACGTAATAACAATATTTCTAAATTTAGTGCAGGAGGTATAGTCACAAATCTCAGTGATTACATTACTATTGAAGATAATATTATTTCAGAAAATGCTTGGTACACATCACAAGGTGCCCAAGGTATCTCCCTGCTGCATAATTTAAACTTTGATAATAATACAACTGATTATAGAAATCTTATTAAGGGAAATGTGGTTTATAATAACCGCAGTTTTATTCCTTGGGATGGCAGAGCAGTAATCACCGAGGGTCATGGTATTATGATAGACTCCTCCAAGCAAACTAAAGTAGGCTCTGTTAATATTCCTTATACAGGAAAAACTTTAATTTCAAATAACATTGTCTACAATAATGGAGGCTCTGGAATTGTTGCTCTTAGGAGTGCGAATGTTGATATTGTTAATAACACTACTTACCAGAATGGGCAGAGTCCTGAATATACTAAAACTGCGGGTGAGATAGATGCTATTGGTAGCTCTAAGATCAAGGTTGTTAATAATATAATGCAAGCTAAGCCTAATGGATTAGTGAATAATATCTCTGGTGCAACTCAAACCATCTATAGCAGCAATTTAGTTTTTAACTCCACAAGATATAGGGGTATTGGTAATAGGACACTTGGGAGCAAACCCTAAATTTGTAGAGCCATCCAAAAGTAATACCATTTTAGATTTTGCGAAAAGTTGAGCCAGTGCGTTTGACGGGTTTACCGGCAGTCGCGCAACTGTCGTTGCGTGCGGGGGTTTCCCCCGCCCTTGCAAACTTTTCAAGACGAATTTTAGATTTTGGATTGTAAAAGAGTTAGTAGCTAAGCTTTTGGGCAATCCATCTGTCGCAATCATTTTTCAAATTGGTATAATTTTCTCTGGGATTTAACTAATAGGGGTGGAAAGTCCCCTACTGACTTAGACAATTTGAGATTTGAGATTTGAGATTTTGACTTAAATCCAAAATCTCAAATCTCAAAAAAGGTTTCATAACTACCACGGTTTCAACTATGGAACAAATTTAACGCTAGTCTCCAACGAAGGCGCACCTACGGGAAGGGCGAAAGAAAACTGCGTTTTCTTAGGAGTTCGATGACATTTCTCATTGTTCGTTGGTTTGAGAATTTACTTTGCCGTTGTTATCTTGCGAGGAGCGCACTTGAGCAAGTAACCTGAGCGAATCACTGACACGGCAAGGCTTTGGTACTTCTCCTTTACCTTTAGGCCAACCTTCACGCTGACGGGAGCGATCGCCATCTGTCTCTTCGGTTTGGTCATGAAATAGAATTTGTCGCGTTGGGTAGGGCAAATCAATACGTTCCTTGCTATTTAAAATTGCATGGATTAATTCCAGCATGAGCAGTTTATAATATCCCAAAAATTACAACTACAGTAGAGGATTCATGTATAATTCTGGAAATTTTAATTTAGAATTCATAAACGAGAATTCTAAATTACCCTATCTATAAAAATCATATTTGATTTCTAAAACAACTCAGTACACTTCTAGTCTCTTTTTCCTGTTCCCTACCCATGCAAGTAGATTCAGAAATTCAACCGGATTACTATATTGCATTTAATTAGTTATCCACTGCACAATTCCATTAGAAAATAAATCAATTATTTTTTCTAATGCCTTAATTTCACTAGATTTCAAAGCTTTCGACTTTAACAAAGTTTGAATTTGCTTTTCTAACTCTGGAGTTAAATTTTTAGTTTGAATAATTTCTTGAACAAATGTATCAACTGTTAAAGATTGATAGAGTTCGTGAACTTGGGCAGCAACGCCCTGAGTGCTAAAACGAGACTGAACCCAGTTTTGTGCGGCATTGCCATATTTCTCTCTCAAAATGCAGTTTTCTAATAGACTAGCAATAGCATTTTTCAAAGCATTAGAATCCTGGGGAGGAACTAAAAGTCCAGTTTCACCATGCACTACTGTATGTTGTAATCCTCCTACATCACTGGCAATTACAGGGGTTCTGGCTGCCATTGCTTCAATTGCAACTAAACCAAAAGGTTCGTAGTAACTCGGTACAATACAGACATCTCCTGCGGCATAGTAAGCAGGTAAAAGTGCTTGAGAAATTCGCCCGGTAAAAGTTGTAACTGCTTCTAATCCTAATTCTTTTACCAAATTTTGAATGCGTTGCTGTTCTTGAAAATCTGTTCCACCTTTTCGGCTACCACCAACTAGATAAAGTTTGAATCCTGAAGGTAAACTGGCACAGGCTTGAACTAAAGTTTCAACTCCCTTGCGGCGATCAAAACGCCCTACATACAAAATTATCTTAGAATCTGGAGCAATTCCCAGTTCTTGTCGAGCATCTTTTTTATTAATAGAACCAAAGTGTTCGGTATTAATTCCACAGGGAATAACCTTAATACGTCCATGTTGTGAAATTAACTGACGTAGGTCTTCTGCTTCTTGGGGACTAGTGGATATTACACAATCTGCTTGTTCTAAAATTACCTTCTCTACACAATGACGAATTGCAGCAATCTGCGGTGGATTTTCGACATTACGATATTTAACTGCTCCTATAGAATGATAAGTATGAACTTGAGGTAATCCTAATCGAGATTTAAGTTCCAATCCCACCCAAGCAGAAAGCCAATAGTTAGTATGAATCAGTGCATAGTTGCTTTGTGTTCTTTGTTGAAAATTTAGCCAAGCTTCTACAAATTCTGGCAAATATTCAAATAAATTGTCTCTAGGAATAAATTGTACTGGCCCTGCGGTTAGGTGAATTGTGCGACACCTTGGCGCTAATTCCACGATTTCTTCTTGGTCGGGGTATTCGCGTCGGGTGAACATATCAACTTGACAGCCACGTTTTGCTAATGCTAACCCCAATTCTCGCACGTAAACATTTTGACCACCTGCGCCTTCTTTGCCAATTTCAGCTGTAGGGTCGCCGTGAACTGAAATTAGAGCATAAATCGGTTGAGAACTTGGTGTTTCTAGAGCAGAATTTTCTTGAGATTTAACTAAATTAAAACAAGTAAGTGTTTTCATATTTAAAAGTTGTTTATAATTTATTAACTAAAATATCCTTGATAGGGAAATTTTTAATCTGACAATTTATCTCACATTTAAATAAATGTGTAAAAATCTTCTAGTAAACATAAAAGAATAGTTTTTACTTAATTTCTTACTAGTTTGATTGCTTTCTGCTAGAGAGTTAATTAGTAGTCCAATTGCTTGATGAATTTTTATCCGATGTTTGACTGCATAAATTTTCAGCTTGTAATACTCTTCTTTGGTAAGTACGATATGAGAAGCATTTATTGAAGAACGAGCCATAAAATTTTCCTCAAGCCGTAAAGGAACTTATAGCAATACTTTTGTTATGGATATTACATTTTATAAGTTAAGATATCGGTGAAGAAACGGGTAAAAATCGGTGATTTTTTATTTACAGATAGATCCAAATAAAATTCTCCAACTCAAGATTTAAAATGAATCGGAGAATCTGGTGTAAAAGAGGTTAATTGCAGTATGGGAATCAAAATGTAATTGAGAGAGAGAAAACCAGACTATAAGCTTTTATAGCGATTTACTATCTCACAAATGAATTATGATTAACACAACTATAATTTAACAATCAGTTGTAAAGTTAAAGGGCAAATATTAGGTAAAAATCGGTTAGTTTTCTAAAGCTGCTTGAGACGATAACCTAATCCATGAACTGTTTCAATAAAATTATCAGGCGCACCAGCGTCTTTAAGTTTATATCGTAAACTCTTAATATGAGACTTAACAGTTTCTTCACTCGGTGGATCATCAAGAGACCAAATACGCTCAATAATTCCAGTTCGACTTAGCACCCGCCGACCGCTAGAAACCATTAATTCTAAGAGAGCAAATTCTTTGGGTGTTAGCTGTATTGGTTGGTCATCGTAGCTAACTTCATAAGTGCTAGGATTTAAACGCAGGTTACCCCAACCAAGGTCTGGAAATGAGGCCGCGGCACTATTGCGGCGTAAGAGTGCGCGAACGCGAGCCATTAGTTCTGGCATTTCAAAGGGTTTCACCATATAGTCGTCTGCCCCAGCATCCAACCCAGTAACTTTGTCAGCCAGGGTGTCGCGTGCTGTTAACATGAGGACAGGTATTGTGTGGTTACGCGATCGCAACCGTTGACAAAAACTCACACCATCCAACTTGGGCAAGGTAATATCTAACACCACTAAGTCATATTCCAACCCCTTAATACAATCCCACGCTTCTTCTCCATCTTGGGCTATATCCACCACATATTGACGGTCAGTCAGGGCTTCCATCAGCATTTCTGCTAGCTGGACATCATCTTCAACTACCAAAATCCGCATTTCCAGAAGATTTGTGAATCAAAAAACTACAATTTAATTTGACTTAGGACGAGGAAACTTAGAAGGTGGCTGAAATTTTTTCACTGGTACACCCTCAAGTGCCTTTTGCATAAAATCACGCCAGACAGGAGCCACCATACCTCCGCCTGTCGCACGGCCGGATAATTGTCGATTGTCGTCCCTCCCTACCCAAATAGCGGTTGTTAACTGCGGTACAGTACCAATAAACCAAATATCTTTTTCTGAGGAGGTTGTACCGGTTTTTCCCGCAACTGGGCGACCTATAGCTGCACTTCTACCAGTTCCTTGGTTAACTACCGTTTGCATTACATCTAAAGTTGCGGCTGATGCCCAAGGGTCAAGGACTAACTTGGGTCTAGGAGTGTTATCTATCAATACATTACCACTACCGTCAGTGATACGGGCAATAATCGTCGCAGGTGATTGCCAGCCGTAATTAGCAATAGTCGCATAAGCACTAGCCATTTCTAGCGGTGTGACACCAATTGCACCCAGTGGCAAAGAACTCACCGGTGCCATCGGACTCATAATTCCTAATGTACGGCAAGTTTCAATTACTTTATTCATGCCCACAGCTTTGCCAAGCTTTACCGCAGGAATATTACGAGATAGAGCAAGGGCAGTGCGAATTGGTATTGCTCCCATGAAGGTATTATCATAGTTTCGGGGATAATACCAACCATTACCATCCCGATATCTAACTGGAGTATCTAGTATCGTTGTATTTTGCGTAAACCTACCACTAGCAAAAGCAGTATAGTACACAAACGGTTTAAAAGAAGATCCTGGCTGACGATGGGCTTGAGTTGCTCGGTTAAATTCACTAGTTTTTGCATCTACACCACCCACCAAGGCTTTAACAAAATGTGTGCGAGGATCGATCGCCACCAAAGCCATTTGATTATTGTATAATCCTTGACGTTCGAGGATTCGATGCCACTTCTTGATGGTTTTTTCTGCCATCATTTGGAAGTTGGTATCTACTGTAGTTTGTACGTGCATTCCACCTTTGAGCAATGTTTGACGCCCAAACTTTTTAATTAATTCCTGGGCTACGGTATTGGTAACATAAGGCAAAGCACTACCTTGAAATGACCTGATTTGGCCAAGTTTGATTTTTTGTTTGAGAGCATCATTATATTCTTGCTGGCTAATCCAATTCAGTTCCAACATCCGCCCCAGTACTTCTTTTTGTTGTTGTTTTGCCAAGTTCATATTTACAAACGGGCTAAATTCTTCTGGGGCTTGAATTAAACCTGCCATCATTGCTGATTCAGCTAAAGTTAAATTTTGTGCTGATTTTTTAAAGTAAGTACGTGCTGCCGTTTGCACGCCATAGTTATTGTGACCCCAGTAAACTTGATTGAGATACATCTCCAAAATTTGATTTTTACTGAGAACTTGCTCTAAACGAATTGCTAGTACTGCTTCGGTTATTTTTCTGGTAAAAGCACGCTTTTGAGATAAAAACAGGTTTTTCACCAGTTGCATAGTGATTGTAGAACCACCTTCTCGCACATCTCCAGCTGCCAAGTTGACTAATGCAGCACGACCAATACCGCCAGGATTAATACCGTGATGCTCGTAAAAGCGACTATCTTCGCTAGCTAATACAGCTCGTTTTAAATTAGGAGAAATTTCCTCTAGTGGCACTACTTGTCGATTAGCTTCCCCATGTATACGGGCTAAAAGTTTGCCTTTAATATCATAAATATAAGTTGTTTCTGAAGGTACAAAATTTCGTAGCTGTCTAACATCTGGCAGATTCCGGAAACTAATAGCTAAACCAACTAATCCTCCAGCCACAACAGAACTTGATAGCAGAAATATTGATAGGAGTGTGCCACCACTTACTTGACCGACTCCTTTCAAAAATTCAAAACTAGGTAAAGTCTGAATTTGTGATTGTTTTTCTTGAAAAGTTTTAAACGAAGACACGGCAATTTAAATTCCTCATCTGTAAATCTAACTTTAATTGTTTTTTGTATTAGCTAATCTCTTTGAATAAATAAGTAGTTTGGCAATTGCTAAAAACAATAAAATTTATATGAGAATATATTGAGTTACTCTATGTACTATTAAAATTAAATCAAAAAAATAAAAATACATAGTAGTCCTCAATTATTGGTGAAAATTTGAAATGTTAGCAGGCTATAATATTCACGCCAGATAGTATACTAACCAAATGCTGAGAGTGAATAATTTGACAGACAGAGTGCTGGTTCGCCAAAGTATCTGGAAGTGGCGTTAACTCAGAGGTGAATTATTTAATAATTGATTTAAAATGGCTATAGATTTATCAAAGCCAAAATTTAGGCTATGGTTATACATTGATATATATTAATATTTTTAAGTTAAATTATCGGTTAAAAATCGGGTATAAATCGGTTAGCCAGGACAGTAATTTCTAAGTGAGCTTTGAGTGGAAAATTTTTACTATAATGTAAAGTCTGGGATGAAATGTTGCTTTTTTTTATGAAATGGTCGCTAGAAGGAAAATGGATTGCCTCTGGCTTTGGCTTGTCCTTATTATTAATGGGTATAATTAGTATTATTTCTTACCAAAATGCTACTCGACTAATTATAAGTAGTAATAAAGTTAAAGATACAAATGAGGTAATGAAAAATATTACTGATATATTAGCAACACTAACAGATGCCGAAGCAGGACGCAGGGGTTATATATTATATGGAGAGCAATCAGAACTCAAGCGTTACTATCAGGCAATGGAAAGCCTGGATACCAAAGTTAAAAACTTGCAGCAACAACTTGCTGAGGATACCTATCAACAACAGCAATTAACGAAGCTAAAATCCCTTATTGCTCAACGAGTTGAACTATCTAAACAGTCTATAAGTCTCAAACAGGTAGGTAAATCAAGCTTTGCTATTCAAGCACCTATAGTTACTCAAAGTAATCAAAATCGTAGTCAAATTCGTGAAACCCTTACTCAAATGCAAGCCAGGGAACAACAGTTACTACAAATTTCGGTCAGACACTCTCAAGATAATATTCGCAACCGGATGTTAATTGAATTCATCGGCACTTTCTTGAGTTTTGCAATTTTATTAGGTGTTTATGCTTTACTATATCAACAATTAGTCAAGCGTCAGCAAGCTGAAGCTATTCAAAGAACTTTAGCCCAAGAAAAGGAACTTAGTGAATTGAAGTTGCGTTTTTTTTCAATGGTATCTCATGAATTTCGCACTCCATTAAGTATTATCTTAGGCTCGGCTCAGTTATTATCTCAAAGTAATCAGCAGTGGACAGAAGAGAAAAAACTGAAAAATTTGTATCGCATTCAATCATCAGCTAGGTCAATGAACCAGTTACTAACCGATATTTTAACCTTGACTAGAGCCGAAGCTGGTAAATTAGAATTTAATCCCAAACTCATGGATTTGGAAGCATTTTGTATTAATTTAATAGAAGATATTCAATTTTGCGATCGCCAACAGTATACTATTAAGTTTATTAGTCAGGGAAATTGTACTCATGCTAAATTAGATGAAAATTTACTATATTCAATTTTGACTAATTTACTCTCTAATGCCATAAAATATTCATTCCCAGAAAAAAGTATTTTTTTGATTTTGAGTTGCGAACCCCAAGCCATATTTTTTCAAATTCAAGATAATGGTATAGGAATTCCTCCAGAATTTCAGCAGCATTTATTTGAGCCTTTTCATCGTGCTAATAATGTTGGCAAAATTGTTGGCAGCGGACTCGGACTAGCTGTAGTGAAAAAGTGCCTAGAACTACATCATGGAGAAATTTCTGTCAATAGTGAAGTAGGTAGTGGAACAAGTTTTACAGTCAAAATTCCCCAACAGTTAACAGCCAAGAATAAATTAAACAGTCAACATTAATAATAAAGTTATGAATAGATAAAAAACAAACATTAACAACTTGCAAATACCAAGGCAAGGCTTATTTAGGAGTTTGGGACTCAATTGTTGGGCCGAATATGTCTGCAACACAGACGTGGTTATTCTTAGTTCCAACTTTGATGAAAAGCTGGATACCTCGGATTAAATTAAATACAATTTACACCAAGCTGTTAGCTAAGTACCTGATGCTGACAGCTTTAGGAACGTCGCTGATGGCAGGTTTATATCCTGTGGTCGTTCTATGATTACTTCATGCGATCGCGGTGGTTGTGGGCATAAATGCGCGTTCTTAATTTTAGCTTTTACCAACTTTCGATGATTGAATACCCAAAACCCCTAAAAAATCAATGTTACTCTGCTGCCAAATACCTACTTTCACCCAAATGTTGGTATTTGAGAGAGCAAAAACCGAATTTATTAGTAACTATGTACTAAAATTAGCCTGACTGTATTCAGGTAAAACTGGAGGTAGCAAAAAAGTTGACAGCTATATATGACAAGACTTTTCAGCCTCTATTTCCGAATTTGCGCTTATCTCGGCTCCATACCATAAGTGTTACAGCTTCAATCACAGTAACTTAGTACAGCGACAAGTAAAAAGTCACTGTACACCAGCCTCCCCAGCTTCACCAGCTTTACCCCAAGAGGCAAGTTTATTTTTGCTGGCCGAGCTATATTTTATAAGCTTGTCATAATCTGAGCTAATTCACTAGATAAATCAACAGTTGATTTTTGGCTTTTTTTGAATAAGACTCCAGCTAAAAAGTAATAATCACCTGAATAGTACGCTATTTTCTTTAGACGTAAACTTTCTATGTACTTCTTAACTTTTGGCTCTGAACTATAGTAACCAAATTTTAAAGGTAAAACCATAAAGCTTTCAACAAAATAGTCGTTTTCTTTGGCTTGGTTAATTGTACTTTGGGGATTGGAAAAGCTAGACACTAGAATTAAAACATTTTCATAATTTAATGATAAAAGCTCATTGGTAACTGTAGCTCCATCTATGCCACCAAATAATAATGGCATATAAATATCTGAGTCTGGTGCAGGAATATATGGCGGATTAGCTAGTAAATACCTAGCTTGAGGTTTAGAAGATTGAAATAAACATGAATTATGTATTATGTATTTATGAGCCAGATTATATTCATCTATTGTAAGATTTGCTGCTTTACATGCAGAAGCATTTAATTCAAAACCTTGTATAAATCCATCGAATTTATTTTTGAGTAGTGAGTTGATTATAGGGCTACCATCTCCTGAGCCAAACTCAACAATCGATTCCGAATCTCTACAATCTCTCAAGACAAAATTTTGTACACAATTTGAGTAAAAATTAGACTCTTCTGGGCAAAAAAATATATCTTTCATGTAATTTTAATTTAACTCTATGATGTGGGTAATAGCAAATGATTACAACCTTGTATTAAAGTTGTAGAAGAGTAATACCATTTCACGAAATTATTGATACAAATCACTTTTCTTGCTCCCCCAGCCTCCCCAGCCTCCCCAGCTTCCCCAGCTTGCCTAAATGTATCAACTTTAAAGTGAAACGGTATAAGCCACTCCGTCAGAACTCAGGAGGAGCGAAGGAAAGCGGTGTCAAAATAATTAAGGATTTATCAAATATTATGAATCTGCTAATTTTTCTCAAAAACCTTACTTATTCTGAATCCAGAAAGACTGGGTGCTGAATTCTTACGTAGAATATTTATTTCAGTAAAGATATGTCAAGGAAGAGGAAAGGGATCACTGAATAAATCAAATTATGGAACTATTACTAATAGAACGATTTGCACAGTTCAAATTAACAAAACAAGTTTTTTACTGGCTTTGTTATTTTTTAATTATTGTTTCTATGAAGATGATAGTTTTTCAACTGTGCGTATTGAACTTACTACAGCACTAGCAGCACGAGCGTTCATTATTTTCTCTTGGTCATATCCCAGTACCAATTGCCACGCCTCATTGGGATAACGTTCTGCTAAAGGCAAGGCGACATCATCCAACATCCAACTTCCATGACGTTCATCTTCTCTAATGTGCAGTTCCCAATAACCCATCGCTGCTTGTGACAGTCCTAACCGCTGTGCCGCTGTTAAATAATCTCTATAAGCTGCGGGCCCAGCTACCTCAAAATAAGTCAATCCACCGCTGTAACGCAAGAAATAACTTTTGCGTTCAGTCATCAAAAAGTTATGATTAGCACAAGCTAAAACTTCCCAAGGTACTAAATCAAAGTATCCTTCTGGTTCTGTGTTCATGCCAAACTCGGCAAGCATTTGTGCAAAGAATGTGGAGTGTTTACGAGATAAGCGACCATTACCGTATTCTTCCAGTAGAACCCGTACAAGGGTACACTGCACTTCATTTGCAGCACCACCTAAAATTCTGGAAAGCCGACTACCTTCTACTAAACCATCATTTGAAGCGATCGCCAACAAGTGACGATAACCAACTTCAGTCATTTGCTCACGGATATAACAACTATCTTCTGACAACGGTGGGTCTAAATCTTCACCACCTCTTGCAATTAAAGCTTGTTTTACATCCAATTGTTGCAGTGCTGACACATTAATTTGTGCTAGTTCCCACTTTTGCCAAGCATTTTCAATTTGATTACGACATGAGGACAAGTAAAGCGAGCGCTCATTAGTGTAATGACACAATTCATCATACCAAAATAGCTTTAGCCGATTAATGCGATAAAGTATCCGCTGAACAAAACGGTGGGACTGATGGTCATTTGAGCCATTTTGGTATGCATTGCGAATTGCCATTGAAAGAGTTTGTTCAAACTCACTGACTTTAAGCGTTTGTGCATCCAGTTGATTGTCCAAATCTTCCGTGAGTAGCAGTTCTACAAATAACTGTTCAGCGCTGTCGTACTTGGTAAGCTTTGCTTGATCTGTTCCCACGCTCTTTCTCTGAGCTATAGCGCTAGGAAACTTGACTAAATTACTTTGCATAATATTGGGTTAGCTTGGCACAGAGGGCGGTATGAAATTAACCTACCTCTAATACTTAGATTTCCATACAACACCTTTTTACACTTCTTTCCCTGGTTATAAAGAAATATTAAGTCTAAAGGTATACAGCAAAAACAGGGATGAATAGGAGGTAGAAGTCAGCAGTTAACCCAATCTTGCACCTAACCGAACAAACCCACAAAAGGCAAATTTGAAGAAGAATTCAGCCCCAACTGAATTCAGGAGTCAGAACGCTCTTCGTGGGGGATTCAGACCCACCACTATCTTGTTGACCACGCTCATCTTCGATTTAGTGGGGGTGCAAAAACGCGCCCTTTTCATCCGCCACTCGTACAGAATACCCAACTGAATTCTGACTCCTGACTCCTGAATTCTGTTTGATAAGATTCCTATTTAAGTTTTCAACATTATTGGTGACTGACACCACCTCCTGACAAGATAGTTCATCCCGATTAAGCCACTAGTAGAAAATTACATCTCGCTCATCATCGGGTTTAACAAACTCATAAACACACTGACGGTTTTTCTTTAAACCAAGCCGACCGATATATTTCAGCTTGAAGTCCAACTAACCCAATAACTTTTGTGCGATCGCGCTTGGGTGTCGTTCACTTGGGGTTTTTGCGCGTTTATCTTGGAGCTTCTTCAATTCGCTATCGGACAGTTCGTCAGCTTCCGCGATCGCACAAAAGTGAGCAGCATATAATTCTTGAGATGCAACAGCTAAGACTAACTCACCTAATTCCACAGTTGCCTGGTTGCTGGTTGCCACATGGGCATTAGTGATAATTAATCCATCAGTTTGCCAAATGATACCAGAACCGACTTCCGAAGAACCGTTTTTCACTTTCACAGTCTGATGGCGTAGCTTAGTATATCACTAGCCATTTTTGTCTCTCCCAATGCGATTGGGCTAACTTTACTTTTTGTCTTACCGTCTCTAATTCTAGATGGGGGAAAGCTTGCGTTACTTGAGCCATATGCACCCGTCAGACTTCAGTTTTGTTGTCGTCATCTCTTTTTCTAGACTACTACATCTGACTGCAACTTAGTATGAGGACATAAAAATTCTCCGCAAACGTTTCTTGATGCTCATATCGTGCCGTTTTATGCTGATATACGGCATCAGAAAAACGGGGAGAATTCACCCTAGAAAAATGGCTAGTACTGAGGTGGCAGAAGTAAAATAACCATTCTGTGGCATACTAAGTGATGTTTGATTTTAGTGCCTTGGTGGTAAAAAAAGAACCACACAGGACTCTAAGACATAAAAAGTTGCCATTCGTTCTGGACTACACAGTTCATGACGACTATTTTCTATTGGGCTAATTTTATTTTTTGATGAAATATAATTAATTGACTGGTTTATGATTAATAACATTAGACTTTGGATTGAAGCTTGCAAAGAGTTAGAAATTAATTTTGAATTTATTCATCCTAATCAAAATTTAATTAAAGTAATATTAAATAACAAAAATTATTATTTTGCTAATTATGATACACCTTTTGTATCTAAAATAATTAGTGAAATGTTTCAATACAGGGACTATACTTATCACCTTTTAAAAGATATAGTCAATGTCCCTAAAACAAAGGCTTTTTTATCACCTTTTTGCCAAGACCCACTATATAAAGATTGGGCATATTCTGAATACAGAGATATTGACTCTATTGTAGAAGAAATAACTCAAACCTTTTCCTTACCAGTAATTATTAAGAAAACTGCTAAATCTTCGGGTAATAATGTGTTTATATGCCATGATAGGGAGAATCTGAGAATATCATTAGAAAAAATTTATCAATTTAATGGTGACAAATATAATAATTTTGCCCTTGCTAGTGGATATATTGATATTACCCATGAGTATAGGGCTATTTTTTTTAAAAATGAATTGTTTTTAGTATATACAAAAAGTAAACCAGAGCCTCAATTGAGCAGTGAGTTATTGCCAATAGAATGTCAAGAATCCAAGTTTATATATATAAAAGATGAGAATTTAATTTGCAATATTGAGAATTTTATTAGACCAATTTTTAAAAAAATTCCAATCACTTATGGTCAGTTCAATATCGCTTTGGATAAAAACAACGAATATTGGATAACCGAGATAATTCCTCATCCTAATTTTGATAATTTTATCAAAATTAATGGTGAAAAAATTATAGTAGAGATGTTTAAGAAAATGCTAATTAGTTTAGGTAGTGCATAATATCTAGTTTTCACAACTGCAAATCTAAATTTTGAGTGTGACAAAAAATCATAAAACATATCATTTTTCAATCAGAGTGAAATACATCTCAAAACCTCAATCCCAACTTCTCTCCTTAGTAAATAAAGCGAAGATAAAGCACAGGTTTAGCGCAATTATAAAACGCTATACTCAGCTATAAAATGCTGCTTTTATTAGAGTATTGACTCTCATTAAAAACTAAGCTAAATTTATCAATTAGTAAAAATATTATCAATTTACTACTTTATGAATAATAATATTAGACTTTTGATTGAAGCTTGTAAAGACTTAGATATCTATTTTGAAGTTATCCATCCTACACATAATTTGCTAAGATTGATAATCAATGATAAATACTTTTATTTTTATAACTCTTGTACACCTTTTATAACTGATTCTTCAATTGGTAAACTTTTTAAAGATAAAGAATATACTTATTACTTATTCAAAAATACAATCAATGTCCCTAAGACTAAGGGTTTTTTATCTCCTTTGAGCGAAGCCAGATTCAAAAAATATTTGTTTTTTGAAGATATAAACTCTATTTTACAAGCAATACAAAAAGATTTTACTATGCCGTTAATTATCAAAAGAAATTCTGGCAGTGGTGGAACTAATGTATTTTTATGTCACAAAGAAGAGGAAATTGAATTATCTCTAAAGCGAATTTTTGATATGAATAGTAAAGAATATGATTATATTGCACTTGCTCAAGAATATATTGATATAGCTCATGAATATCGCGCTATTATATTTAATAACCAACTACTGCTACTTTATGAAAAAAGTAAAGCTGAGGCTAAATTTGTCGGTAATCTATCTCCCTTACACTGGGAAGGTGCCAAAGCTGTACACATAACAGATAAAAATGTAATTTCTGCAATTGAAAACTTTATCAAACCAATATTTAAAGAGATTCCAGTTACTTATGGCGGTTTTGATATAGCTCTAGATAAAAATGGTAAATATTGGTTAATAGAAATAAATTCTTGCCCCAAGTTTGATATTTTTATCAGAGACAACAACGAAGCAATTATAGTAGAAATTTTCAAGAAAATGTTAAAAAGCTTAATTTAAATTAATAAATTAGACGAACTTTTCATTTACCTAACAAAATAAATTTATTAATTGATGCTTACAAATATTAGACTTTTGATAGAAGCTTGCAAACATTTAAATATAGAATTTAAAATTTTGCATACTAATCAGAATTTGGTTAAAATATTTATTAATCAAAAACCTTATTATTTTACTAATTTCTCTACTCCTTTTCTTCCTCAATCAATTAGTCAAATATTTAAAGACAAGGACTACACTTATCAACTTTTCAAAGATAAAGTTAATGTCCCTAAAACCAAGGCTTTTTTATCACCTTTCTGTGAAGATAAGTATAAAATCTATTTGGAACATCAAGATATTGACTCGATGTTAGAAGCAATACAAAAAACATTTGTATTGCCTATAATCCTCAAAAGAAATTCGGGTAGTAGTGGAACTAATGTATTTTTGTGCCAAAATCTAGAACAAGTTAGATTTTCTTTAGAAAAAATTTTTGATATCAACAGTAAAGAATATGATTATGTTGCACTTGCTCAAGAATATATTGATATAGCTCATGAATATCGAGCAATCGTTTTTAAAAACGAATTGCTTCTCTTGTATGAAAAAAGTAAAGCTGAAGCTAAATTTATTGGCAACCTCTCTCCATTACACTGGGAAGGTGCAAAAGCTGTACATATCACAGAAACAAGGTTAGTTTCTGCTATTGAAAACTTTATTAAACCAATTTTTCCAGATTTTCCCATAGATTATGGTGGGTTTGATATAGCTCTAGATAGAAATGGTAAATATTGGTTAATTGAAATCAACTCTCACCCTAATTTTGATATTTTCATTAGGGATAATAATGAAGAGATTATTGTGGAAATGTTTAAGACAATATTGCAAAATTTAAGTTGATAATTAAGAAGATGTTTGGAAAGCCGTAAAGTATACTCAAAACCCCGCTTCCATTCCTCTCGCCGAAGCGGAGAGAGGCTTTGAAATCCCCATTTCCTCGTAGGGAAGAAAGAGTAGGGGGGTAGGTTCGGAAGCTTTTGTTATTAGTAATAATACTCTTTAAATATCCTCTAATAAAATTGTTCTTGTTCATGTTGATTTTGTTAAATTATTAAAAGCTAACTCTAGCGCTTTGAGTTGTGCTTGTGCTTTATTGAGAGATTCTTGCCATTCTTTTTGTGGATCGCTATCTGCAACAATGCCAGCACCAACTTGCCCCCAAACAATTGCATCTGGTGTAGAATCGCTGATATTAGTATATAAAAGTGTGCGAATCAAAATATTTAAATCGAGATTTCCCCGCCAATCCAAATAACCGCAAGAACCATAAAATAAATTGCGTTTTACAGGTTCAAGTTCTTCAATAATTTCCAGACAACGAACTTTAGGACAACCCGTAATCGTACCCCCAGGAAATACTGCTTGAATCAAATCTACTGCGTTATAGTTTGGCTTTAGCGTACCAATGACGTTACTAACAAGATGCATAACATGGCTGTAACGTTCAATGGTGAGGAGTTCATCAACCTTTACAGTTCCCCACTCGCAAACTCTACCGATATCATTACGCTCTAAGTCAACAAGCATAATATGTTCGGCTCTTTCTTTGGTGTTAGCGATTAATTCTTGCGCTAATTGTTCATCTTGGGTGGGGGTAGCACCACGCGATCGCGTTCCCGCAATTGGTCTAGTCTGAACTTTCCTTCCTGATAACTCAATTAACCGTTCCGGCGAACAACTGATAATTGCTCCCCAAGGTGTTCGCCAATAACTTGCAAACGGAGAAGGATTAATTTGCTGCAAAGCTCGATAAATTGACCAGCTATCAACAGGAGTATGCGCTTCAAACCGCAATGATAAATTAGCTTGAAAGATATCGCCAGCTTGAATATATTTCTTGGCTTGCTGCACCGCCTTGATATACTCTTCCTGAGACATTTGCAAAGTGGGAGTCAGAGATTGATTTTGATCAGCTGGTGGAAAATTTTGGATTTTTTTATCTTTATCTCCTTGCTTGAGCTGACATTCCATCGCATCGAGTTGAGCAGCATTTGTTGTAGCTAACCAGAGAATTTGTTGTTGATGATCCAGCACCGCAAATGATTCTGGTTCATACCAGTAAGCGATTGGGAAAGGAAGCGGATCAGCTTTGAGTTGGGGGAGTTGCTCAATTTCCCATGCTAAATCATATCCCAGCCATCCCAGCCAACCTCCTGTAAAGGGAAGTTCAAAAGGTATAGTCGAGTCCGCTGCTTGTTGGAGTTGAGTGTTGAGCAGACGGCGAAGGAAAGGTAAAATTTCTCCTACAGGCGGTGTCCATAGCTGCGGTTGACCGTTGATGTAGCGAGGAGAACCTGCACAAATGGAATATCGAGCCAGTGAGGTGTTTGATGTCCCTGGACTTTCTAAGAGGGTGGCAATGTTTTGACGACAATAATTAGGTAATAATCCAGCATTTTTACTGGGATTGAGAAATAGCGCTGCAAAAACTTGTGAACCACTGCGTTGAGCCAGAGGTAACTTACGCCAATACCAAGGTTGTACTCGTTTCATCATTGATACCTGGCTGAATCTTCGTAGAGCGTAGACGCAAAGCGGCTTGTCGCCAGACATCGCTTGCTTAGTCCCAAAACACCCTACTGAAACTGGAGTTTCATCCCACTGCTTGGGGTGTAGGACGTGCGCGATCGCCATATTGACATCTACTCGGTGGTGAAAACTAGCCTTGTGTTGAGAGAATCTCTTGGCAATTTGAGCGATCGTCTGTTTTGTGACTGGATGAATCCAATTAGGCACCAACAGCGCTAGGGGTACAGCTACGTAAGCATAGTGCAGGATATCTGCGGCTGGTAATTCTAGCTCTTGCGTTGACAGAATCTCTTGATCGTAAAGTACAAGGTCTAAGTCAAGACTACATTTAACTTTACCTTCTTCTCCCCGAATTCGCCCTAAACTATCTTCTATAGAACGCAACACTTGCTTGTGTAGGTCTAGTGGTGGTAAATTTGTTTTTACCAGGCAAACCCCATTTAAATACGGTGGGCTAGTTGCTTTCCCAACAGCTGGGTTTTCGTATACTGGAGATACAGTTAATATTTGTACTTGTTGACTCAGGGCTTTTAACCCCTCAATCAAATTGAACTTTGCTTCATAGTTAGAACCAAAAGAAATTACAGCCAAAAACACTTATAGTAATCCTAAATAAATTGTAAAGATTTAGTTTGTTAAAATTAACAATCTGTTTCATACTTGACTTGAGCCATTTCTGAATGGTATTCTTCTTGACTAAAAATAGGCAATTAGTGACATAGCAGAGTTTTTCAAGCTGATCTTAAGTTACAATACCTTGGTCAATTTACGAATAGTTAGCTCAGATATTGCATCAGATTTTTCGTCTGCCAAGAAATAAATTTCCCTGGCTAGAAGCACAAGTAAGCTAAAGCTTACTAAATATAAATTTCAGTCCGTTGTAACGGGCTTTAACTATAAGCCTTGAACTGAAGTTTAAGGCTTACTCAGGGAAAGGTGAAATATATGAATGTGTCAATAACGAATGCAAATTTATTGACTTGAAAGTTTTTACTCAGCACAAGCGCACTTTTACCGCTAAAAGTCTGGTTAAAATTGTTTTTTTCATTTTTAATTTTTTATTGCTTACCTATTTTTCTTGATTGTTTCACCAAATAATTCTTCTATTAATTCGCTGACTTGCTCTAAAGAATTCAAAACTCGGTAAGCCAAACTTGTGATTTTAGGAGATGGCTGTTCTATATCCGGAACCATAATAGGACACATCCCAGCCATAAAAGCTGCTTCCACACCTACGGATGAATCTTCAAAAACTACACACTGCGAAGGCGTCACATTAATTCTGCGGCTAACTTCTAGAAAAATATCTGGAGCAGGCTTGCCAAAAGCAACATCTTCACTCGTTACAATTGTTGTAAAGTATTTATGAATAGCAGCATCAGTTAAGCGTCGGATTGTTCTAACGCGAGATGTGCCGGTTGCCAAACCTATAATCACACCTAAGTTGCTTAGTTTTTTTAGTAAATCTAATACACCTGCTTTTGTTGGTAAACCTTCTCGTATTTCTCGCTCATCTCCAATTTTAATACGTTGTGCTGTCACAGATGCAAAAGGAAAGTCTTCTCCATATCTTTTTTTTAAGATTTTTTCTCGCCATGACAAATCTCGACCAATAAATTCATTGTATAAATCATTGCCCATCACATAGCCATGACTTTCTAGAGCCTCCTTCCAAGCCCAACGAGCAATACTTTCTGTATCAAAAAGCAAACCATCCATGTCAAAAATTGCGGCTCGGATCACTGGTGACACACTCATACTAATTAGTAATTCCTAATTAAAACTACTGCAAAAAGGTTGTTAAAACCAGTATTTATTTTTTTATCCTGTTCATTAAAAATACATATTTTCTCATTTGCTATCCGTGCTTGATTTAACAATTAATAACGTTAGGATTTTGTCTATGTATAGGATGTCACAATTATAATTTATTGTGACCATTGTCTATATCTGTATGTCTACCGAATTTTTGATTGACATTCCTACTGATATGAATTTTCCAAATAATGCTGATGGCAGCAGTTGATAATAATCGGGTATCAATTATAGAATCAAAATATTCCAATCAAAAGTATACTAAATAATAATGTACCTCAATTCCAGAGAATTAGAAACAAATGTCCTAAGTTTATCTAGTAAATTGCCTTTATATGGCAAGAGAATTTTAGTGACAGCACCAAGAAACTATGCTTCTAGATTGTCTGAAAAAATCATTCAAAAAGGTGGTCTACCAATTTTATTGCCTGCTATTGAAACCTGCTATCTAGCAAATTACACTGAGTTAGATACTGCCCTCAGCAAAATAGACACATTTGATTGGATTGTCTTCACAAGTAGAAACGGCATCATAGCATTTTTTCATCGTATGCATGATTTGGGTATTTCCACATCAGTGCTACAAAATTGCCAATTGTCTGCTTTAGGAAAAGATTCAGAAAGCTTATTGTCTTTTTGTAATCAAGTAGATTTAATACCAGCAGAATCTAGCCCCAGAGGAATTGTTTCAGAACTAGCGAAAATACCTCACATTTCTTTGCAAAAAGTGCTGATACCCGCACCAGAATTTGTTGGTATACCTGAACCTAATGTTATCCCAAACTTAGTTTCAGATTTGCAGAAATTAGGTATGGTAGTTACTCGCATCCCTACCTATCTCACACAGTGTTTAGACAAAAATATTTATGCAGTTGAATTAAATCTAATTCGTCAAGGGATGATAGATATAATTGCTTTTAGTAGTACAGCAGAAATCGAAAGTTTTTTGAGGATGGTCAACTCACCAAGTGATTATCAAGACTGTATTATTGCTTGTTTTGGCCCATATACAGCTGCTAATGCTCAGAAGTTGGGCGTAAATGTTTCGATTGTGTCAAAAGATTATAGTTCATTTGAGGGATTTGCAGACGCGATCGCTGAATTTTTTACTCTGCAATTAAAATAAAAGTTGATAACAAAAAGCACTCCTCTTTTGAGAGAGCGCTTTTTTTATTTAGCTAAACAATATGGCTAGTAAAGATAAGCAAAATTAGCCAGCTGGTGCTAGATTAACTTTCACAACTTTGTTCTTTTCTTCTTCGACTTTAGGCAGTGTCAAATGCAAAATACCATCTTTATATTCTGCACTAACTTTGGTATTTTTAATTCGAGTCCGTAAAGGAATAATGCGCTCGAATTTACCATATTGGAACTCGCTCTTAATCACACCTTTTTCTTCAGTTTGAGTTTCAGACCTACGTTCACCACTGATGTAGACTGCTTTGTCTGTAACTTGTATATCTAAGTCTTTAGCTTCGATTCCTGGAACCTCTAGTTTGAGATTAATTGCGTTCTCAGTTTCTTCTAATTCAGCAGCAGGAACTCTAGATAAACCTCTTTCAACAAACGCAGATGGTAACATATCCTCATCAAATAAACGATTCAGTTGACGTTGCAGTGTATTGATTTCTTGCCAGGGATTCCAACGTACTAGTGCCATATTGATTCCTCGTATAACTAGTATTTTTCAGCAGTTCAGGTTATTAATCCTTGATTTGTTTTTATAGTATTCAAAAATAAAAGTGGTGTAAATTCGGTTTTTTTCAACTCAATTATGATGATTGCCGAACAAGAGTATTCACAAAATAGTAGGTAGAGTAAATAACATCTCTAGGGTTCGGTAAACTCTACAAAATAAAATTGCAGATGATAAAGTACTGGTGTTAAGTAAAGCATTACAAGACTCATATTTAATTTTTAAAATACAGATAGAGTAGTCAAAGCTACCAGGTGAGCAAAATAAAATCTAGTTGTTGTAGAAATAGCAGAAATAGTTAGTTTGTTAGCTGTAGATTTGATTTAGCAGAGATCATTCAATTCCACTGCTTGCACTACATACTAATCAAGCATCCATAACAAATATGTTAACTAGTTGGATTTACCTCATCCTAGCAATTGTTTTTGAAGTGTCGGGCACAACTTGCATGAAATTATCAGAAGGATTCACTAAAATAATTCCTTCAGTATTAATATTTGTATGTTATGGAATTTCTTTTACTTTGTTAACTCTTTCTCTCAAAAAATTTGAAGTAAGTGTTGCTTATTCTGTTTGGTCAGGGTTAGGAGCTACCCTAATTGCTAGCATTGGTATTATTTTATTTCGTGAATCTATGACACTGAGCAAATTTGTATCTATGAGTTTAATCATCATAGGAGTAATTGGTTTAAATTCAGGAAAATAAATTTGATTGATGATTAATAGTAAGACTGATGCTATGAGATATTGCCTTTGATTCACATAAGGGCAATACCCTTCAAAAAGACACTTTGCGTCTACATGAATTTTCCCTACAGCACTTACTTTGCTAGTTTCTGCAAGGTAGTTCAATGATAAATTCAGTACTTTCCTCAGGTAAGCAAACAAAGCTAAGCTTACCACCATGCTTATCTACAATAATTTGATGAGCAATTGATAAACCTAATCCTGTTCCTTTATTAACTGGTTTAGTAGTAAATAACGGCTGAAAAAGCCTCTGTTTTACAGCTTCTGTTATTCCTGTGCCATTATCAGCAATACGAATTATTACACTTTTATTATCAGGTTGTTCAGTTGTAATTTTGATCCAAGGCTGAAATTTATGCTCAGATTTTTCTAGACGTTCTTCAACTGCATCAATGGCATTAGCAAGCAAGTTCATAAATACCTGGTTAATTTGTCCAGGATAACACTCTACTTCTGGCAAGTTGCCATATTGTTTAATGATTTCAACTTGTGGACGAGTTCCTATAGCTTTGAGTCGATGCTGTAAAATCACCAGAGTACTATCAAGTCCCAAATGTAAATCAGCAAAAACTTTTGTATCGGCATCTAAGCGCGAAAAGTTTCTTAGCGATATCGAAATATCTTGAATTCGCTGAGTACTTAACTTCATTGAATCTAGTAGTTTCGGTAAATCCTCAAGTACAAATTCAATATCAAGTTCTTCGAGTTCTTGCTGAATTATTGGTATTTCTGGGCAATACTTTTGATAAAGTTTCACAGCTTGAGACAGAGAATCTACATATTCATAAGCAGGAGTAAGATTACTAATGATGCAGCCAAGAGGATTATTTACTTCATGTGCTACCCCTGCAATTAACTGACCAAGCATAGATAACTTTTCTTGTTGTACAAGCTGTACTTGAGCCTTTTGTAAAGCTGCGGTACGTTCTATAACTCTCTCCTCCAAATCTTCAGTTAGCTGCACTAATTGAGCATTTTTTTCTTCAAGAATTTTCGTGAGTTCTCGTAGTTGTAAATGTATTTTGACTCGTGCTATTACTTCTTCTTGTTCAAAAGGTTTAGTAATATAATCTAAGGCTCCTAAAGATAGCCCTTTGACTTTGCTATCTGTGTCGGTTAAAGCAGTCATAAAAATGATGGGAATATCTTGAGTTAAAGGATCTGCTTTTAATAAATTACAGGTTTCAAATCCATTTATTCCTGGCATTTCTACATCCAGGAGTATTAGGGCAGGATGTTCTTGTTGTATTTGCTTGATAGCACTTTCACCATCAACAGCTAGCCGCACTTTAAAACCTGCACCTTTCAATGATTCTTTAAGAACAGATAAGTTCGTAAGATTGTCGTCCACAATTAGGATAAATTCTGTGGTCGATGTTAAATTCATGCTTTTCAACCTTCAAAGTTAAATTTATTAAATTATTAGCAAAAAACTAAATATAAACTAAGAATTTATTATATAGTTGCCAATAAAATCTTGAACTTGTTTAACCTGACAAGCATCAGACATTTGAATCAATTTATCCACAAACCAGCTAAACTTGATATCTTGTTCTTTTAGCTGTTCTGCTATTGCTGTAACTTCATCTAAATCACCTTTTTGGGCAAGGTCATTGAGTTGATCAAGTATTTCCCTGGCAGGAGGTATAATTTCACAAGAGCCAACTGAGGAATTTGTCTGTGTTTCATTATTGCTGAAATTACTTTCTGATTTATCTTCATAAATCCATTCAAGTTGTAGATATTTGTGAATACTTTTGAGTAAGCTATCAGCCTGCACTGGCTTTGGCAGAAACTCATCAGCACCAGCTTCTAAACTCTTAAATTGATCAGTATCAAATACACTAGCAGAAGATGCAATTGCTATTACTTTTTTGAGTTCAGCAGACTGACGTAACTGTTTAATTAGCTCAAAACCATGCATTACAGGCATTACCAAATCTGTGATAATTATGTCGGGTTTAAATGTTTTAGCTTGCTCTAAACCCTCTTTACCATTACTTGCTTCAGCAACTGTAAAACCAATTGGTTCAAGTAGATTGACAATCACAGAGCGATTTTCCCATTTATCATCAACTACTAACACTTTTTGTTTGGCTCCCTGATAGCCAACAATAGTACCGTAGAGGGAAACTCTTGATGTTTCTGCCCACTCTTGTGCTTCCTTTAATGGAATATCAAACCAGAAAGTACTTCCCTTACCAGGTTCGCTTTCTACTTCTAACTTACTACCAAAAAGTGAAATGATTTTGTGGCTAATTGCTAATCCTAAACCAGTTCCTTCAGCTTGCTTTTTGATATCACCTACTTGTTCAAAGGGAACAAATATTGTCTGTGATTGCTCTTTAGTCATGCCCACGCCTGTATCTTGGATTTGAAAGCGAATTATCCAAGTTGGAGTAGTATAAGTTTTTTGTTGTTGAATTTCTGGCTTTTCCAGTATTTTGACGTTAAAAGTTACTGTCCCAGTATCGGTAAACTTAATTGCATTACCGAGTAAGTTAATTAAAACCTGGCGCAATCGTTTTTCATCTGTACAGATACACTGCGGAAGTTGAGAATCTGCTTGGTAAATAAATCCAATACCTTTTTGTTCGGCGCGAATGCGACAAATTTCTGTAACTCCTTGTAGAAAAGCGAGAAAATGAAAATCTTGCTGATAGAGTTCCATTTTCTGGGCTTCGATTTTTGATAGATCTAAAATATCGTTAATTAAAGTTAGTAAATGAGAACCACATTGATATATGATTTCAAGTCCCCTGCGACCTTTTTCTGTTAAAGGTTCTGAACGGCGGAGAATTTGGGCATATCCTAAAATACCATTCATGGGCGTGCGTAGTTCGTGACTCATATTTGCCAAAAATTCACTTTTGGCATTACTAGCAGCATCTGCTGCTTCTTTGGCTGCTTTGAGTTCTATTGTGCGTTGTTCAACACGCTGTTCTAGTTCTTGATTAGTCTTTGCTAAATCGCTAAAAGATTGACGCAACTGCTGGGCCATTTGGTTGAAAGACTTTGCTAATACTCCCAGTTCTGTGATTTGCCCGATTTCAACAGTTTGGTCTAATTCCCCATTAGCGATCGCAGCCGAAGCTGCATTTAAGCGTAGAATGGGATAGCTAATCCAACGAGAAGTGAAGATGCCAACAACACAAGCCAGCCCTAAAGCTCCTAAGCACAGTAAAATTGTGCTACGGGTATTGGCATAAATGTGTTCCATAAAATCTGATTCTGGCACTACCACAACAATCAGCCAATCAATACCTTTACCATCTTGTAAAGGTAGTACTTGCACAAATTGCCGTTCACCATTTAAGTTAAATTCTAGTTGTTGGCTGCGGTCAATAGTGTTGAGATTGATAGAACGCTGCAAGTATTGGGCTGTAGAGCTAATTATTAGATTGTTAGCTTTTTCAGCCTTGATGCGCTCTAAATCATCACCTTTGATTACAAATGACTTTTGAATAATTGAACTAGCTATCAAATCTCCAGAACGTTCGATGATAAATGTTTGCCCGGTGCGACCAATTTTTAGTTCTTTGAGAAATTGATGAATTTTTTGAATATCAAATAAGTTGTTAATAACTCCTACAAGCTGACCAGTTTCACTGTAGATAGGATGGCTTAAAGAAGTTGCAATGGACGAATCAGTAATACGCTTAAATACTGGAGACCACACGGGTTTCTTCACTTTCATCGTAGCTTTGTACCACGGCCGATTCCGGGCATCAAACTTTCTTTTTCCAATTAACTTAACTCGCCTGCCTTGACTATCAAGGCTATAAATATTTAGGTTCGGCGCTGTAGTTTTATCTCGATATCTGAGAACAATTTCACCATTTACCTCACGTTCAATCCCTACGGTATCACCTAGAGGATTACTGAATAGGATGAATTGTACTGTATTTTGTTGTACCAAACGCCAGAAGTAACGCTCCAAGACTGAATAATCAGTTAAACTAATTCCACCACTTTTGATACTAGCCGCAGTCACTTCATTAATACGCCGAGGTTCGTTCAAATAACTTTCAATTTGCTGCTTGATGCGATCGCTTGTCTCATTCCGCAATTGAGTTGCAACGTCATTAACAGCTTGTTGCCCGTTGCGTATAGACAGCCATCCTATCACTCCAACCGCAGCAAATACTTGCAGTATGAACGGTACTACCAAAACCAAACGCAGGGAAACTGTTTTGTGAAGCTTGATTGTAAAACTACTCACTGACTGTTTATACCATTATTAAACTTTAAATCTTATTGTTCCCTTTGTTTGAGATTTTTTAACGATGCTTGGCTAGTTTAGGCTAAAAATAATAGCAGCGATCGCCTGATATAAAAATACCTTGTCTAAATCAAAATAGACAAGGTAAAAAATATGTAAACCAACAAGGACTTATACTAGTTGTTACTTTTGAGGGAAGGAGGAGTTATGACTATTGCTACCACAACAGCAGCAGCAAACTCTCAACAGAGCAGACCAAGCATATTCACTGTGTGAAAATTGCTTTAAATGCTCTGGCTATAATCAATCTTGGACAATCAAGCCCGCAATTCATTTACAGTTATCACTGTAGCAGAGACAATCTCATGGATGTAGCCAAATTGGCTGTTTTTTTAGAGAAATTGGGAATTGGGAATTGAGCATCGGGCATGGGGTATTGGGAAATTAGTTACAGCAGTTTTCAAGTAAATTAGGTACAGAACGCAGAACTAATTCAGAGCGTGAAAAGCTCTTACCTTCTGCCTCCTGCCTCAAAACCCGTAACTTTTGTACTTCATGTCAACGAAAACTGCTGTATTTCCCCCCTGCTCCCCCTGCTCCCCCTGCTCCCCCTGCTCCCCCTGCTCCCCCTGCTCCCCCTGCTCTCTTCTCTCCCTCATCTTTCCCATCTCCTCTGGTTTCTATCTTTCCACCTCCAACCAGCAATTTGGGGTTAACTATTAAGCCTCAGACTGCATAAAACAATGGCAGCAACCCTATGGATAAAATGAACGAGAACACAGGATTAACTACATGATCAATGTAATAATATGAACAAATACTGGTAATATCAATTTTGTATGAAGATAGGCTTCTATAACTTACGCAAAACTACACCTGTAGAGGCAATTCATGTAGACGCAAAGCGGCTTACCGAAGGGTATAGCTTTTAAGTGAATAAAGCGCAACCCCACACAGACATAGTATAACTATGCTAAGTAAAGATAAAATGAAGTAAAAATCAAGTTCTTATATCCTCTCTTTGTCAGAAAAGTATTACAACATTTATTAAACTTACGTTAATTTCATTCTATGTTCAATAATTAATCAGCAAGAAAGAAGTTATCGTCAGGGAATTTTAGTATCATTCAGTTACTAATTCTTAATTTTAAATCGGTATGTCTCCACTTGGTGTTGCTACCAGTCACTCAACTCATGTTCTAGAAATAGGGGAAACAAAACTTTGGCTGTTGCTGGTGGGAGTCAATCAATACCAAGATGAGAGACTACCCTCGTTGTTATACTCAGCTGTTGATTGTCAGGGTTTAGCAGCAGCTTTAGCAGATGTAACTCCAGGATTTCCTCAAACCCAAAAGTGGGTTCACCACGATTTTGCCCCTCATTTACCCACGCTTGCCAATGTGCGTGCTAGTTTGGACAAAATTAGTGCTGCTGCTCAACCAGAAGACACAATTTTATTTTATTTTTCTGGACACGGAATGCTAGAGCCAAATTCCCAGCAAGCAGTTTTGTGTCTAACAGATACTCAAACAGACAACTTACTGAACACAGGTTTAGGGTTACAAGAGCTTTTACAATTCTTAGAAAATAGTGGAGTACAAACTCAGTTAGTGTGGCTGGATGCTTGTCATAGTGGTAGCATGACATTCCGAGGAGCTAGAAGTGACACAACAGTAAAATCTTTGCCCAACCCCACACCCCAGATGGTGGAATTATTACGCCAACGGGCAAAACAAAGCAAGGGATTTTATGCCTTGCTTTCCTGTGATACTAATCAACAATCTTGGGAATTTCCTGAACTGGGACATGGAGTGTTTACTTATTATTTGATGCGCGGGTTGCGAGGTGAGGCAGCTGACGCACAAGGCATAATTGATGCTGATGGACTCTACCGTTATGTTTATCACCAGACGCGGCAATACATCGAGCAAACTAACCAGCAATTACGGCTGATTAATCAACAAAATAAAACCAGAGGCGACACCAAGGTTTACTTTGAATATCCCCAGCAAACTCCCAAGCGAATTGTTGAAGGAGTCGGAGAAGTTATTCTGGGGTTAAAACCAGCGGTTGTCAAATCATCCCATCCGCGACAGGCACTAATTATAGAGGGACTTGGCACCAATCAGACTACCCTGGCTTTGAGCAAATTACTAGGCGCTGTCGGTGGTTTCGAGTTAGAGTATTGGCCGCGGCAGAACAATACTGCTAAAGATGTACGCGCAGCTATTCAACAATGTTTGCAAAGTCAGGGCGTACAACTGTACACCCCTACTCAACGCCACCTCGAAACTTTTGCCACGGTACTTTTATATCTGCGTGGGCGACTGGAAACACTTGAAGCTGACGAAGCCGCGTTAATCTTAGCAGAAGATATCCGGCTGAGCTGTTCCTGGTTAAGACAACAGCTACGGCGTTCTCCTTATACTCAACAAATCATCATTTTAGATTTTACTGTGGGAGCGCAAGTAGGGGCAAACAGCTGTCCGCCTTTACAGGAATGGGTAGAAGACTTGCAACTTGGGTCTGAGCAAGGACAATGTATAATTGCTTGTGCCTCTTCCAAAGACAATCCTGAACAATTCGCTCAGGCGTTGTATTCTACACTACAAGCAGCCCAGCAACAACCTAGCCTCTCAGCAGCCGCTTGGATGACGCAACTGCAATTGTTCTGTGCGAATAAATTGCCACTGCATATATGGCTATCTGGTACGCAAGGTGTAATTGAAGTCATACCTGCCAGCATTAGCAATAGGAGTATTCAACATAGAGGAGCGATCGATTTAGGAATTTGCCCTTACCAAGGATTGCGAGCTTTTGGCGAAGCGGATGCTCAGTATTTCTACGGTAGAGAAACTGTAACACAGCAACTAATTAGCGACTTGGCTGTCAAGTCATTTATTGCCGTAGTGGGAGCCTCCGGGAGTGGTAAATCTTCCGTGGTGCAGGCGGGTTTAATGGCTCAACTACGACAGGGTAAACAGCTACCAGGTAGCCAAGATTGGTGGCTGAGAAGCTTTCGCCCTGGTGCAAATCCCCTAGAATCTTTATCACACCGCTTGGTAGACAGCGGTACAGAGCGAGAAAAAGCTCAAGAGCAAATGCAACTAGAAGGAATGTTGTACCAGGGGGTAGAAGGATTTGCTCACTGGGTGCTGAAGCGACCAGAACCAATGGTAGTTTTGGTGATAGATCAATTTGAGGAATTATTCAGCCTTGCACCCAGTGAAGATAGACAGCGTTTTTTAGAAATAGTCTTGGGAGCGCTGGAGTATGTGCCAGACAAGTTTAAATTAATAATTACTTTGCGAGCAGATTTTATTGCTCCTTGTTTAGAAGTACCAACATTGGCGAAGCTTTTGCAAGAGTCGAGTCTGTTGCTACCTCCGTGCTTAACTGAACAAGAGTATCGCCGCATCATTATTGAGCCAGCCGAACAAGTTGGTTTAACAGTAGATGCAGAACTAGTGGAGGTGCTGATGCAGGAGTTACATAACTCTCCTGGTGATTTGCCGTTGTTAGAATTTGTACTAGAGCAGTTATGGGAATACCGTGAAAATAGTGTCCTGACTTTACAGGCGTACCAACAACACTTAGGTGGGATTAAAGGAGCATTAGAGAGTAAAGCACAAGCGGTTTATGAAAGTTTAGATCCAGAAGCTCAAGAGTGCGCCCGTTGGATTTTCTTATCGCTGACACAGTTAGGTGAAGGTACAGAAGATACCCGCAGAAGAGTAGTTAAATCTGAGTTAATCGTCAAAAAATATCCCGTTGAATTGGTAGAAGACACGTTACAAGCCTTAATTGCTGCCAAGCTGGTGGTAGTTAATCTGGAAGATGAGCTATTGAGCAGGGGAGCAGGGGTGCAGGGGAGCAGGGGTGCAAAGGTTCAGGGGAGCAAATCTTTTCCCTCATCCCCCTCATCTCCCCCATCCCCCCCATCCCCCCATCTCCCCCCATCCCCCGTCACTATCGAAGTAGCTCACGAAATCCTGATTCGCCACTGGTCAACACTACGCTGGTGGCTGGAGGAAAATCGTGCTAGGTTGCGATCGCATCGTCAAATTGAACAAGCAGCAGCTTTGTGGAAACACAACGATGAACAACCTGATTTTTTATTGCGCGGGGTTCGCCTGGCAGAGGCAGAAGAAATTTATATTAATTACGTTGATGAATTATCTGTTGATGTCCAAAGTTTTATTGAAGCTTGTTTAAAAGAAAGAAGAATACAAAAACAAAAACAAGAAAGTAGACTCAGACAAGCTCAAAGAACTGTAGGAATTATGAGTATTTTGGGGCTGACTGCTTTTTGTTTAGCTGTTTTGGCTTACCAGCAAACCCAAAAAGCTCAGTTACAAGAATTACAAGCTCTCAATTCTTTATCAGAAAACTTCCTCCTCTCAAATCAGCAGCTAGAAGCATTACTAACTAGCGTCCGGGCGGGGAAGGAATTACAAAAAATTACACCGATAATCCCCGTAGATATCCAAACTCAAACGGCAACTATCCTACAACAGGCAGTTTATGGAACTCAAGAACGCAATCGCTTGGATAATAATTCTTGGGTAACTAGCGTTAGTTTCTCACCTGATGGGCAAATACTTGCCTCTGCTAGCGCTGACAACACAATTAAACTCTGGAGTCCTGATGGCAAGTTACTGAAAACTCTCACAGGGCATAGTGATGCAGTGAATAATGTCACTTTTTCACCGGATAGTCAGACACTTGCTTCTGCTAGTACTGACAATACAATCAAACTCTGGAGTCGCAGCGGTAACTTACTCACCACTCTTGTCGGACATAGGGATGGGGTGAATAGTGTGAGTTTCTCACCTAACGGCAAAATCATAGCCTCTGGTAGCAATGACAACACTGTCAAACTCTGGAGTGTTGACGGTAAATTACTCGCAACTTTCAGCGGACATAGCCAAGGTGTGAACAGCGTCAGCTTTTCGCCGTCAGGTGATACCATAGCCTCTGGTAGTGATGACGGTAAAGTTAAACTTTGGAGTTTAGATGGTCGGGTACTGACAACCATACCAGCACACACAAGAGAAGTTTTGAGTATTAGTTTGAGCCAGGATGGTCAAACAATTGCTTCCGCTAGTGCTGACCATACCGTTAAACTTTGGAGTCGTAATGGTACTTTGCTTAGAACTATCGAAGGGCATAGCGCTGGTGTCTGGAATGTCATTTTTTCCCATGACGGTAATACAATCGCTACTGCTAGCGCTGATAAAACTGTCAAACTTTGGACTCGTGCAGGTAATCTACTGGGTACACTCCAAGGACATATCCATGAAGTTAATAGTGTGAGTTTTAGCCCAGATAATAAAAGACTGGCCTCAGCAAGTGACGACAATACCATCAGACTGTGGAACCTGGACACAACCCAACCAAAAACTTTTTATGGTCACACAGGTAATGTGAATCATGTCAGCTTCATTTCTGATGGTAATGCCATTGCCTCACTCAGTGCTGATAACACCATGAAAATCTGGAGCTTGGATGGTCAGTTACTCAAAACATTGCCTTCGCCAATTAATGATGTCACCAGCGTGAGCTTTTCTTCGGATGGTAAAATTGTAGCCCTGGCAAGTGCAGACCAGACTATCCAAATTCGCAAACTAGACGGCACTTTGCTCCACACCTTTGGGGGTCATGGCAATTGGATAATCAGCATGAGTTTTAGCCCTGATAATCAGATATTAGCTTCCGCTAGTGCAGACAAAACCATCAAACTCTGGAGTTTAGATGGTCGCCTGCTCAAAACCCTCACCGGGCATAATGGTTGGGTGACTAACGTCAAATTTAGCCCAGATGGTAAGACTATTGCTTCCGCCAGTGCAGACAAGACTATTAAACTCTGGAGTCTAGACGGTCGTCTGCTCAAAACTTTGCAAGGTCATAGCGCTAGTGTATGGGGTATTAGCTTTGCTCCTGATGGCAAAACCATAGCCTCAGCTAGTCAGGATAAAACTGTTAAACTTTGGAACCTGGACGGTTCTCTCCTGGAAACCTTACAAGGGCATATTGATTTGGTTTCCCATGTCAGTTTCTCAGCTGATAGCAAGATGATTGCCTCGGCTAGCGATGACGGTACAATCAAACTCTGGAGTGTTGCCAATGGTGTTTTGCTCAAAACTTTGCAAGGACATAGCGGTGGTGTGAGAAGCGTTAGCTTTAGTCCCAATGGCAAAATGATGGTGTCGGGTGGTCAGGATGCAACAGTCAAACTGTGGAACCTGGAGAAAATAGAATTGCAAACTTTGGATCTCGATGATTTAGTCACCTATGCTTGCGATCGCCTGCACGATTATCTCACAACCAACCCTAATATTACTCCAGAGAATTATCAACTTTGTTTTGGCGACTGATGACCAGATAATTACTAATTCGTAATTCGTAATTCGTAATTCGTAATTAAATCCTATGATTAAAGCATAATGCGATGGCGCGATCGCACCACATAGAATCCTTAAAACCCTCTCCCCTGCGCCCCTGCTCCCTCAATGAGAAGTCTTTAACCAGACGCGATATTATTGTGCAGTATACCCTCCATCTACCATAAGTGGTGTTCCTGTAATGAAGGAGGCTTTGTCAGAAGCGAGGAAGAGAATAGCGTTTGCCACTTCTCGTGCTTCTCCTGTACGCTTCAATAACGTCAAAGATGCTAATTGTTCAAGCACATCTTTCTTAGCTAAGCCTTGAAAATCAGCAAAATATTCTACAGCAGGAGTATCAATGGGGCCTGGGCAAACGCAATTGACTCGGATGTTATCAGATGCCAAATCATAGGCTAGGCATCGAGTTAATTGCAAAATTGCGCCTTTAGTGGTATTGTATGGCACAAATGCAGCTTGGGCAATAAAAGAACTGACAGAAGCGAGATTGATGATCGCCCCACCACCACGTTTACGCATTTGAACAGCTGCATACTTGGCGCAAAAAGCGTAACCTTTAACATTGACCGCGAAAACCCGATCCCAATCTGATTCTGTTACCTGTTCTACAGTACCTGTCACCAATACAGCAGCATTGGCAACTAGGATATCCAAACCGCCCCATTGATTAACTACTGCCACTACCAAATCTTGCACTTCAGTCTCTATTGAAACATCTACCTGATAAAACTCAGCAATTCCACCATCTGCTTTGATTTCTGCAATCAGTGTTTCTCCACCCGCAGCATCTATATCTGCGATCGCTACTTTAGCTCCTTGTTGAGCAAAAAGCTTAGCAGTTTCTCGACCAATACCAGAACTAGCTCCTGTAATTAAAGCTATTTTGTTGCTTAACTCCATTATTAAAGTTTTTCCATAAAAATTTGCTGTTTGATAAATTCATTGAAACTTGTTGATGACCAAGTTCATAAGCGAGAATTTACGGTTTAATATGGTTAAGTTAAAATAATTACCGAAACCTAGGGTATATTGAAGTATGAAATTTCAAAATTAGATATCTCAAACTCTCACTCTCTGCGCGACGGACACTTGCTTCAAGTCGGGGAACCCGCCCAACGCAGTGTCCTCCTCTGCGTGAGTTAAATTCATATCCGAATTCAGCAACGCCTAATTAGTAGTAGGAAGATAGCAAACACTAATTACCCCACACCCTTGTTTCTGACTAATTTAGGCGCGTACTGTTCTATACAAGAGAACCAAGGAGCTTGAGGTAATATTAAATAAGTTACCTAAAACATCGAACCAGTATCAAAAGGAAGGCTAACATATACAGTTTTGAATATAGCGCGATCGCACAAATACCAATTAGAAAAACCCGCTCATTACAAGGCTTTTTTCTCTTGGCTCCTGCTTTATACTTAGTAATTAATGAAAACACCTACTAAAAGCAAAATTAAAGCGCAAGTCTGGGTGGTCGAAAATGGCAAAAAGCGTTTTCGACAAGACCATCTCACCACTGAGGAACCTTTAGAAATTCGCCTTGTACCTCAAAAGAAAACGGTAGCTGTAACTATGCGGACACCAGGAGCAGATTTTGAACTAGCTGCTGGTTTCCTTTACAGCGAAGGAGTAATTAGTTGTAGGGAAGATATCAGACGCATCAGCTATTGTGTAGACGAATTGATTGAGGGTGAACAACGCTACAACATCGTTAACGTAGAGTTACGAGAAGGGTTAATTCCAGATTTACAACCCTTGGAACGTCACTTTTACACTAACAGCGCCTGTGGAGTTTGTGGTAAAGCCAGTCTTGAAGCTTTGCGTCTGCGGGGTTGTCCAGTGATTCCTCATGGGCCAGTGGTGACACCTGAGATCATCTACAGCTTAGCTGATAAACTCCGGGCTGCTCAAGGTATCTTTACCGCTACAGGAGGTTTGCACGCTGCGGCTATATTTGATACTCAAGCAAAACTGTTGAATCTGCAAGAAGATGTTGGACGCCACAATGCTTTAGATAAATTAATCGGTTCAGCATTGCTTGCTGACGAGTTGCCTTTAAATAATCATATTGTAATGGTGAGCGGACGCTCTAGCTTTGAGATTTTGCAAAAATCTACTGCTGCTGGAGTTCCTATTGTCTGTTCTGTTTCTGCTCCTAGCAGTTTGGCGGTGTCTGTCGCTCAAGAATTTGGCATTACTTTAATTGGCTTTCTGCGTGGGGAAAGGTTTAATATTTACACTGGATTAGAAAGAATTAGTACTGGGGACTAGGTACTGGGTACTGGGTACTGGGGACTGGGGACTGGGTACTGGGGACTGGGGGTACTTAACAGAAAAAAAGAACTTTAATCTCCAAGCTTGAAGCTTAGAAGTCAAACCTTCGAGATCGCAAGTTGAAACTTCGAGATCAAAACTCGGAACTTAGAGATTGCAACTTAAAACTTTTAGCTTTTATAGCTGTCGCCAGTAGTGTTAGGACATCAGCAGATGATAAAACCCAGACACGAAAAGACTTTTCACCCAGTCACCAGTCCCCAGTCCCTAGTCCCTAGCTATAACTGCTGCTTTCGCTTTCAGAACTCGCAACTTCTCGCTTTGAAGTCGAAACTCCAAGCTTTGAGGTACAACATTGGTGATCGAAGGTTCAATTATGGTGAGTGAAGAGCGATCGCTTGACTTCACAACATGCAGTTTAACGCTAAATCCTTGCTATAAAGTTAACATCATATCCTGTTCAAGTGGCTGTAATCTAGATACCAAACATCAAACTGTGATTTGATATGAGGCACTTATTCTTAACTTGGGTACTCATACTATCTTTACTCTTTCCCAGTCAAGCACTTGCTCAAGCAAAACAGCCCTATACCTTAATCGCTGGACTTGGAAACCACCATCATCTCGTTTCTACCCAAAACCCAGAAGCACAAAAGTTTTTTGATCAGGGATTGAATTTAATTTACGCTTTCAATCATGATGAAGCGGTGCGATCGTTTCAACACGCTGCCGAACTAGATCCGCAACTGGCAATGGCATATTGGGGCATTGCCCTTGGTTTGGGAACAAACATTAATTTGGATATAGACCCCGATCGCGAAAGAGTTGCCTATCAAACTATACAGCAAGCTTTGGCACTTTCTCAGCTTGCATCAGCTCCAGAACAAGCATACATCGCTGCCTTAGCAAAGCGCTACTCTAATGATCCCCATGCAGATTTGCATCGACTGGCGCTTGACTATGCTAAAGCAATGGCAGCTTTAGCTAAGCGTTATCCTGATGACTTGGATGCAGCCACACTTTACGCTGAAAGTCTCATGGATTTACATCCTTGGCAACTCTGGAGTCATGACGGCAAACCACAAGCTGATACAGAAGAGATTGTAGCTGTTTTAGAATCAGTACTTCAACGTGACCCAGACCACCCCGGAGCTAATCACTATTATATTCATGCGGTGGAAGCGTCACTATCACCAGAACGTGCCCTCAAAAGTGCCCAACGATTAGAAACTTTAGTCCCAGCAGCAGGACATTTGGTACATATGCCTTCCCATATTTATTTCCGCGTGGGGAATTATGAGCGGGCTATGCTGGCAAACCAACGAGCGATCGCTCAAGATGATATCTACATTCAAAATAATCAAGTCCAGGGGATTTATTCCCTTATGTACTACAACCACAACATTCATTTCCTCATGGTAGCCAGCAGCATGGCAGGCAGATATCAAGATGCTCTACAAGCTGCTGAAAAATTGGTAACAAATGCTGCTTCCATCAACCCATATTTACCAATGCTTGAGGGAGTTCTAGCTAGCAAAATGCTTATTCAACTGCGGTTTAGTGACTGGGATGCCGTGTTGAAGACTCCCATACCTGATGCCAAACTGCCTACCACTAATGCACTCTGGCATTTTGCCCGCGGCATGGCTGATGCTGCCACTGGTAAACTGGCAGATGCAGAAAGTGAAAGTCGTGCATTGCAAGTAGCTAAACAGACAATTCCTGCTGAGGCAACCATTGGTTTCAGTCCCGCCAATAGCATTTTAAATATTGCTACAAAAGTCCTGGATGCTAAAATTGCTAGAAATAAGCATGATTACGAATCTGCAATTGAGTTGTTGCAACAAGCAGTAGTAGCAGAAGATAGTCTCAAGTACGTAGAACCACCAGACTGGTACTTTCCTACGCGTGAAGCTTTAGGCGGTGTGCTGTTGGCTAAAGGTGACTATGCCACAGCCGAGAAAGTTTTTCGTGCCGATTTAAAAAAGTATCCCCATAACGGACGTTCTTTATTTGGCTTGCAAACTTGCTTGCAAGCACAGGGAAAAGATGATGCTGTCAAACCTGTGCAAACTGAATTTGCTACAGCATGGCAACATGCGGATGTTCAGCTACAGGTTGAGAATCTTTGAGATTAAGCTCTTGAGCGGGGGAGCTTTCAAAGCAGGGGAGCAATGGGAAGATGAGGGAGAAAAATTACTACTGACTAATGACTACTGACTAATGACTTCCCGAAAGCGGACACTAATCAACAAATCTTAAAATTTTCAAGGCTCAACCATAGGTCACACCCCAGGCTGTAACAGTTATGCTGGTTAAAGTGGTAGTCAGTACTTTTTTCAAGTTACTAGATGCCACACTGCCATAATAATCCGCAACAACTTTCCCAACTTCTCAACAGTGGGAAAAGCTGCTTCTGGAAGCAAAAAGGCGTAATTGCCCTAGGGGTTGCACTATTGGAAATAACGAGAGTGCAACATCGGGGACGATCATCAATCAGCGTATAAAAGAGGTAAAAGAAGGTGTTAAAGACACTTTTGGTAATTATCGTTGGTTTTTTACCGTCCCTGTTTTCCCTGTGGATGATTCGTAAAACCCATTTACGAACACGTTCACGAATGAGACAAGCAGCCATGAATTTGTCAGGGGTAAGGATACGGCAAAACATCCGACTTGTTGAAGGCGATCGCTACTATCTAGATGGGGTAGGCTACCTCATAGGCGATGTCAGTTGTAAATTTAATGCCAAGTCTGGTTATATCCGCTGTGCTGTTAACCCCAGCGGCCCTTGTCAAGGTTGTCGTCACTATGAACCAAAGGAATTGGCTGGTAGTGAACATAAAGTTTAAGCAATTAAAAATTTCAAAGCTATTCCCGCAGAGAATTTCAAAACCCTCTGCATTTTGTGAATGCTACTAAATATCATTATAAAAATTGAATAACCCAAGTCGTTAAAATAGGTTTTAGCTTAAAAGCTGAGGTTTATAGATGCCTATTTATTTCTATAGTACTCGTGAACAATATGGCTGTTTCTCTAACTTTTCACTCCACGGTTTTGAGTTATAGCGTTCGCCAAGAGTGTTAGGACATCAACAGATGATAAAACCTAGACACAAAAAGACTTTTCACCCAGTACCCAGTACCCAGTACCCAGTCCCCTGCTATAGATGATTTGTATTGGCGTACAAGTGAACATTATTTTCAAGCACAAAAGTTTGCTGGTACATTCCATGTAGAACAAATCCGTCTTGTCAAATCTCCTAAAGATGCAGCTAAAATGGGGCGTGAAAGAACCCGTCCTCTGCGTCAAGATTGGGAACAAGTAAAAGACGAGATTATGCAAAAAGCTGTGCTACGCAAATTTGAAACCCATGCAGATATCAGGGAGATTTTGCTTTCCACAGGCAATGAAGAAATTGTTGAAAATTCACCTACTGATTATTACTGGGGTCGTGGAAGTGATGGTAGTGGTAAAAATCGCTTGGGCTTAATATTAATACAAGTGCGAGAGATACTGCGCTATGCCAACTGAACAGAAATTGAGAATAGTACTGTAAAATAATCTTATTACTCTGAATGCTGATTCTTGTGGATGCCTAAAATAGGTAATCAAGTAAAATTAATCTCAAGGCATCAAATTAATCTTGATAGTTAGCAGCTTTTAGTCATGTGTTGCCTTGCCAAAGCATTTTGTCAGATTTAATTTACAAACATACGCTCAGCTAAACTCAAAAATGAATACACAATCGATTGAAAATAGCAACCCCCATAGGAGTGAATAAACTATGTTTCTCTCAAAAAAGATTGAGAAATATTGCAAATGGTTTTGGGATGAAACTCTTGGTGGTGAATATGATGCCTGGGGAACTTGTACCTACTTGATGGAAGTGGGTGCTAATTTACGGGCTGTTAGACAAATAGAGGTTTATGAAAATGGCAACGTATTATTTTACGATAAAAGCCACTTGACAGATAATTATGGGATGTTATCCGATAAACCATTAGGTGAACAGGATATCCAGGAATTTGGCATTACCAAAGCTGAATTTGAACAAGTGTGGAATACAAAAATGCCAATGAATATGATGAAGTAGGCTGGCTAAATTTGAGAAACGCACAAAATCGTAAGCATAAAAATTAAGCGCGATCGCTCTTTGATTTTCAACCTTAATCAGTCCAGCCTCGTTCAACTGTGTAAAGTGCGATCGCGCCCCTTGAAAAACTTCACCTCAACCAAACTAACCAAACAATTGTGAGTGCGTCGTCAAGAGAATCGCCAAATAATGTTTCTGTTGGGTGGGAGGCGATCGCCTTTTGAGTAAAACTAGTATTTACCTAAGTAACGCATTCCCCACGAATAAAATTCGGGGGCTTTTAGCAGCCCTGAGAAATAGCGGTTGGACTCCTGTTCAGGTTTCGCAACACTATCCCCCGAACCTCTGGGCGTGGTTACGATTAAACAGAGGATGGACTCATCCCCACGCCCCAAAAACACATTGTTTTGCTCCTTGGCAAGCAATATGTTTCTACCCTATCAAGACTACGCGACAGTCTTTATGTCTACTGGCTTAAGCCGTTTCTGTCGGGTTGCACAGTGCCTTGCTCATTTCGACACGCACTTATTATCTCATGAAACACAAGTATTTTTGGACAGCGATTGAAATCGCCTGCTGCTTCTTCCCCATAAATGAATTTAGGGGCTTCCGCAGCGAGGAGGTTTGGTGAAGTCCATGGCATCATCATCAGTGGCTTCTAGCTCAAACAGTCTTTGCATGATCGCTCTATAAATTGGCCATGAATCCACACCAGCAGGGGAATGTTGATTTATGTAAAGAAGGACTGTGATTTTGGGAACACTAGATTTATCACCAAACTTATCAGGAATTGGTCGATGTCGAACGGTGAATCGAACCACAGAATCAAAAGTACATTTCCGGTGCAACTACCTGCAACATACCTGAAACAAATCAGGCGGAACACAATTACCCATGAATTTGACCAAAATTCTTCACATGAGGAGCTGCTTTTACAGGGAACTAATGAACAATTATCAGAAGCATCCAAACTGCTGCGACTGGGAGTTCAACAGCAGCAAGCTGGTGAATTATTGCCGGCTTTAAAGTCATTACAACAAGCCCTAGAGTTGTTTCGCCTAGTTGGGGATATACAACAACAAGAACAGGCGCTTTCTTTTTTGGCGCTAGTAGCTTACGCTTCAGGAGATTACAAAGGCGTTATATCTTACTCCCTACAGTGCCTAGCTTTGGAAAAGACTACTCCAGATTTATTGGTGCAGATGCAGGCGCTTTCTCACTTAGGTAATGCTTACCGTCACCTAAACGAACATAACAAAGCAATTGAGTATCTAGAAGAGTGTTTGAAAATAACGCAAAAGTTGCAAGACAAGCGCAGTCAGGTTGCTGCATTGAATAATCTGGGATTGGTGTATAAAGCTTCAGGAAACTTTACACGGGCAATTGCCTATCAAGAGCAAAGTTTAGAAATAGTTCAAGAACTTCAAGATAACTGGGGTATAGAACAGGTACTGAAAAATCTCGGTAATGCTTGGTATGCTTTAGACAATTACCCAAAAGCGATCGCCTACTATGAGCAATGTGTCAAAATAGCCCGCTCCCTTAACAATGCTCGTAGTGCTTCTCAAGTACTCAAGAATTTGGGTAATGCTTGTTATGCCATAGGCAATTATGCCAAAGCTGTTATTTATTATGAAGAGCGTTTGCAACTCGCTAAAGAACTCAAAGACAAGCGTAGTGAGGAACAGTCTTTGGGCAGTTTAGGTGTTGCTTGTGAAGCTTTGGGTGACTATACCAAAGCAATTAAATACTATGAAGAACGTTTACTGTTAGCCAGAACCATCAAAGACCGCCGCATTGAAGAGCAAGCCCTTGCCAGTCTGAAAGTAGCTTGCTATGCTTTAGGCGATTACGCAAAAGCCATGCAATATCAGCAAAATACATCTACAAATAGTTAAAAATTAGTTAGAAATACTGTACCAGCTCCCTGGCTTCTTCAAGAAGTTGGGGAGCTAAACTTTCACCGTAATAATTTCAGATGCTTACTGAATTTTGGCTGCAATTCACTGATACAATAAAATTTATGCCCATACACAGTATTCAGCAACTAAGAAATATAACTATATTTCATTGAGACTAAACAGCTGGTGCTGACCCTAACAAGCGCAATTTTCATGAGCAGCGAAATTCAACTCAGCCTCTTCGATAACTCCAACGATAACCAACAAGAGCTGATTCCCACAGACTCTAAAATTCCCATATCTCCAGGAACTTACGGTAATATGGCCGAATTGGCACAGCATTGCAATCAGTGCCATCGCTGTGAATTGGGAAATACTCGTACTCACGCTGTTGTGGGACGAGGTAACCTCAAAGCATTAATCATGATAGTCGGGGAAGCCCCAGGCCAAAACGAAGACGAAACAGGTTTACCATTTGTAGGTAAATCAGGGCAGTTGCTAGAAAAAATTTTAGCGTCTGTGAACTTGAGTACTGAGGAAGATGTCTACATTGCTAATATCAATAAATGCCGTCCACCCAATAACCGAGTGCCTACTCCTGACGAGATGGCAGCTTGTAAACCTTACTTATTAGAACAAATTCGCTTAGTTGACCCCAAAATTATTTTGTTAACAGGTGCAACTGCGGTCAAAGGAATAACAGGTGATAAGCGAGGGATTACTAAAATTCGCGGGCAGTGGCTAGAGTGGGAAGGGCGTTTGTGTATGCCGATTTTCCATCCTTCCTACTTACTGCGTAATCCTTCTAAGGAAAAAGGTGCGCCTAAATGGTTGATGTGGCAGGATATACAGGCGGTGCGTGCCAAGTTTGACGAAATCCGCAACAACAACTGATGCTCTCGGTTCAATACCTAGCTGATACTAAAGGCAGACGGGTGCATATCTGTTGGGAGTGTGCCGTTGCTTGATTGTTTTTTCAGATAGGCTAAAACTTCGTCTGATGCTTCAGCAAAAAGTTGAAATACATCTTCAACCAATTTTAAAGCTTTCTGACGCTCATCTTCCGTCAGTTGTATTTCTTGAATCAATTGTTTTGTCTGATGAAATCCTATAATATGTCTTGTTTCTTGATCTAAATGAAAATCACCTAAATACCGATAATCTTTATTTGTAATACATGATAAGTCTTTAATTAATTGTGTGGATAAACAAAAGAATACATTTCCAGCAGCTTCTATTGCTTCAATTACTGCAAATTTTTGGATAGGAGTTGCTTGAAAAGTATAAGCAGCAATCTTATATGAAATTTGACGAACTTTTTTGGTATCTTCCCCCCAAATAAACTTTACAGTTTGACTAAAATCTTGTGAGCTGTCAAATCCTAAATTTTTAATATCTTCTAAAAACCATACCCAGTGATTATCATCCTCATAGGTATAAGTATTAATTAGTTTTTGTAACTTATCATTAGTTGGCTCTTCTCGAAAAATATACTGATTTAAATCGGAAAAATTCATGATCCAATGAGTTAAACATGGCAAAAATGCCAGTTTATTTATAGGCTCTATATTGGCATTCTGTAAATATTTAAATAATTCTAATTCACTAAATTCATTTTTTTTGATTTTTACATATTCTACAATATCATTCATTTCTAATTTTCCTTTTTAATTCTTTAACAAAATATTTGCACTAAGATCAACTTTGTCAAGCTACCACGCTCTATTCCTAGTCAATACAATTTTTATTGTATAATTGTAAGTTTATGTTAACATAATATTTTTCTTGATTCCCAAAAGTATTTTAACTTTTAATACTCTTTGATAATTGCTTTTGTAATGTACTTCCATAAGCTTCTGGAGCTAGATAAATTGTTAATATTTGTTGTTCTGCTAGTCTTTTAAAGGAAACGTATGTTTGAATTCCAACACCAGCTTCAAGGGGTCGTCCGGCTATTGATGCAACTGCTTGCTGATACATCTGAGCATCACCTGAAGGAAGAAAACGACTAATGCGTTGCATGGCAATATTATCATTCTCAGCATAGCAGCGAATTGGTAAATGTAATGTTGTGCTATACGGTTGAGTTTCATTATCTGAGGTGAATGCAAAACAAGTTATTAACGGTCGAGCATTGAAAGGGCCTGTCTGCCCAGCCATTTGTTGACAAAATTTGATAGCATCTCCTTGTATATGGTATGGACTAACCGCAAGTATTTTTTCTACATCATTAGCAGTAGCATTCATGTGTGCAACATATACTTTGATACGTGATCCTTTGTCTGAACTCAAGTCAAGTGAAAAGTATAGCAACCTATTTCTTTGACTATGTTGCATGATTATTTGAGAAAGAAAATCCCATGCTTTAGCAAAACCAAGACGCAAAAGTGCTTCTTTAATTAGAGTAGGAGCATTTTCAATCCCTCTTGCTTCTGGATTAAGATAAACTTTAAATACTGGCTTCCCAAATCGTTTTATATCAACTGCGTGCCAAATTGAGAATAATGCTTGAGAATTCCGAGGCTCAAATAATTTTTCAATTTTATTAAATTTATCTAAAGATATAGCATAGTTTGCTTGTAAATCTCTGTTTAGCTTACAACCCATCACCCAACTAGAGTCTAAACTAGTTTTTTCAGTTTGACTCTCAATCACAAAACGTATTGCTGGCTGTTTGCCATCAAAAGCTAAAGAAAACTCAAAAGGTGTGTGGTCATCTGTAACATCTGATGTCCAAATTTGTTGTTCATCAATAGTAAAATCTCCCCAATTTTTGAGCATCAGACTAAATACCTGAAGCGTTGATATTGTTTGTTCCCCATTAAAATTAAGAACTCTGCATAATGATGTCAGCTTTTCATATCCTAGACTCTTAAAAGTATGCATATTTTGCAGTTTGTAATTTGCCATATTCTAACCTTTGCAATTTTTAATATTAAGACTAAAGTACAATCTCCGCACAAATTTACTCGCCCTAATATTTAACCTGGTTTAATGCAATAAGTGCTAGTTTAACCGTTCGCTATATCAAATAGCTTATGTATAAGATCACCAGGATTTTCTATAGAGCTTAATACACTTAATAGACTAATACCGCGAATGCCACTATTACTTATAGACACTAATTTCAAAATCTTCATTTGATTTATTCTGATCTAAATTTAGTTATTATATTATGTTTTATAGTATTTATTATTAGATACATTTCAGCATATACCTGAAGCAAGCGATTGCTTTTCAAAGCTAATAATTATCTTTGAAAAGGCTAGTTTTTAACATGGCAGGAAACATTTTACCAGTTCTTGAGATTGATTATTCGATACCAATCTTCAACAATTATTGAACAATACATTAGAGAACATTAATGTTTTCTAGCCTCTGATAGTTAAAGAATTACTTTGCCTTAAATACTGATGAGAAAATTCAACATATATTTGAGGCAGTTAACACTACTTCAACAGTATTACTAGCCAGAGCAAATGCATCTAAATTCTCAAAAAATGTATTGACAAAAAGCGAATTGCATGAATCAAATAAAGTTATCTGACTTCTAGCTGATTGCTTATTTTCATCTAAGTAAACAGGAGTAATAATCAAAACTTAGTATAAAGTCAATAAGCTGCGCTTAATGTGACTATTTATAAGTTCATTGATAATAAACTGCTTTTGTTGACAAGATGCGTTTGCCCTGTATTGCTAACACATGAGTCTTAAATTAGTTTAAATCTATTAAGATACTTATTGATACAGTATTTTTGCGTGAAGTCATTAACCTTATATTACATTGATTTTAGGTCATTCCACTGCGGAAGATGGTGAAAATGAGGAATTGGGTGTTGAGGCGGAAGTTTTTCATCAAGACACGAGTTCTCCACCATCTGGTGACGAATCATCAGCAGAAGGCGATCGCACCACAGTTAACAACTTTTACCAGCCACCGCATCGGGGCGGAAGTTTGTCGGCGGTCATCTTTGACTCTGACAGGTGGTCGAGTGAGGCTATTGTCGAGAGGTCAAAAGCAAGAACAATGCGGATGGAGAGGTTGAAGATGGCTGAACTACTTAGGGAAAAGCCGGAGTTTGACTTTCTGCTGGAATAAACTATGTGACTACGGCTATGCTACAAAATTTGTAGAACAACTAGCGTCATGTCATCGGTGTTTTGCTGTTCAGTACCAATGAATTTCTGAACTTGGTCAAATAAATAATCTACAATTTCCTGCGGTGCATTGTAGTAGCAACAAGCTGTATTGAAAGCAGCGACAAAATTTTCTTCATCGAAGCGATCGCCACTTGCAGCCGCAGCATCAGTCAGTCCATCTGTATAATAAATTACTGTATCTCCAGGTTCTAACTGAGCCTGAGCATCTTCGTATTGGCTATTAGCATCCAAACCGATGAGCATTCCTAAGGTATCCAACCGAGTGATAGTTTTTGTGGCTGCGTGCCACCACAAGGGAGGATTATGTGCTGCATTACTGTAAGATAAAATCCGAGTTTGCGGGTTATATTCTGAGTAAAACAAAGTCACAAAGCGGTGGGAGTTTTCCAAATCCGCATACATAACTCTATTCAAGTTTTGCAGAATTCCGGCTGGGGAATTACCATGCAATACCTCTCCTTTGAGCATTCCACGCATCATCGTCATAATCAGTCCTGCGGGAACACCTTTCCCCATCACATCCCCAATTACCAAACCCCAGCGACCAACTTCTTGAGTAACTTTACTGCTTGCTTGAATTAGATTGTGACTGGTGGGAATAAAGTCGTAGTAGTCTCCCCCAACCCGATTAGCGGGTTTACAGCGTGCAGCTAGAACTGCACCGGGAATATTAGGACATTGACGTGGCAAAAGTCGCCGTTGAATTTCTGCTCCAATTTCTAGTTCTTGGTCTAGGCGTTCTTTTTTCCTTAGTTCTACTGCTAATTCATCGTTTTCAATAGCTACAGCCGTTTGGTCTGCTACCAACCTGACTAACTTTTGCCTAGTGTCTGTCCAACTATATTCCGGATCACGGCTCAAGACATAGAGCCAGCCACGTTCTGTGTGTTTTACAAGAATCGCCGTGCCAAAGATTTGCACATCTGGCCCTAAGTAACGATGCATCTGATCGTCCAACATCCCTGTGGCAGTTGCTAAAGGCGCCGTATTGGGTAAAAGGGTAATTTGACTGCTAGCTGTTTCTAGGGCTTTGCGGATATTCTTGCGCTGGCCACTGTCTTGCCAATGTAGCTGTTCTAACCTAACTTGACCATTAGGTTTGTAGAGAAACAGAGCGCTGCCATCTGCATCTGTTACTCTTGTTGCCATCAGTGGAATCAGCTCCAAAAACTGATTCAAATTATTGAAGCTTCTGAGGGCAAAACCTAAAGAACTCAGCAAATCTTGGATTTTGTTCTGTTCTCGATGCAGTCTTGCCACAAGTTCTTTTAGTGCCACGACTGGTGTGACATCCGTCGCAGCACTACTACTACTATCAGTGGGTTGAGAAGGCACTTGAGACACAGTAAAGGTACTATTACACTTAAAAACAGTAGATTTTAGATTAATGATAAATTCTTAGTTTGTGGCATTGCTAAACCATATTGGACAAGATTTGTCACTTTAGCAAGAGTAGAAAGACGTAAGACACAAGTTGATATAAGTATTGCATTTGCTTATGACATTTCTGGCTATATATAGTAGCTTCTAGGAGGGTATTTTTAGTCATAATTTGCTTGATAAAAGTCAGAAATTCCTGCCAGCAATTAGAGAGCCATTTATGTTTTCATAACTTAATCAGCAAATCATACATCTTGAGGCATAAATAAATCCTTTCGTGAGAAAATAATTGAGTGAGATTTCTAGAGTGACTGATGGAGATTGATCAGCCTACCAGCTGAGTACTTATGGGCATTATGATGTGTAACTGGGTAAACAAAAAAGCTAACACTCATACCCTAGACCAAAAATAAGTAAATTTAACATGCACTTTAGCTTACTCAAAAAAGAATCATAAAGCTAGTGACACACAATTAAGAAAAACCATACCCCAAAACCTTTAATTGAAAAGTTCAAGTATTATGTTGTAGTATAGTAGTTACATTTTAAACATCTAATTTGATTTACTGACAAAATTTTTGTCAGATATCTGGCAAGCGAACACTTGGAGTCAACTCGGTACTATTGCCTGGCTTGACTCAAACAGCTAACTTTTTTGGAATTGTAATGCTTCGCCCAAGTCAAAAGTGAGCCAGCGCGATGAGTCAGTAGGCGTGGTAACTACCAAGGGTAAAGTCGCTCTTCATGAGCAACTGCCTAAGCCGTTCTCGTACCCCTACGCTTAAGCAAGCTAGCAAGAGCGTCTTTGAACAAGAAGAGTAGGGTCAACTCCAAAGGTGACAAAAGGCTTTTATTGTGGGCTTTTATGCTGTTTTGAATGGTATCCATCTTTTTGCTGTGCTGTACTAATGTAGACAAATGGAGCCAGGCAACCTGCCGCTTGACAGGTTTCTGACGCAACCTAATGTCTGTACTGCTAAATCTGACAACCCCGTATAGGGTATAAGAAAAACAGTATTAGAGTGAAATTTTAGCAAAGTTTACTCAAATCTGTAGCAAACTACGGTTAAGGATAGGGAGTTAGGAGTTATTTCTCTCTCATCTCCCTTATCCCCCTCATCTCCCCATCTCCCTCATCCCCCCTGCCTTTTGCAACTAGCCACTCAATAAAGCTTCAACAAACTCGTAGCTAGAAAAGGGACGTAGGTCTTCGATGCCTTCACCGGCACCAATAAAGCGAATGGGTAAACCCAACTGTTGTACGACAGCAAGGGCAACGCCTCCTTTGGCTGTACCATCCAGCTTAGTTAGTACCACGCCACTGAGTTGGGCTGCTTGGGAGAAGACTTCAGCTTGTCGCAGTCCATTTTGACCTAAAGTAGCATCTAAAACCAATAAAGATTCAATTTTGGCATTAGGAGCTTTTTTGTCAATAATCCGACGGATTTTACTGAGTTCATCCATTAAGTTTTTCTTATTTTGCAATCGCCCAGCAGTATCCACTAAAAGTAATTCGGTTTCTCTAGCTTGGGCGGCGGCGATCGCATCAAATACCACTGCTGCTGGGTCTGTATTCTTGCCAGGATTGGCAATTACTTCTACACCGCTTCTTTGTCCCCAAACCTTCACCTGTTCCACAGCAGCAGCGCGGAAGGTATCTGCTGCAGCAATCAAGCATTTATAGCCGGATTTTTGTGCTAGGTGAGAGATTTTACCGATGGTAGTGGTTTTACCTGCACCATTTACCCCAGTGATTAACCAAATATTTAAGCTTTCTTTTTCTGGGGCAAAGCTAACTTTAGCGGATTTCTTCAGCGGTTCATCCAACATATCCCGCAGAATTTCTTTTAAGTAAGCGATCGCCTGTTCTGGAGGAGTCACTTCTTCTCGCAGTTTTTTCTGAAGTGAACTGATAATGTAATCTGTTGCTTCTACACCTACATCAGCTTGCAGAAGTACGGACTCTATTTCTGTAACTGCTGCTTGGTTCAGCGGCCCTTGTCCAACAATTGCTTTCAATTGGTTCAAGATACTACGACGGGTTTTATCTAAACCTTGCCGTAGCTTTTTGAGCCAAGTGATTTCTTCAATAGAAACGTCTTCTGGCCGCCTACCTTGGGCTGCTAATACTTCCGCTGACCACACAAACCCTTCATCAAAAGCCAGTCCGGGAATTTCCTGTACTGTTTCTGGCGTGGCGGTAGTGGCTGCTGCTTTTTGCACTACTTCCGGTACTTCAATTGCACTGGCGATCAGTCGTTCTTGCTTGGCTTGCCGTTCTGCCGCTGCTCGTTCTAAAAAAGATAGAGTTGCTGGCTGTGGTGACTCTGTTGCTGATTCTGCTTCACCTGCTGTTATTTCTAGACTTGGGGTTACTAGCTCTTCAGTAATTTCTGATACTGACGAAACCTCCGTTGAAGATGCATAAACCTCTTCTGTGTCTGCTTCTAGCTGTATGGCTTCCGTAAATCCTACAGGTTGTTCAGAAATAATTGTTTCAACAGCAACTGTATCTGCTGATTCTAGCTGTGTCGCTTCAATAGCTTCTACAGGTTGCTCCAAAACAGTTGTATCTGCCTTTGGAGTTTGTACAGATTCTACTTCAGCCGTTGCTGTTTCTACAGTTTCAGGTTTTTCTGGGGCTTGTCCAGTTGCTGAGTCAGAAGGTGTTTCTACTTCCTGAGATTGTTGTTTTTGCTGCATATTTTTATATGCAGCTTTAGCAAATGCCAACAAGTCTGCCGTCGAGTCTTGTGCAGTTTCTGCCGTTGGGGTTGACGTTTCGGCTGGTTCTGGTTGGGGTTCTTTTGCTTTTGGGGTTTCTCCCTGTTTGTTTTCTGAGGGAGTATCAGAGGAATCGTTATATTGACGACGGAACCAATTAAAAACCATTGCAGCTTGCAGTATTAGTTGTTATGTGGGTTATGAGTTATAAGTTATGAGTTTAATTTAACTGTTCACTCTTTCCTGGGGTGAAAACCTCCGGGTTATCCTCACCTTTTTCCCAATTGGGGCAGAACTTACGCAAGAACTCTTTGAATCTGTTATTTTTATTATTCAAGAAGCGATCGCCTCTTGGGCAAAGATTCGCACTTCGCAGTTGCCTGCATTCGTGTCTACGTGTCCTTGGCGACGCCAGTCTTGATTCTCAACTCACAACTTGCTACTCATAAAGTTAGAACGAAATCTTATGCAGTCTTTTTTTGCTCTGTGACTCGGCGCAGAACACCATTAATAAAACGATGACCTTCATCTCCACTGTAGCGTTTAGCTAGTACTACAGCTTCGTTAATGGCCACGCTATCTGGAATACTTAAAAATAGCATTTCTGCTACGGCAATTCGTAGAATATCTCGGTCAATTTGGGCAAGGCGAGTCACTTGCCAATCTACCAAGGCAGAGGCTATGCGCTCATCGATAATATCTCGTTCTTCGTTGACTATTTTCACAAGTTGGATCGCATACCTGCCAACTTCTTTATCTTGATTTGCCAGCTGAATTAATTCTGGAAACTCAACTGCTGCACCTAACTGATTGATTGCTGTCTGGGTGTATTCAATTGCTTCTTTGAGCATATTTCTAGCAGTCTTGAGATCTGAAGCCCGAGTTTCGCTAGTTAAAAGGCGATCGTTACTGCGTTGTAGTTCAGCAGCAGCGTTGTCTAGGGTATCTTGCACTTCTGCTCTCAAGGTGCGTACCGTGGCTAGTACCAACTTTGGCAGATGTTCTTCTGTCAATTTCTTGGGGTTTACTGGCAACTGGCTCAGACTTAAAAGCGCCAGTTCACGAGCAATTTGTTGGGGTTTTCGGTCTTGCATAAAAGTGAGTGTCTCAGCACTAATTAAGTAGTTAGGAGTTAATCAATTTTGGTATAGTCAGACAACCATCTTATCCATATTGTTTGTAACTCTGCCGGATTAATTTTAAGTTTCTTCTACAGGGATAACAGGTCGCTTGTTTTCTAGGGTTGGTGCTTCTAGATTGTGTCCTTCGGGGATAATTAAGGGCGGTAAGGCTGTATTCGGGGCAACAATGCCACCAGAGACAACTACTTTAAAGGCATCTTCTACCGACATGGATATGTTTACCACCTCATCCTCTGGCACTATTGCATACCATCCTGTAGTGGGATTTGGGGTGGTGGGAATGAATACACTCAGCATGGGACGAGACATATGGGCTTGGATTTCACTATCCATCACACCTGTAACGAAGGCGATCGCCCACACCCCCCGTCTGGGATACTCTACTAAAACTACACGGCGAAATCTACCATTTGAATCTTTTAGTAGTGTTTCTAAAAGTTGCTTCAGGGTTTTGTATACTTGCCCTGCTAAGGGAATGGCCTGCAATACCCGCTCACCAAAATCTAGCAACCACCGTCCAGCAATATTTCGAGCCATTAACCCAATCAAAAGAATGCTCAACAGTGGTACAGCTAGCCCCACAGCTAGGTTCAGTATATTTACTAATATAGGGTGTAGTCCATCAAAGGGATTCAGTTGTTTGGGAATTTGGGTGAGAAAGTTGATTACCCAATTAGCAATAGTAATGGTTAGCCAGATGGTGGTTGCTAGCGGAATCACCACCAACAAACCTGCAATCAGGTCGTTTTTCAAATCTTGTTTTAGGCGATCAATTCCCAAGCCCTTATTCTCCTTTTTGAGGCTAGTAGAACTTTGATGATTGCTATTCATACCAGCAGATTGTCAAATCACAAAGACAAGATAAGTATTTTTACTAGTAAAGACTACTGCCTAAAGTTGCAAGCAGCCGGGCTACTGCCACGAAAATACGTACTGGTTGCTTGAAAAACAGCTGTTTTTCTCCAAACCTGCACATTCAGATTTACTAACCAACATGTTGGCTAGTTTGTCTTAGTGGATGTTACTTTTGTTTGTACGACTTGTAAATGATTGTTGCAAGTCTGTGAGATATTTCTAATCCTACCGCGCTCAATCAAAAGCTGCTCACGCTATTAAAACCATTAGTATACAACTAGAGTAGCAATTTTATGGGGCTATTAACTTGTAACCTGCTAAGGGTGATTTTTATGAAAAAGTTTTGTTGAAAATTCAAAATGTTTATTTATCGTAACTTTCAATAATACTTAGGCTAAATTTAGTAGTTTATAATACGTACTATTAATATGGTAAGGCTGACTGTTGACTTTTGACTGTCAACAGTCAGCAGTTAACTTTTACCTACCAAAATTTTTAAAGTGTGGCTTCTGAAGTCGGATGAGGCGCTTGTGGTTCACTCTCGCCACCCTGAGATATTTTTGTATCTAAATTGGGAATGGGTATATGCTGCATTTCCCAAACTTTTAGCAAAATTAGGTATTCGTAAAACGCTTGCAATGTACACCAAGCTAAGCCAGCGCGTCCATCTAAGCAGCCGCCTAGAAGGAAATACATATATAAAAAGCGTAGCAAAGGTCTGGCGGGTAAGCGCAAAGACAAATCCTTGAGGGCGCGGCGTCTTTCAACTTCAGACTTGCCAAAAAACAAATCTCGCCAGCTCACAGTCCCTTGTTTTAGCTGATACAGTGTTTCTCTGGCTTCATCTGTAGAATAACGGTTGTGTTTTTCAATCCAGCGGCTAAAACCCTTGCTGCAAGTGTAATGAGGATAGGTTTCTTTTAAAAAACTAGTGGCACCGTCACAAACTTCCCGTTCAGTGTGACCGTAGTCTGTAAACCAAACTTTCCCGTGGCGGAAGAGGCGCAATTGGTAACGGGGATATTGAGTGCTGCGACGAATCCAATGATTCATGAACATTACGCGTTCAGCGGCGTAGTAGCCAATGTAGTCTGGATTCTGTCTTGCTTGTTCGCATTCAGCAAACAGTTCCGGTGTCATGCGCTCGTCAGCCTCAAGAATATACACCCACTCATGTTTCACAGGGATAGACTCTAACATCCAGGTGCGTTGCTTTCCGTGGCTTTCAAAAGGATGTTGGAAGATGCGAACAGGATAACGACTGGCAATTTCCACAGTACGATCGCTACTGCATGAGTCTACAACAATAATGTCATCTGATAGCATTGCCGACTCAATACAAGCAGCGATATCTATTTCTTCGTTATATGTCAGTATGTAAATTGAAAACATTTTTAAATTTTAGTTAATAGTTGATAATTAAAAGTTAGGAGTAATTACGAGTTAGGAGTAATTAAGAGTTAGGAGTTAGGAGTTAGGAGTTAGGAGTTAGTTGTCAGTGGTCAGTTGTCATTTTCTTTATCCCCCTCATCCCCCTCATCCCCCTCATCCCCCTCATCCCCCCCATCTCCCTTAAGAATTAACGTGCAGCGGCTTTACGTCCACTACCTTTTGAAGCATTGATGCTTCGTAATCCTGTCCAGCCGATGATAATGTAACCAATGGATAAAAGCAGGCTGCTAATACCAATACGCAATCCAGATTTCCAAGCGTTATCTTTAGCTTGTTTTTCATCTTGTTCTTTTTGAGAACGAATTAGGCTCAATTGTTGATTTTGTAAGGACTGAATATCAAACTGCCTGGCGATCGCTTTGTCCAGTTCTTGGGGATTTGCTTTAGCTTTCTTCAGCAAATCTTTCAATTCCGCAGGAGCCTGAGGGTTGTCTATTATTTGCTTATATCTTTGCTCATCTTGGAGGATTCCAGTTAAAAGAGTTTTCCTCTGATTACGTAACTGTTCTAACTGAGCTTTTCCTTGGTCGGTGTTCAGTTGTGCCTGTAATTGATTAGCCTGTGCTTTGAGTTGGTTTTCTTGTGCATCGGCTCTCTGATTAATTTGATTGATTAGCTGACCTTTAGCCTGATTCACGTTATTAAGGTGCAGGGGAAAAATCAGCAAGAATAATAACCCTAAAATGCTAGCTATGATCAAAGCCGGAAATCTTAAGCCTACAGCTTGTGGGCGATCGCCAGCACTGGCTTCATCAATCCAATAACCAACAAACAACATGCCTAAACCCACTAGAGGTACAATTCCTCTGTCAACTAGTGCTGTTGCTAGGTTGATTTGCCATCCTCGATCAGTTGGTTGGAAAGGCAACATCAAAATCAAAAAGTCAAGAAAAAAGGACAAAATTAAGATTATTCCCACCACTTTTAGAGTGAGGGCAGAATTTACAGAGGCAACACGGTTAGTCATAATTATTCAAACTTGTGGTGAATCAAACTGATTGTCCTATTTAAAGTTACTTGAATATTGTTCACACGACTTTGGCTATTCCATTAAGCTACGTATAAATTATGTAGAAACAAAAAGCAGATGCAATAATATTACCGATTTTTTGCCTCTTAGTTTGAAACTACACCACGGTAGCATTTGTTATCTTCCGTGTCTTCAGGAATAGCATCGTGTTTAAATATACAAAACTAGGCTAAGTTGGCAGGTCAAAGCATCTAAGTAAGTCGGTGGAAATAAACCAAACTATGTTACGAAACGTAAATAGGCTCTTATTCCCTTACAAATGACAAATGACAAATGACAAATGACAGCCCTAGCCAGTTATCTTTAATTGCACCGCCTTACTTACAAAAATATAAACGGATACTTTAGAATTTGTCTTTGTTGATTTTCCACCTCTTAATTGTCTTACAGCCCGACTTCCCCGTTCAAAACTTGTTCCCAAATCGGCAGATCCTCTGGAAGGTCAACATCAGCCAAAGCAGGTAAGTATGCAAGTGAGATGTTGAGTTCCTTGGCAATATCCACAGTTTGTTGCAGTACTTGGGAAGTTCCCCAGTCGATGTTAGCGAAAAATTCCGGGATGAGGCGACGTAAACCAATCAAGTAATAACCACCGTCAATTGCTGGGCCAAGTACGAGATCAAAGGTGTGGAGTTGTTCAAAGGCTTGAGTGAGAATCTGGGAATTTACCCCAGGACAATCAGTACCAATGATAATTACTTGTTCCATGCTAGATTGAAAAGAATCGAAAAGCGATCGCGCCATCCGCGAACCTAGATCCCCTTCTCCTTGAGACTGGTAAACTAAACCAAGCCCCAACCAATCTTGCATTAGTTGTAAATTACCACCAGTGAATCGTACTTCAAAAGATATGCCAGTTATTTTCTGCAATTGTTTAACTTGAGATACTGTATACTCAGTCATCTGCCGTTGCAGATTTGCAGCACCAAGAGTACCCAAAGCAGGTATCAGTCGAGTTTTGGTCTTCCCTGGTTCTGGATAGCGAGTGAAAATAATTAAGTGCTGTTTTGAATTCATTAGACTTCTTGCATAAATCAAAAAAAAAGAACCCCACCCCGCCTTTGACTTGCATCAAAGTTTCCCCTCCTCGCAAGCCTACGGTGTACACACAGTCTAAATTTGTTTAGAAATCTGGGTTTTACCCCACCCTAACCCTCCCCTTGGAAAGGGGAGGGAATTAGATTTTTTAATTTCCCCCCTTTACAAGGGGAGCCACTGCGTTGGTGAGGCAGCGCGGTCTTGGGGGTTCCCCCCATGAGCGACTGCCGAAAGGCTCTGCCGACTTGTAGCAAGTGGCGTGGGATTAAGGGCAGGGCTGTTTCATTCCCTAAAAGTCCATAATTTACAAGCGTATCAATCAAAAAAATCAGGTAGTTCAACAACTTGATTTTCTGATGAACCAGGCGATGCCTTCGGCAACCCCTTCGGTGTACGCACTTAAATTTACTCATTGAAATAGTAATTTTTCGATTGCCTACTCCCTAAAATTTCTAGCTGATACTCTTGACAAAATCGCTATCTGAACGGATGAAACAGCCCTGGGATTAAGGGGGGTAATTCGACAAAGTGTGTACACGGTAGCCTTGCAAGCGGGGAGGGGCTGGGGGTGGAGTGTTAAAGGACTTTTGCAAGAGGTCTATTGATGATTGCAGCACACAATACCTTATTTAATTTACAGCAGTTTGCAAGTCAATGAAGTACACATAATTATGATAAATCTTGTAGGGTGGGCATCCTGCCCGCCCTTATGTACCTCATTCAGATAAAATGCGCTGTAACTAAAAATATCTTAATAGCAATAATGACTATCCCTGTTAGCCCTACTATGCTCTTTTCCTGTTCGCATAGCCCCTATAAGTGTGGAGACATAGACACAACGCTTAGCTTTACCACCATACTTACTTGATAGCGTAATCCTTCTCAGCACATTAGGATTACCCATGTAATTAAATTGAATTTTGCGTATGCCATTTGACAGTTCTAAGGTTGTCTCAGAATCGAGGCGTACATGAGAATCTAAATTATTCCAATTCAGGCTCGATGGGTTGACACTAGCAGGATGAACTACCCATTGAAGGATACCATTTTGTTCACGAAAGCTAAATTGCCAAGTTACTTTTTCTTTAGTAGATTGACTTCTGGTTTGTCGTATAGCTTTATGAATTTCTTCTTGAGCATTAGTAAGAAGGCGAGTGTCCACAAAAGCTAGCCAGTTAGGTAATGCTACACCAGCTAAGATCCCAAGCGCCATAATCACTACTAACATCTCCACCAGGGTGAAGCCACTGTTAGAGTTATGCTTAAATATATTTTTGATATTAACTAAAAGCAGAAAACGCACTCAAGTACTTTCCTACAGCATTATGCACCCGACTTAATTATCCAATGAAATAGCAATACTTTTGTGATAGCAGTAATTTTATTTGTTTAACGTCAGTTCTATGAACCTTTCCCTCCTAAACTCCCTTGCCTTTTAGGAGAGTTAGGAACAACAAAAAAAATTACGGTTTTACTCCCCTCTCCGCGTCGGAGAGGGGTTAGGGGAGAGGTCAAAACGCCACTTTTCGGACTCACGTTTATTCAAATAGCCATTTCTCCAAAGATAAAAAGGACTAATCAAACTACTTAAAAATAATTGCATTTCACAGGCCGCAACCAAATCTGTTTGAATTTTTAATCTATATTTAAGTATATACAATAATATTTTACGTAAATCATTAATCATATAAGCCAATAAAGCTATTGGTCTAGCCCAAAAGCTTACAGATATCATTCGAGTAACATAACGGCTAAGTCCGATACCTCGAAAAAATGGAATTAAATACTCTTTTTTTAGGCGAGATTTTGGTATTTGATGATAAATTTCCATTTCTGGATTGTACCAAATCTCCCAACCATATTTTTGAATATAAGACAACATCTCTAAGTCTTCACTAGTTAGCATGTTGCCAGTAACTCTACCAGTTAAAATAGACTGATTTGGTACGCTATCTAACCAAGCTTGTCGGCGAACAACAAGCCCAGCAGAGGGTGGTAATAATTTTTTTGATGGTTCATACAACAAAGGCAAATTACCTCGTTCTGTAATTGCCAAAAATGGAGCAATACGATGAAAGTTTTCTGGTGGTTCTACTTCCCAGCGAGCATGTATTTGACTCCCATAAGCCCCTGCGTGAGGATACTTTTGACCAAAAGCATAAGCTGCTGCTACCCAGTTTGGCTCTGGATAGTTATCATCATCTAGAAAAGCAATTAATTTAGCTTCAGATTCATTAACTGCTCTTTTTCTGGCATAAGCTGCTCCCTGTTGCTGTTCAAAACAATATTTTAATGGGTAAGCACATTGCCAATTTTCCTGATAGTTTTGCACAACTTTGGCTGTGTCATCATTACTATTGTTATCGACAACAAGAATTTCCCATAAAAAGTGCTCAGTAGAAATTTGATTTCGTAATTTTTCTAGCAACTCTGGTAAGCGACTTGCCCCGTTATAAGTTGGAATCGCTACAGTCAATTCAATATCTATTATCATATTATTTAATTACATTTATCATCTTTCTGTGTCAGCATTGCACCTAGAATAGTTTTTACAGTCACACAACGTTTGATATTATTAGCAACTACTACAACTTTGATACCTGGTGGTTCTGTTGAAGGTGCTGTGGCTGTTCCAAAGTTAGGATTTATGAGCGTACCCATGTAATCAAAGGTAATTGTTTGTGGTGTGTTTAGATAGTTATAATTTGAGTTAACAGAAGCGCCAGCTGTATTTTTACTGGTAAGATTTGTCAAAAGTTTTAATTGTCCTGGTTTGATTTCTAAATCTTTGCCTAATACCTGCCAACGATTACTAGCTATGGAAGATGCAGTTTCAGAATCAGGATGAATCACAATTTTAGGAACTTGACTTTCAACTTTAAAACTGACACTGTAACTAAGTTTCTTTTTTTTTGCTTCTCGTTGGGTGTCTTGGATTGCTGACAAAACTACATCATTAGTTTTATTGACCCTTTGTCTATTGACAAATGCAAACCAACTAGGAGCAGCAATTCCTGCCAAAATTCCCAACATAACTGTTACTACTATAAGTTCAATTAAGCTAAATCCATCATTTTCTTTCTCAATTTGAGAAGCATTAGTGAATTTTAGGATTAATAATTTTATAGGGATTTTCTGTAATATCTTATTTAGTAATAGGTTATTCATAAAAAACTACCTTGTATTGAGAGGAATAATTGACAAAGTAAAGTCAATAAATGATATTTGAAAAATCAGACTGAAAAATAAACACTAAATGAAATAACTAATATTTAATTATTGAGTAAATAAGAAGCCAATGCCTTGTACTCGAATACTGGCTTGAGGGAAATAAATTTTTTGGCTGTCAATATCTTGAACGTAATTTATATTATTATTTTGAATTTTAGCTAAAGCATTGCCACGTAAATAAACTTCTGCAACAGTTTTATCTGAGTCAACACAAACATAGAAACCGCGTGTTTTCACATTGTTTGTAGCAACAGCATCTCCAGTTCCTGAATATTGTGGAACCATCTCTCCAGTTGAACAGGTTGGTGCTGGATTAGCAGTCGTATCTGTTGTAGTCTGATCGATATAATCAACAAGAGGCAAAATGTCTTGTGTGTACGCCTCGCCGCTTTTCTTGACCCATTTATTCATTTTGCTTTTGAGATCGCCTTCATCTTGCAATTTGAACATTTGAAATCCACGATCTCTATTGGTGTCGATATCAGTCTCAGTGCTGCCATAGCCATTACTAATTTGAAATCTACCAATACGGGCAGCATTAGACCATGTAGAGTTATTGTCTTTAATTAGATAATAGGCAACGAGGGAATAAACGAACGTATCATCTTTTTCACTACCGACAGTAAGTTTTTCTGGAAGAAACTGTCGTTTCCAAAACACAAGTACAGGAAAAAAATTGTTCTTCTCGTCTGCATTAGATGACTTAGGTAGTTGGCTTCTAATGCTAGCTATTCCAGCAGCATTATATATGTAAACTGCCTGCTGTAAATCTCGTGCGATATAATCAAGTGCTGCTTTAATGTCTTGCTCAGTATTTGCTTTCGCTTGCTCTTTACGATCGCTATCCATGACGCTGATCATAAATCCCATCAAAGGAGTGATGACCAAAAAAGCTAAAATGATACCTACCAATAACTCAATCAGGGTAAAACCACCGTTTGTTTGTTTCACTCTTGAGCGTTTTAGCTGATTACTTAAAAGCCATTTAAGTGGACTCATAATACTGAGTTTTCCTTGAAAATTTGTAGATTTTTAGCACTGAGATTGAGCATTGGGATCAGGACTAGGAGGAGGTGTCGGAGTAGGTTTTTTCAAACGATCGCACAAATCACTGAATCTCACTCCTTTGGTGATTTCTGTAGTAATTTCTACTAAGGGTGTTTTGCGATCGCCTAAACCCGCTGCAAAAGTTGGTTGTTTAGGATTAGGAGGAGTTGCTTTTGTTTTTTTCAAAGGAATGCTGTCAGCAAAGCCATCTGCCCTATAAACACGTATCCCCAACTGATACCCCTTTGCAGGATCAACAAGATTGGTACTGGTTCCGGTTAAAGTACCTTTGTTATAGCGAATCGCTTGAATTACAAAGTTGTTGGTACTAGTGGTGGTACAGTTCTGGCCATTCAAAGAAACACAATACAAATTGCTTGCTGGTACAGAACAGTAATCATTTGCCGTACAGGTTAAGCTTCCCACAGCAGGAGGATCATAGTCAGATATAGCAAATTCGTCAGTTGTGCCTGTAATCGGAGATGCAGGTGCTGCAATTATTCCTGTTCTAATACCATCTATGTAGCTTTTAGCAGCATCGGTGGCAGTTTCAATACGTTTTGCTTGCACCCGTGTTGCCACAGATAAGACAATCACAGGTGCGATCGCCGCTATTAAAATGGCAACAACTAGAATAGCTACCAATGATTCAACAATGGTGAAACCTGATTGACTAGATAAAGATGGTTGTTGCTGTTTGTGAGCAATCATAATTCAGCAATTTAGATAGGTTATGTAACAGTCCTAAATCATTCGTGAGAATTTGAGCTAGTCGTAACCCCCCTGTAGTCCTCCCTTGGTAAGGCGGGGGGTGAATTTTCTTACAACTTTGCCACCGATTGCTATATCAAGGGCAACTAAAACGTTGGTCTGAACTAACAGCGTATTTGTATGTCTTTGCTGGATTACTACCAGCAGCAGGCTCATTATATTTAGTATCAGCGTAGTCGTAGCCACCAGTACTATCAACTTGAGCAGCACACAACAAAGTTTGCACCCACTTGTCATCTCGCGGTACTTCTCTGTAAAACTCATTGGGAGGATTGAGTGCTGGTGAAGTAAAGCGCTGAGAGAACAAGTCAGGTAACTGTGTTAACAAAGCAACATCAAAACCCCAAGCACGGTTAGGTGTAACGTAGAAAGGTGAACGACCTTGTTTGTAAGAAGTAGTATTAACAATGTTATTTGAGGTAATGTGATAAGCCTGTGGATAGCCAAAAATTGTTGTTCCGGTGGTACTGTAGCCTTTGCTGTAGCCTTTACTGTCACCATTATGTTCAGCAATCATCCCTTGCCAAGGTGCTGTGGCATAAGAGCTACGTTTAAACTGAATAAAAGAGCCACGAGCTGTTAAATCTCTCGATGACCAATTTTCTAATAAACGTATAAAGTTCTCTAAACCACCGCCAAGTTCACCAGTATTGTCTGTAGTGGGTGGGCGACTTGGTGTATCACCTTGAGCAAATACAACATTTGTTTCTGTAGGTGTAGCACGTTGTAACCAATCACTTCTTGCAATGACTCCATTGCCGTTATCCGATTCCTGTAGATTATTTGTGTCAGCTGGTGCTTGAAAGGGAAACTGAATTTGCAATACTGGTATTAACAAAGGTTGATTTGTTGTTTCACTTAGGCTGCTGATGTTGTCAATTTTCAGTGGATATGTTGCAGCGTAGTTTCTGTCTCCAGGATTTCCAAGGTTTCTCCATGTTCTAAACCACAGAGCGTTAGTTTGGGTACGTGGTCGCTTAGTGTCATCACTGGTACTGAAGGCACTGTATGTCTTACCGTTTATGGTTTGAGTAGAATATGGATAGTAGTTTACTTTTGCATCAGTGTTAATCCCTATAGGAATAGGTCTTCTATTAGTAGCGGTTAGTTTCAAGTTATTTCCATCCCTGACAAAAGCAACCCGACGAGGATAATTTCTATCTGCTTCTAATGCAGGGCGAGCAGTAGTACCCGCAACAAGACGATCAGCACTGTAAGCATTAGGGTCAGGAGTATCAGAGGATGTAATTAATGCGTTTGCCTTGAGGTATTTTTCTGTAATTCTTTGCTTTGCTTTGATGTCTTGTTCCTTGACATCAGCTGTTTTATTCCCATCGCCGTCAAGGTCAGTATTTACATCTGCATCTGTTTCACTGTCATTTAAATCACCATCACTATTCTTGTCATAGATAGCATTATTGAGGTCGCTATCGTTGTTTAAATCCCTTTCCTTATAAGAGGGCAATTTATCACCGTCACCATTAAAATCTAGATTCAAATCTGCTTCACTATCGTCTAAATCGCCATCATTGTTAAAATCATATCCAGCCAAATCGTCTAAATCACCATCATTGTTCACGTCATAACCAACTACCCAATCACTGGCCTTGCAAGCTGTTATTGTTGGTTTGCGGCATATTTCCATCACATACTCAGAAAATGTTACCCGACGCTGAATTGGAGTCACAAAGTTGTTGAAGTAAGAAGAATAAGAATCAGCAGAGAGATTCCCTGAAACGCCAGTTGGAGGTGAAGAGTAAGTACTATCTTGAAAGTCACGGCTAGTAACGAAGTTATTATTCCAGAAACCGCTTAATCTAGCTGCTACAGTTGCGGTGATGTTACTTTCATTGATATCAACTGCCGTATCAGTCATATTACCGTTACCATTCAGGTCAGCTTTAATTACTGTTTCATCAAGCTGAGTGACTGCTGTATCAGTTATCTTATTGCCGTTGACATCAAATCCAATGGCTGTTTCATTAAGTGTTACTGTTGTTGCTTCCTTAATTTTGCCATCACCATTGAAGTCAAAACCTACAGGATAATTACCATAATTATCATTCAGGTCGTAGTTTCCTTCATTGCGCCAGCCTTCTTGGAAGTTACCAGACAACACAGTAATAGCATCAGCCAGTACCGTTGCTGACCGCCATGATTCTCCTTCATCACAACTGGAAAATTGACCTTTGCGACAGGCGAAATTGGAGTCAAGACGACTTGCAGGAGTACTTCCACGAAGATAAAAGTTATTCCAAGTAGTGCTGTCTAAAGTTGCCAAAAACTCTTGCTTGGTGTGTATATTAAAATTACCCTTGATATATACAGGTAGATCAGATGCTAAAATCAAGCCTTTTTCCTCTGATCTATAAGTTGAGACACGACTTAAATTACTACCATTAATCAGCATAATGCCGTTAGGCCGGCGAGTAGGGTCTAGCTTAAAGTCTTTGGAACTTAAATCTATTTCTGCAATAGTGGCAGAGTTTGGATTGCTAGCGCTGCTGACATCTGGTAGAGCATCATCACGAGTGGCGTAAATAATGCCACTATTGGGCAATAGATACTCCCCATCAGTCTTAGATGTTGTTCTGAGTAAATTCAAATCCAAGACGGTGGTACGAATTTCTAAAGGCTGACGAAATTCTACATCTAAATCGTATTTTGTGGCGCTGTCAGAGTACGGCTTATCAACCGCCCTAATCTGCCTAGCATCAAGAAAAGTTAGTTCCCTAATAGCACCATGTGGAACTGCGGTATTTGTGGGCGCTCCAATAGTACCATCCAAAATTTTCAAGGCACATACCGCAGAATCAATTGTTGCTTGTTGAGAAAGGGTGAGATTTCCAGTATTAGCTAAAGCATCCCTCAGTGGCTTATTTACCCAGCGTCCATTGGGATATTTCAGTTCTTTTTGGTAGTTTAATGCTGCTGTGTAACTAGTTGTTGATAAGCCAGAAGCCGAGTAGACAATGCCGTTAAGAGATTTGTTATTTGTATTCGCAGGACTATCAGGATCAATTGTGGATACTCCTGTTAAGCCTGTCAGATCATTACCTCCAAAATCTGTAGCTCTGTTCTTTGCTGTGGTACTGTTGGTGGGGTCATAGTAATTAGCAACACAGGCTATGGGAGTTTGATAAGTGCTGGGAGTCTTAGGATCATAAAATGAATCTTGGTAGTGATAAACTACTGTCGCCCGCATTTTCAGATAAGGTGTGTGAGCGTTGGGTAAGCCATCACTAGTGCTTTTAACGCCCATCGGCATCCTATCAGACCACACTTTATCTGTACCTTTATCTGTAGCATTTGTGAGGTCAAGATCAGCTGTAAATTCTGCTGTAGTGCTGGTGGGAGTACGATTATCAGGCAAGTAAATTCCTGTACCAGTAACAACGCGCAAACCGCCAACAACATCCAGAGGGCCTGTGGGTTTTTCAGATGCTACTCTTTCCCAGAAACCATTCCGTTCTGTAGACCCCAAATCATCTAGTTGGATAGCTTGGGTGAAACGCTGACGAATATTGCTATTGTTATCCCATTGCTTGCCAGAAATATTCTGTCCTTTTTCGGAACTGACAAATTTGGTACCGTCGTACCAGTATTGTGGTAAGTTATTGCCTACTAAAACGCGATCGCCAATTCGTAGTTCTTGTCGCGTAGTCTGATTTCTTAAAACAGCTGGATCTGTTGCTGGCAAATAAATCTTATTAGTATCAGTCTGGGTTTGAATCCCTATGCCAGCATAACCACCAGTCTCAGTAGTACCATCACTGGGATCGAAGGGAAAAGCCCACACATCCACTGGTCTAAGTGCATCACCACTGTCTTGAAGTGGGCTAGTTGTTGTATAGTCATAAGTTGGGGAATCAGTTCTGACTAACGCATTGCCACCCACAGGCACCTCTGCATAGGGAACACGCCGTGTCCGCTTCTTGAAGTAGGTCGTCAGCTGCTGTGTCTTTGCATCACTGTCTGAGAGTGTAGGATCAGCCTGTTGAGCAGAGGTAATTCCATCTTGAACTTCTTTAGGCAGGGATGCCAAAGCTATACTACTAGCTGCATCTACTAAATGTTTAATTCGTTGAGCATACGCCGCGTCGTTAAAACCTGCTTGATTTCCGTAAACTGCTGTAGGTACGCTCTTATTGGTGTTGTTAATATTAGCATTAGAGCCAGAGTAAGGTTTGGCATCTTTAAAGAAATCTACTACTACAGTATTGGTACTAGATGTATCTAAGCTTTCACTGATTCGAGTGTTGATTACATTGCCAGCAACAACAATTTTGCTGTTTTCCTCTGTGTAATAGCAAGAGTAAGGACTGCTAACTTGATAAAATCTTACTGGATTTCTTGTTAGCAAATTACCGTTGGTAAAGATACGTCCATTAATTCTGAGTCCACCTCCGGGGGAAATCTCCAGATCATTTTCATAAATTACGGCATTATTGGTGAGTGGCACTCTTTCCCGGTCTTGCTGATACTCTAAAGCGGCAAAGCCTTTGTTGCCTTTAAATGTTTGATACTTCGTATAATCACTACCAAATGTTGCTGAAGTTGGCTCTGTAGTAATCGGCACAGTAGTCGTATAAACAAAAATACTTCTTTTCAGCTTGCCAGCTACTTTATACCAACCCTGACTACCTACCAGATCCGCACTAGTCGCAACATTAGTAGAACATCGACCAGCTGAAAGGCCTTCATCCATTGGTTGTGCCCTTGCCTCTAGGGAACTTCTAGCCCTAGTAGTGGTAGGAGTTTTAAAATAAATTCCGTACAAAGCAAAACTATCAAATTTGCCGTCATTATCAGTATCAACAGGATATTTCCAGACTGATTTAGAAGTTTCATCGGCTACAACACTGCCATCACTGTCAACATCCTTAACCAATTTCAACTGTGTCTCATCACCAAAGGTATATTCGTTAATGTTATCGGTAATCACCTGACTTAATGAAAAGTCTGAGGGAGTTGAACGTGGTAATCGGGGGTCTTGAAATAACTTTTCTAATTTTGCTTTAGCCCGGTCAAGAGCTGGTGCTGCTGCTCTTAAAACAGTTTCGTTGACACGGACATTGCTGGCATTTTTAGAACGTTCAAAAGACCTCAATAAAATTGCTGTAGTTAACAGTACAACTACTAGCGATACCATGACTACTGTTGGCAAGACAAAACCAGCATTTACCGAGCCTCGTCGTCTCTTGGTGACAAATAAAGTTCGTAGCAGCCAAATAATCTGTTTTTTGATGATAGATATAGAACTATTAAAAAGTTGTTTAGATATTTTGATTATTATCTTGACTAGCCGAAGTTTTTTAGACATAGCTGCTTTCCTGCCAAGTAACGCTAATTACGAAATCATTTTTAATCCAGGATTATGTTTGGTCTGAAATTGACAAACATAATGAAAATTTTTCGTTCTGTAAATAATTGCCTGATGTTAGCTAGCGAAAATGCAATAAAGATACAGAAATAATTTTTCTAATTTATACCATTTATTAAATTTTTATTTTTTATGGAAAATACTGATTTTTTCTGCCATTAATTGGTAGCCAAAAAAGAGTAATAAAACCATAACTTCACAGGAACTTTTACAAAATGTATCTCATCTGAAGGCAACTTCATGAAGATATAGTTAGGGGAGTAAGGTTATAGTACCCACTGGTTAAAGGAAACATATCAGTCAGGTGCTAAATAATATTAAGTAATTAAAAACCTCCCGATATCGGGAGGTTAGTAGTGTAAATATTCTCGATTCCAGATAACTTTCCAAGGATTAAGGCATGTATTACCAGCCTTGGAGGATGTTTCAAAAGTATTATGCGAAATATCAAAGTAATCAAAGACCTAACCCCCTAACCCCCTTCCCGTGTCTATAACTACGGTGTACACACAAGTCTGAAATAGCTTATTAACCTGAGTGTGGGCTTAGCTTTACCCCACCCTAACCCTCCCCTTATAAAGGGGAGGGAACTAAATTGTCTAGTCTCCCCCCGATCTTCGGGGGGATTAAGGGGGGTGAATCCGACAAAGTGTGTACACGGTAGGTTTCGGGGAGAGGCTTTGAGCGGGGTTTCTAGTATACTTAGCGACTTTCCAAACAACCTCTTAGTTGAGAAACTTAGTAATGATTCAGGTTAATTCCTGCTTCTTTAGCCATTGCTTCTAACCCTTTGATTTCCAGGGTTTTGATGGCTTTGGTAGATAGCTTCAGTTTTACCCAACGATTTCCACTTTCCCACCAAACACGCTTGGTTTGCAAATTGGCGTGCTGAAGGCGTTTGGTACGGCGGTGAGAGTGAGAAATTGCAAAGGCGTTATTTGCCTTTTTACCAGTTAATTCACAGCGACGAGACATAGCTAGTTTCTCCAGATTGCTTGGATTTTATTACAACCTTTCTATTTTAGGGCTTAGGTGGGGGGATGGGGAGATGGGGGAGAT
>NZ_AP018288.1:4655786-4818497 GCF_002368335.1 Nostoc sp. NIES-4103 | reverse complement strand
GGGAGATGGGGGAGATGGGGGAGATGGGGGAGATGGGGGAGATGGGGTGATAAAGAAAATTACCACTGACCACTGACCACTGACAACTAACTCCTCACTCCTAACTCCTAACTCCTCACTCCTAACTCCTAACTCCTAACTCCTAACTCCTCACTCCTAACTCCTAACTCCTAACTCCTAACTCTTCACTCCTCACTCCTCACTTACTTGCTAGCTTGTTCTGTCAGCTTTGTGAGTACTTCATTTGAGCGTTCAACAAAGGATTTCATCCCTTCAGCATCAAAGCCTTTTTGAGACATCAGCGCTAAATCGTAGACGTGTTGGCAAATCATATTCACCAATTGGGTTGTTGGTGACTCGCCATCACCTTGAATAATACTACCTTGGTTGAGATTGGCTAGATTTTGAATCAGGGGATGGGCGGTATTCACTAGCAAAATGTGGTCTTCGGGAAACTCTACATTTTGCTGTTGCATCATGGCGTTCATCTCCCGCAGGCGACGCAGAATTTCTGGTAGCAATACCATCGCTGGTGGTGTACCTTGAGGATCGTCTGACTTTAATGCTTCGGTGCGAATGTTGACTTTGGGTTTGTTGAGGGCTTTCTCAAATAACTCTTTGATTACCTCGGTGCGGGTTTTGTTGGTTTTGGGGTCAACTATTTCGCTGGCTTTGTCTTGATCCAGCAGGGTATTATCTAAGTCAGAGTCTACCCGCGTAAATTTGACATCTTGATATTCCCGCTCTAGGAAGTTGATAAAGTGAGTGTCGATGAAGGAGTCCATAAACAGGACTTCTAAACCTTGATTTTTATGTAATTCTATGTAGGTCGCTTGTGTCGCTTCATCGGTGCTGTAGAAAACGCGGTTTTCGTGGCGTTCTTTGTTACGTTCTAAGTATTCTTTGAGGGTGGTATAAGGAGTACTGGATGTTGCATCCTGGGAGTTAGGAGTGACATCTTGCCAAACATCCCCCTCCTGAGACTGTACCTCAACTGCTGGAGTTTCGGCAGCTTTTTGGGTAATTTTAGCGGTGCTACGAAAGATGATGATGTCTTCGACTTGTTTTTTAAATTTCTCGTCGTTGAGAACACCGAATTTGACAAAAGTGCCGAGATCCTTCCAAGCACTGATGTATTGTTCGCGGTTGTCGCGGTAAAGTTCTTTGAGGCGATCGCCTACTTTCTTGGCTATATAATCGCCGATTTTCCGCACGGTGCGATCGCCTTGTAAGGCACTGCGCGACACATTCAAGGGAATATCGGTGCTATCTATTACACCGCGCATCGGCATGAGAAATTGCGGGATAATTTCTTCGCAGTTGTCGCTGACAAATACTTGATTGCAAAATAGCTTGATTTGCCCTTTTGTTACATCGACATCGGGCTTCATTTTGGGAAAATACAAAATCCCATTGATAATAAAGGGATAGTCGGTATTTAGATGCACCCACAACAGTGGTTCTTCTTGAAATGGGTACAGGTAACGGTAAAATTCTAAATAATCTTCTTTAGTCAGGTTGTTAGCAGACTCTCGCCAAGGTGCTTTTTGTTTATTTAAAACTTCACCTTCCAGTTTGATTGGCACTGGCATGAAGTCGCAATAGGTCTTGACAAGATTTTTAATACGTGCTGATTCTAAATATTCTTCTTCATCTGGTAGGAGAGTCAGGGTAATGGTGGTGCCGCGAGTGGTGCGGGATGATTCTTCTAGGGTAAAGGCTGGGGAACCATCGCAACTCCAATGTACAGCTTGCGCCCCTTCTTTGTATGAAAGAGTGTCGATTTCGACTTTTTGCGCCACCATGAAGGAGGAATAGAAACCAAGACCAAAGTGACCGATTATCGGTTGATCTGATTTGCCTTGGTACTTTTGAATAAATTCTTCGGCACTAGAGAAAGCAACCTGATTGATATATTTCTTAATCTCCTCTGCTGTCATGCCGATGCCATTGTCAGAGATGGAAACGGTCTTTTTATCTTTATCAATGGCAATTACAATTTCTGGTTCACCGATGTCTCCCGCATATTCCCCAGCGCGGGATACCATGTTCAGCTTTTGGATTGCATCTACAGCGTTGGATACCAATTCTCGCAAGAAGATTTGATGGTCTGAGTAGAGCGACTTTTTGATAATTGGGAAAATATTCTCAGTATGAATACTGATAGTGCCTTGTTCTAGCATGATTGGTAATCTTCGATGTGACTAACTGAGATTATCATTATGGCAAATACGCCCCAGTCCCCTGAAAGCAGAGGTAAACTCGAACAATGTAGCAGGGTGTGATACCAATTAGGATTTTAAAGGCATAGCTGAGGCGATCGCTTGTTTTTTCAGCACTGTTTGCCCCATAGAGATGATTCGGATTTCCCTACCAGTGGTATCTAGTTACAATTTATTAAGGATTTTTCCAGCGATCGCTTAGTCTCTTTGTGTCTTTGTGGTAAAAATTTACTCTTTAACCACTAAGACACAAAGACACCAAGGTGAAGAGGTAAAAATTTGACCCAATTTTATGGGATTTTTACTCCTTTGAAAGACTAGGTAGACTTTGCCTACCATATCTAATTTTTGCTACACAAAGCTTACGTCTATTGAAAAAATTAAATCGCAGTCCTATCAATGTAAGATATAAATTAAATAAAAGGAAAAATAATTTTCAAAATAGCAATCAATATAAGTCTACTTTGCCCTAGTGCAGATGGATCATACTTAATATAATTCCATAGAAATTGAGCAGATAGCCAGCTTTTTTTTAAGTTCTTTGGTGTTTCTAAGGCTTTAAAAGTTAGGTACTTGTAAAGATAAGCAATACTAGATCTTTTTAAATGAGAGAGAGGTTCAGCCTTCTCATTACTAAAAGCACGTTCAATCACTTTTAGAGAAGCGGCTTCTTGTACTTTTAGTTTAGTAGACATCGAGTTAGCAGATACTCGATATAATATTTGAGCTTTTGGTACAGCTACAAATTCGTAACGAGCAGCCAGCCTTAACCACATATCCCAATCTTCAGCCGCAGGAAGTGTTTCATCAAAACCACCAACTTCTTTTAGCGCTTCAGAGCGAACTAAGGGGTTAGAACCATTTTCTAAGAAGTTGCGTAATACAAGCTGTTTATAAACATCTCCTGTAACAGTGATGTGTGTACCTGATTTCAAAAATTTACCTTCAGTATCAATATAATTAGTCCAGCTATAAGCAACACCTGCCTTTGGATGCGCTTGCAATGCTTTAAGTTGAGATTCAAGTTTATCAGATGTCCAAAGATCATCAGCATCTATAAAAGAAATAAAGGTTCCTGTACAGTGAGATAAACCGCGATTACGACTAGTAGCTAGACCCGCATTCTGATAAGAGAATACCTGTAATCGGGCATCTTGTATACTTTCAATAATCTTTAGTGTCGAATCAGTAGAACCATCATTGATAAGTATAAGCTCTATATTTTTAAAAGTTTGGTTTAAAACTGATTCAATAGTCTCTTTAACAGTTTTTTCTCCATTATAGACAGGAAGAATCACAGATATTTGATTTAACATTTTTTTAAATATTCAATTTAAAAAGTTTTTTCGTATCCTAAAAAAGTACTAGTATTAGAAATTTTAGGAAATTTATTCAACAACTGCTTAGCCAATTGAGAAGGCAGTACAGTCATTATTGTAAGTTTTAAAAATGCTTTAAAAATGACAGGTTTTAGTACCAGAGAGGGGTCACTTTTAATGGCTGTTGCTAGAATTCTAACTGCTTGTAGAGTTTTTTGTTTACCTGGGGTTACGTCTAGAACTTTATAACTTAAGTATTTATATAAATTAGCAATACTATACTTTTTCAAAGACTGTAGAGATCCAGCTTTCTGGTGAGCAAAAGCTTGTTTAATAACTTGGAGATTAGATTTTTCTAAGCCCAATATATCAGAAGACATCGAATTGGCAGAAATTCGATATAGAATTTGTGCTTCTGGAACAACAACAAAATGATAATTAGCTGCTAACCTTAGCCATAAATCTGTATCTTGTGCATTACTTAGGGTCTCATTAAAACCCCCAACTGCTGTAAAAGCAGTTTTACGAATCATGACGTTGGAACCGCTACCAATAAAATCATCTAGCAATAATTTATGATAGACATCTTCTACCCATTCAACATAAGAACAGGGACGTAAGAATTTTCCATTTTCATCGATACAATTAGTCCAGCTATAGGCAACAGCTGCTTCAGAATGTTGTATTAGAGCTTTATATTGAGCTTCTAGTTTATTGGGTGTCCAAATATCATCTGCATCTAAAAAGGTAATAAATTCACAGTCGGAATGTTGAACCCCACGGTTACGATTTACAGCTACATTGGCTTTAGGATAAGAGAATACTTTTATTCGTTCGTCTTGTATTTGCTCAATAATATCTAATGTTGAGTCTGTCGAGTTAGCATTGATAATGATTAGTTCAAAATCAGTTATTGTTTGTTGTAAAACAGAGTTGATAGCCAATTTAATAGTTTTTTCACCATTGAATACGGGAATAATTACAGATATTATTGGCATAATGTATTAATGAATTTGGAAAATGTTTTTTAACGAACCGCAGAGGCGCAGAGAACGCGGAGAGAATAAAGAAAGCTTCTATGAATGGTTTATGATTACTATATTAGGTCGATATTTTTTTGAAAGACTTATTTAATCTAAGTTTAAATAGATAAAATGGGCTAATAAAAGTAGTCAAAAGTCTTTCCATTTCAATCGCTGCAACTAAATCACTTTTCAGTACTGCGTAATAACGAATAAGATGTAATATTAATTTGCGGAAGTCGTTAGCTAGATATATAAAAAATGCAAATGGTTGTTGCCAGTTTGCAATTAGTGACATCCGCAAATGATAACGGCTTAAACCAATACCATGCATTAGGGAAATTAAGTATTTTTTTTCTAATCTCCAAGATGGGATAATATGTTCTATTTCCATTGTTGGACTATACCAAATTTCCCAGCCAGCTTTATGAATGTAGGATAGAGCTTCTGAATCTTCTCCAGCTAACATTGATGAACCAACTCTACCCACTAGAAAAAGATTTTGAGGAACATGATCTTGCCATACTTGGCGACGCACAACTAAACCTGCTCCAGGTGGAAATCCTTTTTTTTGCGGTTCATATAAAAGTGGTTGTGAGCCTCTTTCGTTAATAGCAAGATAAAAAATAATTTGCTTGAGGTTTTCTGGAGGTTCAACTTCAAATAAGCCATGAATTTGACTACCATATGCACCTGCTTTAGGATTTTCTTTGCCAAATTTGTATGCTGATTTCACCCAGGTAGGTGCAGGTAAATTATCATCATCTAAAAAACCAACAAATTCACCTTTTGCTTCTCTAATGCCTTTACTTCTGGCAAAAGCTAGTCCTTGTTTACCTTCAAAACAATAGCGTAAGGGTGCATGGTTAGACCAGTTAGCTTGGTAATTTTGAATTAGTTTTGCTGTATTATCGCTGCTGTTATTATCAACAACCAGAATTTCCCAATTTAGCTGTTCTACACCTGTTTGGGTCTGTAATCGCTCAAGAACTTTGGATAAACGGCTTTCTCCATTGTAAGTGGGGATGACTACAGTAAAATCAACGCACATTATCAACAAAGTATTAAATTTAAAAGATTCTGGTTTTATTATGCCCAGTCTGGAGTCAAAAATTTAATACGCTTAGAACTTATGCAAACAATAGTAGGGGCGTACAACTGTACGCCTCTACCCATATATTTGTATCAGGTATTTCATGAAATGGTATTATTCTGGTTTAGCGGCTATTGAATGAATAGCCGCTAGAATGTGTAGTTTTATGTAGGTTTTAACTTTTTGTTGTTTACAGTTCAGATGATGGCTCAAGGAAGTTTCCAATAGTTTGGAGAGCTGACACCTTAACTGGTAATTTTTTACTAAAAGTCAAACCTTTTTCACCTTTGTCAATGATAATAGTATCGCCGGAGATAAAAGTATTCTCCAATAACTTGGTGGCGAGGGGGTTTTCTACTTGTCGCTGAATTGCCCGTTTGAGTGGGCGTGCGCCGTAAACTGGGTCATAGCCTGTTTCTACTAAGTAATCACAGGCTGATGCAGAAATTTCAAAGGAGATTTTTTGCTCTCGCAGCAGATTTTCCACTCGCTTGAGTTGAATACGGATAATGTGCCGCATTTCCGAACGGCTGAGAGTATGGAAGAGAATGATATCATCAACGCGGTTGATAAATTCGGGGCGGAAATGCGATCGCAAAGCATCGGTAACGCGATCGCGCATCATGTCATACTTGCTATCATCTCCAGATACATCTAGGATATGTTCGCTACCAATGTTACTGGTCATGACAATCACAGTGTTACGAAAATCTACTGTTCTTCCTTGTGAGTCAGTAATTCTACCGTCATCAAGTACTTGCAATAAAATATTAAACACATCGGGGTGCGCTTTTTCAACTTCGTCTAAAAGCACTACTGAATAAGGATGGCGGCGAATTACTTCTGAGAGTTGACCGCCTTCTTCGTAGCCTACATATCCTGGAGGCGCTCCCACGAGCCGAGAAACCGAATGTTTCTCCATATACTCGGACATATCCAGGCGTACCAATGCATCATCAGAATCAAAGAGAAACTGAGCTAAAGCGCGGGCGAGTTCAGTTTTACCCACACCTGTAGGCCCCATGAACAAAAATGAACCAATGGGGCGAGAAGGGTCTTTCATCCCCGCACGGGCGCGACGAATTGCTGCTGCTACTGCTGCTACGGCTTCTTCTTGCCCAATGACACGTTGATGCAAATGGTGTTCGAGTTGTAGCAATTTTTGCCGTTCCGATTCCAAAAGCCGATTTACAGGGATTCCTGTCCATTTGGCGACGATTTCGGCAATATCAGCTTCAGTGACTTGTTCGCGCAGTAAAGTAGAGCCTAAACTTTGAATTTTCAAAAGTTCGGTTTCTTTAACTTCGCGATCGCGCTGCACTCCCTCTAATTTGCCATACTTGAGCTGGGCAGCTTTGTTTAAATCATAAGCACGTTCTGCTTGCTCAATTTGCACCCGCAAAGCATCTTCTTCTTTCTTTAAAGCGCTGATGGCTTCCAATAGCTGTTTTTCGCCTTGCCATTGTTCGTTGAATTGGTGCTGTTTTACAGTTAAAGTGGCGATTTCTTGCTCTATTCGCTCTAAACGTTCTCTGGTTGGGGAAATAGTTTTTTCTTCGCCAGCTAATGACAGCTTTTCCATTTCTAGCTGCATCAAGCGGCGGTCAATAGCTTCCAATTCTGCTGGTTTAGAGGTAATTTCCATTTTCAGCTGTGCGGCTGCCTCATCCACCAAGTCAATAGCTTTATCTGGCAAAAAGCGGTCAGCAATGTAACGTGCTGACAGCGTTGCTGCTGCTACCAGCGCGGAATCAGAAATTTTGACGTTGTGGTGGACTTCGTAGCGTTCTTTCAACCCCCGCAAAATAGATATAGTATTTTCCACACTGGGCTGGTCTACAAATACTTGCTGAAAGCGACGTTCTAGGGCTGCGTCTTTTTCAATGTGCTTGCGGTATTCATCCAAGGTCGTCGCCCCAATACAACGCAGTTCTCCCCGCGCCAACATGGGTTTGAGTAAATTTCCCGCATCCATCGCCCCTTGTTGGCTGGAACCAGTACCAACTACGGTGTGCAGTTCATCAATAAATAAAACTATGTTACCGTTAGACTCCGTAACTTCCTTGAGAACTGCTTTGAGACGTTCTTCAAATTCTCCTCGTAATTTAGCTCCAGCAATCAAACTGCCGATATCTAGAGATATGAGCTTGCGGTCTTTAAGAGATTCGGGAACATCGCCATTGACCATCCGCTGTGCTAGTGCTTCTGCGATCGCAGTTTTACCTACCCCAGGTTCACCAATTAATACAGGGTTATTTTTGCTACGGCGGGACAATACCTGAATTACCCGGCGAATCTCTTCATCTCGCCCAATCACCGGGTCGAGCTTTCCAGACTTTGCTTGTTCAGTCAAGTCTCTGCCAAATTTTTGTAAGGCTTCATAGCGAGACTCTGGATTTTTATCTGTCACCTTTTGCTTACCACGAACAGCTTTCGTTGCGCTTTCCAGTTTGGTGATGTCCACGTTCAAACTTTTGAGTACCCGCCGTCCGATGCGTTCATCTTCAGCAAAAGCTAAGAGTATGTGTTCCACGGAGATGAGGGAATCTTCCATTTTCACTCTTAGTTCCTCAGCTCGGTCTAACATCACATCCAAACTGCGACCAAGGTAGAGTTGATCACTTTTACCGACTTTCGGTTGACGTTGGGTAAAAGCTTCTAGTTGCTGTTGCAAGCGTAGCGGATCAGCCTCCGCTCTGGCTAAAATTCGTATTGTTAAACTAGTCGGCTCTTGTAACAGAGCAATCATTAAATGTTCAACATCTAATTGCTGTTGTTGATATGCACGGACTATATCCTGAGATTTCACAATTGCGTCCCAGGCTTGATCAGTAAATTTATCGGGATCTGTAGGCTGCATCTTTATAATTTTGGATTTTAGATTTTGGATTTTAGATTTGAAGTTTAAGTGTAAAGATTGGTTAGTGAGGAGAGCTAAAGACTTTCTATGCTCAGTTGAGAGCGACTTTTCACGATACAGGAGTTTGCGTATACCAGAGGCGTTTCTATAGTCTAGAGTAGACTGAAAATTTCATACTTAATCCTTGATTTTTAATTCTTTCCCAGTAACTACTCACCAAATAATTATCGAAACACTATTAGCCTGTATCAGCATGTATCTGCGGTTACAATTTGGGATGAGTAATTGGCGATCGCTTGATCAACTACTTATTCTCTAATTTAAAACGAAAACACCATTCCAATATTACTGTAATGGGGAATGGGGAACTCGGGGCCCCCACGACCGCAGGAAGTGGGGATTAGGGGCAATGGGGAATGGGGAATGGGGAATGGGGAATGGAGAATTGAGCATTACTCCCTCATCTCCCTTATCCCCTGCCCAAGAGCTTATTGACTCACAAGTTGTTCTTGTGCTGCCGATTTCTGGGCTGATCCTTGAGTTCCTAGTTGAATTAGTTCAACTTTGTAACCATCTGGATCTTCTATGAAAGCAATTACTGTGGAACCATGTTTCATCGGCCCTGGTTCCCGTACTACTTTACCACCACGATTTTTGATTTCTTCACAAGTAGTATAAATATCATCAACACCAAGGGCAATATGGCCGTAAGCATTACCCAATTCGTATTTTTCTACCCCCCAGTTGTAAGTGAGTTCTAGCACTGTGTTGTCGCTTTCATCGCCGTAGCCGATAAAAGCCAAGGTAAATTCCCCTCCTGGATAATCTTTTCGCCGCAGTAATTTCATTCCCAGGAGTTCGCAGTAAAATTTCAAAGACTCTTCAAGGTTGCCTACCCGCAGCATTGTGTGTAGTAATCGCATAATGACCTTTTGTTTTGCCTTTGTAAGTATTGATTTCTGCCAATATTTTACAGAAGTTACCGAAATTGCCCAAAATCTCAAGTCAGTGCATCTAACAGCAATTCACCAGATATCTGGAAATCTTCTTTAATCTCAGTCGAGAAAGTCCTCTGAAAGCCTATGCTAGCGATTGGGTTCATTTACTGGACTGTATACGCTCAACATTGAACAACGCCCTCAAAGAAAGGAAAAACACAGATGAGTAACATTCTAGATACTGCCATTGAAGCGATCGCTGCCCGCGAAATTCTCGATTCACGAGGTAGACCGACAATTGAAGCCGAAGTGCATTTAGCCAATGGTGCTGTGGGACTAGCACAGGTTCCCAGTGGTGCTTCTACGGGCACTTTTGAAGCCCATGAATTGCGTGATGGCGATAAAAGTCGTTACGGAGGCAAAGGCGTACTCCAGGCAGTACAAAATGTTAAGGAGGTATTTGCCCCAAAATTGTTAACTTTGGATGCCCTCAACCAAGAACTCATAGACCGCACAATGATTGCCCTAGATGGTTCCGGCAACAAATCCAATTTAGGTGCTAATGCGATTTTAGCGGTTTCCCTGGCAGCCGCCAAAGCTAGTGCTGAAGCTTTGGCAATTCCTTTGTATCGCTACTTAGGTGGTCCTTTAGCAAATTTGTTACCTGTACCGTTGATGAATGTGATTAACGGTGGGGCACACGCTGCCAACAATGTGGATTTTCAAGAGTTTATGATTGTCCCCATTGGCGCGTCTTCTTTTAAGGAAGCGTTACGCTGGGGCGCGGAGGTGTTTGCGACTCTCAGCAAAGTTTTGGATGATAAGGGTTTACTCACAGGCGTAGGCGATGAAGGCGGCTTTGCTCCTAACTTGGAGTCCAATCAGGTAGCCTTAGAGTTATTGGTGGCTGCCATTGAAAAGGCTGGTTACAAACCAGGAGAACAAGTTGCCCTGGCGCTGGATGTCGCAGCTAGTGAGTTTTACAAAGATGGGCAATATGTTTACGATGGTAAACCTCATGCTCCTACGGAGTTTATTGATTACTTAGGGCAATTGGTTGACCAGTATCCCATTGTGTCAATTGAGGATGGGTTGCACGAAGAAGATTGGCAAAACTGGCAATTGCTGACCCAGAAGTTAGGTTCACGGGTGCAGCTGGTAGGTGATGACTTGTTTGTGACCAATGCTACCCGCTTGCAAAAAGGTATTGAGCAAAAAGCTGGTAACGCCATTTTGATTAAACTCAATCAAATTGGTTCCCTCACCGAGACTTTGGAAACCATTGATTTAGCAACTCGCAATGGTTTCCGGTCAGTAATTAGCCATCGTTCTGGTGAAACCGAAGACACAACCATTGCTGATTTAGCCGTAGCCACCCGCGCAGGTCAAATTAAGACAGGTTCTCTATGTCGTAGTGAACGAGTGGCAAAATACAATCGCTTACTACGCATTGAAGATGAACTAGGCGATCGCGCCCTGTATGCTGGTGCTGTAGGATTAGGGCCGAAGTAGAGGCTGGTGACTGGGGGCTGGGGACTGGGGACTGGGGACTGGGGACTGGGGACTGGGGACTGGGGACTGGGGACTGGGGACTGGTGACTGGTGACTGGGGACTGGGGACTGGTGACTGGTGACTGGGGACTGGGAAAGAGTCTTCCCAATACCCAATCCCCAATACCCAATCCCCAATACCCAATACCCAATCCCCAATACCCAATCCCCAATCCCCAATTACGGATAAAATCCCAACTTGGGCAACCCCAAGGTTTCATCCCAGCCCATCATGATGTTCAAACACTGAATTGCTTGACCTGCCTGTCCTTTAATCAGGTTGTCAATGGCTGACATGACAATCACGCGACCAGTGCGCGGGTCAACTTCTACACCGATATAACAAAGATTGCTGCCACTTGCCCACTTGGTTTGCGGATATACGCCACTTTCGCAGATTCTCACCCAAGGGGAATTACGGTAAAAAGCTGTGTAAATTGTATGCAAGTCATCTCTGACTAGTCCAGGGTCGCGCAGTGTGGCATATACGGTGGCTAGAATCCCACGTACCATTGGGATGAGATGGGGTGTAAATTGAACTGTGACTTCATGACCCGCTAAATTGCTGCATATTTGCTCAATTTCTGGGGTATGGCGGTGACGAGCCACATTGTATGCTGCTAATGAATTATCTGCCTCAGCTAGCAATAAGTTGACTTTGGCTTGTCGTCCACCGCCAGATGTACCAGATTTAGCATCGATGATGGCGGTTTCTGGCACAATTAAGCCTTGCTTGAGAAGTGGCGACAGTGCTAGGAGGCTGGCGGTAGGATAGCAACCAGGACAGCCAATAAGTTGTGCTTCAGCAATGCGATCGCGATAAAGTTCTGGTAATCCATATACTGCTGTGGCGGCAATAGCGCGATCGCTTCTCTCGGTACCGTACCATGTGGTGTAAGTTGCCAACTCACTAAACCGATAATCAGCACTCAAATCTAGGACTTTACGTCCTTTTTCCAACAGTTTCGGTGCAATTTGGCAAGCCAGACCATTGGGTAAAGAGAGAAACACCACTTCACAACGGTCAGCGATGATTTCTGGTTCTACAGCCTCTATTGGCAAGTTTACAGCATGAGCTAAATGTGGGTAGAGATCCGCAAAGGATTTTCCCGCACTACTCTCACCGCCTAAATAAACTAGTTCGATTTCTGGATGTTCCATTAGTAATCGCACTAGCTGTACTCCGCCATAGCCTGACGCGCCAACAATTCCAACAGGTACGCGTCTTGAATTGCCCATGATTATGAAATCCTTATCCGTTTTTGGTTAATTCGTTATCAGTTATCAACTAAGTAGGTCGGCAAAATAAAGTTAACTTGTCAAGACAATCATTTGTGAGCCACGGCGTTGCTAAGGCAGTCCGGTGAGGTAGCCTTTGTGTGTGGCATCATTCCTCATTGGTAAGGTTTTTAGATATTTTTACACCTTTGTACATAGTTATGTTTATTCCTGCTTACCTACTTGTCAGTTTCCAGACACAAGGTGCAAAAGACACCATGCAAACAAGCTGGAGTATTTGTAGCTCCAAACTAAGGTTACGGCGATATTCACACTCTCACCAGCAAGATTATCACCAGTTTCAAGAGCTGAGGAAATTTCCTGTGAGGACAGAAGCTCATCTAAGATTTTTCATAGAAATATTGGCGGTTGTAGCTCTTAAAAAGGGAAATCAGGACTTACGCAAAACAATAGCCGTACTCAGACGAGGGCTACCTCACCGCATTGCTTCACCTCCTGCCTTTTGCTGATCGCTACACTTTAGTACTCAACGCCAATTTTAGCGGTAGAAATTTCGTCATGATGTCAAATCATTGCTAGTCTACTTCTCTGCCTTATAAACGAGCTACAATTTAAAAGAAGAAATTGTTAAAAAAATTTACTATTGGTAGCCGGAAATCCTCTGTGTCAACGCCTAAACCTACACCGCAGTCTCATGCTACTCCCCCCAATGGGGAAGATGCCCGCTTGAATGTGGTTCCTGAATTAGGGAACACCACTGACAGCGCTCCCTCTTCAACTCAAAGCTTTGAATTTGATTCGATTGATGCTGCTTTGGCAGATTTGAAAGCAGGTCGCGTCATCGTTGTAGTGGATGATGAAAATAGGGAAAATGAAGGCGATTTAATTTGTGCTGCTCAATTTGCTACACCCGACACGATCAATTTTATGGCGGTGGAAGCAAGAGGGCTGATTTGTCTGGCGATGACTGGCGATCGCTTGGATGAATTAGACTTACCCTTAATGGTGAGCAATATTACAGATACTAACCAGACTGCTTTTACAGTTAGTATTGATGCAGGGCCCCATCTAGGTGTAAGTACTGGCATCTCAGCAGAAGACCGTGCCCGGACTATCCAAGTTGCTCTTAACCCAGCTACAAAACCTTTAGATTTACGTCGTCCTGGTCATATTTTCCCCATTCGGGCGAAGGAAGGAGGCGTACTCAAACGGGCAGGACATACGGAGGCGGGTGTTGACTTAGCACGATTAGCAGGGCTGTACCCGGCGGGGGTAATTTGTGAAATTCAAAACCCCGATGGTTCAATGGCGCGGTTACCCCAGCTATTTGAATATGCTCACAATCACCAGTTAAAAATTATCAGTATTGCCGATTTAATTAGTTATCGTTTACAACACGATCGCTTGGTCATCCGCGAAAGCATTGCCGAATTACCTACCCAGTTCGGTCACTTCCAAATCTACGCTTACCGCCACACTCTCGATGGTTCCGAACATGTTGCCATTGTTAAGGGTAACCCCGCACATTTCCAAGATGAGCCGGTGATGGTGCGGATGCATTCAGAATGTTTAACTGGTGACGCTTTGGGTTCTTTGCGTTGTGACTGTCGGATGCAACTGCAAGCAGCACTGAAAATGATTGAAAGTGCTGATCAAGGTGTGGTCGTTTACCTGCGACAAGAAGGACGAGGAATTGGCTTAATTAATAAGCTCAAAGCCTACTCGTTACAGGATATGGGACTGGATACAGTCGAGGCAAACGAGCGCCTAGGATTTCCCGCTGATTTGCGCGACTACGGTATGGGAGCGCAAATGCTCATGGATTTAGGTGTAAAAAAGATTCGCCTGATTACCAATAATCCCCGTAAAATTGCGGGTGTTAAAGGCTATGGGTTAGAAGTAGTTGATCGCGTGCCTTTATTGATTGAGGCAAACGATTACAATTCTTATTACCTAGCAACAAAGGCGAAAAAGCTCGGTCATATGCTGTTACAAACCTATTTAGTAACAGTAGCGCTTCACTGGCAAGATGACCCGCAATTGGTGACGAAACGCTATGAGCGTTTAGAAAAATTGCGTCATCTTGTAAGGAGTTATGATTTATTGTTGCAAGAAGAAGCGCGTCCTTTGGGTCTTGCTTTGTTTGACGAGCCATCGTTGACAGTACACTTGGGTTTCGACCAACCAAAAGTGGCTAGCTGCGATTGGTATAAGCAAAGTAATCATCCTTACTTGCAAGCAATCTTCCAAATTCTGGATAAATTAGCAGCTTTTCCTTACGTCCAAAAGCTAGAATTCCTAATTTCTTCAGGTAGCGACCCCCTGGCTAATTTGCAAGTCCAACTTGATCGGCAGACTTTCTCATTAGATGTGCTACCTTCATCAATTAGCGATCGCTTAGAGAAACAGCAAATTTACAGCTTTAGTAAATGAAAGTGCTAAGTGAGGAGTTAGGAGTGAGGAGTTAGGAGTTAGCAGTTAGCAGTTAAGAGTTATTCTCCCCTATCTCCCTCATCTCCCTCATCCCCCCGCTGCTCGATAAACTGGACTGATTTGCCGAAAGGTATGCAGTAAGTTGAGGAATTTATCGAAGTCAAAACTTAGTGGGTCAATTTTTTGACCTGAACGGTCGACTTCTTTGTGCGTAGTGATGCGATCGTCTGGGACTTGACTTTGAGCAATTAACCAGGCGAGTGAATTATATTGAGCTTGTGTGTACCCACTATGAAATTTTATATTATCTCCACGACCATCTGGGGGAGTTTCTAAGGAAACGTGGTAGGCAAAATTATTGACTGATGATGCCAAATTCGGGTTAGTCTGCACAGTCTCAGGCCCATCAATACCATTAAATACTGAATTTGCTGCCCCAAAAGCGCGTTTTTCTGGGGAGAGTAGATAAACAATCGTTCCATCAAGCTTAATTAAGGTGTGGTAACTCGCTTGAATACTTTCATTCTCCTCATGGGGTGATTGAAAAAAATTAATAGCGCTAGAGGCGGAATAACCAGTTTCGTGAAGGACAATAATCGCTTGATTTTTTACAGGTATACCATTAACATCTTGGGCATACCGCTCTCCATAATTGCTTGGGTGTACTGAGGCAATTTCATATGGTGGTCTATATTTTGCAAAAGCCTCAGTAGTTTTATATCTTCCATAAACCTTATTTTTTTTAACTGGGGATTCGGGCAGATTTGGGGATTTGCTAGCTTGGTTTTTTGATTGCAAATCTATTTGGGGATATTGGCTTAAAACTGGAATTTCTGGATTTGATATTATTGTATTATTCGTTGGATTATTTGATAGTTTTGTGCCTTTACCTGCAAACAGTGCCAAAATCAAAGCAGTGAACATTAGAGAAATAAATATTACCCTAGTCGCCCAGTCTCTAAACTTCATTTTTTTAATAATTGTAAAATAGTTAAAAATAAACTTGATTTATTAATTTTACTCAAAAATTAAGATACTAATAGTATTTAAAAGTGCTATTATATTAGAAATTAATTTTAAGTGTTTCCTCTTTCTTGTGGGCTATTTCAATTATATATTTATGTCTCTATATTGTTGCTTAAGATAGAGTAGATATCAGAGTAAAGCTGTTATTGAGTGAGTTTGTATTAAGACTTCAGTATACTCTATGAATGCTTGGCGTTCTCTGCGTCTTGGCGGTTCGAGAAATTATTACAGGACTTACGCAACTGGCACACATATTTTCTGCGATGACAGTCAACAGTCAAGAGTCAAGGGTCAAAAAACCTTAATTTTTGGACTATTGACTCTTGAACGCCAGTTCGTTCAAGTCGGGAAACCCGCCCACACCACTGGCTCCTTTTGACAACCCACACCAAAAAAATATGACACTTGTGTAAGTCTTATATTATTGAAAGGATTTTTGCGTAAGTTTTGTTTATAGATAAACTATTATACCAATTATATCAAGTTTGGATAATTAGTTATCTTTCCCACAGTTATTAAACCCACCTCCACCCTCTCCTCGTTAACGGAGAACTCGGAACCCCTCTGGGGATTAGAGGTAGGGAGACAAAGTGTAGCTTTGGCGGGGTGGATTCCGAGGTTTTAATAAGTAATTAAGCGAACTTGATATGATCTATACTTATGCACTTTATTTTTATTAAACGTCCACGGAAGAGATTTGTATGCAGTGGCAAAAGCTTTTGCCATTTCTAAGTCTTCTGGGGTAAGTTCTGAGTCTATGGAACCGCAAAAAGCATTAGTACGGCTGCATTCTGTTTGTCTATTAAGGAGTAAATAAAGATGTAGACTCAAGGTTTTTTCTCACGAAGTTTGAATTTGAGAGTTGACAGCAGGATATCACCCAACTAGAGTAACCTAATTTTAGGGAGTTATCAGGAGTAGAAATAATGTTATTGGAATTAAAGCGCATTCATGTTCCACCGGGACAAAGAGTGCTGCTGCGCGATGTCACATGGCAAGAATTGGCAATTATTCTTGAAGAATTGGGAGAAAACCGTACAGCAAGAATTGCTTATGACAAGGGAACATTAGAAATTATGACACCACTACCAGAACATGAATATGATAAAGAAATTATTAGAGATTTAATTAAGGCGCTATTAGAAGAACTACATATTGAGTTTGTTAGTCTTGGTTCTACTTTTTTTAAAAACGAAGTAATGGCTCAAGCAATAGAACCTGACCAATGTTTTTATATAAAAAATGATTTAAAATTTGGTGGAGATAAGCGATTAGCTCTCACAGTAGACCAACCTCTAAACTTAGCCTTGGAAGTTGATATCAGTTCTCGTACTCATCTGCATATTTATGAAGCGCTAAAAGTACCTGAAATTTGGCGTTTTTATCAGGGACAATTACAAATAAATATTTTACAAGATGGAATTTATGTGGAGTCTCAACAAAGCTTAAATTTTCCTAGATTTCCATTAGTTGAGGCGATACCTGAGTATCTCAGGCAGAGTTTCACAGCAGACAGAAATAAGATAATTAAAGCTTTTCGGGTTTGGGTGCAACAGCAGATACAACAGTTATAACTTCTTGATTTTTTACAGTTCAATAAAAGACTATTTTAATGTTTGAAAAATGCGATATATGTCATATTTACTGGTTATTCTCCATCATAATCAGTACATAAACTCGCTGTTCCTGCCTTAGCGATCGCTACTATAATCCAGCCAAAGAACATTGGATCTAATGGAATCATTAAGGTGCCTGCTAATACTGCACCGATGAGTATAGGTAATATCTTATTTGCAATTTCAAAAGTATCATTAGTCAAACTCTGCAAAGCTGGACATATATACTGTCTAACGTCTTTTCTTTGAACTAATTGCTCAGCTTCGTGTTGTAATTTTTCAGACCCGCCTGAAAAGGCTCTAATCTGCGATTTATCCAAAGATTCCGAAAAAGATATCAATTCTACAGCTTTGATAACTTGTTGTTGGAAAGTGTCTATATTAAAGTTTTCTAGTTCTGACATACTCAATTTATTCAAATAATTTAGATGAAATTACAGCTAAAAATTTATGATTTATATCATTTCAACCTAGTCTTATAAATCAAGTTTTTATGTAAGTGCTAGCTCTAAATCTAACTCTTGTAAAACTTCACTTATAGGAATAGCATAAGTTATTCCACAACCGTTACTTCCTCCTATATCTGTGCCTGCGAAAAGTAAACCAATTGCATAACCATCTTGATCTACAATAATTGAACCGCTATCCCCTCGCCGACTGAATGCTTTATTTCCATCTCCTTCAATTGTAATTATGTTGTTGAAGATACAATTATTTAGCTCTTGGTTGTAAGGCACTCGGACATAATCCATATCGTAGTCAATAATTTTACCTAAAGTGTAGCCAGTTCTCCGTCCTACCTTGGCAACCATGAACTCATGAGAATCATCATCTCCGACATTATCAAACTCTTGTTGATTGTAAAAACCTTTCAGAAAACAAATACCACTGAGTTCACTTATTTGCCCTACAGCAGTATTTTTGACTGTGGCAGTGGCGGCATCAATAAAGTTCATCTCGCCAGTCTTGAGGGGAACGAACTCTTTTAAACTAGCAATCTGGTCTGTATCTTCTTTCCCATAATCTTCTCTTGCTGGTTGGATGATAGCATCACCAATTTGTGCATTATTAGTATTCGCTAAGACATGATTATTACTCAAGATTAGTAGTTCTGATTCACCCCGCTTTCTGACAAAGCACCCAAGAGTCCCTGTACCAGCAAGTGGATCTGAATGAGATATAGATATTCCAATGCATAAAGGACGTTTGTGATGTTGTTTTACCAAAGTTTGTGGATAGACAGGCCCTGTGATTTGTACATTTATCTCTCCCTTAGCCATTTCCACAACTGGTTGAATCAGTTCACGATGTGATTTGTGAGGTATGTGTATGGCAAGCTTGTAATTTCCTTTCCCGCTTAGGTGAATTCCTAAAGCTGGGGGTATAGGCAACGTTTCATTCCTAGAAGAATTCGATGAATAAGGCCTAATAAAATTCTGTATAACTTTGTTAGTAGCAAGTTTTTTTAACTCTTGGACGCTTTCCAGGTGCATGACTTTACTAGCTGATTAATTACTATTTAAGTAGGTCGGTGCGAATAAAGTGAACTGGTGAGTGCCGTCAGTCGTCAGTAATAAGGGTTTCAGGTATATTTACGTTTCGTAATATAGTTTGGTTTATTCCTGCCTACCTACTTGGGTATAATATCTTGATAAAGACCTGATTAATGATTTAAGTATAATATCTTAAAGAAAGATGTTTTTATAATATAAAAAACTGTGGATAGGTCTTTGAGACACGCTCCTATCCACAGTTTAGTATTATGATTCGTGATAAAAATTTAATAATGATTATTGATCAAAAAGCGTAAGCTGTACCAACAATTTCGGCTTCTATTGCTACATTGTTCACTCTTGATGGAATATTAACATCCTTGGGTAGAGGTTGAGATAGGTGAACTTTTACAGAATAACCATCTCCAGACCGACTAATGCCCACGCCTGTTAGCTCTGGTCGGTCGCTAATTTTGGACAGCAGTTCCTGTTTTGCCTCACGAGCCTGCTCTTTGGTAGCTATTTGTTTTTTAATCATCTCATTTCACCTTTTGAGTAGGCTATTTTGAATAAAGGTTTTCAAGGATTTACAAGAGTACTGTTAAAAGCGAAAATGCTTAAAAGTAGACATGCTTTTCCATTTTTATATGACTAACTTAATATTGGGGTACTACACCAAAGCAAGTAAGTTTTTAAAAGGGTACAATCTATACATAACAAAGGTTATAGAGTTTGGGGTAGTTTTAAAAGTTTGGGTATACCCAAACTTTATATGGCTGTTTCTGGACTAGACTGATGCCTAGATATTCTTATGGCGATGAAGTGCGAAAGCGGGTGAGGCGTTTGTTGGAAGCGATACTCACCTACGTTGCTCAAGAATTCGAGTATGATCAAGCCCAAGAAACCAATTTTACATGGCAAACTCAGACTGATCTAGTTGTCAAGACAAAGTTGAGATATTTACAACAATTGACAGTGCTAGATAAATACCCTGGTAATTTAAGCAAAGAACAAATCAGGGAAGCTTTGAGGCTACTGCAAAATTTCTTAGGAATTCTAGAAGATATCCGCGTCCATCGTCGGGGTTCAGAAGACTGGTACTTCAAGCTGAAATTGTGGTCTAGGGATATAGAAAAAAATTTGAAACAGTTTGATATTGAGTGGGCTAACCGCCAACCAGCAAGGTCTAAAGCTAGAAAGCCTGCAACTGTATCTGAAAATATGGCACAAATTGCTTCTGTAGAACCAACCGACTACGAAAACATTTCTTTGAGTGGAGTGAAGAAGTTTTTTGGGCAAGAAGACGAACTTCAAACTCTGCATCAGGCATTGCAGCAAAATGACTCTATAGAAACGACCTACATAGAAATCACCTCTTTACAAACAACCTGCTACCAGAACATTCCTTTAAGTGGAGTGGTGAAGTTTGTCGGGCGTGAAAAAGAACTGCAAACCCTGCACCAGATGTTACAGCAAAATGACCGGGTAGCGATCGCAGCGATCGCTGGAATGGGGGGCGTTGGGAAAACAGAACTTGCTTTGCAATATGCAATCACCTACCGCGAAACCTACAACGGTGGAATTTGCTGGTTGTTTCCCAGAGTTGGGGATGTAGGGATTCAAATTGTGCAGTTTGCTAGAACCCAGCTTGATGTTAACCCACCAGAAGACTTAGATTTACTCGCACAAGTACAGTACTGTTTTTCGCGTTGGTGTGATGGTGATGTGCTATTAGTGCTAGATGATGTCACTGACTACCAACAAGTCTACATTTACCTACCACCGTCATCTTCTCGATTTAAGGTTTTGATTACTACACGTCAGCACTTAGGACGCATAGCACAACTATCCTTGGATGTGCTGCAACCAGAGGTAGGGCTGGAGTTATTAAAGTCTTTTCTTGAAGAAACACCAGAGCGAATTGAGCGAGAATTAACTGTAGCAAATCAATTGGCTACATGGCTTGGATATTTGCCTCTGGCTTTGGAGTTGGTGGGGCGGTATCTGGCGCGGAAACAGGATTTAACCTTGGCAGAAATGTTGCGGCGGTTGCAAAAAAAGCGGCTAGAACAAGCTGCCCTTGCCGAACCAGAAGCCGACATGACTTCACAAAGGGGTGTGCTTGGTGTCTTTGAATTGAGTTGGCAGGAATTAGCAGATGCAGATAAGCAACTCGGCTGTTTGCTGAGTCTATTTGCTGCCGCCCCTATACCTTGGTATTTAGTAGAACAGTGTTTACCAGAAAAAGACGAGGAAGAAATAGAAGAAATTAGAGATGATAAGTTGTTGAATTTGCATTTACTCCAGCGAAAGAGTGAAGGAGTTTACCAACTGCATCCACTACTGCGTGAGTTTTTCCAATATAAGCTTACAGGTTTAGAACAAGCACAGGAATTAAAGCGATCGCTTTGTCGGGTAATGGTAGCAGTTGCAAAGGAGATTCCTCAAACTCCCACCCTTGAGGAAATCACTGCTGTTTCCCCTGCAATACCTCATATAGCTGAAGTAGCAAATCATCTCATTGAATATGTTAGCGATGAAGATTTAACTTACCCTTTCATCGGTAACGCTAGGTTCTACGATGGTCAAGGCAGATATAGCGAAGCCGAACCCCTGTACCTGCAAGCTTTGGAGATTTCTGAACAAAGGCTAGGCGTAAATCATCCTCAAACGATCACTATTAGGGAAAATTTGACAAATTTCTTGGAAAATCGCAACTTTAGTAATTAAATCATAGAGGCGTATAGTAATACGCCTCTACAACTAATTCTAAGCGGTGAAGTATTTCGCTACTGGGTGATAGGCAATAATCGCAGTTGTTGATTGTTCTGGATAAAGTTGTTCACTTTCATCCATATATAAGTTAATGCGATCGCTCTCCAATAACTCCAGTTGCTTAAACTGATCTTGGATATTCGGACAAGCTGGGTAGCCAAAACTATACCGCGAACCAGCATATCGCTGTGCCAAGACATCCCGAATATTATTAGGTTCTTGATCACCAAAACCCAACTCCAGGCGAATTCTAGCGTGTGTCCACTCCGCCAACGCCTCAGCCATTTGCACCGCCAAACCGTGAAAATACAGATAATCAGTGTATTGATTATCCGCAAACAGCTTTTGGGCAAACTCCGTGGCAATATCACCCACAGTCACCGCCTGCATCGGGAACACATCAATTATCCCCGACTCCTTCGGCGCAAAGAAATCTGCAATACACAGCCTCTTCGCCGACTTCTGTCGCGGAAACTCAAAACTTGCTCTTACCTCTGCGTTCTCTGCGTCTTGGCGGTTCGGATCATAAACATACAAACTATTCCCCTCAGCCTGACAAGGAAAATACCCATAAATCACCTGTGGCTGCAACAAATTCTCCTCAATAATTCGCTGCTTCCAGTTTTCCAAAATTGGATACACCTTTTCATCCAAGAAAGCTTGATATTCTTCCTTAGATTGTTCCTTCGGCTTACGGAATTGCCATTGTCCCGCAATCAAAGCTTGCAAATCCAAATACCAGAATATTTCCTCAAAAGGAATATCACTAGGTTGCAACAACTTGGTTCCCCAGAAAGGCGGCGTGGGACGTGGAATATCTAAAGTTACAGCTTCTGAACGTTTTGTGTCGATGGGGACTGGGGACTGGGGACTGGGGACTGGGGACTGGGGACTGGGGACTGGGGATTTGTGGTTATTGGTTTCTGATTCCTTAGTTTCGACTTCATCCAAAAATCCTTGCAAATCATCCCAATTACCAGCAGCTTTGGCTGGCATTAATTTATCCATGAAATGCAAGTCAGAAAAGGCATCTTTACCATAAACAACTTTACCTTTGTAAGTGTTTTGGCAATCTTGATTCACAAACTTGGGAGTTAGCGCCGCACCGCCTAAAATCACCGGGACGGTAATTCCCTTTTCGTTAAACACCTCCAAATTCTCTTTCATGAATGCAGTGGATTTCACCAGCAAACCACTCATGGCAATACAATCAGCTTTATGTTCTTCGTAAGCCTGAATAATATTTTCCACCGGCTGCTTAATTCCCAGGTTTATCACCTTGTAGCCGTTATTCGACAAAATGATATCTACCAAGTTCTTACCAATGTCGTGGACATCACCTTTAACTGTGGCAATGATAAACGTACCTTTGGCGTTGTTACCAGTCTCCGATTTTTCCATGAACGGTTCTAAAAACGCCACCGCCGCTTTCATGGTTTCCGCAGACTGCAACACAAAAGGTAGTTGCATTTGTCCAGAACCAAATAACTCACCCACAACTTTCATGCCATCCAGCAAGAAAGTATTAATAATCTCCAAGGGTGGATATTGTTCCAAAGCTTTTTGAAGCTGTTGTTCTAAACCAATGCGTTCGCCGTCGATGATATGACGTTTGAGACGTTCCTCGATGGGTAAACTTTCATCCACGCCTTTGTTGCGTTTCGTCGTCACCCCTTGGAATAATGTAGTCAGTTCTCCCAATGGGTCATAAACGCAGACATCACCCTCAAATTTCCGCTCATCGTAAATTAATTGCCGACAAACTTCTTGATGGCGTTCTTCAATCTTAGAAAGTGGTAAAATCTTGCTAGCGCTAACTATGGCTGCATCCATGCCCACTGCCATTGCTTCGTGCAAAAACACCGAGTTCAGCACGATTCGTGCTGCTGGGTTTAAGCCGAAGGAAATATTGGATACACCTAATATTACATGACATCCTGGCAATTCTTGACGAATCCGTCGAATGGCTTCAATGGTAGCTTTGCCGTTTTCTCGGTCTTCTTCAATCCCCGTAGAAATAGGTAATGCCAAAGTATCAAAGAATATCTCTGTCGCGGGTATGCCGTATTCTACAGCTTGACGGTAAGCGCGTTGGGCGATCGCAAACTTTTTCTCGGCTGTCCGCGCCATGCCTTCTTCATCGATAGTACCAATGACTACACCAGCCCCGTACTTTTTCGCCAATTCCAACACTTTCAAAAACCGGGGTTCCCCGTCTTCGTAGTTGGTGGAGTTGAGCAAACACTTACCACCAGCAACTTTTAAACCCGCCTCCATCTTTTCCCATTCGGTGGAGTCGAGCATTAACGGCAGTGTCACATTATTCACGATGCGGGAAACTAATTCGTGCATATCCCGCACACCATCACGCCCTACATAATCGACGTTCACATCAAGGACATGGGCACCTTCTTTAACTTGCGCCCTCGCCATGGACACTAGCCCATCCCAATCTTCCGCGTTGAGCAAATCGCGGCACTTTTTAGAACCACTGGCGTTGAGGCGTTCACCGACAATCAAGAAAGAATTATCTTGGTCGTATGGTTGCGTGGTGTAAATTGATGCTGCCGCAGGTTCTAAACTCGGCTGTCTCACCTTTGGCTTCAAATCTTGAGCAATTTCTGCCAATTGTTGAATGTGTTCTGGACGCGTCCCACAGCAACCCCCGATCACTTGGACACCCAAATCTTCAACAAAGTGCATCAATGCCATCCGTAATTCTAGCGGTGTCAGGCGGTAGTGTGCTTGACCACCAACGTTTTCAGGTAAACCGGCGTTGGGAATACAAGAAACAATGAAAGGCGAATGTTCTGCCAAATACTTGATGTGCGGTTTCATCAAGTCTGGGCCTGTGGCACAGTTCAAACCAAGAATATCAATTGGGTAAGGTTCCAGAATTGTTAATACAGCACTGATTTCTGTACCTACCAGCATTGTACCCATGCTTTCCATTGTCACAGAAACCATCAGCGGACGGCGATCGCCTTTTTTAGCAAAGACTTCTTCAATACCATTCAGCGCCGCTTTGATTTGCAGCACATCTTGGCAAGTCTCCACCAGAAATAAATCCACGCCGCCATCCCACAGCGCCTCTGCTTGTTCGGCAAAAGCAGCTTGCATGGTGTCAAAGTCAATATGTCCCAAGGTAGGTAATTTAGTTGTGGGGCCGATGGAACCCGCCACAAACCTGGGTTTTTCTGGCGTGGAAAATTCCGCAGCCACACGCTTGGCTAATTCCGCCGCTGTCTTGCTGAGATAATATGCTTGGTCTGCCAAGTCATATTCTGCCAGTACAATGGATGTACTGCCGAAAGTATCCGTTTCAATGACATCTGCACCAGCGGCGAGAAAGTCACGGTGAACCTTAGCCACAGCTTCCGGTTTCGTGTGGACTAAGTATTCATTACAACCTTCATACTGTGGGCCGCCGAAATCCTCAGCGGTGAGATTTTGCGTTTGTAAGTTGGTTCCCATGGCACCGTCAAAGACGATAACCGGGAGTTCTGGACTACGCAGGCGTTCAAGGAAAGGATGAGTCATATTTTCCTAGAGAAAATGAGGAAATCAATAGAGTATTGTGATACTCTACTTAATATTATTTTCCATGATTTTAAAAATTTCTTTAGTATTTTGATGAACTTGATATACTGACAGGGGGCGATCGCTTACTAAAACTTTGTCAGTTGTCATTTTGTTTCCCCTGTTTCCCTGCTCATCCTATGGCTCAGTATATTTGCAAAAAACGTTTATCCCAATCTTTAAGATATACAATACTACGATTGTGGCGATCGCGCTATCAATGGGTATTCCATGTACTGCGGCGACGGCGACTAGTGAGCCAATGATACTGTTGAATAAGGATTTTGGCACTAACTGAACTGTATTGGGGTTAATTGGGGATTCATATATATTTACTTTTATGATTTATGGATTATTTGTTAATTCCTGAATTAAGTCGTCAGGGGTGATAATTCTAGGACTAATAACTGGAAAATCTGCTGGGTTGCGAGTAATAATAGCGTCTCAGCCATTGAGTACCGCAGTGCTGTATTGAATAGCGTCTTCAAAATCCCCAAAGTTAGCAGTTAGTGCCATGTTGATTGTAGTATTGTCTACAGTGGCAACACGGCAAAGCATGGCCATTCTTTGTAGAAATTGTAATGTCCAAATATGACCCTTGGCTTTCCGAATAATATAATATAAATTGCTAAAGGTAGATGCCGATATATAAGCTTCAATCTCTTGTCGTTCCACAAAGCGTATAACTTGTTCATTGTCTGTGAAGAAAGGATCGCGGTCAAGTGCTACATCAACAATAATATTGGTGTCTATGAGAACCTTCACAGGTTATGCTTCTCCTTTAAATATTCCCACTTGGCTTGATCTGGATCAAAGTCTGGTGGTGTGGGTGGGGCATTTTCCAATAAGTCTTTTAAAGCTTGGACTTTGTATTCTCGTTTTTTCGGCTGTTGGAGATTTGTAATAGGCGTTGAGGTTTGCTGTAGGATGATAACTTCCACTTTACCAGGATCAATATTGAGAGGTTCATCAATAATCAAATGACCTGATTCGTCAATTGTGCCATTCAGCTTGTAGGCTTGCATAATAGTTTTCTCCATTTTTATAATTAATACCATTTCTTTGTGAGGTTGCGCCAAAACCTTTTAATTTCTTCTTTCTTTGTGTCCTTTGTGTCTTTTGTGGTAGCCTGCGGCAAGCCGCTTACGCGTCTACTTTCTTCTTTCTTGTACTGAAAATATGGTAAGGGCGCATCTTCATACAGAATTAGTATAAATAATATTTCAGGCAATTTTACAGATTATGTTTTTCCTTTAAATATTCCCATTTGGCTTTGTCTGCGTCAAAGTCTGCTGGTGTGGGTTCTGTACTTTCTAACCATTCTTGCAAAGCTTTAATTTTTGTTTGTCTTTTCGGCTTTTGTGGCTGTGACTGAGTTTGAGTTTCTGTAGAACTTTCCAAAGATGGAACTGGCTACAAAATAATCACTTCCACTTTACCAGGAGCAATATTTAGAGGTTCGTCAATAATCAAATTACCTGATTAGTCGATTGTACTGTTCAGCTTGTAGGCTTGCATATTTCTGTCTTTTTTGTTTCTAGGATAGAACAAGCTGCTTTTCTTGTTGCGATCGCAGTTATGAATGACTGGCTTGTCGTAACGAACGTCGTGATTTTTAGGCTTATGCTGATGCGATCGCTAGCAATGCTTAAATAAAACTTATGAATTGAGAACCCCAACTTCTTAAAAAAGTCGGAGTTCTGATCAACAATTATTTGACTCAGTTTCTTAAACTTGAGAAAGAATTTTTTGTCAGATGCCTTGGGTACTATAGCCTAATATAACTCAAAAGCTACTTAAACCAACGCTTAGTCGCCTCTGCAATGCGTTCTCCAAAGCGTAATGAGGTCAAGTAATCACCCAAATCTAGCACAGCTTTCTTGCCACTCGTATCGAGTTGGCTAGCACCCATCACACCTAAAAATCCTCCTAGTCGATTGACCCCATCATTCTTACCATATAAAGAGCTTTGCAAATCTCCCACATTTACCCAAATCATGCTGTGCTGGGCTGCGTTCGTCGCTAAGTATAACAGCGTTCCTTGCTTGTCACCACTGGGAGAACTGGAGTGAGTGAAACCTCCGGCGATTTTGTCTTTCCATCCCTGTCGAAACCAAATTTCGCTAGCAGCATCGATAAACGCTTTAAACTGAGCCGCTACACCACCCATGTAGGTAGGAGAACCAAAAACAATTGCATGAGCTTGGTTAAGCTTTTCTATCACATCATCGTTCTTCCAACGACCATTAACAATCTGCTCTCCTGTGATTCGTAGCAGTTCAACAGTAGTATTTTCAACTCTAGCTGCACCTTCGGCAATAGCTTCGGCCATCAGATGAGTATGACCTGTACCAGAGAAATAGACAATTGCAACGGTGGGCATAAAAGCTTTAGTCAATTTTTTGGCTGAAATGAACGAGGAATATCATAGCTTGAATTTAATAGTTACTTTCTGCCTTGCTGTTATATTTCTTGCTGGCGCATCGTAATAGCATCTGTTGGTAATTGCTGCAAGTTGGTATGATTTGGATTTGTATAGCTTGTAAAATTACTCAAAATATTAGCGAATCATTTTATGCTACCAGTTATTGAAACGATTTTTTTACGTCAAATGGCTTCGGGCGATCGCCTGTTTATTCAAGTTTATAAGTTCGTTGGTGCTCAACCAGGTAAAAAGGTTTATATTCAATCTAATTTACATGGTGCAGAAATTGCTGGTAATGCTGTTATTCACCAATTAATCGAGTTTTTCTTGACAGTCAATGCTACTGATTTAGTCGGAGAAATTTGGTTGGTTCCGGTTTGTAATCCTATGGGAACAAATGAACGCGCTCAACATTTTTCCCCCGGTCGATATTGTACCTATGAAGCTAAGGATTGGAACCGGATATTTTGGGATTACGAGAAAGAAGCTGACGATTTAGTAGCATTTACTAAATCTCAACTTCATCTTACTCCAAAGGCCGTTCGCAAAAATTATTTAACTATAATTAAAGAGCAATTCGCCAAACTTTTAGAAAAAATTAATTCTCCTAGTAGCGTACCCTTCACCGAAAGTTTTCGCTACCAATTACAATCTATCAGTTTAGATGCAGATTATTTGATTGATTTACACAGTTCTACAAATCAAGCTTTAGACTATCTTTATTACTTCCGGAACCGAGAAGATAGTGCAAAATACTTCCTACTCGATTTTGGAATTTTACTTGATAAATATGATGGTGATGCTTTTGATGAAGCTTTTATCAAGCCTTGGTTAGCTTTGGAAACCGTTTTTCAACAACTTGGTAGAGAAATCAGATTTGATATAGAAGCTTGGACACTGGAATTAGGGACAGGAATGCAGATGAATCCTGATTCAGTTGCCAAAGGTGTGAGAGGAGTGAAAAACTATTTAATCCAAAAAGGAGTATTGCAAATTCCTAATTTACCACATCAAACAAAAAATGACGAAATGTCTTTTTTCAGCAGCAGCAACAGGAAAAAATATTATGCGATCGCAGGTGGTATGATTCAATCGAGAGTAAAATTAGGTACTCAAATCCAAGCTGGAGATAAACTGTATCAAATCCTCAGTTTTAATAAAGAAAGTCAATTACCCACTGTTATAGATATCTTTGCCGAAGAAAGTGGATTGGTTTATGACATTTCAACCAATCAAGCAGTAAATCAAGGCGAATTTGTACTTGGCGTTATTAGTTAACTATTACTACAGCATTTATCAATGTTTATTCTCTCTGCGTCCTCTGCGTCTTGGCGGTTTAAAAATAATTTATTTAACCACAAAGACACAAAGACACAAAGAGAAAAACATAATTCCTAACTCTTAACTCCTAACTGAATTTAGTCTCCTAAATAAATTCCCATGCCACGAGCAGTTTTAACTAAAGTACCATTAGGATCAACGGCACTATATTGAGCGATCGCTTCTGTAATTGGTACGCTTAATACTTGACGATTTTGCCATGTCACCATGCGATCGTATTTACCTTCTGCTATTAAATTAACCGCCGCTACGCCAAAAGCAGTTGCAACTAATCTATCTAGTGGGGAAGCAGTTCCACCCCGTTGAATGTGTCCTAAAACTGTGACTCGCGTTTCTACACCAACGCGCTGGATAATTTGATCTGCTAAATATTCACCAATACCACCATATCGCGATTGTCCTAAGCGGTTTGTCATCGTCACAATTTCCCCATCGTGGGTACGAACTGCCTCAGATACAATAATCAAACAATAGTTTTTGCCTGTTTCTTGGCGTTCTTTGATTTTGTAGCAAATATGGTCAATTGTGTAGGGAATTTCTGGAATTAAAATTACATCTGCTCCCCCCGCAATTCCCGCAGCGATTGCTATGTGTCCAGCATCACGTCCCATTACTTCTAAAATCATGACGCGGCTATGACTAGCAGCTGTAAAATGCAACCTATCTAATGCTTCTGTGGCGATATTAACCGCTGTATCAAAACCAATGGCATGTTCAGTAACGCCAATATCATTATCAATGGTTTTAGGAATACCAACTAGGTTAATACCGCCTTGTTGTGCCAAGCGGCGGAGAATTGCCAAACTGCCATCACCACCAATACCAATCAAAGCATCTAAATTTAATTCATGATAGCCTGCGATGATTTCTGCGGAGCGATCGCACAAACTACCATCAGCCATGGGAAAAGCAAAAGGATCGCCTTTATTGGTGGTTCCCAACATTGTACCACCAGCAGTTAACAGCGAGTCTACTTGATCAATTTCCAGTGTTGTAGCTTGTGGCGGACGTGCCATCAATCCTAATGTAGCTTGACGAATTCCTAACACTTCCCAGCCATAGGTATTCACAGCACAATGTACCACAGCTCTAATTACAGCATTCAAACCAGAGCAATCTCCCCCACTAGTAAGAATGCCAATGCGTTTGTGTTCTCCCATATCTTTCTTTTGACGTTATGATCCAAGTATGATTAGTAGTAGATTAAACCTAAGCAAAGGTTAGTAGTACATTAAGCCTAAGCAGAAGCAATCCCCAAAAATGTTAGGGTGATTTTATGATTGTTGATGTTTTGGGAAAAAACCCATTTACCTCATCTATAAATTACGAGGATGGAGCCAAAGTTGACTAGTATTGATAATTACACCTTCTCTTATTCAGGAGAAGTCACAATTCCCCAGGCTCCTCCTGAATTCAAGTCAGGTTTTATCGGCATTATCGGTCGTCCAAATGTCGGTAAATCTACTTTAATGAATCAATTAATAGGACAAAAAATAGCGATTACATCACCAGTAGCACAAACAACACGTAATCGTTTACGAGGCATTTTAACTACACCAGAAGCACAATTAATTTTTGTAGACACACCAGGCATTCATAAACCTCATCATCAATTGGGAGAAGTGCTGGTACAAAATGCCAAAATAGCTATAGAATCAGTAGATGTAGTGCTATTTGTAGTAGATGGATCAGCAGTTTGTGGTGCAGGCGATCGCTTTATTGCCGATTTACTGATTCGCAGTCAAACATCGGTAATTTTAGGTGTAAATAAAATTGACCAACAAGCCGCAGATTCCAAAGTAATTGATGAGAGTTACGAACAGTTGGCTCAATCTCATGAATGGCCAATAGTGAAATTTTCTGCCAAGACTGGTGCAGGATTACCCGAACTTCAACAGATATTAGTCGAGCATTTAGAAACCGGGCCATTATACTATCCCCCGGACTTGGTGACAGACCAACCCGAACGCTTTATCATGGGTGAGTTGATTCGTGAACAAATTTTGCTGTTGACACGGGAAGAAGTACCCCATTCAGTAGCGATCGCCATTGATCAAGTAGAAGAAACACCAACCATTACCCGTGTACTCGCCACCATACATGTAGAACGTGATTCTCAAAAAGGGATTCTGATTGGCAAAGGTGGCTCAATGCTCAAAGCAGTTGGTAGTGCAGCCCGCGAACAGATTCAAAAGTTAATATCTGGCAAAGTCTACCTAGAACTATTCGTGAAAGTGCAACCAAAATGGCGTCACTCTCGCGTCAGCTTGGCCGAGTTGGGCTATCGCGTGGAAGAATAAAAAAGTTAGTCATTGGTCATTAGTCATTAGTCATTAGTCATTAGTTAGTGGTAACAACCAACAACTGACAAATGACAACTGACAAATGACAACTGACAACTGACAACTGACAACTGACAACTGACAGATACAATGTCCAGCCATCACTTCAATTTACCTACCAATGTTCCTCAATTGCGTGTCTTAATAGTTGAAGATGATCCCATGATGCAACTGGGATTAGAACAGTCATTAATGGCTCATCCCCAGTTGCAAATTGTGGGACAAGCGGAAGATGGCTATTTAGGGGTGCAAGCAGCGCTGAAATTAAAACCTGATTTGGTAGTCATGGATATTGGCTTACCAAGACTAGATGGTATTGCAGCCACAAAGCAAATTAAGGCAGCATTACCAGAAACTCATGTGGTGATGTTGACATCCCACAAAACAGAGACAGAAATTATTGCGGCATTGTCTAGCGGTGCCGATGCCTATTGTATCAAAGGTGCGAGTGTAGAGCGACTGTTGAGTGCGATCGCTGCCGCAGTTGATGGTGCAGCCTACCTCGATCCCCAAATTGCCAGACAAGTAATTGACAATCTTAAACCGCCCTCGCCCACCAGCAACACCGCCAACCTATCTGGGCGCGAGTTAGAAGTCTTAAAACTAATGGTAGATGGGTTAAGCAACCCAGAAATAGCTGAAAAACTTTACCTCAGCCCCAATACAGTTAAAACCCACGTCCGGGGAATCATGAACAAACTAGCAGTTGACGATCGCGTACAAGCAGCTGTCGTCGCCTTGCGTTCAGGATTGGTGTAATTACTACTGTTTGAGAAGCTGTGTTTGGGGGCGATCGTTCCAAATATTCGCCCTACACTAAGTATATATACGAAAAATCCAGTATAATGCCTGGATATAGATGATATATAGAAAAATTCTCTTTATTACGATAACCAACGTCTACAAACCTGATTCAGTTTTACTTACTAAAAATTCATATGCAAAAATTTTCTCTTTAATAACTAGTGAAAATTCCGCTTAGATTCATCTATATAGGTAAAAATCCAATGAAACCTATATGTGTTAGTCATTCCAAAATAAATACAAACTATTGAAGTATTGCCACAGAAATGACTTTAGAAATGATTTTAAAAATAGTTGCAGGAATACTCATTCCCACTGTGCTAGCCGTACTTACAAATGTGGTAAGTAACTATATAGGTACTCCTAGCAATAAAAGACTCTTCATTACACTATTTGTTTTTTTCGTAGGTTTATCAATCGCAGTAGCTTTGTTTCCAGATCAAACTTCATCTTCACTTGATTCGGTTTGTTCTTCCGCATCTATATCCGAATCCGAAGCTAAATTCAACATAGGCAACACAGAGAATCAGTATCTTATTCCAGCTAACGAAAAGTCTCAAAGCCGAGAAGAAAAAATTTATCAAAATAACAAGGAAGTCAAGGAAAATAACTCATATTTACTTGCTGTCGTTGTACCTGCAAAAGAGCGACCAGAAGCAGCAGGGGCAATACTAGCTGGAGTTGCAGACGCACAAAGAAAATTTAATCAAACTAATACTGATCCAACTAAAACTTCACCAGAACGAGCCAAATTTTTGAAAATTTTAGTTGTTGATGACGATAATAATGAAAAATCTGCAAAGAATGTTGCCTGTCATCTTACCACAAGCAAGGAATGGAAAAATGTTGTGGGGGTTATTGGACATCATTCTAGCGATGCTAGTAAGGCAGCTTTAGATGTGTATGCAAAGGCTGGTCTAGCAATGATTACCCCAACAAGCACTAGTATAGAATTAAAGCAAGACGAAAATAATAAAGTATTTTTTAGGGTTACTTCTTCTAATAACAAGTTAGGTGTGAAGTTAGCAGAATATATCAAAAATCAAAAAGAATTGAGTAAGGTCGTTATTTATTATGACGGAGGAAGTCAATATAGTATAAATTTAAAACAAGAGTTTGTCAATTCTTTCGGTAAAAATAATGTGCTTAAAGAAAATGATATCAAACCTGCTAACTTTAACGAAGCTAATGTATCACAAGATGTGCCTAATGAAGCTAAAGCTGCTATCTTTTTCTCCAGTGGGGGTGAACAAGGAACAAATAATCGAGCGATTCGTTTAATCAGTGATTTAAAAATAAATAAACGTAATATTAAATTATTTGGGGGAGAGTCGCTGTATGAAGGGAACACTCTATTGCACGGTAACAAAAAGATTGAAGATTTAATCTTAGTTGTGCCGTGGTTTCCTACTCCAACAACGGATCAAAACAGTACTGGCTCTTATGCAGAAGAAGCCAAAAAAATTTGGAGAGGTCAAATTAATTGGCGCACAGCGGCCAGTTATGATGCAACTCAAGCATTTCTCGCAGCAATAAACGAAGCTGAAGACAAATCTAAAACAGTAAATCGAGAATCTGTTTTAGAATCTCTTCCAAAGGTTAATATACCTGCTGAAGTAACATCAGGGAAGCCACTTGAGTTTAAAGATGGTGAACCAAAAGATAGAAACCCTGTTCTTGTCAAAGTAGTTGCTAAATCATCTAACATACAATGTGGTTTTGAGGTTTGTTTTCAACTTCTAGAGGAATCCAAACAATAAAATGCCCAGCCGTCATTTTCGTCCCGAATTGAAACAACTGGAACTTTCATTTACATCTGGATAACGTCCATTTTCATCCCACACCACCCAACCTTGACGAGGATAACTACCATCAATATCTAATACAACAAAAAAATCAGGCCCTCTAAAATCGCGGTTTTTGACTTGGGCGCTACTGTAATATATGAACATATTACCGCCAGTAAAGTAATCATTACGGTCAGCCCAAGCATATTGTAGTGACCGTATCAGGGCATTCATACCAATGCGGTGGCGGTTGCTTTCCAAAGGTACTCCGTCGTCAAAAACCAAATCTGTAGGTGGCATGGGCGGATCTACCCAGTCCACTATTCCTTGTGTAAGGTTGGTTGCTGCTGTGGTAATTTCAGGCGACATAATAAAAACCCTTTGTTAGCATTTACCCCTTTTTTATAGATTACAACGCCGCTAATTAATTGCTGGCGGTGCATTGCACTGGGCGACAACGCACCCTACATTGAAATTCCTTAACTGTTCACAGTTATCAGTCATCAACTTGAACTGTAAATTTTCTCTTTAATTCTAAATTCAAGCTAGTGTTTATGCACTTGCTCTAGCAACCACAGTGAAGCGACAGTACCCACAAAATGAGCAGCAATAGCATTAACATTACCCAGCATTACAAACACATCAAGCGCTCGAATAATGTTGTATGGATCAGTGATTGCTACTCCGGGAGGTTGGGATATAGATTTTGCTACTAGTACAGCTAGGGTTGCTCCAGCACCTAAGAGCGTTAATAACATCCCGACTAAACTTATAATTATTCCCAATCGGATGGCTTGAGTTGTATCCGCCTTACTAGGATGTAAAGCTGCATTTGGATTTGCTAATCTTTTGCCGATGCGAGTGTAGCGAAAATCCCAATAGACATTGAACAACAGCAATAAAACTCCGCATACAGCCCAAAATATGCCTACGCCAAGACCAGCATTTGGTTGATCGGTAAAACCACGACCAGTAGCAGCGAACAATAAAGCTATGCCAGAAACTACTGCAAGTCCCAATTGTAGCCAGAAAGCAATCCAGCCTGTGAAGCGAATAGTCTTACCAATTCCTTGAGTTGCTGGTAAGTGCGATCGCACTTCTGATTCACTTTGCATATTAACTTCTACCCTAGCTAATCACAATACGCCCCAGTTTTTAAGCATATTGCAACAGTTAAATCCATACGCCCATCTCTAGACAGAATCACCTTGCAATCTTGGGGAATATTTAGCGCAGGGGAGCGGGGGAGCGGGGGAGCAGGGGAGCAGGGGAGATGGGGGAGATGAAAATATGAAGGATCAATAACTCCTAACTCCTAACTTCTAACTCCTAACTCCTAACTTTCTTTTCTCTACCGATTTTTAAAATCCTGCCAAATGATATTAATTGATCAAACTCAGGGGTGATGAGTAATTAGCAATTAAATTGACAAAATCGCACTATCAAGAGTGATATTTAAACGAAAAGCAGCGATGTGTAACGACAAGCCTCTACAAGTCTACGCAAAGGATAAAGTATATGATTAAATCTTGGATGGTGATTGGAGGTGTAGCTTTTATAGTTGCTTTGGGAGCTAACTTGATTACGCCGAGCGATCGCAAGTGGTTCAAACGTCTACAAAGACCAAATTGGCTAACTTTTGAAGCAGCCATTCCATTGATCTGGACTGTAATATTTATTTGTGGTGCTTGGTCAGCTTATATTGTCTGGGAAAAAAATCCAGGAACCACTACAACGTGGTTATTAATGGGTTTATACCTGCTTTTAGAAATTGTGATTATTGCCTACACACCTGTAATGTTCAGGCTTCGCAGCTTGAAAGCAGGCACAATTATCGGTGGTGCAGGTTTCATTATAGGTGCTTTTTTGATACTTATAGTTTTGACTATTTCCGGTTGGGCAGCACTTTTACTAGTTCCTTATTTACTGTGGAGTCCCATAGGCACTTACACAACTTGGGAAATGACTCGTCTAAATCCTCAAGATGCTTAATACTAATTCGTAATTCGTAATTCGTAATTCGTAATTCGTAATTCGTAATTCGTAATTAAAAGATGGTATAAATTATAATTCGATACAGTAATGCAAGCGATGCGCCTTAAAAGCGCGATCGCAAATGGTATAGTTGCAAAGCTTTAAGCGATCGCCTTTTGCCTGCTGCCTAACGTTTCATTGATAGCCGTTCTTAATAACTCAGTTACAGGAATTCCTGCTGCTTTCGCCATAGAGGAAATCACACTTTTGGGAGCAAAAGAACAATACAACCCAGCTTCTAAAAACCAAGGTTGACCGTTTGGGTCGATGCGGAAGTCAAATAAACTGTAGTGGCGACAACCTAAAGCCTGATGACACTTCTTAGCTACTTCCTGAACTTTTTGGGTAATCGGGTCTTTTGGGTCTACAATCCAAGATTTGATATTATCTTTAGCAGCGTAACGCAATTCACCATCATCTGATTGTAGGAGTTTATCAGCATGGATGCGGATGGGTTTCTCTTGGGGGTCTAGCAGATACTCTTCAAGGGGTAAACTCACTAGTTCCCCATCTTGGACAATGATACCGCATCTGACTTCACGACCGGCTTCGATGAATGTTTCTACGATTACCTCATCTGCATATTCAAATGCTTGCTTCAAAGCTGCGTCATACTCAGAAGCCTCTTTGACTAAGGATACTCCTAGAGAGTTGTCAGAACTAACAGGTTTGATGATTGCTGGAGGTGTAACTGTCGGAACGTCTCCTTTACGAAGCACCTCTCCACGAGGCACTTTCACCCCTGCTGCTTCGACAATTGCTTTGGTTCTGGCTTTGTGCGCCGCTATTGCCATGAGATCCGCAGTATTGCCTACGTAAGGAATCTGGAGTAGGTCAAATAAAGCGCGGTACTGAGTCATTCCAGGAATACAAAACATTTGTGGTAACACCAGGTCAATGTTTTGCTTTGTGATCAACTCTATGGCTTCAGACAAAGAAATCGGTTCACTGACAGCAATATCTTCTCGACTCAGGGAACGAGGAAATCGCCACTGGCGGTCAGGAGTGATATATGCAATCTGAAAATCATACCGCGATGGATCAGCCGTTGCTGTTAGACAGCCTTCAGCATAAAGACGTGACAAATTACAATAAAATTCATTGTCTGCTGACCCAACTAAATGAAGAATACGAAGAACTGACATAATGCATCTACCTAAAGATATAAATAAACCACAAAGGCACAAAGACACAGAGAAAAACTTCCTCTCTGCGCCTCTGCGTCTGGTGCGTGAGAAAAAACCCTCAATCCCCTCCCAATTCCACCAACTTCCCGATATTAAAATCTATCCGCGTCCAACCTTTGAGTTGGCGCAAATTCTTCAGCAACAACAAGGGAATTTGCCAGTGATGCACCATTAAAAACGGTAACGGGTCATCAAATTTGTAAATCGCATCAGTCCCGCGCCAAATATTCACTATCCATGTTTTTAATTGCTTGAAGGAACGGATACCAGTCAAACGCCAGACTTCATGGTAAGTCCAATAGGTGGGTTTGCTTGTGGGTAGTGGCTGTAAGGTTTCAGTTGTTGCTTCTTGACTCAGGTAAGCTTCTGCAACCTTGGGATGGTCGTAGAAAGTGGTAATTGCTGAGTGAGTGCGGGGGTTGCACTCAATCGCATAAACTTTACCATCCTCAGCTTGGATAAAGTCAAAGGAAATCTGTCCTGTGAGTTTCAGTTCCTTGACAAAATGCTTTACCCATTCCAGAATTTGAGGATTTTCAACGTTTTCATAGTTGACTTGAAACGCTGAAGATTCACAACAACAATGTAGTCTCAGTTCACCATTTCGGACGGTGCTATGGGTGCAAAATTCCTTACCAGGAATAAATTCTTGCATAATCCACGGCTTTTCGGGACTGATGGGTAAACTTCTGACGAATGCTGCTGTTTCTTCTGGTGTAGCGCAGGGAAGTTTGGTTAAGTCCAAACGCCGCACTGAGTCGTAAGGTATGCTTTTGAGGATATATTTACGAGTCTCACCAGAAAAGTCGAAATTCAGGACTTGTTCAGCAGAGGTGATTTTGAAAGATTTGGGTACTGATAAACCAAGCGATCGCGCAGTCTGGGCAAGCTCATATTTATCATCTAGCATCTGAGTAATATCTGCGTCAAAGTGAAACACTTCACAATAACGCGATAACTCTGGTTTTGCTAGGGAGTCATAGTAGCTTCCTAGTGGACTGGTGACAGGAATGTAGACATCAATATTTTCTTGTTTGATGATATCTACTAAAGCCTGGGTATAGCGTTCTGGGTTCTCCTGGGGAGCGGAAACTGTATAAAATTTATCTACAGCCTGAGAATATTGATGTCCTGTTAACCAGTATTTATGAGTTTCCAACAAAACAACTCGATGTCCAGCGGCGTGGAATGACCTGGCTAGTTGTAAAGCTTTGGTCATTTTACCGCCACTGATCAAGATGTTTTTCGGATTTGCAGCTTTGACGGCGCTAGGTTGGAAAGGACGCAAAATAGCACGCAACAACAACGTGATCAAAACGATGCTGGCATTAATTGGCAATGCTAGTAAAAGCAAAGTCAATGTGCCAATGTTGGGGAAAATAGCGGCTATTTTGCTTGTTGAAGGTACGGAAGGTGTAGCAGGTGCGGAGGAGAAAGAAATAGATTGTGCCATAACAAACCAGGCTACGGATTTACTCTGCGGATAATTGTTAAGCCATCTCGCAGCGGCAATATTACCTGTTCTACACGGGGGTCAAGAGCTACGGTACGATTAAACTGTGCGATCGCTTCGCCGTTGACGCTGCGTTCTTGTGCAGGTAAATACACCTCTCCTTGTAGCAGTGTGTTATCAACGCAGATAAAGCCTGCTGGTGCTAGCAAATTGGTATCTAGCAGCTTATGGAAATACGCTATGTACTCTTTTTTATCGGCATCGATAAATACTAAGTCAAAGGATTCTCCAGCTTCAGCCAATTTCTCTAAGGTTTCCAAAGCAGAACCTAATTCCACGCGAATTTTTGCACCGTCAGGAGATTGATTGAAAGCAGTTTGTCCGACTTGGGCCGCGTAAGGGTCTACTTCACAAGCAACCAAAAGTCCATCCGCAGGTAATGCTTCTGCCATCGCTAGTGCAGAGTAACCTGTGAACATGCCGATTTCTAGCACTTTTTTAGCTTTGGTCATGTGAACAAACATTTTTAGAGTTTGTCCTTCTATATGACCAGATAGCATTTCTTGTTCTAGAGGTCGTACAGTTGTGCCTTCTGTAAAGTGTTCACCCCAGGCTTCTGTTGCTGTTGTCTCGGCGAGTGCAGCCAAAGCAGCCGATTCTTGGGTGGTGTACTCTTCTATGTAAGGGTCTAGACCTGCTGCTAAACGCCATGCTTGCTTGATATTAGCTACTAATTCCGCTGGTAAATCTGTGCGTTGATTGATCTCTTGCAAAGCAGCTTCTAGCTTCTTTGTCAAGATTCCCAACGGTGTTACAGGTCTAGCTGTGGGTTTTGCAATGACGGTAGACATTATTTTGCACTCCCGACAAGTTCTTTAGTCGCGGTAGCCGGGTACATGTCTACACCCTCGCCACCACGAGGATATGTAATGCAAAGTTCTTTATGTTCAGCCAAAACTTCTGCTAATTCTTCTTCGGTGAAGTCGTTGACAAAGAAGCACTCACCGATAGGTCTTGGCATGGCGGCTCTTTGTAAACCATCGCGGGTCAAACTGATAGACTTGGTAGCACGCCATAAAAGGTCTGCATCCAACAAAGGATGATCGAGTGCTAAACCGATACGACTCATCAAGCCTAAAATGCGATCGCGTTCTTGGGTGCTAATATAACCGCGTTTAGCTGCGATGGTTGCAGATAAAGCCATATCAATGTTGACTGCATGTCCGTGGAACATCGGTACGAGGGGTGCAAGTTCCAATGTCGGACTCCAAGTATGACCGTAAGCAATTACTCTATCTAGGTCTAACTCGTGGAGGTTAGGTACTTCCAACTCCAGCATCTTTTTGATGGCTTTGTAAGTTACTTCATGAGCTACTTCTTGAATCTCTGGAGTTGCGTCAATATTACCAAAGTGAGTGCGTAGCAGTTCTTCGCCGTACTTTTCCAACAACTCAAATACTTCTTTGTGACCCACTACAGCAATTTTAATTAATTCTGCCATGCCGTTACGTACTTGGTCTGTTGGCAAAGTCCGCAACAAGGAGAAGTCTAAGAAAACTTTTTTGGAAGCGTGATAAGCACCCAAACGATTTTTCAGCTTTTTATGGTTAACTGCTACTTTGATGGCAACACTGGCATCAATTAAGCCAATTAATGTTGTAGGAATACGGATGTAATTGCTGCTGCGGCGATAAGCAGAGCAAGCAAAACCTACAACATCGGTAATTAAACCGCCACCTACTACTAAAACCGGTTCTTTGCGAACTAGTCTAAAATCTGCGAACGCATCTATAACAGTCTCAAAAGTTTGGATGGTTTTGTTTGGCTCAGTAATAGTTATGGGAAAAAGTGTTAAATCGATACCGTAATATTGGAAGTATTGCTGAATTTGAGTACCGTGGAGACGGCTGACGTTAGCATCTACAACGGCCAAGCAACGGCCAAAACTTCTGTATACATCTGCAAGTTCTTGATTTTTAATATCAAAAACCCCATTTACATAAACTAAGTCGTACTCAATTTTTTCATAACCTTCAATATGAAAGGTATTTTCAGAAGCTTCTAACTTTGCTTGGACGATGCTCATTATTCTTTTCCTTTGGTTAGAAAATAGCAGTATAGAGTTGATTGGCGTGTTTAGTTTAGCTAGAAGTTACATCACTTCTAGAATTACATGCTTTGCTATAAATTCTCATTTATTGAAACACCTCTAGTTAAACCTTAAAAAGAGGTAATTTATCAATCTTTTTTCGAGAATTGCAGTTTTAAGCATGTAGCTATATAGTGCTAAGCTTTAGCACATTTACTTTTGCAAGCGCAGCAAAAATATTATAAGTATTTGCTGAAGTTTAATACTTATGCAAATACATTCAGAAAGACTTCATAGATTTTCTCTCACTTCCAAAGTGTTAATACTAGATTTAGCCCTAGCAAAGCAGGGACTTCTAGCAAATGAATAATGGAATGAACTGCAACTAAGTGAGAGAACCTGTCTAACTGATGAAAGCGCTTAAGGTTTTCTTTACAATTCTCAACATACCATTATTTGCAAATTATTGCACCTGGTTTTTGTAATTTTCTATTAAAACAAGTTATTTCTCTCCATTAGGCTTTATCTTAATGAGTTAAAACATGCCTAGACAACATTCATTTTTTGTCCTTGATGTGTCAAAAAGTCATGCGGATATAACGCTAAGTTGCTTTCCTTTTCTGATTCGGTTAGAAGTTAAGCCACTTCTAAGAAAAGCATACTTCGCCAAAAATGTATTGCATCTGAAATGCCTCTCATTCAATAGAAAAAGAGGATATCTCAGAGCTTTTAATATTAGTTAAAAACTTACGCATAGCAAAATAGAACGCTAAATATTCAACGCATCTACTTTCGCAAGCGCAGCAAATTATGTCAGGAGTCTTTTTTGAAGCCTATAGCTCCTAAAAACCCAAATAAATGAAGTTTCATGAATTGTCTCTCATTTTTAAAGCGTTAGCAGTAGGTGTAGTCCTAGGAAGTTACGGACTCTTAGCACATGGGTAACGGGCGGCAAGCAACCCTGAGCAGTTGTTTTACCTGCTTACAACGCTTCACATTTTATTTACGTTTCTAAACATAGCATTGTTCGTAAATTAATGCACCTATACCAAAGGCACATTTCAAACGATAGATATACTGTTTTAGAATTCTGCTAGTTTTATGAGCTAAGTATGATTTTTGACTATATAAGTATGATTACTTATTGACAAGCTACATATATTTTGTTGGAAAGCATATCAGCCTCAAATGAGATTTAATTAAGCATTTTTACTTAAAAAATCAAATAATATATGGCAGGGTAAAAGGGCAAAAGCTTACATATTAAGCATTCTGGCTCATAAATCTGTAACTTGATGTGTGTCCACTACTATATATAATGGTGTGCTGAGATTCAAACCAACGACTGATTAAACATACGCCCTAAATTGTCAAACTTGCAGTGTAGTAATTGACAAAAGATAGGGACATAGTGTAAGTATGATTTCATCTTGGATGATCATAGGGGCTGTAACATTTTTAGTTGCGATCGCTAGTTTTTTGATCACACCCCGCGATGTCAAATGGTTTGCCCACTTGAGTCGCCCTCGATGGTTAGTTTTTGAGCCTTTTATCCCACTCATTTGGACTGTAATTTTTATTTGCGGTGCCGCTTCAGCCAATATTGTTTGGCAAAAAAATCCTGGAAGCGTAGCTACCTGGCTACTAATGGGTCTATACCTTTTGGTAGAAATAATTACTGTTGCATACATACCCTTAATGCTGAGGTTCCGCAGCCTCAAGACTGGGGAAATTATTGGGCTAATCGGTTTAGGTTCAGCCATTGTTTTGGCAATATGTGTTTTCCCAATTTCTGGGCTAGCAACACTATTACTTATTCCCTACCTACTTTGGAGTCCTATAGGAGCATACACCACTGATGAGTTAAAACACTTAAATCCTGAAGATGCATAGTCTGTCAGTTGTCAGTTGTCAGTGGTCAGTTGTCAGGAGGCAAAAATTATTCTCTTTGTCTCCCTCATCCCCCTCATTCCCCTTCCCCTTCCTAAATCACACGCCCATAACGTGCTGTGCAGGAATTAGCTTGATTAGCTTGATTATTCAACCAAGCCCACATTTGATCACCAAAAGAAAAGTGCCACCACTCTTTAGGATTACGTTGGAATCCTGCTTTTAACATCACATTTAGCAACAACTGACGGTGAGCATGATACTGTTTAGCCTGTGGGTGGGAACTATTGGCATAGTAATCGGGATGCGATCGCTCTGACAATTCATCAATCGCCGAACCCATATTAACTATTTGTCCTCTATCATTTACCAACGTTACATCCACAGCGGCACCTGTACTGTGGGGCGGGGGGGTTTGTGCATCCAAACTAGGTACAGCCCAAATTTCATAAACCAACTCCCAAATTTCTTGGCGTTGGTTTGGCGATAAATCCACCCCAATCAGTCCTCGTTGCTGTACCAATTGTGCAAAGCTGTAATCTACCATAAACTGCTGTACGCTTACCGGACGATAGGCATCAAAGATTTGGATACGCCAGCCGCCAAGCAATAGATGAAGATAATTTTGGGCTTGGATTAAATTGTCAATAACACTTTCGCGCAAATAATAAGGCGAATGTTCCCCATAAGGCGCACCTAATTTTTCATAGGGATGTGGAGATTCCACTGCAAACAGTTCTAAAGGAATCTTTATTAGTGGTTCACCACATTCTACGATAGCGATTTGTTGGTAAGGTTTCATCCTGTAGATATCAGTAAACGCCGAATTTGCAGCCAATTTTATGTCAAAAAAGCACAGCATTTACCCAAACAATAGCCGAAACCCTTATTTTCATCTAGGGGCAATACCCTGCGGGAAGCCGCTTTGCCCCTACAAGGTATAGTTTTACATAAGTAAGTCGGTGGGAAAAAACACAACTATGTTAAGAAAGGTAAATTAGGCTAAAATCCTATTCCCTCCTGCCTTCTGCTCTCTGCCTCATACTTGATATAAATTACAAATATTTACGCCGTTCTACTTAAGTATTAAGAGCTAGTTTAACGTGAGTTCGATGTAGAAAAGGAACAGAGTCAAGTTGTGAAAAGCTTTTATATCAAGCTTTTTCACGTTTGTCTTAATTACGAATTACGAATTACGAATTACGAATTGAACTAGTATGAGTAACCATTACTCTGAACACCACCTGTATATTGTCCTGGAATTTGGCCAGGAACTGAGAAATTAGATTGTGGTACTTGAGTAGGCTGTTGCCAAGTGGAATTACCGTAATTGTTAGGTACTACTGGGGTTGTGGATGTACCAACATTTGGACTCGGAGTCTGAATGGAGTACGGTGAAACATTTGTAGGTGTAGGAGTAATAGGCTGTGCCAGCGGTTGTAGTTGTACTTGACTGGGTGATGGCTGCCGCCTAGTGAAGTAATTTGAAAAATTTATTCTTGGATTCAGTTCAATCGGTTGAATATAACCAGTTTGAGGATTTAGTCTTGTTACAGATGAAACATTCTGGTTGGGCAATATCTGACTGCTACCTAAATTATTGTAGAGATTTGGAGTTGCATTCGATACAGATGGCTGAATGTAACCTGGCTGAGTATTTAGCCCCGGCCCAGATGAAAAAGTCTGGCTAGGTAAATAATTGGTGATAGGAGTCTGTAAACCTCCCCCATTATAAGGAGTTTGCCCAACAACATTAGGCGCAGTCAAACCCGTACTATTCAAACTTGGCAGCGTCTGATTCGTGGATTGGTTAATTGGTGTTTGCAGCGGGCTGATTGAGTTTCTATTTTGACTATTATCAGTTTGATTAGCTGCTATCCCCAGCCTAGAAGAGGTTTGTCCTACCTCTATTGGTTGAGAATCTGCATTTAAAGCATTCACACCTGAGAATTGACTGCCACTATCAAGCTTTCCAAACTGCAATAAATCTTCTGCCTGTGATACAAAGAGATTTTTCTGTTGGGCTATGGGTGCATCAAATCCTATCCCCTGACTAGGATTTGATTTAACACCACTAGAAGACTCTTGTTTACTAATGACATCCTCTAATAAGCTTTTGCTTTTGTTTGGCTGAGAGTTATTCTTGAAGTTAGTAATTGTTGTTGGTAAACTTACTCGCTCCAAGCCATCATACAGAGCTGGTAAATTATCAATGTCAGCTGCAATAGCTTTATCTTCTGCTGAAAGTGAGGATTTATCCGGCTGTATGGAAGTGACTTGTTTGTTTTGCTTTTGAGTGAACACATTTGGATTAGACCAGTATTCTCGAATCACTAGCCCTACCACAGATAAAAAAATAGCTGTGCCCCAAAAACTAGGTTTGCCTAAATTCCATAACCTAGCTTTGAGATAGCGTAAGTAAGCTGGGGGATAATGGCGATGTGGCATGGCTGGTATTACAAATTTACTGGCAGGTGGCAAAACATGATACAGCCTCACAACGATTGAGCAAATACTCAATCGAAGTTAGATGATAATTTTATCCTAGCTTTTAAGTATTTATTTAGTCATTAAGAATAAGCGCGTACTATTTAAAAATTAACTTTTTACCTGTTTTAGGTCTTTCGTGAAATAAAGACATGCTGGCGCGTCCATACTGAAAATTGTTGTAATTCTGAGATTTTGAGCTTTGGTCACTTTGGATATGATCACAAATCGCCAGTTGCACTAATTTAGTGTTGTGGCTGGACAAAATTTCAACCAATTGACTCTCTAGTTACTAAACAGTGCGCTGCAATGCTTCGATACGCCCATGATACCCATTTGCTTGTAGCAAACATTTGAAAAACTGTACAAGGGCGCTGCACTCCACGCGATGTCTGATGACAAGCCACTCCATATCTACGCACCGCACCGTACTTATTCACCAGGAGACTACAGCAATGATGAAAGCTGAAGATATCATGACCAAGGACGTAGTTACCATTCGCGGTTCAGCAACAGTTGCTGAAGCGGTGGGACTGATGAAAGAAAAAAGAATACGCGCTCTGGTTGTGGATCGACGCCATGATGATGATGCCTATGGGATCGTCACTGAAACGGATATTGTTTATAAGGTAATAGCTTACGGTAAAGACCCCAAGCAAATACGAGTTTACGAAATCATGAGTAAACCTTGCATTGTGGTGAATCCTGAGTTGGGTGTGGAATATGTGGCGCGGTTATTTGCCAATATTGGTATCCATCGGGCACCCGTGATTCAAGGTAAGTTGTTGGGCATTATCTCGATTACCGACATTTTGACCAAGAGCAACTTTGTGGAAACACCAAGAGCTTTACTGTTGGAGGAGAGAATTCAAAAAGCGATTGAGGAGGCTCGTGCCATTTGTACCGAGCATGGTGCTTATTCTAAAGCCTGTGCTGTTGCTTGGGACGAGGTAGAAGAACTCCAAGCAGAAGCTGCTCATCAAAAAGCGGAAGGCATGGTTTCAGCCAAAATATCCTTTGAAGAATACTGTAAAGAAAATCCAGATGCACCTGAATGTCGAAATTATCATCCTTGATGGGAAGTGAGGGATGAGGGAGATGAGGGGGATGGGGGAGAATAATTGTTGTTTACTTGCTCCCCTGCTCCCTCTGCTCCCCTTCTCCCCTGCTCCCCTGGTTCACCTTTTAGCTACCCGCATTAATAAGAATGCCCCGACTCCAAAAAAAATAAAGTTGGGCAACCAAGCTCCCATGAAGGGAGAGAAAATACCTGCTTGTCCCATTGCCCCACTAATAAAGAAAATCATATAGTAGGAAAAAATCACTATCACACTAATACCAAAACTTGTGCCTCGCCCAGTGCGTTGGGGTATGGTTCCCATAGCTGCACCGACTAGACCAAAAACTACACATACAAACGGCAAGGCTATTTTTTGTTGAATCCTGACTTGAAGTTTACGAATTTTTTGGCGATCGCCACCAAGACGTTCTACAGCCAGTTGTTCTAAAGCTTCAGAAATATTCATTTCGCCGTAATCCCGGCTTTTTTCTGCCAAGCTTAATGGTGTGCGGGGTAGTTGTAGTTGTTGATGTTCAAACCGCAAAATGCTGCGGTATGAGCGATCGGGAGATACTACGTAAATCGTACCGTTGTAAAAATCCCAGACGTTTTGAGATCCATTCCACTGGGCAGATTCTGAAACCACAATTTGATTCAAATTTTGTGTAGAACGATCTATAATCGTTAAACCTTTCATACGCTTGCCATCAAACTGGTCAGCATAAAATAAGCGTGACAGTATCTTGGTCTTCGTGCCATCTTTTTCTTTGATGTCCCGGTATTCGGGATAGAAGATATTCTGCTGTTTTAAATTTGGCTTATCTGATTTGAGGGCTTGTTCCAAAGTCAGGGTTGCTTGATAATTTGCCGCTGGTGCAATTTGCTCGTTAAACACAAATGTCATCCCTGTAACCACAAGACTCAAAATCACAGCAGTTAGCACCATACGATAAACACTAACCCCGCAGCCACGCAGGGCTATTAATTCACTTTCACTGGAAAGACGACTGTATGTCATCAAAGTAGCCAGCAATGTGGACATGGGGAAAGCTAAAACAATAAAGCTAGGCAGTTTTAACAAAAAAACTTGAATGGCAGTATTTACAGGTAGCCCAGACTCTACTACTTTTCTCACTAAATCAAAAACAGAATCAATTGTCACACCAATTGATGAAAAAGCACCGACACCAAAGAAAAACGTCGGTAGCAATTCGCTGGCCAAGTAGCGATCCATAATTGTGAAAGGCAGCAGCGAATTGAGGCTATAGAAAGACTGAAGCTTAGTTGAGGTCATAAGCGAAATTTAGATTAAATACGGGCTACCCTGGTAAGGGACTGATACCGTTTTAGTTTAATGTTGATACAAATGCTCCCTTTGCTCCCCTACTATCTACACGGTAATCTTCAGGTGGGAAAGGAGTAACTAAATATTTATTAATTTAGGCTTGAAAATTATCTCCCAAGTAATATTGCCGCACTAGGGGATTGCTGTAAAGTTCATCGGCAGTGCCAAAAGCGAGAATTTGTCCCTCACGCATGATATAGGCGCGATCTGTAATGGCTAGGGTTTCGCGGACATTGTGATCTGTGATCAGAATACCCATACCGCGATCGCGCAATCGTGCCACAATTTGCTGAATCTCGGAAACTGCAATGGGATCAACACCAGCAAATGGTTCATCTAAAAATAAAAATTTTGGCCCTTCTCGTCCTGCTGCTAAAGCCCTTGCTAATTCTGTCCGCCTTCTTTCACCCCCAGAAAGTTGAATTCCTTTACTTCTGGCTAATTTTTCTAAACGAAACTCCCGCAGTAAACTTTGTAGCCGTTTTGGCCATTCCCATCGTGGCACATTAGTTTGCTCGAAGACTAACAGAATATTATCTTGCACAGAAAGCTGACGAAAAACACTTGCTTCTTGGGCAAGATAGCCAATGCCCAGTCGTGCCCGTTTGTGCATTGGCATGGCAGTAATTTCCAAACTATCCAGCCAGACTCTTCCCTGATTTGGTTTTTCTAAGCCTGTGGCGATATAAAATGTTGTCGTTTTACCTGCACCATTGGGGCCTAGTAAACCGACTACTTCGCCTTGGGCTATGGAAAGGTTGACGCGCTTGACAATCTGTCGCTTGCCGTAAGATTTATGAATATTCTCTAAGACAATTTTCACTACTCGCGGCCTTTTGTTGATGGTAAATGCTAATTAGAACGCCTGAAACCTGGTGTCTTTGGGGCAGGTGTGGCAGCTTGTCCGCTTTCATCTGATTCCTGCACCATGTAGATGGATTCTACCTGACGGTTAGATTGAGGTAAGGCGACAAATCGCCCTTCGTCAATTAAATAGGTTACCTTCTCGGCTCGGATACTATTACCGCCCTGTTGCAAAATATAAACGTTGCCGCTGAAATCTATTCGGCGTTCTTTGCTAAAGTATTGTGCTTGGGCAGCTGTTGCCTGAATTTGGCGAGCCGGGTATAACATTTGTACATTGCCGCGAGCGGTAATTACTTGAGTTTTGGCATCATATTCTTGCACATCGGAGCGAATTGTGAGTGGGCGATTTTCCGTAGCTGTTTGTGCAGTCGCAGTTTGCACTTGCATCGGGAAAGCGATCGCACCCAAAAGTGTAACTGGTAATACTAAAGATAGTCCAAAGCGGCGCATTTGTGATCTGGGCATGGGATTTGAGATTTGGGCGGGTATATTAATTATCTCAACTAGTTTATCCACAGATAAAATGTATCATCTGGAATAACTTGCGATAACTGCTGGCTGAACTATTGACGCTGTGACAAAGCTTGAGGTTTCACTACAAGTTCACATCTGCCTAGAAAAAACAGAGTTTTCATTCGTTCTGGAGTACGTGGGTCATGAGGAGATGTTAAATATTTGTTACAACCAAAAAATTGGGGAATAGGAAAAAGTTTTCCATTCCCCAATCACTAAGTCTGAATTAGCTGAGTAAAATTTACTAATCATTTGTCAGCACAATCTTAGGCAAAAGTAAGGCTTGATTTTCACTCAGTCCATCGGCAATAATCTTGTCAGCTCCAGTTTGTTGTAACATTGTCAGCAATGCTGCACTCTGACTCAATAATTCGTCTACATCAATGCCGCTGTAAGTAGATGGGTAACGCCGCAGGCGATTGCTGCCCTCTCCCAGTAAAATCACAGCGCCTCGCCAATTACGATTTCCCAGATGATAAAGTGCTACGGCAATTTGCAAAATGCCTTGATAAAAAGATTTTTCTGGTTCGCTGGCTTCTATCCACAAAGCTTCTAATGTGTCATGACAGGCGTAGAACTGTCCTGAATTGAACTGTTCTATGCCTTGCCAAAACTCTTGGGGTATGCTTTCGCTCATCCCATACTATCTCGTACTTCTTTAATGGTTTCGAGAGATATTTCTTGTTTGTCTCCTGCAAACTCGTTGTCTGGGGTGAGAAAGAGCATACAGTGGCATTCTTTGCGTTCTCTCATGGGAACACAGGGACAGTTCCAATATGTGGCGTGAACTTCAGCTTCTTTATCTTCATAGTGGCGGCAAGGGCACAAAGGCGAACCTAGTTCGTCTTTATGTTTAGCTAGTCCTTCAATTACGACTGCTGTCACAGAAGGTTCAGAACAGAAGTATGTTCCGGTACGCTTGGCGTATTGCTCGGAAAAATGCCGCATTGCCTCTAGGCTTTTATCGCTGGATTTTGTGTTAGCTTCTGATGAGATCATGTGGATCGGCGGCTCATAATTTAAATATTTCTTTGCATTGTACATCAGCCTCACTCAGCTATTACTGGGTGTATTTCCCCAACCTGAGTTTTTCAAGTTGACTGATTGTTGCCTCAACACTTGTATATCCAGGGTACTGGGATCAAAAAAACCTTAAACATCATAGAAGCTGAGTTTGCAATTATTCATTGGAATTTTGAATATACAAGATATAACTTCATGATGAATGTAACGTTTTTTGTAGTTGAAATTGCAGTTCCTGCTGGCTTTGCACAATAATTCCAGGATAATCCCAATTGACTAGTAGTTGTTCTGTTCCTGATGAGGTATTTTGCCACAACAGCCAACGACTACCCAAAGGTAGAGAAGAAAGAGTCAGGGGGTTTTGAGTTAGCCAAATTACAGGGGAGTTTTGCAGATTTGTGGCGATCGCTTCTTCTTGACACAGGGTTGCTGCTAAAGTTTCTAAAACAACGCTCTCGCCTTTGACTAAACCTGTGGATGCTGTCCACAGTTGCACCTGTAATTGCTGTCTATGTGCATAAAAATACAGTGAAGCTGCGGCAATTACTGCTTGTTCAAAGTTGTCTTCTTGCCAATTGCTAGCGCTGTCAAGGGCAATAATTATCTCTTGTCCACCTGTAATCATTTCTAACTCCCGTACTCTTAATTCACCGTAGCGGGCACTACTACGCCAGTGAATCAGACGGGTGGGGTCTCCAATGCGGTAGGGACGTAGCGATCGCACTAGCCCTGTGGTGGCTGTCTGCAAGGGTCTACCACGAGGATCGCCTTTTTTGCTGTCTTCTTGTCCCATTTCATCCACTAGGGGGCAAGTGGTAAGGGGTAAGACGGTAGGATAGACAATGGCTGTGGCGTTGCTATCACGTTGACGGCGACACCAAAATAAGCCTAAAGGCGCACCAGTAGCCAATTCGACTGTGTGCCAGCGATAAATGCCCCGGCGTTGGGTAGGTTGGTAGTATACCCAACGGTAACTGCTTTTACTAGGAATTGTATCGATTGCCTTTTGTACTGGTTTGCCTAAGACGAAAGGCAGTGTATCTGCAACTTGAATTAAGCTTACGGGTTGCTGTGTCTGATTGTGGATTTCTAATTCTACGGTCAAGTCATCACCTGCTGACACAGGTTGAATGGGACGGCGTGTGATGGATAGATTTGTGAGCGATCGCGGTGGTAAAATTGCCGCTACAGCCAAAAGAGCAAAACTCACGCCGCTAATTGCGTACAGCCAGCCAGCCATCGTATTGATACCAGCCCCAAAAAAACAAATAGCAATTCCTCCTAGAACCCAACCACTGTATGCAGGGGCACAAGCGCGGGTTTCCAACCAGTTGGTGATGGGTTTGATGATTTTCATAGTATCCTTTGTAACCCAAGACCACCAGAAATTCACAGTGCTAGAAGTGGATTAAAAGGGGGGAATGCGATCGCTTGTTGCCAATAAGCTGTGCGTCCAAGTTGCACAATCACTGGTGTTCGCGTAGTGTCTCCGTTAGGAGAAGACTGTCATTAGTCATTAGACTTCTTGCATAAATATTTTTTTGTCTCACGCAAAGACGCAAAGAAGAGGTAACATTTTACTGCGGTTTTAATGCTCTACCATAAAACCAACGCAAGAACCAGAATTCTTAACTTTTAAGACTAAACCTTGTGAGCCTCTGCATAAATCCTTAGTGCCGCAGCCATTTTCTTTTCATAATCCTCGCCTTGAGATTGAAACCAAGCCAGCGTTTCAGGATCTACTTGGACAAGAACATTTAGTGGTGTTACAGGTTTCCACCAGCGTGACTTACCGAAAAACTCCTCAGTTAAAGGAGGAATATCAGATGTATCGATTTCATCCTCTGTGAGTGAGTCAACTTTGTCCCAGTTCGTCTTTGAGGTATTGTTCATAGCGTTTTCGTTCATAAGGCAGAGCTTTGCGAAGTGAAATAATTCGGATTGTTTGCTCGTCTGGTTCTGTAAAAACTACAACTACAACACGCCCATCAAGTATTCCCAGCCCAATCCATCGATCCTCGCCATAATCTTGACGTTCATCTAAAGAAATACGGAGTGGTAGATTGAAAATTCTGGGCGCGTCTGCAAAATCAAGTCCATGCTTTGCAATATTTGCTTGATTCTTTTGCTCATTCCACTCGAATTTCATACCTTGATTTTACTGAATTTTCACCATATTACTAGCCGGCATTAGACTTCCTTCTTTTACTGGAATTTTTGGAATTACCAGAAACTTGAGCAGTTTCTACATCAAAGACGGTAGGTACTTGCTCATTAACTAATTGTGTTTCTTCATCCACAATGAGCTTATCCGTTTGTACCTCTTCAAGAACTTCTTCAGAAATAGCTGACTTCTCTGCTTGAGCCTCATCGGGAGTTTTTTCTTGACTATCTAAAAGCCCTGCATACTTAATGCTTTCTAAGCCCACCTGAAATCCAGTATAGTCGTCAATTGTTTGATTCATATCAAGATCAAGCTTGTAATCACGACGTAAATTTTGGATTTTGTTTTTAATTGCTTCAATTTCCTTAATTGATTCATTCTCTATATTGCTCTCTAAAATTCCCTCAATCTCATCAAACAAAATAACACCATGCTCACGTCTTGCAGAAATAGGATGACGTGCAATAAAGTCCTTTTTTAGACGTTCTATCTTTTGAGACAATCTTTCTCTAGTGAATTTCTGCTGGGCACTGCGCTGCATGATGTTCAACTTCTTAAACAAAATTTTGAAGTTCTGCTCAAAAACTCCTAGTGCATGATTTTCACTTTTAGTCAATAAATTTTGTTTTTGTGACCACTCATTTACTACTCGAATAACGTTCCGAGCAAAGCCAGACTTACTAATTTTTAACTCTTTCTCAGGAAAGTCTTTTAGAGTTTGTTCTATAACATTAAGAATAGTTTGACCAGCAATCTTACTTGATATTAATTCCTCAGTCAGGAATATAAGCTCTGTTTCTTCTAATTGAAGAAACTCTTGCAAATAAAGCTTTGTTGCTTGTATGCAAATTGGTAAGGGAATAATATCTTCTATTTCAAGTTGTGCTGTTACCTTGTCATCTAAGCAGAATTCTTCTTTAAGATCAGCAAGTTGAAGAATAAACTTCTCTTTAAGTAAAGGTCTTCTATGTTGACCCCCTTTACCTAATAAATCCTTCTTAGCATCATTGCCACTCCGATCGCTATCCAATAAAACTATGGCTGCGATTTCATCCGCGTGCCTTCCACAAGCTAGATAGACCATGTAGGGAATTTGTGAGGCTCCACCAGAATCAACAATTGTAATTTGGTTTAAATCTAAAGTTTCTAAATTAGATACTCCATTGGCGCGAAGATATGTTGCAGCTCCTGCAAGAAGAATTTGATCGCCAATACCTTCGACCATTAAATTACAATTACCAATAAAAACCGTTTCGCCTATATGAGGCCCAATCGAGGATCTCAGAGGCTCATAACGGTGGATGGCAAAATCTTTGACTACGCGTGTTCCTTCATCCTCATTTCCCTTCTGTAAAACCCGAATACGTTCAGAATGGTTCTTATCAATTAAAAAAGGAGAGTGAGTTACGTAGACTACCTGAATTGGACGAGTTAAATGTGAACCAGGTTCGGGATTTGCGAACAAATCAAATACTCTAAGTAAGTCTTGTTGGGCTTGACTAGATAGGTAAGCATCCGGTTCGTCCATCAACAGTATCTCAGTTTTTATTGGATCAGGTTCATGAGAACGGTACTCAATGAAGTAGCTGAGAAAGTATTGTAACCCTTGACTCCTCTCATCAAATGAATATTCAGTTCCTGTCCTATCTGTTATGGTGAAAACTAAGTCATAGTCTCTTGCCATAACTTTTAAACAGAAGTTGCGATCTTGAACCCAATAGTTGGGAAAATTTAAATTAATGGCCAATCGATGATTTATATCCTTGATGATTGCGTTTGCATAACCTTGCATTCCATTTTTAATTGCTTTACTTAAATCCAGTAAAGAATGAATATCAACTTTGGCAATTTTGCAGATTAATTTATAAGCTAAATAGAATTGTTTTTCTCTTCTTTCCTTCTCTGGGTCACTAAAACTGACTTCATCAAGTGCTAACATAATTGACTTTATTGCCTTAACTGCTTCATGATCAATTTCTTCCCTATTCTCACCCCAGAGAACGCGAACTTTAGTAATCAATTCTGGATTATCACGAAAAACGTCTAGTTCATCAACTATTTTGTTTCTTTGTTCTCGATCCAAAAGTTCAAATTTTCTACCACCTAAATAATTCTCTTGACCCAACTGAACTAATTTTTTAATAGGAACACTTGAAGGAAGTGCAATACTTGACTCAATTCTAAACGTTCTAGGAAGAAGTTTATATAACTCAATAACCTGTTTTTCTTTAATTGGGTATGGTGTATATTCTCCTTGTTCAGATAAATAAATTGTTAAAGTATCAACATTATTACGAAATATAAATAATCTATCAAGATTAGCATTCCGATAAATTTCTGGAATAATTTCTCTTAAGCTGTCCTGTTCAGGCTTAGACAGTTCCCATTCAGTACCAAAATCAGGATATTTTAATTCATTCTGCTTAACTGTGAAAAAAGGAGAATAGCGGCAGAAATCGCTCCGCTCAATATCTTTGCCGGATATAGCCTTTTCAATAGCACTTAACAAGTGAGATTTTCCAGATTCATTGGCACCAACAATTGTTGTAATTTTAGACTCTATGGAAACTTCAATATATGGGTAGAAAACATTGTCTATCATTTCCCAAGGTTTACGCTTTACTTTGTTGTTATGCTTTCTCAGGAAGTCGTCATTAAAGGATTTATAGAAGCGGATGAAGACTGTCTTGAGATGCATAGGGTAAAATTTGATAGTAGTATTGTGTTATTTGCGTGGCTTCATTAGTTATAACAGTAGTTTCTAAGACATGTCATTACGCAATCAAGAAGAATTGAATAGATTAGGCTGCTGTATTATGCGTCTGATGGAATTTAAATAACAAACCAAAAAGCCCGCATCAGCGGGCTTTGTAAATCAATTAAGTAACTTTACTTAACGTTTCGCCAACTTCTTCGCCATCTTCCGCAGACGAATTGACTGGGGTGTAACTTCCACCAATTCATCAGGGCCGATGTATTCCAAAGCACGCTCAAGGCTCATATCTATTGGTGCTTGCAACTGTACTAGTTCATCACCACCTGATGCACGGTGGTTGGTTAACTGCTTGGTTTTACAAACGTTCAGTTCCAAGTCTTGGGGACGATTGTGTTCTCCCACAATCATGCCTCTGTAAACTTTGGTACCTGGAGTAATAAAGAATGAGCCTCTATCTTCAGCGTTCTTCATGGCGTAGAAAGTTGCTACGCCTTCTTCAAAGGCAATTAAAACACCTTTGTTACGGGCTTCAATTTCACCACTAAGTTGGCGATAATCTAAGAAGCTGTGATTCATGATGCCTTCACCACGGGTCATCCGCATGAATTCACCCCGGAAACCAATCAAACCACGGGCGGGAATCACAAACTCTAGCTGAGTGCGATCGCCACTACCAGGTTGCATGTCTTGCATTTCACCTTTACGTTGTCCCAGGCGTTCGATACAGCTACCCACAGCATCAGCAGGAACGTCCAACACCAAGAGTTCATAAGGTTCGCAAGGTTGACCGTTGACTTCCCGGTAAATTACCTGTGGCTGGGATACTTGAAATTCAAAACCTTCCCGACGCATGGTTTCAATTAAGATACCCAAGTGCAATTCGCCACGACCGGAAACCAAGAATTTATCTGGTGAATCGGTTTCTTCAACCCGCAAAGCCACGTTGGTTTCTAATTCGCGGAACAGGCGATCGCGCACTTGTCTTGATGTCACCAATTTTCCTTCTTGACCTGCAAAGGGTGAATCGTTCACCCAGAAGGTCATTTGTAAGGTTGGTTCATCTACTTTAATTAGTGGTAAAGCTTGGGGTTCGTTGGGGTCAGTAATTGTTTCCCCAATATAAGCATCGGCGAAACCAGCTACGGCAACAATATAACCGGCAGTGGCTTCTTCCATTTCCACCCGCTTCAATCCCTCAAAGCCCATCAACTTAGTGATTTTTGACTTGACAATTGCGCCACTTTCTGTAATCAAAGCCGCTTGCTGTCCAGCCCGGATAGTGCCGTTGTGAATTCTGCCAATCACAATCCGCCCTAGATATTCAGAATAATCTAAGGTTGTGACTTGCAATTGTAGGGGCTTGTTGATGTCGCCTACTGGTGGTGGAACGTGGTGCAGAATCGCATTAAACAGGGGTTGCATGTCTACCGATTCTGCTTCCATGCTTTCTTTTGCATAACCTCCCATACCGGAGGCAAACAAATAGGTAAAATCACATTGGTCTTCATCTGCCCCTAATTCCAAGAACAGATCCAAAACTTTATCAACAGCAACGTGTGGATCAGCTTTGGCACGGTCGATTTTGTTGATTACAACGATGGGGCGCAGCCCTTTTTCCAAAGCTTTTTTCAGTACAAAGCGTGTTTGAGGCATGGGGCCTTCATTGGCATCGACAATCAGAAGGCATCCGTCAACCATGCCAAGTACGCGTTCGACTTCTCCGCCAAAGTCAGCGTGTCCAGGAGTATCAACAATATTGATCAGCGTATCTTTGTAGCGAACCGCTGTGTTTTTTGAAAGGATAGTGATTCCCCGTTCCCGTTCTAGGGCGTTGGAGTCCATGACACAATCCGGAACGTCTTCACCTTCTCGGAAAATGCCGGATTGTTTAAGGAGTGCATCAACCAGGGTGGTTTTGCCGTGATCAACGTGGGCAATAATAGCGACGTTACGAATTGGGAGCGTCATAGAGGCTTTTGGTGAACTTTAGAGGGGGTTTTCAGATTTACATTTGTGTGCTAGGCATTTTTAACAGAATTGTGGGCGATCGGCAAATTCTGTAAAGAACCTTTAACAATTCTAGCTTAATCGTCACAATTGCGGGGACTTTAGTAAATCCCTGCAAGGTTGGAAATTAGGCAGGCTGTTAAACCAGTAGGTTAAAGCTTTGTCCCTTTTGGAGGGATACATTGCTTCAGGACAACTGTTTAATGCTTGTGCCAAAATTAACAGCAAGTTTTTTGAGTTTTAAAAACATGATATTAAATAGCGATCACGCTTGAAGAGTTAGCGATCGCAACCTATGGGAAATAGCGATAAATATCGTTACGGATGTTACCTTCCGTGTCGGTAATTAGTTCTTGAGCAAAGGGATATTTATCAGCTTTCATTGTATTTTTTAATTATTTCCAAAACGGCAAAGATTTGATGGAATTTAGGGCGCGATCGCGGTACTTGCATACTTGATTATATCGAAGCCCTGGCGATTAGAAATCGCAGCTATACAAACGCGCGTCCGCCTGGGTAGACTAGGAAAAACGAAGGTTTTTAACCCGCGCAGGCGGGTTTTGCCTGTGTAGCCGCGACTTATAGTCGCCTAGTGGCTAGTTTGAGAAAATGCTATAGTTTTTACCGAAGTCTCCGTAATAGTTCTGGAGATGAGGTAGATTAAGGTTATGTCTGAAAATAATACAGACACACAGCGTAATTCGTTAATATTTATAATTTCATTTACTGTATTTGCATTATTTATTATTTCATCAGTTGTTGTTGCTTGGTTTATCTGGCGAATATCAGACTTAAATGAATTACTAAAAAATGAAACGGAAGCCTTAAAAACTACTGCGACAATTTTCGGTGGCATTGCAGTGTTTATCAATGCTTACTATGCGGCGAAGCGTTGGGAAGCTATGGATAAAAGTGCTTTTGCTGCTTTGAAAAATGCTGAGGCTGCACAAGATAAACAAATTACAGAACGCTTTGCAAAGGCTATTGAACAGCTTGGAAGTGACAAGATTGAAGTGCGATTAGGAGCAATTTATACGTTAGAACGAATTGCTAAAGATTCCAAAGATGACCACTGGACAATCATGGAAGTTCTTACGGCTTTTGTGCGTGAGAATGCGCCTGTAAAGGATTTTTCAGAGAAGAATACAGTAAATACAGAGTCATTAATAATAGTCAATAGTTGGAATTATAAAAAACCAAAGGAAATAGAGGAAAAACGAAAACTTCAGACAGATATTCAAGCAGCACTTACCGTAATTGGACGGCGCAATACTGACACAGAACAGGAAAATCAGAGGCTTGATTTACATAATATCGATATCAGGGGTGCAGACCTCAGCAAAGCCAACTTGCAAGGGGCATTCCTCAACGAAGCCAAGTTGCAACGGGCAGACCTCACCCAAGCCGAGTTGCAAGAGGCATTTGTCTGGCAAGTCAACCTGCAAGAGGCAAACCTCAGCCAAGCCAACCTGCAAGGGGTATACCTCTGGAAAGCCGAGTTGCAAGGGGCAGACCTGAGTGAAGTCAATTTACAAGACGCAGGCTTCAGCAATGACAACCTACAAGGGGTATACCTCTGGAAAGCCAACTTGCAAGGGGCAAAACTCTGGAAAGTCAACTTGCAAGGGGCAGACCTCAGCCAAGCCAACCTGCAATGGGCAGACCTCAGAGGAGCCAACCTGCAAGGGTCAGACCTCAGAGGAGCCAACCTGCAAGGGGCAGACTTGAGTAAAGCCGAAAATCTAGAACAGCAGCAGATTGAATTGGCACAAGGCGACGAGAAAACCGAGCTACCGGAAAATCTTCAACGCCCCGAACATTGGCAGTAGAACAAAGCTAAAATTTCGCTCTTAAAATTCCATTAACTCAAATTTTGCACCTGCCCCATCTCCCGCCAATAAATAAATTTCTTGGCTAATAGCTTAACTCCACTAAAGTGGACTAATATTAATTCGCAATTTGCAATTTAGAAATTCAGATTGTATCTGGGTTTCGGGGTTTGAATGTGTTGCCGGATTTTAGAAAATTGGTATTACTCAGTCAGCTTTAGCTGAGTTTAGCTATTAGCCTTAGAATTCATTCTAAGGCGGTTATGGGAACTCGCGCACGAATGTTTAATATTCACGGGCGAATGTTGGATATTCACGCGAGAATGTTTGATATTCACGGGTGAATGTTTGATATTCACGGATGAATGTTTAATATTCGTCGGCGAATGTTTGATACTCGCGCGAGAGTCTTTGATACTCGCGGACGAGTCTTTAATACTCGTGAACGAGTTTTTGATATTTGCGCGAGAGTCTTTAATACTCGCGCGAGAATCTTTAATACTCGTGAATGAGTCTTTGAACCTCAATTCAAGCTACACTACCCTCGAAAACCTAAATATTCCAGGGTATCACCACATGATTGACCTCTACACCTTCACCACACCCAACGGACGCAAGGCTTCCATCATGTTGGAAGAAGTCGAACTTCCCTACAATGTCCACAAAATTGACATTACCAAACAAGAGCAATTCACACCAGAATACATTGCTATCAACCCTAACAGCAAAATTCCGGCAATTGTTGACCAAGAAATCGGCATCACAGTTTTTGAATCCGGTGCTATTTTAATTTACTTAGCAGAAAAAACAGGTAAACTCCTACCCACTGACCAAAAACAACGCTTTCAAGTACTAGAGTGGCTGATGTTCCAAATGGGGGGAGTGGGGCCGATGTTTGGACAACTCAACCACTTTAAAAAGTTTGCACCAGAAAAAATTTCCTACGCTATCGAACGCTACGAAAAAGAAACCCTGCGAATTTATGGCGTGTTAGATAAACAATTGGCAGACAATGAATTTATCTGCGGTGACTATTCCATAGCTGATATTGCGACTTATCCTTGGGTGGCAATTTATCAATTTCAAGGCTTGACCCTAGATAATCATCCAAATCTTAAACGCTGGGTGGAGACAGTGCAACAGCGTCCAGCAGTGCAGCGCGGGATGAATGTTCCTTAATTAGGGAGTAGGGAGTGGGGAGTGGGGAGTAGGGGGGGATGAAGGGGATGAGGGGGATGAGGGAGATGAGGGAGATGAGGGGGTAATTTTTACTTTTGTCTTTGTGGTTAAGTAATTTTTTTTAACCACAAAGACACAGAGTTACATAGGTTGTATTCTTTTTTAATTACGAATTACGAATTACGAATTACGAATTACCAAGATGATGAAACGCCGAGAGGTTTTGAATAGTGCTGCGATCGCAACGGCAACTGCTGCTACACTAGCTTCCTGTAGCCAAACTACTAAATCTCCAACTGTGCAAACGGGACTACCTAATATTCGTTGGCGGATGGCTACTAGCTGGCCTAAGTCTTTAGGTACTTTTATTGGTGCAGAAACAGTTGCTAAGCGTGTAGCCGAAATGACTAACGGACGTTTCCAGATTACACCGTTCGCGGCTGGAGAATTAGTACCAGGGTTGCAAGTTTTGGATGCTGTGCAAGCTGGGACTATTGAATGCGGTCACACATCGAGTTACTATTACATCGGTAAAAGTCCGGCTTTAGCTTTTGCCACTGCTGTACCCTTCGGTTTAAACGCCCAACAACAATATGCTTGGCTTTATCAAGGCGGTGGACTAGAAGCCATACACAAAATTTATACCAACTTCAACGTGATTAGTTTTCCCGCTGGCAGTACTGGCGCACAAATGGGAGGATGGTTTAAAAAAGAAATCCAGTCTCTTGCTGACCTTAAAGGCTTGAAAATGCGAATACCTGGTTTAGGTGGAGAAGTCATGTCTCGCTTGGGAGTCAACGTGCAAGTATTACCAGGTGGGGAAGTGTACTTAGCATTAGATAGAGGTGCAATTGATGCTGCTGAGTGGGTTGGCCCTTACGATGATGAGAAACTCGGTTTAAATAAAGCTGCTAAATTCTATTATTACCCCGGTTGGTGGGAACCAGGCCCAACTTTAGATGTCTTAGTCAACCTCAACGCCTGGAAACGCCTACCCAAAGAATACCAAGCAATCCTCAAGACAGCGACAGTAGATGCAAACATGCATATGCTCAATGAATACGATAACTTGAATGGGCAAGCATTAACACGATTACTGGCAGGTGGGACTCAATTAGTTCCTTACAGTCAAGATATTATGCAAGCAGCACAAAAAATCTCTTTTGATTTATTTGAAGAAAACGCCAGCAAAGACGCAGCTTTCAAACAAGTTTACGAACAATGGAAAGCCTTCCGCCAGCAGATTTTCGCTTGGAACCGCGTCAACGAATTGAGTTATGCCAATTTTGTGACAAGGGAGTAAAAAGTTAGGAGTTAGGAGTTAGGAGTTAGTAGTTTAGAGTTTGGAATTTAGTTTTAAAAATAAAATTTCTGCTTGTCTCTCTGTGATCTCCGCGTTTCTGTGGTTTAGAAATAATTTATTTAACCGCACAGACGCAGAGAACGCAGAGTAAAAAGATTAAAGAGAAATTTGTTGACCATAACTTTACCTACTTTGAGAAGGTTGCTTTAACTCATAACTCCTAACTCCTAACTCCTAACTCTTCGACTAGCTTCCCAAAGAAGGCAAAAAACTAACAATACCAGGAAAAACAATAATCAACACCAGCACCAACAGTTGCAACAAAATAAACGGTACAGCACCGCGATAAATATCTGCTGTTGTCACCTCCGCTGGTGCAACACCGCGCAGATAAAACAGCGCAAACCCAAACGGAGGCGTCAGAAAAGAAGTTTGTAAATTTGCTCCCAAGATTACACCATACCAAACCAAATCTATACCTAACGTCTGAGCAACCGGCACAAATAAAGGCACAACAATAAAAGCAATCTCGAAAAAGTCAATGAAAAACCCCAGGATAAAAACCACCGCCATGCTGACAAACAAAAAGCCAGCTTGACCGCCGGGAAGATTCGAGAGAACATCTAACATGAAGCGATCGCCGTTCAATCCCCGAAAGACTAAACTAAAAGCTGTGGAACCAAACAATATAAATATCACCATGCTGCTGACTCGCAAGGTGGTATCACAAACCTGGCGTAAAGATTCTAACGTGAGTTGACGGTTGGCAGCTGCAAGTGCGATCGCACCTGCACAACCCACTGCACCTGCTTCTGTTGGTGTGGCAATACCAAAAAATATGCTTCCCAATACTAATAAAATTAATATCAAAGGTGGCAGCATCACCTGAATTACTCGCTTTCCTAAAGCTTTCCCGCCAATATCTCGCACCTCAGCAGGCAAAGCTGGTGCGGCATCAGGTTTCAAAAATGCCACAATCAACACATGCAAAGCAAACGCGCCAGCCATCATCAAACCGGGAATCACCGAACCGATGAATAAATCACCCACCGATACACCCAACTGATCCCCCAATACTACCAAAACCACACTCGGCGGAATAATTTGTCCTAAAGTTCCCGAAGCCGCAATCACACCAGTAGCTAATTCTTTGTTGTAGCCATAGCGCAGCATAATGGGTAGGGAAATCAAACCCATCGCTACCACTGTGGCAGCTACCACACCAGTGGTTGCTGCTAGCATTGCCCCAACCAACACTACAGCCAACGCTAAACCGCCACGCAACCGCCCCAACAAAATCCCCATTGTTTCCAACAGCCTTTCAGCTATGCCAGATTTTTCTAGCATTGACCCCATGAAGATGAAATAAGGAATGGCTAATAAGGTATAATTCGCCATGATGCCAAAAATCCGCTGGGGCATAGCGGTGAGGAATATCGGGTCAAATACACCTAAGCTAATTCCCAGTATGCCAAATGCGATCGCTACTCCACCCAGCGAAAAAGCCACCGGATATCCCAGCGACAGCAACACCAAAGCGCCTGCAAACATCAAAGGCCCTAGCCATTCATAAGCCAGCGTCATGATTTTCCTCCTGGGGTTCTAGTTTGCCAGTAAGAATTGCCAAGTTTTTAATCGCTTGAGAAATTCCTTGAAAAATCAGCAAAACAAAGGCAACAATAATCATGGCTTTAATTGGGTAACGCGGCAAGCCACCAGGATCAGATGATCCTTCTCGAATTTGCCAGGAAGCTAAGATAGAATCCCAAGAAAAAATTATGACCAAAATACAAAAGGGAATCAGAAAAAATACTGTTCCTAGCAAATCTGCAAGTGCTTTCTGTTTGCGCTGCCAATTACTATAAAAAATATCCACCCGCACATGTTCATTATGCTTGAGGGCGTAACCTGCACCCAAGAAAAAAATTATATCAAAGATATACCATTGAGCTTCTATGTAGGCATTGGAAGTGAAGTTATTACCGCTAATTCGCCCCAGATATCGCCCGACAACATTCCATACACCAAGTATGACCATGACTAGGACTAGCCAACTAGTCAATCGTCCAATGCGTTCGGTGCAGTTATCAATGAATTTAGATATTTTTAATAGTTTGTCCAAAGGTGATGTCGCCTCATGAATTGTCGTAAATGACTATAGCAATTCGTGCGGGAGTTGTGAAAAATATTTTCTTTTAACGAACCGCAGAGGCGCAGAGAACGCAGAGAGAATAAAGAGAGTTTTTCACAGATGATTTAGGACTAGTATATATGTAAAAATTAATCCAAGTCTTTGAGATGATCAATTCATGATTTGGAGAGTTGGACAAAGGTTACACCGCGATAAGTATGAGATTAAAGAAGAGTTAGGACGGGGACGCTTTGCCATTACTTATCGGGCTGCAAATCTGGATGGCAAAGATGTTGTAATTAAAACATTAAATCCTGATTTGCTTAACCAACTGAGTAACCAAGAACGCGATCGCTTAAAATCAGGTTTTGCAGATGAATCACGCAAACTAGCACTATGCAAACACCTGAATATTGTCCAAGTCATTGAGACATTTGAAGAAGGTGATTTAAAATGCATGGTCATGGAGTATATTCCAGGTGATAATTTAGCTAAGATTGTCCCGCCGCGAGGGTTTCTCCCAGAATCAGAGGCGCTAAATTACATACAGCAAATTGGTAAAGCCCTGATTGCAGTGCATCAACAACAATTTTTACATCGAGATGTCAAACCAGAAAATATTATTCTGCGGGCGGGTACACATCAAGTTGTTTTAATCAACTTTGACTTAGCACGGAAATTCGTTGATAATCCGGTGTCAAGTCGCGGTAATTGGGTTGACAAATTTACACCAATTGAACTGTATTCCAACTCTGCTAGACAACAGGCGCAGCGTGGCCCTTGGACTGATGTTTATTCTCTAGCTGCAACTTTATACTTTTTATTAACAGGTAAACAGCCACAAAGTGCTATTGATCGGCAAGATAACAATCAGCGTTTAACTCCTCCTCAAGAATTGAATGGTACGATAAGCGATCGCGTCAATCAAGCCATTCTCAAAGCAATGGAATTAAAACCAGAAAAGCGTCCTCAAACGGTGGAAGAATGGTTAAAAGAATTGGGCTTACAAACATCTAATTTTTCTCTTTCCAAACTACCTTGGACACAACCTTTATGGGCGTGGATATTAGAGATTATGGGTGTATTAGCATTATTTGCAGCCTTAATATCAGGAATCAAAGACGGTACAGATTTGTTTAAGGATTGGTTTCCAGAAAAATCAACACCTACGCCTACATCACAACCAACATCATCATCTCTTACTCAACCACAAAATAAGTAATATAGCTGTACACACAAGTTGAATACCCCCCTTAATCCCCCCTTAGAAAGGGTGGAAATAAGAAAATCTAGTTCCCTCCCCTTTACAAGGGGAGGGTTAGGGTGGGGTAAAAACCAGATTCATCAATTACGTAGAGATTTATAGCAGTAGCCAGTAGTGTTAGGACATCAACAGATAATAAAACCTAGACACAAAAAGACTTTCCACCCAGTCACCAGTCCCCAGTCCCTAGTCCCTAGCTATATATGTACGCCGTAGCCTTACTCAGGGGAGGGTAGACTTGATAGCTTTTGCGAACGCAAAAGTTATTTCGGCGTTCGCAAAAGCTATTTCGGAGTTCGCAAAAGTAACGCCGCTTTCACTTTAAGTTAACATTCTTGACATTACTTAATCTCCTCTCCGCGCCTCTGCGCCTCTGCGTGAATTTTCATACCCCAATTCACCAGCACCACAACCATAACCAAGAAAAAGCGTGTCAAAATCAACATAAGCCATTAAGAAACTTGGGTATGAACTGGCAAGACGGACAGCTAATATACAACGACAAATACAAAATAGAAAAATACTTAGGCGGTGGCGGTTTCGCTGTCACCTATCAAGCGATGCATACCAAGCTAAACCGCCGAGTCGTCATCAAAACCCCCAACATCAGCGTCCAACAAGATCCAAATTATCCCAAGTATATAGAACGCTTCAAAAGAGAAGCACAGATGCTAGCAATGTGTTGTGCTGACTCCCACTCTCACATTGTCCAAATCTTCGACTTTTTTGAAGAAGAAGGACGCTACTGCTTAGAAATGCAATACATAGCAGGTGAAAGTCTGTGGAACTATGTACAAAATCACGGTGCGTTACCAGAAGCGGAAGCTGTGAAATACATCCGCCAAATTGGCTTGGCTTTGGTAGATGTACATAACAAAGGGATTTTTCATCTTGATGTCACCCCTCCTAATATAATGCTCAACTTTGATCAGAGGGTTCCCAACTCTGGGAAAGCAGTGCTGATAGACTTTGGTATTGCTGGGGATATTTCCCCACCCAGTACCTTTTCCAGACCTTTTGGTAACAAGGCATTTGCACCTTATGAATTAACCTATAAAGGTAGTCGTCACTCAACAGTAGATGTGTACTGTATAGCAGCCTCACTTTATTATGCTGTCACTGGTAAATGTCCCACCAATTCGTTTAACCGCAAGTATGAACAAGAGGAATTAATACCACCACAGCAACTTGTCCCCAGTCTTAGCGATGCAGTCAATCAAGCAATTCTGCAAGGTATGGCGCTAGAAGCACAAGACAGACCCCAAACCATGCAGGACTGGTTAAATTTACTCTCTCCTTTGCAAGGTGAGACGGGTTTTACAAGAAATGAGAATCATCCAACAAAATTGATATTAGCTTCAGATGTGGGGGTAGACTACCAAAACCTGGAGAAGTTACTCAAAGCGGGTCAATGGAAAGCAGCAGATGAGGAAACCACCAGAGTCATGCTGAAAGTAACCAAAAGAGAAGAACAAGGCTGGCTTAGTTCTGAATCAATTAAAAATTTTCCCTGTACTGACTTACGCACCATTGACCAATTATGGTTAAAATACAGCAATGGACACTTTGGCTTTAGCGTCCAAAAACGCATTTGGCTAGAGTGCGGCGGCAAAGTGGATTATGAAACGGATTGTCGTTTAGGCGATCGCGTGGGCTGGCGCAAGCAAGGAAGCTGGCTGTCAAACTGGCTGTCATACAAAAACATGAACTTTTCCCTAGAGGCTCCCGAAGGGCATCTACCGGCGGGTTTGATGGCTGCGATGGATGGGTTGTTGGTGGGGTGGAGTCTTGTCTCGCGTTCAGACTTGTAAATTATAATCTATAAAGCTTTCCAAGATTTGTTAAAGTTTATAAACAAGATGTATTTCACGAAGCCTTGCAGGTTCTAGCTTTTCGATACCTGGCACTGCGGCTGATAGCAATTAGCCTCTATAATTTGGCGTTGCTGATTGAGAATATGAATTTTTCTCACGCAGAGACGCAGAGGCGCAGAGAGGAAAAGTTGAGAAAACTTGATTTTTGAATTTCATATCCAAATTCAGCAACACCTATAATTTTAATTATCTTAAAATTGTCCTGAAAATATCTTTTTATTCTCTCTGCGTCCTCTGCGTCTTGGCGGTTCGTTAATAATTTATTCCACTAGCTAGAATAGACGCCAATAATTAAAGGTGCGTTAGCCTTCGGCATAACACACCCTACTTGATACTTTTTCTTTACGATTAAAAATCAAACTTTTCAAACTCAATCAACTAAAAAACTTCTCCACACAACGGACGAATATTTCCACACCCATCGCCAAAGCCGTTTCATCAAAATCAAATCGCGGATGATGATGAGGATAAGCCAAATCTTTCTCAGGATTAGCAGAACCTAAAAAGAAATAGCAACCAGGAACCTCTTCCAAAAAGAAAGACATATCCTCACCGCCCATAGTTTGACACTCTGGTACAATGCCCACAGGTGTTTCTATGACTTGTTCGGCTTGCGATCGCACCAATTCTGCCATTGTCGCATCATTAATCACTGGTGGATAAAGTTCCTGATATTTTAAGTCATATTTAGCACCATGACTTTGACAAATTCCCGCAATTACCTGTTCAATGCGCTGTTTAAAAAAGCCTTTGTAAGCAGGATTAAAATACCGCACAGTTCCTTTCATACTAGCGGTATCAGCAATCACATTATGTGTTGTACCTGCATGAAGTGCGCCCACAGTCACCACTGCTGAATCAATAGGATTGACATTCCGCGCTACAATAGTTTGCAAAGCATTGACAATTTGGGCTGCCACCACGATAGAATCTACAGTTTGATGGGGTATGGCACCATGTCCACCTTTACCAAAAATTGTGCAGTCAAATAACTCCACAGCCGCCATCAACGCGCCACTGCGGACACCCACCGTTCCCAAAGGCAAATTATTCCACAAATGCAAACCGATAATCGCATCCACATCAGGGTTTTTCAGTACCCCAGCCTCAACCATCGGCTTTGCACCTCCCGGCCCTTCCTCCGCTGGCTGAAAAATAATTTTCACAGTGCCAGCAAACTCTTCACGATGCTGATTAAGATAATAAGCTGTACCTAAAGCGATCGCTGTATGACCATCATGTCCACAAGCGTGCATCACTCCATCATGCTGCGAACAATAGGATACTTCATTCAACTCTTGAATTGGCAAAGCATCCATATCAGCCCGAATTGCCAATACTTTCTCAGTACCAGGTTTGCTACCTTTGATTGTGGCAACAATACCAGTTTGAGCAATACCTGTTTGATGGTCAATTCCCCATTCTTGCAGCTTTTGTGAAATAAATTCCCCAGTGAGTTTTTCTTTAAAACCCAACTCTGGTTTTTGATGCAGTCGCCGCCGCCATTCTACCAATTGTGGTTGCAATGAGCGAATCGACAGCCGAACGCGAGATAAATCAATAGAAGCCGGGTTGGGAAAAGTGGAAACCATTGTGAAGACAAGCTAGTTTATGTACAGCTAACTTAGGTTATTTTCCTAGTTTAATGGTTTTGTGTGAGCGAAGGGGAGCAGGGGAGATGAGGGAGATGAGGGGACAAAGAGTATAATCTTAACTCCTAACTCCTAACTCCTAACTCCTAACTCAGTAACCTTTCCAAATCCAAATTTGATGCTACTTGAGCGAGTTTATCTAAATCAGTGCGATTTTCCAGATAAGGCAGACAACCTAAAACTGGGGTATTTGTAAGTGATTGCACTAAATCTGGTGGTGTCCAATCAGCTATTTGTGCATCTGAACGCGGTTGTACGCAGTTAAGTACAATTCCTTTGAGATTTACGCGTGTTTGTCTCGCTAATGCTACATTCGCTACTGCTTGCGCGATCGCACCTAGTCTTACTGGTACTACCAACACCGTTGGCAAACGCCATTCTGCGGCTAAATCTGCCACTGTCAATTCTTCAGTAACAGGTGAACCTAAGCCTCCCAAGGCTTCTACCAACAGAAAATCACGGCGCGATCGCAATTCTGATAAAACCTGCCAAACTACACCTAAATCTACTTGTCGATTTTCTTGCCTTGCTGCTAAGGGAGGTGCTAGAGGTGCTTGAAAATATAATGGTGTAATTTCTTGGGCGGATTGTTCCAGTGTAAACAAATTTTGGTACCATTCGCGATCGCCAATCCCTGATTGAATTGGTTTCATGATTCCCCAACTACGGTGTGGGAAATATTTTTGCCAATAAGCTGCTAAAGCGCTTGTTAAAACAGTTTTGCCCGCGTCGGTATCAGTTGCAGTAATTAATAGTGTATTTGACATTATTTTAAGGTGAAGTTCCTGGCTGAGGAACTGGTATTATTGTGCTATCAACAGGTGGGGTGGTTTCTGTATCAGGTGTTGGCGTTGGTGTTGGTGTTAGAGTCGGTGTAATTGTTGGTGTTGGGGTTGTAGTTGGTGTAATTGTTGGTGTTGGTGTTAGTGTCGGCGTGAGTGTTGGTGTTGCCTCTATGGGTTTTTCTAATGCCACATTCAGGTTATAGTTACTTTCTGTAATTCCTGGAGCTAGAACTAACCTAATGGTGTACCTACCAGTAAGCGGCAATATTCCTTGATAGGATGTAACTTGCAGGGCACTATTATCTACTGGTTGTTGATTAGAACGCAACACTGAGAACGTAATGCCATTTCCTTGGTCGAGAAATGCATTTAACTTGACTTTTTCTGGCGCAAAAAAGCTATATTCGATAATTTGATTTGCCTTGAGAGTATCTTCAATTACAGTTGTGCCAGAATCTCTCACATTGATACGCCTAGTAGAAACTACTGGTTGAATCTCAGTAGTTGTAGGTGTGGGTGTCGGTTCAAATGTAGTACCACCAGAAATAACAGGTGAAGGAAAGGTTTGTGGTGTTGTTTCATTTGTTGGTGCTTTGGACTGACTGCGGATAGAACTGACCAGTGCCCAAGAACCGAACCCGGCTAAAATTACAACAGCACTGCCAATTGCCCCAAGGGCCAAGGGATTATCTAAAACAGAGTTACTAGGGCTTGGTGGAATTACTGGATCAGGTTTGATGGTGGGCGCAGCTGGTGGTACGGGGTCGGGGCGGCGACCAACCGCAACAGTTTGAACGTTGGATAATTGAGGACTGGGGACGCTGGGTAGTTCTGGATATTGTAAAGCTTGGGCGACATCAGCAGCAGTTTGGTAGCGATCGCTTGGTACGCGATTCAACATCCGATTTAAAACTAAAGCAAATTGGGGATTGACTCTTACCCACCTTTGCCAATTCCAAGTCAATTGGTTTTCATCAAATAAATCACTTGGTTCTTTACCAGTTAACAACACTATTGCTGTCACCGCTAGAGCATACAAATCACTATTGGGATAAGCTCGTCCTGTTTGCATTTGTTCACTGGGAGAATAGCCTAATTTTCCCACAGTGGTGACAGACGATGTAGTATCTGGGGATTGCAAACGTGTTGCCAGTTCTTTGACCACTCCAAAGTCAATTAACACCGGTTTAGCATCGCTATCTCGCAAAATAATATTTTCCGGTGAGATATCCCGGTGAATAATGCCGCGACTATGAATATGCTCTAAAACAGGCAATAATGAGCGTATTAACTGTAACACTTCAGTTTCATTAAAAGTTTGACCAACAGCCTGGCGATCGCTTAATAAAGTGCGATACGTCTTACCTGCAACGTAGTCTTCCACTAAAAATAAGCGTTGGTCTTGCTCAAATTTTTCTCTGAATTTAGGTACTTGCGGGTGTTCGATTTGATATAAAATAGTGGCCTCTCGCTGGAAAAGTTCTTGTGCCTTTTCCCAAGCATGAGATCCTGTTGCCAATGGAATCAATTCCTTGATCGCGCACAGTTCATTAAACCGCCTCTGGTCTTCTGCCAGATAAGTTCTACCAAATCCCCCTTGTCCGAGAATTTGAATCACGCGATAACGATTTTGCAGGACAGTGCCAACAGTAATGGGTGGTTGCATGATGGATCAATTTAGTGTGGTGGCAACTGAGCAGGAAGTCACTCACAAAGATAAATCCCAGCGGCGACGGACAGTTACCTGCGGCAATATTCTACCCTACCCAACGGGTATACCCCCAGTTGAATATGGAGGATGGAAGAAAAATCAACAGGACTTACGCAACTGGCACACATATTTTCTGCGATGGCAGTCAATAGTCAAAAGTCAAGGGGAGCCAGTTGCGTGCGAAGGTTCCCTCTGCCCTTGCAAACTGGTGTTCAAAAATCAAGGTTTTTTGGACTATTGACTATTGACCTTTGACAACTCAGGCAAAAAAAATATGACAATGCGCGTAAGTCCTAATCAATTCAAAATCCATGACTTTTGAGAGCTAGTTGCTACCCTGCGGGAAGCCGTGCAAAGCGCGTCTACAACGGAGGAAACCTTGCAACACACTGGCTTGTTTTGACTTTCCTATTGTTGACCGCTCCTACCCTTCAGGTAACGCTCGCTCCTTCTCCCAAGGGGAGCCACTACGGTAAGGTAGCGACCCAGAGGCTCAAAGACTCGCTAACAACGGAAACTCTCGTGTTGGGATGCCTGACCACGCTGATCCACCTCCTAACTCCTAACACTTGCCCACAAACACAACTCAAGCAGAGAAAAATTAAACTGACTTGCCTGGTTATTAAAGTTTTTTATGCTATTTTCAATTAGAAATGAAATATAGTTTACTTAGTTTATAATTTTGTAGCTAAGATTATAGAAGATTCAGCAAACATTCACATGCTTCTGGGCTATTTATTGAATCATGTTTCTGCTTCCACCAGCCCCAGTTCAATATTGCTTAAGCTATGAAGGATTGGCTCTCAGTTATCAATAAAATGAGTATAAGCAATATTTTATCTAGAACTACTCGGAGAGATTCGAGTTTTTTCCTACTAACCCAAAATATCTTAACTATGGAACTATTTCCCGGACTTGATGTTCAGTCAGGCAATCAATGGTTTGTTTACCATAATGGTTAAAAACGAGCCATCGATAGTTTTATGGAGAAATGTTTAAAGTTTGTATGAAAGCTTTAACAAAACTCACAGATGTTTTTTTTAGGCTATCTAAGTTAAATCTGCTAATTATCTAATGATACTATTGCCATGAATGCACATCGAGGATCTGCTGTGCTCAGTTCTGCAACTTTAAAAGTGCAACCAGCTGCAACAGGACTGACTGAAAATCATCGCCTGCGGCTATTTTCTGGCTCTGCCAATTTACAACTGTCTCAAGAAGTCGCTCGTTACCTGGGCATGGACTTGGGGCCAATGATTCGCAAAAGATTTGCGGATGGAGAACTATACGTTCAAATCCAGGAATCGATTCGGGGTTGTGATGTTTATTTAATCCAGCCATCTTGTCAACCCGTGAATGATCACTTGATGGAATTACTAATTATGATTGATGCTTGTCGTAGAGCTTCCGCACGACAAGTCACAGCAGTAATTCCATACTATGGTTATGCTCGCGCTGATCGCAAAACGGCAGGACGTGAGTCAATCACTGCTAAACTGGTGGCTAACCTCATCACTGAAGCTGGTGCTAACCGCGTTCTAGCAATGGATTTGCACTCCGCTCAAATTCAGGGCTATTTCGACATACCATTTGATCATGTTTATGGTTCACCAGTATTGCTAGATTATTTAGCCAGCAAAAACCTGCCTGACCTTGTGGTTGTTTCCCCTGATGTCGGTGGTGTAGCACGGGCTAGGGCATTTGCCAACAAGCTCAATGATGCTCCACTAGCCATTATTGATAAACGCCGTCAAGCTCACAACATAGCCGAAGTCTTGAATGTCATCGGCGATGTCAAGGGTAAAACGGCAGTTTTGGTAGATGACATGATCGATACAGGCGGCACAATTGCCGAAGGAGCGCGTTTGCTGCGTGAAGAAGGAGCAAGTCGCGTATATGCCTGTGCAACTCATGCAGTTTTTTCGCCACCAGCAATTGAGCGGTTGTCAAGTGGCTTATTCGAGGAGGTTATTGTCACTAACACGATTCCTATACCAGAAAGTAAAAGATTTCCCCAACTAGTTGTGCTTTCAGTGGCTAATCTCCTAGGGGAAACTATCTGGCGGATTCATGAGGATACCTCAGTTAGTAGTATGTTCCGTTAGTTAACAAAAGACTGTTCTTTCCGTTACAGTTTTGCACAAACAAGTATGAGGTTATGAAGTATGAAGTATGAAATATATACTTTTTCAGCCTTCATTCTTCAACCTTCATTTTTTATTTAGCTGCCAATAGCTCAATTTCTGTAACTACTCGTTCTAACTCTTGACCAATTGCAGTAGTTCCAGTTTGATTGAACGCATCCACAAGCGATCGATAATACCAAAGAGTACCCTCTTTGCCCCCTTGAAAACGTTCCCAGAGAGATTCGCCTAACACACGGTAATCTTTGAGGATAGAGCGGGCATTGTGGAGTTTATCCGCTGCTGATACCAATAGTACTGATGGGGAAGCAGTGGCAATGTGAGCAATGTATCCTTCCTTGCGCTGTCGCCAAGGGGGTTTAGGTATAGTATCCGCATCCGTACAACCATTTACAATTGCTGTAACATTTTCACCGAAGCGACGGCGAATTTGTTCGCGTGTTACTGCACCGCCTTGGTCTTCTATCGCATCATGTAATAGTGCAGCTATGGCTTCGTCCTCATTTGCACCGTATTCTAAAGCAATACTGGCAACACCTAATAAATGAGCCACGTAGGGAACACTTGAACCTTTACGGACTTGGCTAGCGTGAAGTTCCGTTGCGTATGTCAGGGCTGTGGTAAAGCGTTCTGAAAGCATAGTTTTTGTAGATGCGTGATTATGTTGTAAATTTAAAAACTAACCTCACTTAGATAGAGAGGCAAACAGTCTTCACAGCAGTAGACCCACTAAAATGAAAGTGTCCATCAAGAAGAGCGATCGCATAATCATGAACAGCGAAAAAATAACAGTGGAGTCTTTGTATACTGTCACTGATGAAGAATTAATGCTGATGAGTTCGCAAAACCCAGAACTGCGTTTTGAACGCAATGCTAATGGAACATTAGAAACTATGCCCCCAACTGGTGGAATTTCTGGAAATAGAGAAATCAAAGCAGGAGCCTATCTACTCTATTGGGTAGAAAGCCAAGATTTGGGTGAAGTATTCGGCCCAAGTACTGGTTTTAGGTTAGCAAATACTGCTGTCAGAGCGCCTGATGCTGCTTTTGTGGCTAAAGGACGTTTACCACAAGGATGGGATCAGCAAGAAGACAAATTTATCAACTTAGCACCCGACTTTGTGATTGAAATTCGTTCTCAAAATGACAGCTTACAAAAACTCAAAGCCAAGATGGTAGAGTATATTGCTAATGGTGTGCGGTTGGGATGGTTAATTGACCGCCAAAATCAGCAAGCTTTGGTTTATCATCTGGACGGTTCAATTACCCAGTATCCAGCTACAGCAATTTTGAGTGGTGAAGATGTTGTGCCTGGGTTTACTTTGCCTTTGGCAAAATTGCTGTAATTCACTGTAAATTTGCAGATTAACTACCAGTCTCAGATTATTTGTTTGTCAGTATTAATCTAAAAGTAATTGCCTATGGCATCATCAACTCAGGTATCTTCCAACCTTTCCCTAGCAGAGTTTCTCAAATTACCAGAAACCAAACCTACCAGTGAATATATAGACGGACGCATCCACCAAAAACCAATGGCTCAGGGAAAACATAGTATAATCCAAACTCGTTTATCAACAGCTATTAATCAGGTAGGTCAACCCCAACAAAAAGCTTTAGCATTAACCGAGTTACGCTGTACCTTTGGGGGACGTTCTCTAGTTCCAGATATTGCCGTGTTTGAATGGTCACGTATCCCAACTGATGAAGATGGAGAAATTGCTAATCGGTTTAACAGCTATCCAGATTTCACCATTGAAATCCTATCGCCAGAGCAATTTCCTAACCGTGTGATTGATAAAATTATTTTCTGTATTAATCAGGGGACTAAATTAGGTTGGTTTATTGACCCTAATGATAAATCAGTGATGGTATTTCAACCAAACAAGTTACCAGAAGTTAAATATAATACTGATATATTACCTGTTCTCGAAGTGTTGGCAGATTGGCAGGTACAAACAGCAGATATTTTTAGTTTTTTGAAGATTAAATAGTATAAACTTCATCAAGCTACACGCATGATGAATGGCGCTACAACAGCAGTTAACGCTAACACCACGGCGTTATCTGGTTAACGCAAAGGTGAGCCAGTGCGCGAGGCAAAAATTATTGCATCCGATCAATAGTACGATACTGAATCGCCTCCGCCACATGATTAGCTTTTAGGTGCTCATCATCAGCCAAATCTGCAATAGTACGCGCTACTTTGAGAATGCGATCGCTAGCCCTGGCTGATAAACCTAATTTTCTAATAGCCGCTTCCAACAAATTCCGACTACCATCATCCAGCTTGCACCATTTTTGCAGATGACGACTTTGTATTTGGGCATTGCAACGCAGATTTGCTTCTCCTTGGAAGCGGGTAACGGCGCGATCGCGTGCTTGTTGCACTCGTTTCCTCACTGACACAGATGCTTCTCCCATAGGTTGTTGAGTAATCTCCTCTGGTTTCAAGCGATTCACCGCTACTTGTAAATCAATTCGATCCATCAATGGCCCAGAAAGCTTAGCCCAATATTGCTCGCGTTGCCTTGGTGAACAAGTACACTGTTGAATGGTATCACCATAAAAACCGCAGGGACAAGGATTGGTACTCGCCACTAAAGTAAACTGTGCAGGAAAAATTACAGATTGTTTCGTGCGGGAAATCGTCACATACCCATCTTCCAAAGGCTGACGCAGGAATTCCAAAACATCACGTTTAAATTCTGTTAACTCATCGAGAAAAAGAATACCTCTATGTGATAGAGAAATTTCACCAGGACGGGGAAAGCTACCGCCACCAACCAGAGAAGGCCCTGATGCTGAGTGGTGGGGACTGCGGAAAGGGCGATCGCGTACTAAAGACCCACGATTTTTTAATAAACCAGCTACTGAATGAATGCGAGTCACTTCCAAAGCTTCAGCGAATTCTAGAGGTGGTAGAATTCCCGGTAAGCGCCGTGCCAACATAGTTTTACCGCTACCAGGCGGCCCCACAAAAATTAAATTGTGACCGCCAGCAGCAGCAATTTCTAAAGCACGACGGGCATGAGCTTGTCCTTTAACATCCTGCAAATCTGCGCTATTATCAGATATTTGTGGCAACTCCCCTAAGTTATCCAGTTGCACAGGTTTGTAAAGCTGTGGATTATTTAAAAAATCAACCACCTCACAAATATCTTTGCATCCATAAACAGCCAAGCCTTGTACCACTGCGGCTTCTTGGGCATTATCAATAGGTACAACTAAACCAGCAATTCCCATTTTTTGAGCAGTTGCAGCAATGGGAAGAACGCCAGCAACCGGCCGCAAAGTGCCATCTAAAGAGACTTCCCCTAGAAATAGATAATCTCCTAGCAAATCAGCATTGACTTGTTCAGAAGCCGCTAAAATTCCCACACTAATAGGTAAATCAAAAGACGGCCCTTCCTTGCGTAAATCTGCCGGAGTTAAGTTAATTACTATCTTCCGCATGGGAAAAGCAAAGCCAGCATTTTTTAAAGTAGCTTTCACCCTTTCTTTGGATTCCTGAATCGCTGAATCTGGCAATCCCAAGACAACAATTCCTGGCAATCCCCCTGACACATCGACTTCCACGCCTACTTTCACAGCATCGATGCCGATAATTGATGCACTCCAGACTCTAGCAAGCATTTTTTATATAACAGTAAACCTTTAGAATCTCTAGCAGATGAGTAGGTAGATTGGCATGGGTGAAACCACAGAGAAGATTTTCCATTTTTGTAGTCAGCTAGAGTTATGGTTCAATTATGGTTAAAATACTGCCAACTTCAATTCAGGCGATCGCTATCCAATTTTAGATAGTGATGCCCAAGCTGATATAGTTTTTAAAAATTCAAACTTTTATTTCTTTTTGACAAATTTATATATCTTGACATAAGGCCAGCTAGTCTCAGATTCCAAGTTATATAAATCACTCATTTCTCTTTTAATTGCACCTTTAGGCCCCCAAAAAAATTCGCGATTAACCATCACAAAAACTGTATCTACGTTGTTGGTGATGTTACTAACTTTTTCGGCTAAATTTTTCCCTTTCACTTTTTCTAGTATCTTTGATCCTGCATATAAAGTCGATGAATCTCCGTAGTATTTTAGCAATCTCGGCTCTCCCCACAGCAATATGGATTTTGCAGACTTATCTTGGTTTTGTAGAAGATACTGAACCGCTGAGCGATAGTCATCTTTTGCATAGTCTTTCTGCAAATAGTATTTAGAACTTGAATAAATATTCATAATAATCAAAACTACAGTAGCTATTTTGGCAAACTGAGACAATATATATAGTTTTGTTTGACGCTGGTAATTCTCAGAAAAAGCTAACGGAATAATAATGATAATTGGTATAAATAAATAAAAAGAGTGACGTGGTAACCAATTAATTTTGGTTACTTCTGCAAATATAAAAGCGAATACAAATGATATGAGAAATAAACAGGCAAATAAATAATTAGTACGTTGATTTTTCTTACTATCGTTTTGTCTCAGTAAATTAATTAATAAAGCTGTCAAAATTAGAGTAATTACAATCAGCAATAATAGTAATTGTGGCCAGTAACTCAGCACAACTCTTATCCTGTCATCACCGCGCAACTGCTCTATCGGGGGCCCATAGCTTGTGCCAACCAATATCCCATAGATCACAAACATAGCGTTTTGAAATATGGGTAACCCACTACGAGTAACTCCAGTACTTGTTGGATCAGATGCAGCTGGTGAAGACAAGTAGAACCAAATCATTGGTAAAGAGAATACTGCCGCAGTTGCCCACCATTGAATCCATTGTTTTAAGTTTCTATAAACAATAATATGAGACAAACAAAGAGCTGCACTAAAAATTACTATCAAGATACTGCCAAACATTCCTATGGCAGTAATAAGGCCAAAAAGCACTTGTGAAATAATTTTATTACTATTATCTTGATTGATGATATGAGTAAATAAAAATATCTGTAGTGAGGCTAGAAATATTAATAATGCGTAAGGTCTAGCGTCTTGGCTGTAAAACACACCAAAAGAACTGACTGCTATAATCATGGACGACCATAAGGCATGTTTTTTTCCATAAATTCTCAAGCTAGTAAAGAATATCGTAATTACTGAGCCGACTCCCAGCAAAGCTGAGAGCGATCGAATGGCAAACTCACTATCTCCAAAAACTGAACGCCAATAGAATAAGAGTAAGTAATAGAGCGGTTGATATTTATCACCAGCTTCTCGACCTATAATATTTGATAAATTCTCTTGAAAGCTTGTACCATCAGATAAGCGTAGACTCCAGCCTTCATCAAACCAAAGACTTTGATTTTGCAACAAATAGAAACGCATAAAAATGGTAATGATAATAATTATAAAAATAGCAAAATAGTATTTGGACTGTTTCATATAAATCTCCAAAGCAGTGTTATATCAAATGTGCAATTTGCCTAACATATGGAAGAGTGCTAGCCGATATTGCAGCTAGAAATTATAATTTTTATATTTGGTTTGGCTGGTATGATTGTTATCTATAGGAAAACATATCATAGTCAGGAGTATTTTGCTACCTAAATAACCAAGTTTATTGGGTACGGTAACTTTTAATATAAAACCCTTAACAGACAGGGAAAAATCAGCCCCAAAATCGAGTAAGGAGCAGCTAATTTTCTCTCTAAAAATAAATAAAAATATTTTTTTCCGAGATGCACAGCGCTTTGAGAAATGCCTATAGTTCTGAATTGATACAGAGAGTATTAATACTGCTATCCTGTTAACTTATAATTTTCATAAAATGGTAATTAGAAGATTAATACCCCATTGATGACCATAGCAATGTGGGTAGGTCATCGTATTCAGACAAAAAAACCTTAGCTACTTTGTGAACCAAGGAAATGCTGATATTGCAATTTACATCTGCGACAGCTTAGATGTAAATGTCAGTTGGTACAGTGTATAAGACTATTATTGTTGTATAACAGTAAACCTTTAAAATCACTAACATATGAGTTGGTAAATCTGTATGAGTGAAACCACAGAAACGATTTTCAGCAAAATCATCCGTAGGGAAATTCCAGCTAACATAGTCTATGAAGATGATTTGGCCTTGGCATTCAAAGACATTCAGCCTCAAGCACCAGTTCACATCCTCGTTATTCCTAAAAAACCCATTGCCAAACTAGATGAAGCCGAATCTCAAGATCAAGGTCTTTTGGGACATCTACTGCTAACAGCCAAGCGGGTTGCCCAAGAGGCTGGACTACAGAATGGTTATCGCATCGTCATCAACACCGATCCTGACGGTGGACAAACTGTCTATCACTTACATCTGCATATTCTGGGAGGACGGCAAATGGAATGGCCCCCTGGCTGATAAAACTGGGTGAATCGCGTCTGTCGGCGTGATTCATCACAAAAACAAATATTATTTATAATAAAAACTTAACTATAACAGCTTTACAAATCTCAATTTTGCTTCTAATCTATATTAGAGGTAAGCAGGTTTACCTACAAAATCATAAAAACCAAAGCATTCATAAAAAAATGACCACAACCTTACAAAGACGCGAAAGCGCCAACGTATGGGAGCGGTTCTGCAACTGGATCACCAGCACCGAAAACCGGATTTATGTCGGTTGGTTCGGCGTATTGATGATTCCAACCTTGCTAGCTGCTACCGTATGCTTCGTAATTGCCTTCATTGCTGCTCCTCCAGTAGACATTGATGGTATCCGTGAGCCTGTTGCAGGTTCCTTAATCTATGGAAACAACATCATCTCTGGTGCAGTTGTTCCTTCTTCTAATGCTATCGGTTTGCACTTCTACCCCATCTGGGAAGCAGCATCCTTAGATGAGTGGTTGTACAACGGTGGCCCTTACCAGTTGGTAATTTTCCACTTCTTGATCGGTTGCGCTTGCTACCTAGGTCGTCAGTGGGAACTATCTTACCGCTTAGGTATGCGTCCTTGGATCTGCGTAGCTTACTCTGCACCTTTGGCATCAGCTACCGCAGTATTCTTGATCTACCCCATCGGTCAAGGTTCCTTCTCTGACGGAATGCCTTTGGGTATCTCCGGAACCTTCAACTTCATGATCGTGTTCCAAGCAGAACACAACATCCTGATGCACCCCTTCCACATGTTAGGTGTGGCTGGTGTATTCGGCGGTTCTTTGTTCTCCGCAATGCACGGTTCTTTGGTAACTTCCTCGTTGGTTCGTGAAACAACCGAAACCGAATCTCAAAACTACGGTTACAAATTCGGTCAAGAAGAAGAAACCTACAACATCGTAGCAGCACACGGTTACTTCGGTCGTTTGATCTTCCAATACGCTTCATTCAACAACAGCCGTTCCTTGCACTTCTTCTTGGCTGCTTGGCCCGTAGTCGGTATCTGGTTTACCGCTTTGGGTATCAGCACCATGGCGTTCAACTTGAACGGTTTCAACTTCAACCAATCAGTGATTGACTCCCAAGGTCGTGTCATCAACACCTGGGCTGACATCATCAACCGCGCTAACTTGGGTATGGAAGTAATGCACGAGCGTAACGCTCACAACTTCCCCTTAGACTTGGCTGCTGGTGAAGTTGCTCCTGTTGCAATGAGCGCTCCTGCTATCAACGGCTAATTCTTGAAGTCTTAGCTCAATAAAAAACGCCCCCCGGAAACGGGGGGCGTTTTTTATTATAAGAATTTTTTCCCTAAAAAACAGCGATCGCCTTTGTATAGCCGTAGTCACCTAGGTTAGGACAATGTTCATTACTTTGCTATATACCTAAAGTTTTAGAGCTTCTATCGGCTCTCTTGTTACTAGAACAATTCGTGAATCAACATTCAGTACTTGTAATGACGGAGGCTCACCTGATAGAGGATGACGCCAATGTACATGTCCACTAACCACCAGAGAAGTATATCGTAATTTATTCAGTTGCTTGAGAATACTAGCGTTACCTGGTCGGGTTTCATCTGGGGAGGATGGCCCCTCATGAAATAGTAAGATATCTGGACTTTGACCTAATAACTCCTTGAGCCATTTAGCATGTTGTTTCTGAGGTACACGCCAAGGTTTATTACTATTGCCCACAATACCACTAATGCCTGCAATGCAAAGTCCATCTTTGCTGATAGCAGTACCATGTATAAGTTGAGGTTTCCATAAAGAAATGGCTTGTTTATCAAAGAGGTCGTGGTTACCTGCTACACCAACAACCCAACGAAAGCTTTGAGCAAAGCTATTCCAGACAGATAAGACATTACCAGTCTGACCACGCTTTTTTAGGGTAGGGTCAGTGTACAAATCACCTGTCAGAAGAACCCCTGTATTATTCAGTTGAGGAATAAGTTGAGATTCAGCCAATGTGACAAGTTGCTCAGCGATCGCCTCTCCAGCTAGCCTACGTTCTTCAACCGGTACAAAAGGGTTATCAATAGCTTGAAGATCTCCAGCAATCAGGATAGCATCAAGGCTATCAGGTAGATCATCTGAAACTGCTGAGAGAAGAGGAATGTCTATCCATTCAAATCCTGAACCACCTGGGCAAACAGAGGCAACGTTAAAGTGATGGATTGGTTGAGCAGAGATATTACGAAGGTGCATTACATAGCCGATTTAACAAATGGTTAATATTCTTCTATTCATAAAACGATCTAACGTCTTATTAAACTGCTTATCCTCAAAATGAATATCACTACCAGTCTACACTACAAATGTATTACAAAATGCCATTGAAGAAGTCTTAAGTTTAGGCTACTGGACGTAACACAAACTATTACGCGAAATGTTTTGTGATTGCTTTACTAGCAAGTTTTGTAAATGAAATGATTTCAAGCTCAGTTGGCTTAATCTTTGATGCTTTAAACAACCACCCCAAATTTCCTTAAGAATGTCATTATAGTTAAGGTAAAAACATTCTGGAGATAAAGCCACGGTTTACGCACGTCCTTTAGCACGGTTAATTGAGCAGCTACAACGCTTACCAGGAGTCGGGCCTAAAACAGCCCAACGTCTAGCTTTGCATATCTTAAAACGACCAGAAGCAGAGGTAGAAGCTTTGGCACAAGCCTTGATTGAAGCAAAAAAACAAGTAGGCTTGTGTTCTGTCTGCTTTCACCTGTCTGCTGACCCAGTTTGTGAAATCTGTCGCAATGTCAACCGTGACGCTAACACAATTTGTGTAGTAGCGGATTCTCGTGATGTGATTGCGTTGGAAAAAACCCGCGAGTACAAAGGCAAGTATCACGTTTTAGGTGGGGTGATTTCCCCTATTGATGGTATTGGGCCAGAACAGTTGACTGTTCAAGCTTTAGTGCGGCGGGTGAGTCAGCAAAAACCTCAAGAAGTAATTTTGGCGATTAGTCCGAGTGTGGAAGGGGAGACAACAACACTGTATGTAGGACAACTACTCAAACCATTTACCAAAGTGACGCGAATTGCTTTTGGTTTACCTGTGGGTGGCGATTTAGAGTACGCTGATGAGGTGACGCTGGCAAGAGCCTTGGAAGGGCGGCGAGAGTTGGATTAATGCTGAAGTCAGTGATCATTTAGTACACTTGGGTTCGGGAAATTAGTCCTTTTAAGGATTGTCTAAAGACATATAAACAGAGCAAAGTAATAGCAATTATATGTGAGGTTAGCCTTTATTGATGTAGGGGCAATTGATAAATTTCCCCTACGGGTGTTACTTTGGACAAGTTCTATAGGCGCATCTTCATACAGAATTGATATTACTCCTGATTTTATTACCGCTGCTGTATTAACGTGAGTTCGACAGCTTTAAAAGACCCCTCTCCAAACCTCTCCCCTGAAAGGAGAGAGGCTTCAAAACCTTAATTTTTCGTTCTTTACCAAGAATTTCAAAGCCCCTCTCTGCGTCGGAGAGGGGTTGGGGAGAGGTTCATCGAACTCACGTTGTATTAAGCTCATGTTCATAACAAAATTGGTAAAAGTATATAAAAATAGTTACTTAGTGATGCCGCTATATTTGAGTAATTTTGAAACCTTCAAATACAACTGAGAAACCTTCTCCTTGGGGTGAAGCACACATTAATCCCGCCTGTAGTGTTTCTGCATGGGTAAGATATGCGAGTCGCAGCATTTGATAATACTTGCCATCTAGAGAATATTGCACCTCTACAGTTTCTGAGCGACGCTGTACCCGCATCCATAGTGCAACTGGTGGTTGTGATAGTGGGACTATCGACCAATCTGAGTAATCTCGTGTTACTACAGCACTTACGTTTTGTACCCCTTCAACAAACTCAATCCCGCATTTGAGCCAGGTATTTTCGTTTTCCCGGATCATCAACCCTGCTTGGTCATATAAAGCCTGATACTGTCCTATAACTTTGACCTCAATCGTAAAATTACCTTTGACTTCCTGATAGTAAAAGTTGCCATTATCACGGATGAAGTTATAGTGAGTCTTTTGCCAGAAATCAGTCTTTGCACCTGTGTTCACGTAAACAATTTCTGCTTGCTTGTTCCAGGTTGAAGGTTCGTTGTACCACTTCATCTGAGCCATAAATTTGGGACTACTAGTAACAACACAATAGAAACTGATGTTAATTCCAACTAATACTAATTCTCTCTCACAATGCGCTTAATAATTACCGCTAGCTATGCTTGCCTGTAGTTATAAGTACTTATTCTTAATTATACAATTACCTTAATTACTGTTTCGCTAACCATGAAAAGCGATCGCTGCATCAGTTTTAGACATACCATTGTCTATGAGGCCTTGTATAAATTGAGATAAAAAAGGCTTATTCCAAGCGTATTAAGCCATAATCAAGTAAACTAACCCACTACCTTAGATAAATACGATGTGCTAAATATTCATCAATATACATAGATGAACAATTTTTAGGATAAACTAATGCCATCGTGTGAGGTGTAAAACGATGGTAAACCGCAGGGTAGTGCAATTACTGTCAGTGGGTTTTGTTAGTGGCTGCTTTTGTTTAGGTATTGGTATTGGAGTATTCATCCGCTTTGGGCAATTACTCCCATCTGACGCTGCTACCTCATCCACTGAGTCTAACTCATTTCCATTTGCAGTGCCGGAACCTCTACCACCACCAGGAGAGGAAACTTTTCCAGACACTATCACCATCAAAGCTGTGGGGGATATTATTCCTGGTACTAATTTTCCTAACTACAGGTTGCCTCGCGATCGCAATCAATTATTACCCAACTCAGTAAAAAAGCATTTAGACGGGGCTGATATTTTATTTGGCAACTTTGAAACTAGCTTAACTAACTATCCCTACACTACTAAAGATATCAGTCGCGGACAAGTTTTTGCTTTTCGCTCCCCACCCGCCTATGCTGAATTATTTGCGGATGCTGGATTTAATGTGTTCAATTTGGCAAACAACCATGCAATGGATTTTGGTTCTGTGGGGTTCCAAGATACAGTTAATAATCTTAGTGCTGTTGGTATTGCCACACTTGGTCTGAAAAATCAAATTCTTTATTTAGAAGCTAATAATATTGCGATCGCAATGATCGGCTTTTCTCCCTATGACATGTATAATTCTATTCATGACCTTGCAACTGCTGAAGCATTAGTCACAGAAGCTAAAAATAATGCCAATGTCGTAGTTGTATCCATGCACGCAGGAGCAGAAGGAACAGGGGCGCTACACGTTAAAAATCAAACAGAGTTTTTTTATGGAGAGAACCGAGGTAATTCTATTCAGTTTGCCCGGACAATGATTGATGCAGGAGCAGATTTAGTGCTAGGACATGGGCCTCATGTCCCAAGAGCAATTGAGATTTATAAAGGAAAACTCATAGCCTATTCTTTGGGTAACTTTCTGGGATACAGAACTTTATCTACAGATGCTGAAACTGGCTACTCAATGATTTTAGAAGTTGAACTGAGTTCCAAGGGAGATTTGGTATCAAGTAAAATTATCCCTGTGCATATAAATCGGCAGGGAATTCCTTACATTGATCAGCGTTTCCGTACAGTGGAACTGATGCGTTCTTTAAATCGTCAAGCTTTTCCCAATAATCCGGTGAAGATTGATCAAAAGGGGAAAATTGTTGTGATGAATGATGTAAAAAAGCAAAAATAAATATTTTTAGTAACAATATTTATGAATGAAAAATATTAAAATTTCATTCATAATTTTGAGCAAAACTTATTTATTTTAATATGAGTTCGATGAGTACTGTTATGACCTCTCCCCCAACCCCTCTCCTACGAGGAGAGGGGGGTAAAAGAGTGATTTCTTTCATTGTTCCTTCCTCGCCTTTTAGGAGAGGGAGGTTAGGAGGGAGAGGTAGTAGCGAACTCACGTTATTTTGCGCTTTTATTTACTGAGATTAACCTTGTAAATATGGGAGTATTTAAAGTTTTATATTTGACTTAAAACACATTATTAATCTTTATTTGGTTCTAGGTTTTCCTGCGACTTTTCATTTTTCTGAGATTGATTATCAGTAGATGAATTTTGCTTATCTTCCAGGGTTGGGACTACTATAGCGGGAGGATCTGAACGTTTTGATTCCGCAGGTGGTGGCGCTGCTGGTACAACCACAGGATTAGATGTCTTCACGGGTTGAGGTGATGGCCTCACAGGTTGGGGTGGGGTGGAATCCTGACTGGAAGAGGGTAAAGTATTTTCTGATGATGTAGAGGAAGGACGACGAGATGAACGAATAGATCGTAGCTTTTCTACTAGCGATGGCGAAGGGGAAACGCTGGGCGAAAGGGAGGGTTGTTGAGAATCACGACGTGATGATTCTCCTGAGTTGGGTTGTTGTGACGATTTTTCTGTAGAATCGCTACTACTGGTATTAGGAGATTGTTCTTGTCTACTATAACTGCGCTTGCTGCGCCGCCTGGAGGTTGAGACAGGTGCAGATTCAGTTGGTGAGGAGGTTTGAGAATCTTTGGCAGTGTTAGGCTGTTGACTCTCAGGTAAAGGTGGAAAATCAATAGTAGGTGTTTGCCCAGCAGGCTCTATTTTGGGCTGTTCAAACGTCTGTCGCTGATAATTAGAATATAGACTAGTGATGCCAAAACCCGCTGTAGCAGCAACTAGGGCGATACCTGTACCCAGCAATATCTTAGAAGTTCCCAGTTTTTTACCAATTGCTGTTAAATTCTTGACTGGTGATGGCTTGTTGATGTGATTGAGAACAGTGACTGCGGGTAACTTTCCTGGCTGTTGGGAAGATAAATCGATAGTCGGCATCATGTAAGTGGCTGCTGTTTGAGGTGTAGCATTCACTTCATTTGCAGGTAGTAGTTGTAGCCACTCGGCAACTGTCGCCGGACGAAAGCGAGATTCTACAGCCATGCCACGCATTACCGCTTGATTGACTGCTGCACTCAGGTGGGGTTGTAGTTCGCGGGGAGAAGGCATTTTTTCGCGATCGCGCAACAATGCAGGCAAGGGAACTTGTGCTGTCAACAAAGCATATAATGTTGCTGCTAAACCATAAACATCTGTAGCGGGTGTGCGTGGTGCTTGCGTCAGGTATTGTTCTATGGGCGAATAACCCTCAGAAACCAAACCTGTGTGAGTTTGTCTCACACCGCTGTTAAATTCCCTGGCAATGCCGAAATCAATTAGTACTACCTCTTGAGTGCCTTCACGGAGAATGATATTATCTGGCTTGATATCGCGGTGCAACAAACCATTGTTATGCACAACCTGCAATGCTGCCCCAATTTGGCGGATGTAATGAATTGCTGTAGCTTCAAGCAAGGGTATCCCAGGCAAGACAAAGGCATTTCCCAAGGTTTCACCAGGAATATATTCCATTACCATGTAAGGCAGTCCATCTTCGACAAAAAAGTCGCTGACTCGGACAATATTCGGGTGAATACAAGTAGCTAATCGTCTGGCTTCATCTTGGAATTGGCGCTCAAACTTGGCAAAATCAGGATGTTGCCGCAGCTTTTCATTGATGGTTTTCATCACTACCACTTGACCTAAGTAGTGATGCGTAGCTTTAAACGTAATGCCAAAGCCACCACGCCCTATTTCCTGGATTAGGGTATATTTTCCACCCTGCAAAATTGTGCCTGCTAACATAGAGAGTTTTGAGTCCTGAGTCCTGAATGAGCAGATAAGTAGATTCCTGAGTCTTCAGTGATTGTCATACAATAAAATCTTCCCAATATTTTATAAGCCAGACACTGATAAAGCTTCGATATCTGTCTTTAGGAATGATTTATTGCTTGGGACACCCGAATTGGAAAAAGCCTCCCTCCCGATTATCGCCAGAACTTTGTCTTTTTCATAATACAGCAGGGAGATGGGTGGATGGGGAGATGAGGGGGTGGGGGGAGATGAGGAGGATGAGGGAGTAGAAGAATAACAACTGACAACTGACAAATGACAAATGACAAATGACCACTGACCACTGACAACTGACCCCTAGAAACGTTGTCCTATACCGAAATGCACTTTGCTTTCTCCTTGGTCGTTAATACCATAATCAGCCCGGATTAAACCAAGAGGTGAGTCAACGCGTACCCCAGCACCATAACCAAAGCCATAACCTGGTTTGCCTCGCACGCCTGCTGGATCTCCCAAAATAGTATTGCCAGACCCTAAGTCTGAGGCATAGTCTGCAAATAACACGCCTCCTACTATGGGCAAGATGGAGAAGCGGTATTCAGCAGAAGCTGAAATATAAGTGCGACCACTGCCAATATCCCCACTGTCGTAACCGCGCACTGAGTTGGAACCACCCAAGTTAAAAGCGTCGTAAGGCGGTAAATCACCGATGACTGTACCAGCTTGTACATTCATAGCAAATACTTGTGACTGTTTGCTGTTAAATAAATTGACTGGTAAGTATTGGCTGTAATTAGCTTTAATACGATTCATGGAAATATTGCCTTGACCAACAGGTACAGATTGTTCTGTACTTAAACGTAGTAGGGAACCTTGCGTAGGATTGTTAGGGTTATCTCGTCGGTCTTTGGTGGCGGTGAAAGATACTGTAGCCAGGTCATCGATACCAGTGCCACTGAGAGAAAGGGGATTGCCTTGAGCGTCAGTTGGAGTAATATTACCTTGGCGATCGCGAATACTGGTGCGAGTGTAATTAAATCCTAATGAGGTATCCCAGTCGTCAATGGGTCGCGCAAAGCTGATACCACCGCCAATTTTACCTTCCCGCACTTTGTCGCCATTAGCCAACTTAATCTCGTCATCAAAAGTTGCTGAAAGTTCTCGGTTACGGAAGGCATTTAGAGTGTAACCGAAGCGATCGGGATCAGTTGAGCGATAGGGACTAATAAATTTGGTGTCAAACTGGAAGTCACGCAGGCTTAAGCCAACATTTGCTGAGAAAGTATCGTTAACACCACCAATATTCTGGTCTTGGTAGTTTAAAGTACCTATTACTCCCTGGTCGCTGTTGTAACTACCACCCAAGTTAATGGCACGCGCCCCGTATTCTTTAAGTTCGTAAACCAAATTAACTTTTGTGGCATCTCCTTCTAGGGCAACATTCACAGTTTCAAATAAGCCAGTACGATAAAGTTGCTGTACGTCTTGGCGTACTACATTTTCTTGAAAGATTTGACCTGGCTTAAGCTTGAGTTGCTGTTGCAAGAAATCTGGTTTAGTGCGTCCCGCAACTAAATTACCTTTACTATCTACAGTTTTGCCCTCGTCGTTAAGAAAGCGAAATTTGATATCACCCACCAAGCCTTCAGCTACATTCACGGTGAGGATTCCCTGGCGGTTAGGTTTAATTGATAGCACCTGTGCTAAGTTATACCCATTATCGGCGTACCATTTGTTAATTTGTTGCACTGCTTGCTGGAGTCCCGCCGGACTGATGGTCTTACCAATTTGAGATTGGAAACGTTCTAGAACAATTTGGTAGGTGAGTGCTTTTGCACCGGAAAGTTCTAGCGATCGCACTACCACTGGTTGCACCTGATACACTACATTCAATCCTGCTGGAGTGCTGCGGCTATTGACGTTGGCATTGGCAAATAACCCAGTCTCCAAAATTGCCGCAACATCATTTTGTAGTTGATTAGGACTAGTTTCTCCACCAGCTTGGGTTTTAATCACTTTGCGAATAATGTGCTGTAATTCCTGACTAGCCCCCACTATCTGCACGTCTGTGGCTGTGACTACTAAGTTATTGTCAATAGTAGGAGGCTTTGAGGTTGGTGGGGTGATGGGGGGAGTGGGAGATGGTGGAAGGATGACGGGAGAATTTTGCCTAGCTGGTGTTTGGGCTACTTTAGAATTGTTGTTGACACCTGTTTGCACAACTACAGGATTTGGGGAAAACTGTTGAACAACTACGGTTTCCGGCGATGAAATAGTCTTTACCTGTGTGGGCGTTTCTTCATTGACTGGAACTACCAAGTTTTTTGCTGGTTCAGTTTCAGAAGAATTTGCCACAGGTGCAGCCATTACTTTTTGAGTGACATTGCTAGCCGCTAAAGTAGCTAAAGTAAAAATTGCAGCAGAAGAAACTCGCATAATATTTAGTCTATAAAGTCGGAGTTATTTTAAATGAGGTAATAGCTTTGCTGATTAATATCCCCAGTTTTATACCTCTTTGCCCAAACAGACCGTTAATTTCTATGTTTTGTTTCTCATGAGTGATTTATCTCGGATATCTTTAGCCTCTAACACACTTGCTACTAGTTCTCGTTTGCAGTTACTTGTTTTAAGTAACGGTCATGGGGAAGATGTGATTGCTGTCCGCATTTTGCAGGAACTTCAACAACAACCAAACCCACCAGATATCTTTGCTTTGCCTCTGGTGGGTGAAGGACGCGCTTATGAAAATTTGCATATCCCGTGTATTGGTTCAGTACGCACTATGCCTTCTGGCGGCTTCATTTATATGGATGGGCGTCAACTGATGCGAGATGTACAAGGCGGTTTATTGCAACTTACTTGCAGCCAAATTAAGGCTATGCGCCGTTGGGTAAATTCCCAAAAACGGCTGGGTAACAAAAGAGCTATTTTAGCTGTGGGTGACATTGTACCACTGTTGTTTGCTGCTTTAAGTGGTGCTAACTATGCTTTTGTTGGCACGGCGAAATCAGAATATTACGTGCAGGATGAAGTGGGGTTATTGCCTCGAGAATCAAAAGCTGCACGTTGGGAAAACTTTTCTGGTTCGATTTATCATCCTTGGGAACGTTGGTTAATGAGTCGTCGCCGTTGTCGGGCGGTATTTCCTAGAGATTCACTAACTACAGAAATCTTAAGACGGTGGCCAATTCCAGCTTTTGATTTGGGGAATCCAATGATGGATGGTCTAGAACCAACATTCTCACCCCGACAATTTTATAGTGCTGATATCCGACAGCAAGAATTAGCTAGGCCGCTAGTGGTAACTCTACTTCCTGGTTCCCGCCCGCCAGAAGCATATCATAATTGGGAAGTGATCATGCTGGCTGTGTCTGCATTGATGGGTAGTTTCCAAGAGCGAGATTCAGTTTTTCATACTTCTGGAAGTGTAGTATTTTTAGGAGCGATCGCTTCTGGTTTAGACTGTAATATTCTCTGCCAAACTATTCAATCCCAAGGCTGGCGACTTCATCCAGAATCTCCTATCCCCCTTCCTGATACCAATGCCTTGACATTTAAGCAAAGAAATGCATATTTAATTTTAACACAACAAGCCTACAATGAATGTTTGCATTGGGGAGATGTGGCGATCGCGATGGCAGGTACAGCAACAGAACAATTTGTGGGTTTAGGGAAACCTGCGATCGCCATTCCTGGTTCTGGGCCCCAATATAATCCTGCCTTTGCTGAAGCACAAAGCCGTCTTTTGGGGCCGTCTCTGATTTTAGTCCAACAGCCAACAGAAGTTGCAAATGTGATGCGATCGCAACTCCAAGACCCCGATCATTTACACATCATCGCTGAAAATGGTGTGCGGCGAATGGGTAAACCGGGTGCAGCAAGACGTATTGCTATTTGTTTATTGGAGAGATTGGGAATTGGGAATTGGTAATTGGGAATTGGTAATTGGGAATTGGTAATTGGGAAAAAGAAGTTATTCCCCCTCATCTCCCTCATCCCCCTCATCCTCCTCATCTCCTTCATCCCCCTCATCTCCCCATCCCCTTGTCTCCCCATCTTCCTCACGCTACCAACCCAGAACGCAAGGCGCGAACAGCGGCTTGGGTACGGTCATCGGCACAGAGTTTATTTAAGATGTTACGGACGTGGGTCTTAACTGTACCAACGGTAATGTAAAGTTTCTCGGCTATTTGCCCATTGCTACAGCCTGCGACAATCAACTCTAAAATTTCGAGTTCGCGTTGAGTCAAGGGATAAGTTTCTAAAACTTGTTCGTATTCGGTAGCCAGTGCCTCAATTTTCACTGTCTTTGGCTTATCAGATGGCTGGCTTTCTCCAGGAATACCTTGCCGCATCTTCCGCAATACTACATTGGCGATCGCTGGATCGATCCAAGAGTTGCCGCCATAAGTTGCGTGTATTGCCTCTGTTAACCTGCTGATGCTTGTCTCTTTCATGTAATATGAGTCTGCACCTGCTGCAAAGGCAGCCAGCACTGCATCCTCTGTATGATCCATTGTCAAGATCAAAATCTTTGTTGCTGTTTGCCCACTCTCTGCTTGGTAACGCCTAAACTTGCGCGTCAGTTCAATGCCATCCATGTCTGGTAAGCCAATGTCTACCACTGCAACATCCGGCTTAGCTGTTTCCAAAAGTTTTAATCCTTGGGTGGCATTTGCTGCTTCACCAATCACTTTCAGCCCACTGTAAGACTGTAAAGCAGCTCTTAGTCCCATTCGTGTGAGGTCATGATCTTCAATTAAAATAATGCTTATTTCGCTCATTGCTACACTCGCTCTTTCTGATTGCATCATGCAAACTACGATTTTTTTTAAGCAGCTTCTATGATTTTCCCAATCCAAAGATAGATGATTTATTCACAATCCTGCATCCACCGATAGAAATAATCAACTCGCTAATTTTTCCTCCTAGATAGAGTTAAAAATCTAGCTGGAGATATATGGCTATTTTACAAGAAAATGTGAAATATTTAGACGAACTCAAACTTTAGACAATACTTAGCTATCACTTATGGTTCATGACTTTCTTAATTTAATACTATTCTAAAGCTTTCAAAAAAGCTGGCAAAAATGGAAAAGTCAGAAAAAGTTCAATCAGCCATCAAAGAAAGTGAGCCACACTAGCGTGCTATCCTCCCAATCAAACTTTGGAATTTTTAAGTTTAATTAAGCCTAATTCATTCTCAATAAAATCAATCCACCAGCGTTTAGTTTAAGTGAATTTACTAACGATAATGTTTTTATATTACTCAGCCTGGATATGAAAACTGCCTTTGATCACATTAATCAATATCAGCTAACTGAGCAAATATTACAAAAAAATGTGTGCTGTTACGTAAACCTCGATCAAATGTCTTCTGTTGGTATTTTTCGCACAGATTTATCGGGTAATTGCCTTTATGTTAATCAGCGATGGTCTGAACTTTCTGGTATCTCATTAACAACGGCCCTTGGTCGAGGTTGGCGAACAGCTATCCATCCAGATGATCTGGATTTAATCGATACGGAAATCAGACGCACTTTACCAGATGTCAGTCTTTTTAGGTATGAATTTCGGTTCCAACATCCTAATGGCAGAATCATCTGGGTGTTGTCACAAGCCCAAGCAGAGACTAAGCCCAATGGAGAGGTCATCGGCTACATTGGTACAGTAGTTGATATTACTGAGTATCGGCAGTCAGAACAAGCGCTCAAAGCAAGTGAAGAAAAATTTCGCGCTACCTTTGAACAAGCCGCTGTCGGTATTGCTCATTTAACAGTTGATGGTCGCTGGGTACGAGTTAACCAAAAGCTGTGTGAAATTCTGGGTTATAGCCAAGAAGAACTTTTGGGTTTGACATTCGGGGAAATTATCCATCCTGATAACTGGGAAACTGATCTCAACTATATTGACCAACTTTTGACGGGTGAAATAGAGACTTACTCGCAACAGAAATGCTACATCCGCAAAGATGGGTTGCCAATATGGATTAATTTGACAATTTCACTGCTACAACAAGAAGCTACTAAACAACCACAACTAGAACCTGAGTACTTTATTGCTGTAGTTGAAGACATCAGCAAACACAAACAAGTAGAGCAAGCATTGCAGGAGAGTGAAGAACGGTTTCATACAATGGCAGATACCGCACCCGTAATGATTTGGATGTCTGGTATAGACAAGATTTGTAATTATTTTAACAAAGGCTGGTTGGAATTTACTGGGCGTACAATGGAGCAAGAAATAGGCAACGGCTGGGCAGAGGGTGTACATCCAGAGGATCTAGAGCGTTTTTTAAAGACTTACTGCACGGCGTTTGATGCTCGCCAACCCTTCACTATAGAATACCGTCTGCGGCGTTATGATGGTGAGTATCGCTGGGTTTTGGATATAGGTACACCCAGGTTCACGGCAAATGGAAGTTTCACTGGATACATCGGCTCATGTATTGATATTAGCGATCGCAAACTCACTGAACTTACACTACAACAACGGGCAGAGGAGTTAACGCGCTCGAACACAATTCTGGCGCAAACTACGGCCATGTTACAAAAGCGTAATCAAGAATTAGATCAGTTTGCCTATGTAGCTTCCCATGATCTGAAAGCACCTTTACGCGCGATCGCTAGTCTTTCAGAATGGTTAGAAGAAGACCTAGCCGACCAACTCCCACCAGAAAACCAGCATCAGATGCAGTTGTTGCGAGGACGAGTGCGGCGCATGGAAGCCTTGATTAATGGCTTACTAGAATATTCGCGCATTGGGCGCATTCATACAGAATCATCTTTGGTAAATGTTGGTCACTTGCTCCAAGAAGTGATTGACTCACTGCAACCGCCAGCAACTTTCAGCATCGAGATAGCACCAGGAATGCCTACCTTGATTACTAAGCGGATTCCTCTACAACAGGTATTTGCCAATTTAATCGAGAACGCGATTAAGCATCACTCAGGAGTTGATGGTCGAGTCAAAATCTCAGTTCAAGACCAGGGAAGTTACTACAAATTTGCCGTGGCAGATGATGGCCCAGGTATTGCTCCAGAATATCATGATAAAGTCTTTGGGATTTTTCAAACTTTAGAAGCCCGCGATCGCAAAGAAAATACTGGCATTGGTCTAGCGATCGTCAAAAAAATTGTTGAAACGGAAGGAGGTACTATTACTCTCGATTCTATTGTCGGCGCTGGCAGTACTTTTCATTTTGTCTGGCCTCAGCAACCAGATCAATAAAACTGCTCCAGCTTATGGAACACAATGTTAATTACCAACTCTCACCAATGACTGAGGACGGGTGTTAACGCGCTCATTTACAATATGTATTAGAACTAAATAAAGTATTTTATTTTACTTTATATCAGTTGTTTTATTTTAAAAACCACATTGTTAGCTTGCTAGTTTCTTTTTGTATTATAGCAATTAGCTGGTAACTGCAATTGTAATTCCAATATTCTAGTCTATTAACTAGATTAAGGATAAATTTAGCAACTCAATTCAAGCTAAGATAATGCAGGAAAGAGTGATCAACATACTATTAGTGGAGGATGATGAAGTTGATGTGATGAATGTCAAGCGGGCATTCAAAAAAGTGAATATTACTAACCCAATTTACCATGCTGACAATGGGGTAGAGGCACTAAAAATGCTACGCGGTCATCATAGTCAGCCTCCCAATATACCTAATGAACGGCGCTTGATTTTATTGGATTTGAATATGCCAAAGATGGGTGGCATCGAATTTCTGCAAGAATTACGACGAGATCCAAAATTAAAAGCAACTCCTGTAGTTGTGATGACGACTTCAAACCAAGATCAAGACAGAGTGGAAGCTTACAACTTAAATGTTGCCGGCTATATCCTCAAACCAGTGACCTTCAATAGCTTTGTTGAAATTATGGCAGCACTGAACAAATATTGGATTTTATGCGAAATACCCTAGTGAAAGCATGAAGTATAAAGTATAAACTACTCAATTCACTAAACGAATCAGGTATGAAAACCATCAAATCTGATTTTTTGCATGTACAGCAAGGTGATTACTGCATCTTTCAAACTCAGGGGTAAGTATTAGTCAAAACCCCATCTAAAAATATAAAATTATTTAGTTGGATAGTTTGAAAATACCAATGTTATACATCAAACCGTATTTGGCAGCGAAAATAAAAACCGATGGAAAAGACGCTGAAAATTTTGGTTGTAGACGATGATGAAGTAGATCGCATGGCAGTGCGTCGCGCTCTTACTAAAGCAGGAGTTTGCATGGAACTGTCTGAGGTAAGTAATGGGCATGATGCACTCTCTGCTTTGAGAAATACTACCTATGACTGCGTTTTCCTGGATTATCGTTTACCAGACCAAGACGGCTTGACCTTAATTCAAAAACTACGCTCTTGGGAAATCAAAGTTCCTTTAGTTGTTCTGACTGCTCAAGGAGATGAAGAAATTGCTGTAGCTTTAATGAAAGCTGGTGCTACAGATTATCTTTCTAAATCTAGAGTTTCTTCAGCAACTTTGGCACAAATTTTACGAAATGCAATTCGAGTACATCGTGCTGAAATGCAAGCAGCTTTAGCAAACCAGCAACTGAGAGAAAGTCACGAGCAACTGATTCGTAAAAACCAAGAACTAGAGAGACAAAGACAACAAATTCAATTGCAAAACCTCAAGCTGTTGGAAGCAACGCGGCTGAAATCTCAGTTTCTAGCAACCATGTCTCATGAATTGCGGACTCCCATGAATGCTATCATTGGGTTTTCGCAAATATTATTACGCCCTAAATTTGCTCAACTGACCCATCAGCAAGCGGATATGGTAGAGCGCATTCTCAACAATGGCAAGCATTTGCTGATGTTACTAAACGAAGTTCTAGATTTTTCCAAATTGGAAGCAGGAAGACTAGAATTAAAGCCAGAATTCTTTGATTTAACTAAAGTAATAAATACTACAGTAGCAGAAATGCGTTCTCTAGCGGAGGCAAAAAAACTGTCTTTGCTAGTTCAAATAGATATACAAAATCCGATATTATTTAATGATTCAGTACGTATACGACAAATTTTAGTTAACCTATTATCAAATGCTATTAAATTTACAGAATCTGGCAGCATTTGGCTGGAAGCTAGAGAGATTCCGGGAAATCGTATAGCGATCGCAGTTCGTGATACAGGTATTGGCATAGCCCCCAAAGACTTCAAACATATTTTTGAAGCCTTTCGACAAGTTGATCAAAGTCTCACACGTAAATATCCTGGTACTGGTCTGGGTTTGGCAATCATCGATTCGCTGGTGCGAATGATGGATGGCAAAATATTTGTAGAAAGTCAATTAGGGGCCGGGTCAATGTTCAGGATTGAAATTCCACGGCAAATCTCATTACAAACCGCCAACGGGAATTTTCAGACTTTACACTTGGATGGTGATCACATCGTCTATTCTGCTCAAAATCCGCATCAATCTACAAACCATCATTGGGATATCCCAATGTCAAAGTATAAGTGATTCTAAAAAAAAATTGATAAAAGTTGTAAATCATGTCTGTTCTTGAAAATTCTAAAATTGATCGGATTCTTGCCGTTGATGATACTAGAGATAATCTCATTTTGGTTCAGACTATTTTAGAAAGTGAGGGGTATGAGGTTGATTTAGTTTCAGATGGCAGAACCGCTTTAGAGCATGTTGAACAATATCCACCCGATTTGATTCTTTTAGATGTGATGATGCCAGGGATGGATGGTTATGAAGTTACACGTCGCATTCGCAATAACCCTGCTATCAGTTATATTCCCATTTTGCTGATTACAGCCTTTCACGAATCAAGTGTCGTGGAAGGTTTAGATGCAGGTGCTGATGATTTTATTCGCAAACCATTTGATACTGATGAACTCTTAGCCAGAGTGCGATCGCTATTGCGTCTCAAGCATAGTCTTGACGAACAAAAAAAGATGGCACGCCAACGGGAAGACTTTGTTTCCCGTCTGACTCATGATTTGCGAACTCCTTTAGTAGCAGCAGATAGGATGCTTGATTTATTTCAACAAGAAACCTTCTGCAAGATTTCGCCAGAAATGAAACAAGCGATCGCAGTGATGATTCGCAGCAACAAAAATTTAATGCAAATGGTGAATACCCTGCTAGAAGTTTATCGTTTCGAGGCAGGTAAAAAAACATTAAATTGGGAAACCTGCAACCTGCCAGAAATCATCCAAGAAGTAGTTAGTGAACTCACTCCACTCGCCAGTGAGAAAAACTTAATTTTGAAAATAGATACTAGTGGGTTAGAACCAGGTAAAGCAGACGCTGGTGTGATGATGGGTGATGCTTTGGAAATACGGCGTGTATTTAACAACTTAATTGGCAATGCCATCAAGTTTACAGATACAGGTGGCATCACAATTACTATTTCTGAACAATCCGCTAATCCTCAAGGTAAAGATTGGCTGACTATCACAGTGGAAGACACAGGTTATGGCATCGCACCCGAAGACCAGGCCACCATTTTTGAACGGTTTCGCCAAGGGAGAAATAAACGTTCAGGTAGTGGCTTAGGACTACATTTATCAAGCCGAATTGTAGAAGCCCATGGGGGTGCGATCGCAGTTGCCTCACAATTAGGTCAAGGCACAGTCTTTACAGTGCAACTACCAAAACATGGTTAAGTTTTTTTACTCAAAAGTCATCAGCTAATCTTGACATAATTCATAAGCTGAGTAAGCCTCGAATTTACCGTATAGTTGGCGTTGAATTATCGCCTCTAGATCCTCAATCATGTAAGGTTTGCTGATGTAGTCATCAAAACCCGCCATGAGAATCTGTTGTTGATCCTCTTTAGTAGCTAAAGCTGTGACTGCCACCACTGGAATGTGGTAGGTTAGGGAATCTTGCTTTAATTGACGCACAACATCAATTCCACTTAGACCTGGTAGCAGAATATCTAACATGATCAAGTCTGGCTGATACTCTTTTGCCACTACCAGCGTTGTGGAACTGTCTGCTTGACAAATGAATCCACAACCAAGTGACTCAAGAGCATAACTCATCAACAGTAGACTATCATCATGATCTTCTACTGCCAATACTAATGGCTGCTGAGAGTTGTGCTTCTTTTGATCACTCATAAATGAATGTGCCAGATACATCTCTTCTCCAGAGGATTCAATAGGAATTTATCGTCTTTTTTGCCAAATTATAGACGGGATTTACCGTAATGGATGGGGTAGATGGCACTTAAAATTAGTTCTTATTTCACTACTAGCAACTTGATACTCGCTACCTTGACAACAAGTGTATGGGGAAGAAAGACTCAGACTTACACATTTAGCAGACACTTATTGATTATAAGCAAAATTACATAATATTTTTTCAATATCTTCATCATAACTTAGTATTCAAAGTATTCAAAATATTCATCACCCTTAGTATCCATAGTGCTATTTGTTTACGTAATTTATCAAATGCAGCATCATCAGTAAAAACTTATAGTTATACTGCCTTAAAGTAACAGCAATCAGCTACATCACACGTAGTTTACTGGTTTATGCTTTAAGCGTGCTGGAGAATAAGTCATGTATTTTTCTAGATTTTGTTAACTCTTGACATTTCTGTATTATAAATGTAGTATTTAGTAATTATTTATGATTGACTACATTTTTCTGAATATAAGCTGAGTAATTACTTACAAAGATAAAGTCATCTAGTTGAGTTGACAGATCAAGCACAATAATGGATGTAACAGAGAAATATCAAACAATAGATGAGATAGACAACCTCATAAATAGATTTAAAAACTGTACCTTACCTCGTTGTGAGTGGAATCATTTTGCACACTTGATAGTTGCACTTTCTTATCTAACTCATTATGAAGAAAAACAAGCTATAAATCTTATTCGTCAGGGTATCCAAGAGTACAACAAAGCTATGGGTATCAAAACCACAAAAAATAGTGGTTATCACGAAACCTTGACGCTTTTTTGGATTAATATCGTGCGTCGTTATCTATTTAATTTAGAGAAAAGTAGTTCTATATTAGAGCTAGCCAACGAGTTAATCCATACTTATGGAAATAAAAATTTACCTTTAGAATACTATAGTCGAGATTTACTTATGTCTTGGGAGGCTCGTAACCACTGGACAGTACCTGATTTGAAACCAATCGATATACTTCCATTGGTATAACCTCTCTTAAAAGGGGAGCAATGCGATGAAAGTGACATGGCAGATCTGGGGGGGCTGGGGAGGCTGGGGAGGCTGGGGAAGAAGCAGAAAATAAGTGTATTTTTCAGATTTTAAGTAGCAAAAAGGACTATTTTTTCTCTTTTCTCCCCCAGCTCCCCCAGCTACCCCCGCTCCCAAGCGCTCATTTCACGACGATCTCACATTTTCGCGTTGCTCCCCTTAAAAGTAGGCATCCGTACAGAAGTGTGTTTAACTAGCTAAGTAGCCCTCATCAACTGCCAAGACAAGAACGAATCAAAACTCTTTGTGTCTTCGTGCCTTGGTGGTAAAAAAATTAAATAACCACAAAGACACTAAGGCACAAAGTATTCTCCAGTTAGGTGAGTAAGAATTTATTGGTTTAGATCCAGAATGCAACATATGGAATTTGATTACTTTAGAAATAATGAAGGCAATCCACCAAATAGTAAAGGTCAAAGCTTAATTGCTAGTGGTTGGCGGCCATTTCAACGAGATTTTGACTGGGAATTTTTATGGCAATTATGGTATAATGACACACAAGAATTAACACAAAGAACTTTGAATTTAGCAAGCAATTTTGCTGAAGTTTTAGGAAGAAATAATTATACTTGGTGGGCTAACTTATTAAGCATTGCATCTGATAATACTCGCTACGAAGTTGAAAAATTTTGGAATTATATTACACCAGATCCCCAATCACCAGATCATCGCTATAAAGATGTTTTGAGTACAGAAACACCTATAGTGCAATTTGTCAGTCGTAGCAGCATTCCCATTGATTACGTTCTAAATCGGCTGCAAGAAATTACTGTTTTACGGGTTTTACACCTTTTAGAGCGACCTGATATTATTACTCAGTATTATTTAGAAAGAGATTTTTACTTTCCTGTTGATAAATTTGTGAGTTGGGATCGTCTCGACGTTGTTAATACAGTTTATGCTTATTGGTCGAAGCATGATATTTGGCTACAAATTGAACTTTACGATCGCGGCCGACGACAATATACTTTAATGTCGAAAAATATCTCGCCATTGATTAACAAAGCGACTTACGATTTAGCAGTCATGCTGAGTGGCTATCAAAGTCGTGTGGGGAAAGTTCATAGTCAATTTCCCATTAAGACTTTTCCAGCAGATATTCAAAACTTTACCGACACAGTACAACAGGCAGTACTCAATCAAAATCAGCTAGCGGTTGTGGTACATGGAGAACCAGGTACAGGTAAAACTGCCTGGACACAAGCAGTAGCAAAAGAAATTCTTGTACCTTTAGGGTATGTGATTTTTATTTTAGATCATGATGCGATCGCTAACTTTGTCCCACCCACTTATTTAGAGCGGATTTGTATCATTATCAACGAAGCTGATAACCTGGCACAAAATCGTGCATCTGAAGTAGCACAATACAATAACAAAACAGAACACATTCTAAGTTTGCTGGATGGTACTTTATACCAAAGTGTGATTGATGATTCTGGTATTCAGATAAAGCAGCGGTTAGTGGTTTTGATGACTTGTAACACCACTGAAAGATTAGATCCGGCAATGTTGCGGAAAGGAAGAGTAGATTTGATGTGTGAATTTAACCAAAGATTTGTTTAAATGCTTCCACACCAAAATCTCTTGTTAGCTAGCTAGAACTTTTAAAGTTTGCACAACCAACGAGAAATAGATGCAACTTGGTTTTCCTGATTCAGGTTAGCAGCATTACTGAGAGTGCCGTTTTCCAATTGATTCCAGATTTCACCCGCCATCCTTTTTGCAATTGCTGAACCCACGAAAAAAGTCAAAGGTGAATGCCCAACTTTGGCAAATGCTTCACGTATACGATTTAGTGCTGCTTGTGCAGTTTTCCAATGTTCATCTGCACCTGCGGGATCTATACCTCCTTTCAATTCACCAAGCGCGATAACATAAGGCGCAACTACAGATGGTTCAATTGCACTAGATTTATTAGCTACTAACTCTGATGGAGCAAGGTTAAACAAACAAAGATCCACATTACTCCTGACTAACGGCACAGTTAGATTGTAAATTAATGTGCGATTACCAATCTCACTCTCCCAGCTGATGCCACGTAAAGATAACTCAATTTCTGAGTCATTATTTGTCATAGCTATCCACTTTTTAGTTTTTGAGTGTTGCCAGTGGTATTTATTACCAGCAATTGTGAGAGTTGAAAGAATTGCGCGAGTCAGTTTTCTTTGCGCCAATGCACCTCCAACATTACGCATTGAGCCACCAAGCGTATCACCACGAGTTAGCAAGAATCTAAAAACTAATTCCTCAACAAAATTTGCACCTGCTGGCTCAAGAAAATTCTTGATCAAACCATTTATCGCTTCAATCTTGTCCTCTGGCATTAGATGTGCAAGGGATTTATCAGATAAGCCAGCCGCAGTTAACAATCCCATCTCAATGCCTTTAACTTTTAATAAGTCAGCAGCATTCTCAGCTTCACCAGCAGCTTCTTGAAGTGCCCTTGCTTCCGCGATGTAAGGTGTAGCACGTCGATTCTTTTCAAGCGCAAGTGCAACAAAACCTGCACGGGTTGCTTCGTAAGTTGTTACCAGATCATCAATAGATTTCAGATGGTTTCGATAGGCACACATAGACATTTGAATTATTGCTTTTTCCATACATAAACGCACTTCCGCAAAGGTTCGCGCCCATGATTACCCATTTGCTGACTACTATTGCCTTTATCGCTTGGTAGAAGAAGAATATTTTCAACAGTAAAACCTAATTGTTCAGCAAAGTCACAGAGAATCATATCTACTGAAATGCTTGCACCTGCATAGCGTACATTGTCATTAACCATAAATAGAAATGCTCCAGGTTTCAAAACACGAAAGCATTCTTGTATGATGCAAGCCATTTCATAGAAATAGCCCTTTACCATTCTTGGGATACATTTGTTGTTCAATAAACCTTGTGAATTCTGATTTTCTAGAAATTTTAATATAGCTTGTAATAGGTTTTGCGAATCCACAATTGCCAGGGCTTTATTCCAGTCTGAATTTATAGCTAATAAATCTTTAGGGCGATTTTCAACCGTACAACTGAGCATTTTCTGGCGAAGATTGATTAATTCTGTCTCAGAAATACCAAGTAAAGCTAGTTCTAGTGCGTAAGTGCGAGTATAGTCATATCGATTACAATAGGGCGGCGATGTGATAATCGCATCGTATGTAGCATCAGATAACTGTGGCATGACTTCCAGAGAAGAACCTTCACAAAGATAGATTTGACCTTGATTTTTAATACTTGAAAAAAGCTCAATCTGTTGTGTAGAAGGTTCTAAGTCATCAAGAATTTCGTTAATTTTGTTAGTAAGAGCTTTATCGAACTCTAGAATCTCACCTTTATTAAAAGGCTTCTTTCCCTGTCCACGACCAGAACGATAATCCCAACGAAGATACTGTCCATCTTTACGTGTGTAACTGACAGATTCTAAAACACAAAGCAAAGCAAATTTTAAAACTGCATGAACTCTGGTATTTTCTTGACGACAAGCTTCAAGATATTGTTCAATTGCAGTTTTAGTTGCTTGGGGGTAAGCTCCTTTAGTAATTTTTAACTCTGACAGTTCAATTTTGTGATCAAACTGTTTCCAAGGCTGCGATTGTAACCAAAATTTTAACCTTTTAAAATCATCAGGGGTAAATTCAATATCTAAATTTTTTTTAGTATTAATTATCTGTTGACCTATGGGTAACAATTCAATACCATCAGCATCGATTCCAACCTGACTAGCAGCAAACAAAGCAGTTCCACTGCCAGCAAAAGGGTCTAAAATCTTGCCTTGAATTACTTGATATTTATGAAACAAAAGTTCGACTAGAGAGGCAGAAAAGGCTTCCTTGTACTTGTACCAACGATAAATCGGTCTAGTTTTGTTAGCTTGAAAACTCACTAAAAGTCGGGTAAGCGAAGGCTGAACTACGAACTTGTTTTGAAAGCGATTATGTAATTGCTTATCAAGGTAGTCAATCTCTCCTAAACCATCACTTTCTACTTCATGCACAATATTGGAGATGTTTGACAGACTTGTCACGATTCTACAAATTCCTGAAAATCAACTGATTTAATTTAGTATATCAGCGCTTCTATTTACCATCTCAAACACATAATCCTTAAATAAGGTTATAAAATTTAGTCAACTTCAAGATACAGTTCAAGCGATTGGCTATGAATCTGTGGGTGATTGGCATAAATTCTCTTTCATCTGAAAATAAAGAGTGACTAGCTTTAATACTGCCGTCGATGCTACAGCTTAACTCGGTCACTATCAATGACGTGCAAGCAGCACAAAAACGTCTTTTGGGTGTTGCTCATCACACACCCGTGCTAACTTCTAGAATTGTGAACGATCGCACCAATAGTCAAGTCTTTTTTAAATGCGAAAATTTTCAACGCACAGGCGCTTTTAAATTCCGAGGCGCATACAACGCATTAGCACAGCTAACCAGTAGCGAAAAACAACGGGGTGTAATCACCTTTTCTTCGGGAAATCATGGACAAGCGATCGCTTTAGCTGGAAAACTCCTGAATATTCCCACAACTATTGTCATGCCTGATGATGCTCCTGCGGTAAAGCAAGCAGCAACTCAAAGTTATGGTGCAGAAATTATTCTCTACAATCGAGAAGAAAGCAACCGTGAGAAATTAGCGCAAACTTTAGCAAGCGATCGCGCTTTGACACTTATTCCCCCTTACGATCATCCTCATATCATCGCCGGACAAGGTACAGCAGCAGCTGAACTAATTCAAGAAGTTGGTCAACTTGACTTATTATTAGTTTGTTGTGGCGGCGGCGGATTAATTTCCGGTTGTGCTATTGCAGCCAAAGCACTTTTACCCGACTGTCAAGTTATTGGCGTAGAACCGGAACTAGGCGATGATGCGACTCGTTCCTTTCACAGCAAAACTTTGCAAACTGTTAACAATCCTAATACTATTGCTGATGGCGCTCGTACTCCTAGCCTGGGAAAAATTACTTTCCCCCTAGTGCTGCATTACGTCGATGATATGGTGACGGTATCTGAGTCAGCCATTGTTCGCACCATGTTTTTCTTATGGTCAAGGCTGAAAATTGTTGTTGAACCTACGGGAGTCTTGGCGGCTGCTGCTTTACTAGAAGGTGTTGTCACACGACCAAATGCAAAAATTGGTGTGATCATCAGCGGTGGTAATGTTGATTTGGCACAGGTAGGTAAATTATTTTCTCTAGGATGATAAATTGTTCTAAATTTAACTTAGATATACTGGGCGGGCAAGATGCCTACCTCACACGAATTTAAGCTTATGGAACCTCAGCCACTCCACATCAAAATTCGTCCCGAAACCATCTTAGATACAGATGCGATCGCCAAAGTGAATCAGCTAGCATTTGGACAGGAAAATGAAGCGTTGTTAGTTGAAAGAATTCGCCAAAGCGATCGCTTTATTCCTGCACTTTCCTTAGTCGCCGAAATTGATGGTGAAGTCGTCGGTCATATTCTTTTTAGCTATGTCGATTTAGTGAGTGAGGAAAAATTGCCTGTTTTGGCCTTAGCACCATTAGCAGTGCATCCCCAGTTTCAAAGACAGGGTATTGGTAGCCAGTTAGTTGAAGCTGGAGTTGCGATCGCTGATACAATGCAGGAACCTCTAGCGATCGTGCTAGGACATCCCGCCTTTTACACTCGATTTGGCTTCAAGCGATCGGTGCTATACGGTATCAAGCCGCCTTTTTCAGCGCCAGAAGAAGCTTTTATGATTAAGCCACTCCAACAATATCAAACAGTTTATCAAGGAATAGTCGCTTATCCCCCCGCTTTTGATGGCGTATAAGACCAAACTAGCTTTTGATATTATGTACGGTTAAAGTTTTCGGCTAATATAATTCAATACGGTTTTGCTGATTGATGAACGCCAGTTGCAAAGGCTGTCGGCAGAGCGCGCTCTTCGCACTGGCTCCTGATAACTGATGACTGTTGACTGTGAGTAGTGGGATATTTTTTTATTTGCAAGTCCCTTAGTAATAGTATAGCCGTCGCCATTAGTGTTAGGACATCAACAGATAATAAAACCTAGACACAAAAAGACTTTTCACCCAGTCCCCAGTCCCTAGTCCCCAGTCCCCAGCTATAGGTTCCCTACTCACTCATTGGTGTCAACTTAAGCTAAAATAGCTTAACTGTTGACTACCTTACCCGCCTCTTAATAAATTAAGCAGCTAATAGCTAAAGTCTACTGAAGTAGACTAAAGATTTTTGGAATTATTTAGTCATCTTTAGATGACTTTAGCTATTAGCAAGGAACTGAAGTTCCTTGCGGGATATCATTATGCGTGTTAAATTGACACCAATCGTTCCCTACTCACTACTCCCCATTTCCTACTCCCTACCCTCACTTGTTCTCAGCTTTGACGTAACTAACTACTAAGGGTGTCAGCTGACTTTCAAGTTGAGTAATAATAGCATGGTCAAATTCTGACCAAACTCGCTTTTGACCAAAGACACAAGGTTGCAAAATTCCCCATAATTCACCGTTTTGGCATAAATGAGCGTGAATTAGCGCTCGATGTCCAAAAGTTCGACGTTCAAAGTCCTTATTAACAACTTCTGGGTTAGCAGTTTCCACATCTTCAATATAAATAGAAGGGTCAGTTCGCAGTGCAGCAGCAAACAAGGGGTCTTCTTCTGGTAATGATGGTGGTTCTAATTCCCACTTGGAGGTGATCATATTGGGAATTTCTTGATTTCTTCGCCAGCAGTAGGGAATTTTACCAAGCTTAGTTTGAGGATTTCTCAAGTAGAGAAAACAGCGATCGCATTGCAATACTTCTCCCAGTGCTGGCAGGATTGCAGTCAAAATAGAATCTGGTTCGCTGTATCTATCTAAAATACTTTGTATGGTTGCTGGTAAAGCTAGGTAAGTCATGAAAACTAGATTCATTTTTTGAGTATTTTCTCAAAAATGTGCAATTCAAAACATCACCCCACCGACACAAACACTATATGAAAATGAATGTTAGCCACAACAAGCATTCCTATGCATTATTGTGAAATCACAATGCTAAGGGCTATTTTGCAATAATTCTCTAAAAAACGTTTATTTTTATTCAATTTTGTATGTATTTAATACTTATCTCTTTCGGTAGAAGGAAATAGGTATTGTAATTTATAACCTTTTTATTAAGTCTTTTGATAAATTCAATTATGAACATTATAGCTTGGATAATTCTCGGTTTAATAGCCGGAGCTATAGCTAAAGCTATTTACCCTGGTCATCAGGGTGGTGGAATTATTGCAACCATGATTCTAGGTATCATCGGTGCTTTAATTGGAGGAACTATAGCCACGCTCTTAGACACAGGCAGATTACAACTAACCGCAGCAACTCTCAGTATTCCTGGTTTAATCATTGCTATTATTGGTGCAATGATTGCAATTTTCCTGTGGGGCTTGATTACTCGCAGGAGTTATTAGTTAAATATCAATAAACCCATGGTTAGATCAAATTTTTGAGAACTAACCTTTTTTATTAAATGTAATAAATTAATTACAATTAATCCACTTAACTAACCTAAAACTATTAACTATTCGTCTTGAGACGACTTTAGCTAAAAGCCTAGGAATGAATTCCTAGGCTTTTTTGCAACTGGTGCAAAATATCAGTTAAATCAACAAGATAAGTTATTTGATAACATCCTTGATTTCATCTTTGATATTTTCTGTAGTGTGAATAACTTGAGACTCATCTTGCTTGGCTTGTCCTTCAACCTTGTCTGCTGGATTACCAGTAACTTCACCAATTGCCTCTTGTAGCTTACCTTCGATATTTTTCGCTGTTGCTTCTACTCTTTTTTCGATACTCATAGCTTTTTCTTTAAATTATTGTAACTATCAACTAGTAAATAAAATAACAGTAATATATATTTTTTTTCTCTTTCATTGGAGAGATATTTTTTGAGCATCTCATATCTTCAGATAGATGCCACCTCAAATGGTAAGATATTTGAATATCTTGTTTCTATAGAAACTTACCCCCAAGTAAATCTTATTCACAAGGGAAAAATTAGAGTGGTCACAAAGCGAAAGAAAAATGTTTGGGCAACAGAGATAAATGATATAATTAGGGGCGCTTGTGGTGGTTTTCTATTTGGGATACCATTGCTATACACAATGGAAGTTTGGTGGATTGGGTCACTTGTAAAACCACAACAAATGATCATGGCGATCGCATTAATGTTTGCTGCGGTTTTCTTACTCAACCAGACAGAAGGATTTCGCAAACGCAAACGGAATTTGCGAACTTACGAAGCACTAATAGATACCGTAGAAGCAATAGCGATCGGACTAGCTTGTTCTACCTTAGTACTATTATTATTGCGAGAACTAACATTAGAAACATCTCTCAAAGAAGGATTAGGTAAAATTATCTTTGAAAGTGTACCTTTTACACTTGGTGTAGCATTATCTAACCAATTGTTAAGTGATACTAATAATACCAACAATCAAGCACAGACAAACAAACCAACCAACTACAAACAGGGTGGCATACAAGCCACCTTTTCTGATATGGGTGCAACCTTAATTGGTGCCACCGTAATAGCATTTAATATTGCTCCAACTGATGAAATTCCCATGCTTGCAGCGGCAGTTTCACCACCATGGCTTTTAGCGATGATCGCTGCATCTTTAGTAATATCTTATGGCATTGTATTTCAGGCAGGCTTTTCAGACCAACAAAAACGCAGACAGCAACAGGGAATTTTTCAAAGACCATCCAGTGAAACTATTATTTCTTACTTATTATCCCTACTAGCAGGCGCTTTTATGCTTTGGTTCTTTCAAAAAATAACTTTCGATGACCCTTGGACAATGTGGTTAGACCATACCATAGTGCTAGGTTTACCTGCAACAATTGGTGGTGCAGCTGGTAGATTAGCAATATGACCCAAACAGAACAAAAACCACAACGCTCTTCGGCTGAATGGGTGACATTCAGCATTGCCTCATTTATCCTAGCAGTAATTATTGGCTTAGTAGTTTACACTTGGCTAGACGACGAAAATCAACCCCCCATCCTTTCTGTTAGTAACAAACAAACAGTCAGGGAAATTGATGGACAATTTTATGTACCCTTTGAAATCGTTAATACTGGAGGAGAAACAGCTGAATCAGTTCAGATTATGGCTGAATTACAGATTGACGGCAAAGTTGTAGAAACAGGAGAACAACAAATTGACTTTTTATCCCGTGGAGAAAAAGAAGAAGGTGCATTTATATTTAGTAAAAATCCACGCCAAGGTCAATTAACTTTACGCGTCTCCAGCTACAAATCACCCTAATAATTCCTAATTCGTAATTCGTAATTCGTAATTAATTTATATAGTAATACTAAATTATTCGTAAAAATTTCTCTTCTTTCGCTCTGCGTTCTCTGCGCCTCTGCGGTTCGTTAAAATAAATTCTTTTTTAAAAATCACATAAAACACTCACTATAAGGGGCGCAAGACCTTGCGCCCCTACAGAATTATTACCAACCTATTTACACCAAATTAAACACCAACCTTAGCCTTAGACCAAACCCCATTTTCATCTTCATCATAGTTTTTGTGAACAGCTTCCCAAGCAGCTTGTTCAGCATTAAACTCATCACTTGTCTCACTTAAAACAGCATTGTAGCGTTCAATGAATGTACGCTGAGCATCTGGAGAAAGATGAGAACGAACTTCAGGAGATAAATCTTCCGCACTGTTGCAAGGGCCAAGACAAGGGTGAGTAAATGTTTTCTCAACAGTGTTAATTTCTTCGCCACCAGCACTTTCGAGTAGCAACTGGAATTCACCAGCGCGATCGCTTGGAACTTCTGCCATTAATAAAAACTCACCAGCTTGTAAGCGAGTTTGATAGATAGCGGCTTTATCTTCTGGTAATCCCCAAGCAGTCAGAACTGACACTAAACCAGCACCAGCACTACCTGCGATCGCACCACTAGCAGCACCTAATAGCAAAGCACTGATTGGCCCTGCTGCCACAATTGGCCCCACAAAGGGAATAAACAGCACACCAACGCCTGTAAGCAAGCTGAGAAACGAACCAAACAAAGAGCCAAAAATTGCTCCTGTTCGCAAACCTCCAAGAATTATATCTCTCTTAGTAATAAAGCCAGAAATTCGAGTTTCCGACTGGAAATTTCTACCCAGAACCGAAATATGATCTCTAGGCACACCTCTGTCAAGTAAACGTCGAATCACATCATCAATCTGCTTCTGTTCTTTAAATACAGCCGAGACTGTACGTTCTGCTTGATAAGTTTCTGGCACTTGCATACTCCTTAAATATTGCTTTTATCATGAACATGTCAGAAGGCAGATGTGGCCAGTATTAATCCTTTCCACAGACTGCCTTGCTCAAATCAAATGTTATGAACTGGATTTATCTTGGCTAGTGGCTACACGCCTACAGGGGTTTTAGCTTCTGCTGCTGGCTTTGTACCATTCGGTTCTATAGCTTGTCCTTCAATAAATGAGCGCAGCATCCAAGCTATTTCTTCGTGTTCTTCCATCAGTCCAGTGAGGAAGTCAGCAGTTCCTTCATCGTGAAACTCGTCACTAGAGCGATCGATATGCTCTCTTAAATTGCGAACAATCTGCTCGTGATCTTCTACGAGATTAGCTACCATCCCCGTTGCACTAGGAACATCACCAGCATGTTCTTTAATGGTGGCAATCTTCAGAAATCCTTCCATTGTCCCAACTGGATAGCCACCTAAAGCACGAACCCGCTCTGCTAAGGCATCAATATTTACAGTTAATTTTTCGTAGTGTTCTTCCCAAAGTTGGTGCAAGCTGCGGAACTGAGGCCCAACCACATCCCAGTGGTACTTTTTAGTTTTTACCAACACTACATAAGAATCTGCTAAATCTTGATTTAACAAATCAATTACGCCTTGACGCTGTTCTTCTGTCAAACCAATGTTTATCGGACGCATCACTTTCCATCCCTAAGCGAACTTCTTTAATAACTTCCCAAAAATCAGCCATAACAAACATCAACCATAGGAAATATTATGCAAGCTCAACTAATTACTACTTAGGTTAATATTTATCTGTACCTGATAATAGATAACAGGTACAGATAAATATCAAATAAATTGCACTAATTTTTATTAGTATGTGTTCAATGATCAATAATAAGCATCTTGAAAACTCCAAGTAATCAAGATGCTTATTTGATAACAAAAACTAGTTTTAGTGATTTACTGACTGCTTACTTATTACCTGTCACTTTTCCTAAAAAATTCTCCACCTCATCTCTAACAGAGGTTGCTCCTTGTGAATTTTCAGGACGCTTCTGTTTCTCTATGTCAGCAGCTCCTTGGACTTCATTCAATCCTTCATTTGATTTCTTTTGAACTTCTCTCAGTCCTAGTGGTGGCTCTTTAGCAACTTTGTCAGTTTCGCGTTGAGTTTCAAGAAGTTGTGTAGTAGCCTCTTCAGGGTCGCTTTGAGTGCTAGTTATTGCAAAAGCCGGAACTACATTAGTTAAGAATAACAAAGCACAAGTAAAAGCCACAATTAAGAAACGCACTGGACGTAAGCTAGATAAAACAACAGTAAAATTTTTCATTTGTAATCCTCAATAACAGCCTCAAAAATGCAGGACTTGTAATAAAAAGTAGAAGCAGATATTTTTAGCTACTCGGAAAGTTTGTGTAACCAAACAAATTATCAAGCTATGCTTCTAGCAAATGGAAGTCCTTTAGCAATGAAATAGTGAAGAATTTACTTTGTCTTTTTACTTTAATTGTTTTGATATAATTAGGTAATTAAAAACTACCTAATCAACCTTGCATTCTACAAAATTATTCTTCAGCCAAATTTCACCTATCTCTATTTTTAACTGTGATAGTCGAGTGCTTGCATCAATCTGTAGAATGAAATTATTTATATCTTAGGTTATAATAAAATCAATCTAGAGGTAGACTAGCTGTAATTTTTACTATTTAAGTATTTGATTTATCAGTTTGACTCAGAAATACTCGTAGGATTATATTTATAAATATTTTTTAAGGCTTTACTTGAATCAATATAACTTATAAATATATAATTGCTATTTTATTTCTAAAATACACTTAGACTGAGTAAAATCTACCATATCCAAGTTTTTGTGGGCTTTGCCCACCCTAAATCACTGAAATTTTTTCAATCTTATTAGGGGGAAATATTAATATGCAGCTTCACAAAGAAACGGTATAAGTTCTATTACATATTGTTGATTTTAGAGAAAAAGGATCAATCTTTCTCCCCTATTGTCTTGACATTGAACTTAGCGTCTACGCATCCCACTAAATCCCTTAACAAAAGAATAATGGGTGGTATAGGAGTCGAACCTATCTAGTACGGATTAAAAGCCCGCTACACAGCCGCTATGTCAACCACCCGTAAAAATGGGGATAGTAGGACTTGAACCTACGACCTTGAGATTAAGAGTCACCTGCTCTAACCAGCTGAGCTATATCCCCTCAAAAATTAACATCCAACCACAGCTTAGTAGACAAATGAAATCCACCAGGGAGGTACTGCCCCTCCTATATCTGTGTTATCAGCACAGCGCCTCACTTTTCGGCTTCAGGTGGAAAAGATTATAGACAGAGGAAGATGGAGGAATCGAACCCCTACAGTTACCTGTACCCTGGTTTTCAAGACCAGTTGCCGTCCATTCAGCAGCATCTTCCATTTAGGGGTGCCTGACGGGAGTTGAACCCGCTGTTACTGGTTCCACAAACCAGCGCCTCGACCACTTTGGCTTCAGACACCATCAGTGGAATCAATGGGATTTGAACCCATGACCTCCTGTGTGCAAGACAGGCGCTCTAGCCATCTGAGCTATGACCCCATATTTGGTGGATACTGGTCGGAATTGTAGACGCAAAGCGGCTTCCCGAAGGGTACCGACAACTTTCTAACAGCCAGTTAGACGCTTTACCGATTAAGCTACAGACCCATAGGCGAGAGTGGTAGGACTTGAACCTACAACCTTCGAGGTAGAAGCTCGATGCTCTCTTCCATTGAGCTACACTCCCAATATTTAGTAGTCCTGGCAGGATTTGAACCCGCAACCTCTTGCTTGTAAGACACTTGCTCTACCATTGAGCTACAGGACTACGTAATACCAATTTGAAAAATGATTGCGACATATTGATTTGCGTGTATCAGGACACACAAGGCAATCCAAAATCCAAAATCCAAAATGGTATAAGCGAGTGGCGAGACTTGAACTCGCACACTGAATGTGGCGCACTCAGATGCTACCGACTACATCACACTCGCAAGTTTTAAAGCGGATAACGAGCATCGAACTCGTGCCAAGAGTTTGGAAGACTCACATGCTGCCGCTACACCATATCCGCATCTGGAGCTGGTAACAGGAATTGAACCTGCAACCTACTGATTACAAGTCAGTTGACGGACACTCGCCTCAACGGGGGGGAACCCCCGCACGGCGGTGTCCTCCTCTGCCAATTGAGCTACACCAGCATTAATTTTGGTGACGGGGGCAGGAGTTGCACCTGCCGATATGAGGCTTATGAGACCTCTAAGCCACTCTTGCTTCATCCCCGCGTGTCACCAATACCCCTGACTGGACTCGAACCAGCAACTTCTTCGTTCTAAGCGAAGCGCCTCTTCCATTGGGCTACAAGGGCATAGTTAATACCTCCAGTCGGATTTGAACCGACACATAACTGCGTTCTGAACACAGCGCCTCTACCGTTGGGCTACGGAGGTATATTTAATACTCCCGACCAGATTCGAACTGGTACTAATCAAGCTCTCGACCTGATGCCTCTGCCAGTTGGGCTACGGGAGCAAAACAATCGGGGTGGCAGGATTTGTAGACGCGTTAGCGGCTTCCCGAAAGGTACCTGCGACATCCTGCTCCCAAAGCAGGCGCGCTACCAAGCTACGCTACACCCCGTTGGTACTCCTGGTGGGAGTCGAACCCACAATCAAACAGATTTTAAGTCTGCCGCCTCTTCCTATTGGGCTACAGGAGCAAGTTTTGATTTTTGGTACTCCTGGTGGGAATCGTAGACGCGAAGCGGCTTCCGGAAGGGTACCCACAACTTACCGTTTTTGAGACGGCAGCCTCTTCCAGTTGGGCTACAGGAGTAAAATTTGGCAGCCCCACCAGGAATCGAACCTGGAATCTTCGCCTTCAAAGGGCGCTATGTTGCCAATTACACCACAGGGCTTTATTGCCAGGGCAGGGTTTGAACCTGCAACCTCATCGTTCAGAGCGATGCGACTTCCCAATTCGTCCACCCGGCAATGAATAAATGGCTGCCCCGACAGGAGTCGAACCCGTAACCTTGCGGTTAACAGCCGCTTGCTCTGCCATTGAGCTACGGGGCAACGACAGCCCCCCAGGTCGGAATCGAACCGACGACCTCCTGTTCTTCAGACAGGCGCTAACTACCAACTGAGCTACCGGGGGATAAAGAGGAGAGATGGATCTTAGCCCGTGGACTGATTAGTTCCGTTTGAATCAGCCACTCCATCATCTCTCCCATGTAACGAGAGCGGAGGGATTTGAACCCTCACGTCTTCAGTTTCGTAGACTGAGATGTTATCCAGTTACACCACGCTCTCAATTAAGGCGGAGAGGACAGGATTTGAACCTGCGACGGTCGTTAACCGCTCTCCCTTAGCAGGGGAGTGCCTTAAGCCACTCAGCCACCTCTCCACAGTGGGTCGAGCAGGATTTGAACCTGCGTGCAAAATAGAACAGTTTTACAGACTGTCGCCTTCAACCAGACTCGGCCATCGACCCAGATAATTCCCCTGACGAGAATTGAACTCGCATCTTTGCTTTGAAAGAGCAATGACTTAACCATTCGTCCACAGGGGCATAAATAATTACTAATTCGTAAGTCGTAATTTGTAATTAAAGAGGGTATAAATTCCCACCATAATGTGCAGATTTGATGACTCTAGGTGGAGGGTACAATTCTGAACTGTTTGCAATTACGAATTATCAATTACGAATTATGTTGGCGCAGAGACTAGGATTTGAACCTAGAACATCGGATTTGGAGTCACGAGGTGTTGCCGTTACACCATCCCTGCATTGGTGGCAGCGGCGGGATTTGCACCCGCATACACCAGGGTATGAACCTGGCGCTTTGCTAGTTAAGCTACGCTGCAATGTCACCAGAGGCTGAGGTGAGATTTGAACTCACGATGTCGGTTTTGCAGACCGACGCCTTCGACCGCTTGGCTACTCAGCCATTTGGAAGCCTCGACGGGAGTTGCACCCGCTTCTCTGTGCTTGAGAGGCACAGCGACTTGTCTAGTCGTCCACAAGGCTACACGGGAGTAACGAGACTTGAACTCGCAACCTATCGCTCGACAGGCGATCGCTCTGACCATTTGAGCTATACCCCCATGTTTGGTATCTGTGCCTATTTTTTAGGCTTATAGACACAGATTTGTGGTGAACTTGCCCATTCCTTATTCAGTTTTCAAGGTTCAGAAAAATTACTTTTAACTGTTAGAAACTATTAGCCAAATAACCGACGCTCTAAGTAATAAACCTGATGTGTATTACTGATGTATTCGGTTGTTTTTGCTTTGGCAAACTGAGAACTTTTGTTGTCTACTGGCTCTACTTGAGATGTTTGGCAAGTAAAACCTGCTTTGTTTTTTGCAGACTTTGGTTTATCCCAATGTTTTTGGGCTGTTTGTGTGTAGAACATGGTTTTTAACCCTTGGAAGCTTTGTCTTTCGCTTCACTACATTTATACTACATAAATACTACAAAAAGTGTCAAGGGGTTTCGGAAAATTTTTTTGAATTTGTAGAGAAGTGCTTCTATGCATGGGGTGTAGCCTGTTAACCTCTCTCAAAAGCAGAACTACAGTTTATGATCGGGTGAGTTTTTGGAACTCTGATGTGGCAGACAACAACCTCAAGCGACAAAGAATATTCGGTGTTGTCGCGATGTCTGACGACAAGCCGCTACGCGTCTACGCTTTCTCTGTAACAGCCTGTAGTATCGTTCCGGGCATACCTCCACGATTGAAGGCTGACCCAGTAATCAGTCAACTTCATGCTGTAAAAATTCCCGCTCATTCAGTAAGCAGCAAAGTTAATTCTCAATTGCTACCATCAGGCAAAATAGAAAACCTTTCTTTTGCTGTACCAGATAAATTTCAAGGAAAAACAGTTTATCAGGTGCATCCTGGCAGCAATGAAAAGCTGATTGCCTTGACTATTGATGATGGCCCTTGGCCAAACACAACCTCACAAATGCTCGATATACTCAAGCACAATGATGTTAAAGTAACTTTCTTTTGGGTAGGGCAAGCTTTACAAGCCAATCCCGAACTTGCAAAACGTGTGGTTACCGAAGGACATGCCATTGGCAACCATACTTGGCATCATTGGTATCGGCGGATGGACGAAGCCACAGCCAAAAGTGAAATTGAACGGACAGCCGACCTGATCTACAAAACCACAGGAGTGAAAACTTCTTTGTTTCGTCCTCCTGGTGGTTTTTTAAACAACGGACTAGCTGCTTACGCCAAAAGCCAGAAAAATACCGTAGTTATGTGGTCGTTGACTTCAGCAGATACCGATCCTCGCGCCAAAGCGCAAGCATTTGTCAACAATGTTCTTAAAGGTGCAAAACCTGGTGCTATTGTTTTGATGCATGATGGTGGCGGCGATGTCTAACGACAAGCCGCTAAAAGCGTCTACGCCAAAGAACCGTACAAGCTTTGCCACAAATCATCAGCGGACTCAAACAGCAAGGCTACCAATTTGTGACAATTCCCGAACTACTCAAAATCGCGCCATAAAGCGGGCAGGGGAGATGGGGAGATGGGGGGATGAGGGGGATGAAGGGGATGGGGAAGAAATAACTAATGCCCCATGCCCAATGCCCCATGCCCCATTCCCAATTCCCTTTTTCATTCACTCATGACAGAAGCACAAGCTTGTGCTTCCTGCCAAAGTTTTTGTAACAAGAATTCGGCGCGATCGCTCATACTGGTGGCAAACACACCCACAGCATCCTCAGAACCATCTGATAACCAAGAACCGCGCAGGGTGACTTCCATATACTCGCTATCGCAAGCACATAGGTCAATGATTTCACTGTCATTCCGTTTCACCTCAGCCTTGAGCAAATCTACCCCTGGTAAATCAACAGGCAGCAAAAAGGAAGCAGTGCTAGGTTCAACGCACAGACTTTGCCCGACACGTAGTGCGAAAATTACTCGCTGTGCCACCCAGTCTTCTAGCGGCTGAGTAAGACACTCTAAATAAAAGCTCTCTTCGGTGTAAGTTAATTTCAGCATTCCTTATGCTCTCCTGTTATTCCAGGTTTGCTTGCACATCTATCCAGAACTCTGTAGCGCTGTTACGCCAAGCTTCGCTAACTGCTAAGGAAATCGTCGGATGGACTGGTGCTTTTGGCGTTTTCCGCAGTTGCATACTAGCTTCAAGGGGGGTGCGATCGCTTCTAGGGGAGTTACATCTTTCACCAGCTGTGACTACGTTGTCTCCAGTGTGTGGGTTGCCTTGAAATCGCCCAATCACATGATCTAACGTGAGATGTTTGCCACTAACGCAATACTGGCAACTGTGATGGTCTGGTGGTCGCAACACTTCCCACCCATTTACTGGCAGAACTTTCCACATCCATTCACTAGAAGCGATTTTCAAGCGAATGTGTTTTGCCACATCAACGGCCAAGCTGAGTGAATGAACTCGCCATCTATCTTGCGTGGCGAAACTTAGCCCTTCAGCTTTACTTGTTATTAACAGCACAATCGCTCGCTTGATATTGACCTGACACAGTGGGAAGTAATTTTGATCAAAAACCACCACAGATTGCTTTAATACTTGCATTGCGTTCGCGCAGCGCATCGAAGATGTTGTCACAGCTTCACTCCTTATAAAAAAACCCCCGCTTCTTGTTCAGGTGAAGCGGGGGTTAGAAATTGACCGAAAAATTTCTGGTCTTATATCGGTACAGTATTGCTTCGTCTGTACCTCCCGCTTCCTTGATCTAGTTGTGATTTTGCATTCAGCGCGCTAATGCCCAGATATCTAAAATCATAATTACCCTCTGTAATTTGGCGATGAATTCGGCTTTCATTGCCCATAAATAAATACTCCACTCCCACAGGTGCTAATTCCCAACTGGATCGGCAGTTGGTGGCACGCAAGGAAGTAGAGTTGGGGTAAAGAGATTTCACAGAAAATTTCACCTATTGAACATTCCTTTAAACATACTACACTTGTATTACTATCCTGTCCATACCTTAAAGGAGAAAAAGTCATGCATACGATCGCTCGCACCCCAACTACCGATATGGAAGTAACCAGCATTCGCTTGGAGCGAGAACTCAAAGATAAACTCAAAGACATAGCTGGCAATCAAGGCTATCAAGCCCTGATTCGAGATATCCTCTGGAATTATGTCCAGCAAAAATCAGGTGAGTGGAAACCCCGATTTTCACGAGCCGATATTCGAGCTAGTATAGCTGCCACAGCTTTGCAAGAAGAGCGTTGTGTACTTACAGGTCAATTAATTCAAGCCCAACAACCCATGCTGCTAGGACTGACCAGGAATGGCGACATGGTTCCCTTAAGCGTCGAGAGTTTGGCTGGATAACCTTTTGTTTTGCTGAATGCAGCTTTTGTTACTCTGATTAGTGACTGGGCTGCATTCATAATTTAGCTGCAAGTAAGCCAGCATAAATAATTGGAGACGGGAAGTAGACTCACCAAGACTGCAACCCCCTCACCGTAGAAGTATCTACAGCACTTAGCAGCTTATTAGAGATATCAGTTAAAAACTTAAAATTTATGTAGTGATATAACTGGATAAAAATCTTTTTTGATTAGTAGATATACTTGCTAAGATTGAGTTTCGATCACAGGGGGTGTAAATAGACTTGACATGTGGAAACCATTGGCCTAACAAGTAAATGAGTCTAGAAAACAGGAGTTAGGCAACGACATCACAAATCCTTTGCTAATAGGCTTGAGCAGCCATTCCAGTTTTTTGTGTGATTTGGCTGTAACAATATTTGACAGTTAATCAGAGTGATAGAAAGGTAGTTAGATTTTTAAATTTAAAGTTAAATTTTATACTCCATGAGTATCAGATGGCAGTATTACCACGGTTTTTTTTTGAAACTGGTTGCCTGAATTCCAGAATAATTACGGTTTATGTATAGTTACAGACAGGATATCCTAGGCAAAAGTTAATAAATCAAGCCTGCACAAAACGCCCAAACATAAGTTATATCAAGCAGTTTAGTGTATTTTAAATATTTCCATACTTATGTAGAAATTGGTTTCATATACCAGTATCTTATTCTTGGTCATCTGTATAAAAAAAGGTTACAACAAGTAAAACAAACAAAGTCCAAATAAAAAATTTTAATTAAACAAGTGGAGCAACACCACTAACAGTGAAGAATATGCCAAGAAATTGGGTACAACAACAATGGGGTCATTATATAAGAGCGTGTCAGGAATGAAAAAGCATTTATCATTACCGCCACAGTGTCCGGATGACCTAGAGCGACTACAACCATACCCAGTCAAGCTGATGCAGCATCAGGAACAAACAGGCCACGAGTTGGTACAAAAAATTAACCACATCATTGCCAATAATTCAGCCACGGCACTGATGCTGCAAGATATTGCCCAATTGTTGGGAGTTGCTTTCAAAGTAGACTGCTGCTGCTTAGTTACAGTTACAAGTGAGGTTTCGGGCGAAGCAACTGCTGCCAATTGGTGTTCTGAAGAGTATTTAGGGATGCCTCACTCAAGTGAGATGTTCTCTGACGTACCAGTAGTCCAATGCGCTGCCGAACCACTGACTATAGAAGACATTTCGACTATTCAAAATAGTTTAGTAGTTGGATGTCAATCGTTACCACTACCGATCAAAGCAGTTTTGGCGATTCCTGCGCGGTTTGGCGGTAAAAATAACGGCGTGATTAATTTGATCAAATTCCAAGCCCATGATTGGAGTGCGTCAGAAAAACAACTGCTAAAAGCGGTGGAGTCATCTTGTGCGATCGCTTTTTCCCAAGTGGCACAAGCACAGCTAATTGCCAGTCAACAACAGTATTTGCATAAAACCAATCAACATCAAAGCTTGATCAAGCAATTGACTATACTGAGTCGTACCAACTTGGAGTTGAATCAAATGCTCCAGTTAGCGATCGCTTCTACTGCCGAATCTCTACAGGCAGATCGAGGTTTGCTCATCCTCTTGAAATATACAGATCCACTATTTAGGATTCAACCGAAAAAACAAATTCCCAAAGCTAAAGCTACTGTTGTTGCACAATGGAATCGGGATTCACAAATCTATGGCACTAGTCAAAAAGACAGTTCAGAGCAGTCCTTCTTCCTTGCAGATTGCGGTTTATGCCAACGTGTTTTCACTGACTCTGGAAAATCTGTAGTCATCAATGACTATACAGAATTACAGGATACATCAACAGTTACCCCATTATTTGCAATTGAGGCTTTGCCAGCGGTGCTGTTAATGCCATTAGAAAATCAAGGCAAAGTTTTAGGATTCTTGGTGCTACAGCAAGCAGTTCCTCGCAGTTGGCAAACAGCAGAATTAAATCTTGTGGAAATGGTCTGTGCCCAAGTCAGCAATGCCATCATTCAATCACAGACTTTGCGACAAGTACAAACTGTAGTAGATGAGCGGACAGCGAAACTCAAAAGCAGTTTGGAACTGCAAGCCAAATTACATGAGAGAACACGGCAATATGTTGAACAACTGCGGGAACTCAACGAACTCAAAGATGAGTTCATGAGCAACATGAGCGATCGCCTACGCTACCCGCTGACAAATATGCTGTTATCAATCAAGAATTTACGTAGACCAGGAATAACGCCAGAGCGTCAAGCTCTATACCTAGATATCTTAGAAAAAGAGTGTACCAAAGAGAAAAATTTAATCGATGATTTGCTCAAACTCCAGAAGCTTGAATCTCAGCAGGAAAGTCCACAGTTTGAAACAATTGATTTAAATACTAAAATTCAAGAGTTAGGAACATCCTTTGAGAAAAGGCTGGTAGATAAAGGATTAAGTGTAACGATAGATTTACCAGAAGAGCCTTTAAAACTACAAACTGAACTAGAGAGTTTTGACCGCATTTTACAAGAATTATTAAATAACGCCTATACTTACTCAGAGCATGACACTACAGTTCACTTGCAAGCAACTCACACTGTCGAGCAACTTGTGGATCAGGTTATGATTAAGGTGACTAACACAGGACGTGGCATCTCCGAAGAAGAGGCAACCTACATATTTGACAGGTTCCGTCGCGGTAGAGGAGGACGTTGGACGCCAGGGACCGGCTTGGGACTGGCTTTAGTCAAGTCCTTAGTGCAGCATCTCAATGGGTCAATCTCTGTTGAGAGTATTCCCATCTCAAACTCTCAATTGAGCGAAATTTGCTTCACCCTCACGCTGCCTCAATTTTCTGACAAAAGCAAACCATAATTGGCGAAAGTGACTGAACAACACAACACGACAGAGGATTTTGATCTCATCGCCGCTGATGAGGATGCAAGCCAAGAAGACAATTTTGCTGCTGATGTAGCTAATTTGCCATTTGTGGCAGTCCAGATTGAGAAAATAGCAGAGCGACAGCGGCAAATTACTGCTAGAGTTCAAATTCCCCAACCCGTTGAACAAATTTGGAAGGTACTTACAGATTACGAGTCCTTACCTGACTTCATACCCAACCTTGCCAAAAGTCGTCTGCTTGACCATCCTAACGGGGGTATCCGGCTTGAACAAATAGGCTCTCAGCGCCTACTGAATTTTAACTTTTGTGCGCGTGTGGTTTTGGATTTGGTTGAATACTTCCCCAAACAAATAGATTTCCAGATGGTAGAGGGAGATTTTAAAGGCTTTTCTGGTAGTTGGTGTTTAGAGCCTTATTTCCTTGGTGAGCATGTAGGAACTAATCTCTGCTATACCATCCAAGTTTGGCCAAAGCTGACTATGCCAGTCACCATTATCGAACGTCGCCTCAGCAAAGATTTACGACTAAATCTTTTAGCTATCCATCAGCGTGTAGAGCAGTTAGCTCAACAAGGTTTGTAGTAGCTAATTATTAGCTACTTTTATTTCTTGAAGACAACTTACCTTTAAATCAAAATAACTGAAGACTCTTTGTTCTTCAGTTTTTGACTTGGCTTTTGCCTTAATTAAAGTACCCCCAGGGGAATTCGAATCCCCGTCGCCTCCGTGAAAGGGAGGTGTCCTAGGCCTCTAGACGATGGGGGCATCGGACTCAGACTTTATTAACAATAACGAATTTCCCTATTGATGTCAACAGCCTTTGCTAAAAAAATTTTGGTGACATTAAACTGGGTGTCAGAAAACAGAGCAGGAGGAGCAAGGGAAGCAGCGCGTTGCAGTGCTTCCCCCACTGCGGGAGGGTCAGCCCGACCGACCTAAGAGGTTGCGAAGATCGCGAGTCTGGAGCGTCATCCGTTCGCTCGAAGAGCGTTACCGTACCTTTACGGCTAAGCAAGCTACGCAAAGCGTGTCTTTGATGGAGTTGGGTAGAGAGGCTTCCACCGCAGTCTGCTTTAGTTGGGAAACCATATGCGGCTGTCTGTTTGTTGAGTCCAACAGGCATGAAGCAGGAGCAGCTGAGGAATTAACTTGTATCAAGAATTTTGTGAAATGCCATCAGTACAATTTGTCTACTGGTTGAGGTGTTAGCGCTTCGCTGTACTAACGAAGGACATCGCTCTTATTGGGGACTACCGTTCTCAAGAGCGGTAGCGAGAAGCGCGAGGGTCACCCGTGGGGTCGTGGGGGCTTCGAGTTCCTTAGTCCGTTTTACAACTATTTGATTTTTTAGACAGAAATGATTAATTACAACCTTTTAACTTTGGCAGTTGCAAACCAACAAGATATATAATGGCTTTTTATTTTCAGAAGTTCTGTAAAAACTCACCCTAACATTGAGGTTATAAATAAGGGGTTTCCAGTAGCAAGTTATAAATTTTTTTGACTATATTTGTGGATAATTGCAAAGTTAAATATACTTCTCTATTTGAGGTTGGTACTAAATATTTCAAAAGCATTCTCAATTTATAGCCAAAAAATACAACTTTTTTGCCCCATAGCTAACAAAAGAAGTAAGATAAATAACCACGTATGAAAAAAAGCTTGAATTTAGCAAAAGACAAGAATGTGATGTTGTACCCTATAAGGGTAGTATTTACACTTCTTTACAAAAGATTTTGAAATATATCGCTCAAAATCTCAAACATGGAAGCATCTTTTGAAATCACCCTACAGATGGTGAGCGCTGTTTTTGCAGGGATAAGTGCCCAAGTATTAGCTGCATACTTGCGTGTACCTAGCATTGTCTTGTTACTGCTATTAGGTATTGTGCTTGGCTCTGATGGTATCGGGTTATTGCACCCCCATTTGCTAGGCACAGGGCTGGAAGTGATTGTGTCCCTAGCGACGGCAATAATCCTATTTGAAGGCGGACTTAACCTAAATCTACGAGAATTGGACAGAGTTTCAGTTAGCCTACAATTACTTGTCACCCTAGGAACACTAGTCACACTGCTTGGCGGTAGCATGGCAGCTCACTGGCTGGGCGAATTTCCTTGGAACATAGCTTTTCTATACGCTTCTATAGTTGTGGTTACAGGGCCAACTGTCGTCGGCCCTTTGCTGAAACAAATCAATGTAGATCGCCAAGTAGCAACACTTTTAGAAGGGGAAGGGGTTTTAATCGACCCAGTGGGAGCTATTCTCGCTTTTGTTGTCCTTGACACAATTGTCAACGGTGATGCTGATCCCATCAATGCCATCATTGGGTTACTCATGCGTCTGGGAATTGGTGGCGCAATTGGTGCATTTGGCGGCTATTTGATGAGCTTTATTTTCAAACGTGCCAATTTTCTCTCTTTCGAGTTGAAAAACTTGGTGGTGCTAGCCATACTTTGGGGTCTGTTTTGTTGGGCGCAGATGATTCGCAGCGAATCGGGAGTGATGACAACAGTAGTTGCAGGAACTGTATTTGCCAATTCTTCAGTCCCAGAAGAACGGCTTTTGCGTAGTTTCAAAGGTCAGCTGACCATTCTCAGCGTATCAGTACTATTTATCTTGCTAGCGGCTGACCTATCGATTGCCAGTGTGTTTGCTTTGGGTTGGGGTAGTTTATTTACTGTTTTGGTACTGATGTTCATTGTCCGTCCGATTAACATCCTCTTGTGTACCTGGAACAGTGACCTCAACTGGCGACAAAAACTGTTTTTAAGCTGGGTTGCTCCTAGGGGAATCGTTTCTGCTTCTGTTGCTTCTTTATTCGCAATTTTGCTCACAAAGCGAGGCATCAATGGTGGTGATTCCATCAAAGCCCTGGTCTTTTTGACAATTATCATGACAGTTGTCTGTCAAGGGTTAACAGCTGGTTGGGTTGCCAAGTTTTTGCAAATCACCTCTAAACAAGCAACTGGTGCTGTAATTGTTGGTTGTAATCCCTTGAGTCTTTTGATTGCCCGATTTTTTCAAGAACGGGGAGAAAATGTGGTGATGATTGATACTGACCCAGAATGTTTTTCCCAAGCCGAAGCACAAAATCTGCGCGTGATTTCTAGCAGTGCCCTTGATGCTGCCGTTTTGGAAGAAGCAGGACTTGCTTCTATGGGCACTTTTTTGGCTATGACGAGTAATGGTGAGGTGAATTTTGTCTTGGCTCAAAGAGCTGCTGAGGAATTTAAGCCGCCGCGTGTGTTAGCAGTTTTTCCCCGCGACCCACAAGCAACTGCGAGTTCAAATAGCAAAGTTAACCAAGCTTTTGCCACAGATTTACCAATCAAGACTTGGAACGAGTACCTCAATGATGGGCGCGTGAAGTTAGGTACAATCACGCTGGATGAAACGGAATTTGCCAATCAACTAGAGCGCATACAGGAAAAGATTCAGACTGGGGTGTTAGTGCCTTTGTTAGTAGAACGAGAAGGACGCCTGCAAATAATGTCGGCAAATCAAGAGTGGGAAGTAGGCGATCGCATTATTTACCTGTTGTATGATCCCAGACCTAACCTTTTAAAACGTTTATCTGGCGTTAGTCAGTCTACTCCCCTGTCTATAGAAAAGTTACCGGAGTTAGAAGAAGTCTCCCTAGCTAAGTTGGCTCAACTTTCTACTAGTGATACTCCAGGTGGATGAGATGGGGAGATGGGAAAGATGAGGGAGATGGGGGAGATGGGGGAGATATAGCTGTCGCCAGTAGTGTTAGGACATCAACAGATGATAAAACCTAGACACAAAAAGACCTTTCACCCAGTACCCAGTCCCTAGTCCCCAGTCCCTGGCTATAATTGTTAACTCCTGTCTTCCACCAACTGACAACTGACCCTTACGGGTGACGCTCGTTCCTCGCTACCGCTTCGCTAACGCCAGTCGCTCATGGGGAGCCACTGCGGCCAAGAGGGGTCTCCCCAAGTGGAACAAGTGGCGTGGAGACCCCCTCTTGGCCGCGCTGGCTCACAACTGACAACTGACAACTAACTCAGTGCTTTTTCTTGATACATTTGTTTTTCCTGCCAGAGTAATGCTGATAAATGCACTAGAGCCAAAGTTATAGCAGCAATGGAAATTATGTAACCGTGTATGGTGTACAGGTGTTGAATCGTTACACTGCTGATTGCTCCACCCCCTGTGAGGATGTTTCGCAGTTGGGAACCGACTAGGGGAATGGCTTCGATGTTTCCTAGCTCGATGCTAAAACGCCAGTATCCTTCTTGATCCCAAGTTAAAATCATTGATGTCCAATCTAGAGCGATCGCACTGAGGGTAAACAAAATCCCGCTTACCCAAGCAATTAGCCAACTGTTGCGAAATTGCCTGCTTAAAAACATCACTACAATCTGAATCAGGGCGATCGCAATTACTGCATTACCAGCAACATCATGCGCTCTGTGGAACAGCCAGCCGTATGCCACTTCTGTATCAATTCTTCGCAATGATTCATAAGCACCGCCTGCTGTGGGTTCGTAGTAAAAAGACAGTAAAACTCCGCAAGAAACGTAAATTAAAGACAATGTAAGAATTACGACTGACAGTACAGTCGCTAGTCGCCGCAAAATCCTGTCGAACTCGGTGGTTTGCATGGCTGACCCCTCTTAAAGTTTTTTAGCTAAAAGTGTATTTTTATTACAATTTTAACTAAGAAAGATTAAGTTATTTTATTTTTTCTATAAAAATTAACTGTTTTAAATTAAATGTTGTAGCCAAACTTTTAACGGTTCTGGTGAACCTTTCTTTATAACGCAATATCAATGTTTTTAGCCTATTGTCTCTGATTTTCTACTAATTTTCTAGTAACTACCTGTTTTTAGTACTTTTGTACTGCCATTTTGGTTGATTTTCAGGTCTAGTACTTATCTAGTTTCCTAGTAAAAATCGATACTAGTAATAAATACTAGACCATTCTCATTTTACAGATGGCTTACCCTGCCGGAAACGAAAAAATCAAAAAGTTTAGTACCAGCAGGGTAAAATCGTCATGCTTTTGGAAATGGCAATAGCTTTCTATGGATTATATGCTTTGCTAATTACTTGGAGTATTACTTGGAGTATTTAAAAACATAGACAGAACCCAGTCTTAGAATGGAAGGTACGTTCCATTGAATCCCAACTTGAAAACGTAACATAATCAAAACTTGATTTCGTAACAGGTATGGCAGGTTGGGAACGGTGGCTAGATTAGTATGTTGAAATTTACTTGGAGTAATACTTGGAGTAATACTTGGAGTATTTTACAAAGCATATAAAAAAGCACCCCTTTTTTGGGATGCAATAAAGCTGTAATGCTTACTGTGTCTTGTTATTGGCTCAACAGGGCAAATGCCCTTTCAAGCAGCATCTTAGCCTGATGAACTGCCAGCAACCTTTCTTGCTCATACCTATCCGGGTAACTCATCCTCCTGCCTTCTAACGTGATTTTAATCAGTGCTGCTTGCTCATCAGTGGGAGACTCCATCACCTCTATCATTCTCCCTATCGCTTGGAAGTCAGCAAAATCAAGCGCTCTTAACCCTCGACCTTGCTTGAGCTGTGAGATAGCCATAGTTGGGAATGCCATCAGAGAAGTGATGTAACTGGTCTTGTACCCTCTGTTCCCTGTTGGCTTGATGCCATAGCGCTGGCACAAACGATTAAGTTCTGGAATCGTTTTGATTTCCAGTTCTGACCTAGTGAACATAAAATAATAATGTCCATTTTCAAAGTGGATGTTTGGTGGTTGTTTCTCTCGCCAAAGTTACGCAACCACCAATAAAACATTATTCAATAGGTGTCCCCATTATTCAAGCTATATGAAGTTATGTAATGCCTAACCCTAAAGGTAATCCAGAGATTAAAAAACACGGGTTTAAGACTGATAGGGATGAATCACTGACAGAATCGCTCACGATAAAGGTTACAAAGTCAATGCTAGAAAAATTAAAATCAATCGATAATTATCGAGATAAATGTAGACAGGCTATCACTCGAATGATTGATGAATTGAGCGATGAAGAGAAATAATCAACATCAAATATTAAGTTTTATCCAGAGAAATTAATAAATAATAAACCTGGGGTCGCTTTTTACCCTACATCAGTAAACTTTAGCGCTCATTGATTACTTTTCATTGAGCGCTTTTATCATGTCAAACAACATCTCATTATGGGAATATGTAGACGTAAGTTCTCGCTTACGTACCATGAAATACACAGACAATAAAATAGAATCTAAAGACTTTGAAGCGTTATTTATCTATCAATTACAAAATCGTTTACATCAGGTAGCAATGGGTAAAAAGTGGGATAAACCACAAACTAAAACAGAAACGAATAGTGCTAGATTACCTGATGTTATCTGTGGAACAGTTTTAGCAGCATTGAAACTAGAATACAAGATACTTGCAAATTCAAAATTACCAGTTGAAGGAATGCTGCGGTATCAAGATGTTGCTGATTTTTTTAAAAAACATCATAAAATATTAGTTCAATTCTTCCCTACATTACCTTATTATAGAATGCCAACTACAGAGTCTATTGGTTCATATTGTCGTTCAGTAGACCCTCAAAGTTTTGGCGATAATTTCATGCTATGGACAAAAGATGTAAGTAAATGTATCCCATCAATTAAACCATGCAGCAAGGAAATTATTGATTTTGGTTTAAGTACTCCTAAAGAAGTTCTTTGGATTGTATGCCAGTGGAGAAAACAAAATCCTTTACTCACAGAAATAGTAAGAGAATATTTCCCGGTTTCACCACAAGTTATAGATAAATCTCCAGTTTCAGATATTTTTTAGAGGAAATGAAAAATAAAATAATAGCCACCTTATAAAGCAGGTGGCTTTTTTATAATTACACTTGGATTATTCGCAGTATAACTTATTGGTTTGCAAGTATACTTTAAATTAAGATAATTACTCTTGCAATTCCATTGATTTTTTGCAAACACCACAATCAATAGACAATCCAAATTTACCCCACACACTAACATTGCAATCTGGACAAGAATATTTGAATTTTTTACCATTCTTGCTTGTCGCCAATTGAACCTGAGCATTTCTAGGTTTTAACAATAGCAACTCTTTCTCATTATCAATTAATTTTTGTACCACTTGTTGAAATTCCCCATCAGTGTTTATTGATTGCTCATTAGAGTATCCAGAATTGATTTTTAAACCAATGCCTTCCATTTTATTTACAAACTCTTCATTATGATAATGTTTTGGAGGTTTATTTCTCCCATGCATATATTGCCATAAATGCACCATTTGATGCACAAGTACCGCTAACCAATATTCTTGATTTTCGTTCAAAAGATTTTCATCAATTGATATTTCATGATAAGTTTTTTGTTCCGAGCCATCCCATTTATCATGTAAAAATAACCCTTCAGTTTTAAGCTTATAACTCAAAACTAAAACTATGTCATCTTCTAATTTATTCTCGAAAAGATATCTATTTAAATAAATATATATCTTGTTCAACTCCATCGATTGATACACGCCTTTCATATACACATACCTAAAATGTACCTTCCATTTTACTGTAAGGTACATTCCATTTAGCCGAGCAGCTTGCTATAATTGTTTTAAATTACACATACCTTTTCTAGGGAGTCTGTCACGGCTCCCTATTTGTTGGTTGAGGTGGTTTCCTTCCCATTTTTAGGACAGTGTATTAAATACAATACGATACACTTACCCATTACTAGGCACAACTGACATTAATATGCGTCGTCATACAGTCGTAGCTATAGGAACCATATATGGTTCCTAGTTCGTTGTGTAGTCGTTGCATTAACGGTTAACTAAAGCCCTAGCTCTGGTGCTTTTTCGTGTTTTTTCTTCAGGGACGCTATATAGTGTCCTCTTTTTTTCGTGTGTTTTTACAGCTATCCAGTTTCAAAGATGGCAGGGGAGAAGCCGAGAGTTACCCAGTCAAGTATTAATTTTTGTACGGAGAAATTAAAAAATAGTGTATTTATTCGCACTGTTTGACAATGGCATGTAAATTTCTTTGCTTGTACTTTGTCAAATATAAGTGAAAAAACATCATGATTCAGACAGAAAGTGAAATAGTAAAAATCAAAAATGCTGCTGGAATTGAAATAGAAATGTTTCAATTAGCTGATGGAGTATATGCAATAGAAAAAGAAGAGGTAGCGCGTGTAGTTCGCATTGACGTAGGATTTTTATCAAAGTTTTTGAAATCAGATTTTGCAATATCTCTTGTACAAGATTCGATGCATCATGAGATATTTTCGTCAATGCCTGAAAATTTTGTACCAGTGCATCTAGCTGTTAGGTTTTGGTTGCAACAAGCATCACTAGGTAATGTTTTTGCTGAAGCTTTAATTGGTGCTTGGATAATATCTGATTTAGAAAGTGAAGCGGCTCATGTATTTGGTCATGGGAAAATGAAAGGTACGTTCCATCAGGAATAGCTGATACTGGCACAACAAAAACACCACTAGAGCATATGTCTAGCAGTGTTGAAATTTACTTGGAGTATTACTTGGAGTATTACTTGGAGTAAATAAAATATCTACTGTGTGTAGGGTCTAGGAGTCAAAACAACCATGCCAACTTTCACTAATTAATGACAATGGTGACTACTTCCTCAGCCAGTCACAAGTAGCTGAAGCGGTTGGAGTAACCGAGGGTTTGATTCGTAATTTTTTGTGTTCAAATCAGGCGAAACACTTGCTGGGCAAGGATTATACATTCGTAATGCTGGAGATTGAAAAGGATAATCCAGGTTATCGAGGTGGGAACCAAGTTAAAGCTATCCCGCCAGATGTTGCAAGCTTGTTTTGGTCAGACCAAGCACAGAAGGGGAATAAGAAATAGATGAAAAATAACCCCATCAAGATTAATTGATAGGGTTTAATTGTTTGGATTAATTGCTGAAATTTAGATATTCTTCAGTGTACGTTCTTTGTCTGGTTGTAGGTAATACTTGATAATTACATCCACACTATTACCACAAGTATCAGCCAACAAAGCTAAATCAGCGCCGTTATTTGCTTGAATACTAATGAATGTGTGACGTGTTGAATATGGCTTGAGGTATTGAAGTTTTCCTTCATTTGCTAATCTTCTAACAACTCCGGGCAATTGATAAGACTCTCCAGATGGTTTAGTAACGTTCATTCCTTGCCAATAAATACCAATCTTAAATGTATCACAACGTTTCCCTTTATAGTTAAAAACTAAATCATTTGGATTTTTATCGTCTCCATACAATCTTGTTAGTAAATGAATTAACCTGTCCATACCCTTCATTTTAAACCATCTAATGACCCCCGTTTTAGTATCTTCCATTAATACTTTTGTCTGACTGCTATAGCTTTGATCAAAAACTATCCAACCAGTATCAAATTTAATATCTTTCCATTGGAGGGCAAACGCTTCACCATGTCTACAACCAGTGAGAAACAAAAACTCAATCAATGGCGCTAGTATCTTCTCTCCGTTTCTTTCTGAGTTATAAAAACTATTAATTATTAAATCTCTTTCTTCTATACCATAAGCTTTGTAGTCTTCTACCTCAGATAGTTGTTTCGACTTTTTAGGAAGTCTGTAACTTTGCTTAATTTCAGCAAAATAGTCTTCAGTTATTCCTATTTTTTTACTAATTGCCCATTGGCATAGTTGAGAGAGTATTCCGTACAAAGTTTTAGTTTGTTTGCGGTTTTTAATTTTGCTATTTAACTTTGTAATAATTTCATTGGCGGTTGCTTCATTGAAGGGCTTATCCATGAATAAGCGCAACATTGGTTCATGTTTGCCCTTGTAATTGCCAATAAAAGTACTTTCGCCTATTTGTTGAGTTTTAAGTCTCCAATTCACAAACTCCTCCCACAGTTCCCCTAATGTTGGTAACGGCTTTGCGGTTGGTAACTGGGTAATTGTAGCCAGCATTGGCTTGATATCCAAGTACTTAGCCAAAGTAGGGTCAAATAATCCCCCGTCAGGATGGTCAATATCAGCCTGTATCCTCCGTGCTATCCCTTCAGCCCATTGTTGATTCTCTGGTGTGTCGCTTCTACCTAGACCCTTGTATGCTTGCCGTTTGCCGTAGAACTCCTGACTTACCCTGCTGCTGAACTGGAGACGGAGAGAACCCTTGTCTGAACCTACTCGAACATCAGCTAATTTGCTGGAAACCTTGTTATTGCGTTGTTTTGAGTACATCTAGTAATATTCTAGTAAACACCAATGGTTTAATTAGTTGTAATTACTAGAATAGCAGAGTTTGCCAAACTTTTAACGGTTCTGGTGAGCCATACCAAGTGCCAGGACTCCTAGGAGAATGGTTAACGCCTTCGATGATGAGATTTTCTGCACCTTCTAGATGGGCTGCTGCAATGGGTGTAATACCATCTCCCCAAGTGTTACCTATGCCGCAAGTTAATTGATAACTGCTGTAAGCTAACCAACTGCCGCGCCGTCTTGCCCCAAAAATGGTTTTGCCAGCTACACAAACGTAGCGGACATTTTGGTAAAAAGCTCCAGGGTAGTTGTTGGCGACAAAATCCAGATTCCGTCTTGTCCAGCGTTCTTGGCTAATATGGGGTGTACCCAAGGTGATGAGAGTGGCTACCATTGGGTGAGCTTTCCAGATGGGTGGTTGTATGTTACCGCTGGAAAAATAAGGTTTTTCTCCCATGTAAATCCGGGAAATCCAGCCTCCTGCCGAGTGACCAATCAAGTTGATTTGAGCCGCATTGTGTTCTTGTAGTGCTTGTTTGACGGTGAGATCAAGTTGCTGCAAAATCGGTGTTACTGGTCTGCCACCAAGAGTAGGTATCCAGTCACGCCGCCGCAACGGTACTGTAACTGTGGGGAACCCCAACTCTCCAAGAGATTGTTCTAATTGGCGATAGGCGATCGCGCTTTCTAAATATCCAGGCAAAATAACGGTAGGTAATGGCATTTTGGACTGATTGGGAATTGGAAATTGGAAATTGGGAATTGAGGATTGAGTCAGGACTTACGCAAATAATAGTCGAAACTCTTATTTTCATTGAGCGGCAATTGATCAATGAACTAAAGCTGGATGTATTTTTGCGTAAATCCTATGAGTATGGTACTTAGGCAGTAATATTAATAATTCTTAATTATTTTGTATCATTCCCCATGCCCCATGACGGCAGTTGCTCCACTTGGGGAGCCACCCCCGTGGGCGGGTCTCCCGACTTGAGGGGAGTGGCGTGAAACCCCAAGACCGCACTGCCTCCCCCATGCCCAATGCCCAATGCCCAATGCCCCATTCCCTAATCTAAGAAAGAGCAAAGCTAGTTACAGTTCGCGACTTGGTTGATGTGGTAATATTAACCCCAAGTCCGCTTTATTCCGTGTTACGAGCGAACTTAAAATCTATGATTAAGAAAGTAACTGACTCAAAAGTAGTTAGCTAGTAAAATAGGTGACTTGAACAGGCAAAGTCTATATCTTGAGACTGACGCGATCGCCTGAACTAGCTACTACTCTAGTTTTCAGTTTTTGTCGTGCATCTTTTCACAAAATTCAAAATTGACCAGCGATCATTTCTAGAAAGCTCGTTTTTAAAATAAAAACTGCAAGAAAATGCCATCTAGCCGTTTTGAGTACTGGCGGAGGAAGTTATTATTTTTAGAGGGGCGCACCTATTGCAGTAAAAATCAAATTGCCTTGCTAGTCAACTGCCACTGAGCCGAGTGAACGATAACAGCTATGTCTTACGTCTCCCTGCTAAAAAATATACCAGAAGTTTTAAGCCAGCCAACTGGGATAGCAGCTATAGCATCTGTTGGTATCCACGGTGCTATTGCGTTAATTGTGCCATTGATGCCTGTAGATTCTAGCCAATCAAAAGAATCAGCATCAGCACAATCGGTAGGAATTATGGAATTAAATCAAGCAGACCAAGCCCGTCTACCAGAGTCTGCAAATCAAAGCCAAGTTGCTTTGCAACCGCAACCACTAGACTTACTCCCACAACAACAATTACCACAACAACCGGAAGTTACACTTCCGAATTTAGACACCAAAACGTCTCTAATGCCTGTGGTGCCACCTGCGTATATGCAGCCCATATCGCCACCAATTACCGTAACCCCTAATAAATATCGCACTAATTACTTGCCCAAACAGTTGTCTAGACAGTGGGTAATTCCTAAAAATAACTTTGGAGATACATCTCGTTTCAATGCTGCTAACACAAAACCCAACACTTCAAAGCCTGATTTTAGTGGCAGGGGTATAACAGCATTCAAACCACAGTCTGGAAATAACTTACCAGTAGTAAATGGTAGTTCAATACCGTTAGATCTGAAGAATTCTCAGCCTCTCAGCCCTTCTGGAACACCTACCACAATAGCTGACAGTGCTACCACTTCACCAACCAATCAACCGGGCGGTTTTCAAGTTCCTCAAAACCAACCACTAATAAATCCTCCAGGACAGCCTGCAAATCTTGTTGATAATTTAACACCAACAGGTAGAAGTGCTTCGCCAAATACTTCTGCGCCAAAGATACCTGAGTTGGCAAAACCACCCAAAGATGGGAACTTGTTAGCTTTGGCAACTCACGCAAAACTGAGAAGCGAAGTTAAGCAGCAATATCCCAATTCCCAAGAAAAACCAGTCATCCGTGAAACAATTGCTACAGATAAACCTGGTCTTGAAGGTACAGTTTCGGGTTATTTAGTAGTAGACTCTCAAGGTAAGCACGTTATTAAATATGAAGATAAGGCAGTTGCCCCTGAGTTGGTATCAAAAATAACGGAGTATTTCAATACCAAGGCTCCCAAGGGAGATAAGCAGACTAACCTGTATCCCTTTAACCTGCGTTTCCAAAACAACAATACTGCTGGGGCTACTCAAGGGCAAACGCCAGGTGTAGTTACTCCACAACCAGCGTCTACGCCAGCTAAAGTTAATCAGCAAACCCCACCACCCGTACTTCCTTCGTTTAAACCATTATCTGAGCAAGTTCCTGGTAACCAGCCAACGCCATCACCAGCAACAACTAATAAACTAATGCAGGAACTGCGAAATAGAAACGGTAAGTCCATCCCTGCATCGACAACTCCTGTTAAACCATCGTCTACACAGGAAGCTAACAAAACTCAGGTGTCTCCCTCTGTATCATCAACAACATCAACTTCTCGTCAAAACCTAATACGAGAATTGAACAAATTTAGGCAAGAAAGACAAAACTCAGATTCAGAAAAATAAAACAGGGATCGCCCTTGAGGTGAAAACCCTTTAGATGTACCACGCCCAAAAGTACCATGCAACACCCTTTAATGTATGAAAGAGGTGTTGCATTGCACTTTCAGCGAATTTACCAGCCTTGTTCTGCTTGTTGGTCAACGTAAGTAGCGACGTTGAAAATTTCTTGAGCGCTCAATTTGTCCTTGAAAGCAGGCATAGCATTTTTGCCGTTCTGTACCTGGTAGATAATTGCCTGAATTGAGTCTTGTTCATAATTTGCCAGGTATTTTAACAATGCTTCCTTCTTCAAGGTTTTCTGAGGAATGAGGATGTTACCACCACCTATATGGCAAGAAGCACAGTTATCGTTGAAGATTTTCGCAGCGTTGGATACTTCGACAGCTAGTGCTGGATGAATAAATGTCAATGTAAATATAGCGATCGCCGACACCAATATTAATAGAAGTATTCTCAAGATATTCTCCTCGTAAAAAGCCTCCAGCAACTAAAAACCATATCGAGTGACCTATGTGTGTGTTTCTTAGAAAGAATCCACACAATAGTTATAGCGGTTCTCATTTAAATACGGTACACCCCTCGCATACGCCACTTTGAGAGCCTTGTAGCAAGTAGCCTGATGATGCTCAATAGGACAGGTGAGGTTTTGTTCTATTTAACGCAACACAGAAACGCTAAATATCTAAACTTGCCAACTGCTATCTGTACTCTACCCCATAAAGCTTTAGTCTCTGGAGAGTATATACGCGATTCATTTTTGATGTAGGCAAATTTGAACATAATTAGCGGTGACGAGTTCATAACCTCCATCGCCATGTGGCGTTGAGTATTCTAGGCGGAAATATAACTCGTCACCGCTATTTATCTATCCATGTGAATGGAACACTCTAGGAATGTGGCGTGTCGGTCTTTAACTTCACTGAGGAGTTGAGAAATCTTGTCTCAATAAAGCCGTTTCTAGCTATTCAACAATGATTTTACCAGCCATGCCAGCACCACGGTGGGGAGTGCAGTAGAAATTGTATTCACCAGCAGGTGCGTCTGCGGGGAAAGTGGATGTTACCTTTTGACCAGGATTCAACAACAACTTAGTCTGAGACAGAGAATCTGCTAAAGCTTTGTCCTGATTGGGGATTTTCGCTGCGTCAAACACAACATTATGGGGAGCAAGTTTGTTGTTCACCCATTCAATTGTGTCGCCTGGTTTAATTGTCAACTTTTTGGGTTGAAATTGTAGTAGTCCCTTATCACTACCTAGTTTCACTTGGTATGTTTCAGCCGCAGCGCTAGGAGTAAAAACAGCGAAGCTGCTAACAACTAAAACGATTGTCAATACAGCTAAACTAAAGCGTCGCCAGCTTGCCGCAATTGATTTCATGACTCTCTCCTAACAATAGTTCTTATTTTGCTTATTTCATTTTAAATAAAATCAACCCTAAAGTATGACAATCTGTCGTAGATAGAATTTTTTTTAATATTCGTGAGGAATTAATAGCAGAAAATGGTAAAAATAGCAATAACCAAAAAATAAGTTTACACTAAAATTTTTCAGGTAAAAAAGTCAGGTAAACAGTTAAAATAAGAAATTTTGATTTTTTATTGAAAAATATGCTAGTTTTTCAAAAGCTTTCTGTGCCCCAACCTGGAGCCTTTTGTGCTGCTGTGAGAATGAAAGCTGCGATACTTTCTACTTGCTGTTGCGATAGTAAACTCAAAGGTAACTCACGACAGCCGTAGGTTTCTTGACTACCATCGTAGGTCATGGGCTGGCGCATGAATGTAACTAGAGCATTGATGCGATCGCGTGGAGGATTAGCTTTTTGTAGCTTTTCCAGGGACAGAGACACTTCCGGATCTGGCAAAGTAGCACCACCCACATGACAATTAATGCAGTTACTTTCAAAAAGTTTTTTGCCAACAGATAACTCTTGCGGTGAAAACAAGCGACTGTTGCCTTGATTATCCATTTCCAGGGCTATAGGCTGTGTAACATGCAAATATCTAGCTATGTAAGGGTCAATATTCTTGGCAGCTTGGGCGGGTAAACTGCTACTGTAAGAGACCACAAAGACAACAACTAAAACTAGTAAACGAGCAAGCATCAGTAGATTGTGAATGTATTTGGAGACTAAGTACTGGGTATTGGGGACTGGGTACTGGGTATTGGGTTAAGAGTTTTCCTTATCCCAATTCCCAATTCCCAATTCCCAATTCCCAATAACTCAGCAATAATTTGGGTAATTAGTAATAAATCTTACCGCCACCCCATTGATTGCCAACAATTTTTGGTTGTAGGAGAATATGACCAGCGATCGCTACCAAGTCTTCATCGGTCAGATTTCGCATTTCTGTGAAAATATCTGCACTCTTGGTGCTGGGATGTAATTCGGAAATATCCTCTTCTCCATCATAGGTAGTAGGATTTTTCATGTAGTCCACCAATCCTTCAATATTGTTACGGTTTGGTGTTGCCAGTGCTAGCGCTTCTGGTTCAAGTCCTACGTTTTGGTTTGTCTTAGTAACGCCGCCAACATGACATTGAGCGCAAGCGTATTGAAATAAAGCTTTGCCCTCTTTAACTTGTTTCAGGCTGAGTACGATGGTATCACCATCTTCATTTAATGGCACTGTTCGGGTAGCTTCGTTCAGTTCCACCGCTGTAGCGCTACCGACAATCATCTGAAACGTCAGTAAAATAGTTGCCACAACAACGCCAATTAGTCTTTTAAACATGTTTCCCCTTCAAGATTTTGACGCTCAACACAGCTAAGAAAGCGCTGCTCAATCTTCCTATCCTCAGTCCTGAGCGATGAGTTAAAGTCTGAAACAGCCCTTTAGGCGACATCAGTATTACTTACCGTGTCATTGATACCTTTTTGGTGTACTTCAGCCAATAATTGCGACATAATTGCCTTTGCATCCTCTAACGCCAAAAGGGTCTTTTGGTGTTTGTAGGCAATTAAGAGTTGGTTGCACAGAGAAAACACTTTTGCTACAGGAATGCTGTAGTCTGTTGTTATCTCTGCGATCGATAGGTCTGCAAAACCCATAATTTTTGTTAACTGACAGATAGAGATTGAGTCGCTGTAATACCAATATCACGTTAGGAGTGCAATTTGTCGCCCAAAATACGGTTTAGGGATCGAGAGGCGCAGGGGAGATGGGGGAGATGAGGGGGATGAGGGAGATGGGGGAGATGGGGAGATGAGGGGGATGAGGGAGAGAATAACTAATGACAACTGACCACTGACCACTGACAACTGACAACTGACAACTGACAACTGACAACTGACAGTTAACCTTTCCCCCCTGTAAAGGTGACGCTTTGAATGAAGTAGCGGTTGAAAAAGGCATAAATTCCTAAAGCTGGTAGGGTGAATACCATAGAAGCGGCCATAATGTAGTTCCAATAGCTGATATATTGACCTTTGAAGGTATTCAGCCCTAAAGGTAGAGTAAACATTTCTGGTTCAAACAAGATAACCACAGGCAGTAAGAAATTATTCCAACTTCCCATGAATACAAAAACTGCTTGTGCTGCTAGCGCTGGTTTTGCCAGAGGTAAGACAATATGCCGGAAAATCCCAAAAGTGTTTAAGCCATCAAGCTGAGCTGCTTCTTCTAGTTCCCTAGGGAAATTGACGAAAAACTGCCGCATCATGAATATGAAGGTAGCATTGACCATGCTAGGAACAATCATACCCTGATAGGAATTCAGCCAGCCGATCGCTTTCAAAATCAAAAATGTGGGAATCAGGGTAATCTGTGCTGGAACCGCTAATACTGCCAAAATTAAGAAAAACCAGAAGCGTTTACCCGCAAAGCGCAGTCTAGCTAAGGCATAACCTGCCATTGAGTTGAACAGCAAGTTTAACACTGTCACACTCACAGCAATGATTACACTATTGAATAGCCAGCGTAAAAACAGCGGTTCTTGCTGGAAGAGCTGCTGATAATTTGCAAGAGTAAAATTCTTAGGTAAAAAATTGGGTTCGCCGCTGACAATCTCCGATAGCGGTTTAAACGATGCCGAAAGCGCCCACAGAAAAGGAATTAGCGTGATTAAGGCATAGACACTCAAAAAGAAGTATAACAGTAATTTCAGCCAGGAAAAGCGAGAAATAACAGTCATATCCTTTCGCCTCCGAAAAATCGCCGCTGAATCAAAGTAATAGCAATAATTACCACTGCCAACAAAAAGGCGATCGCAGCGGCATATCCCATTTGTAGATTACGAAATACAGCTTGGTAGATCAGTAGCACTAAAGTTAGGGTAGCGTTGTTTGGGCCGCCAGTACCGCCAGAGAAAATATAAGACTGGTCAAATAATTGAAAAGTCCCAATAACCCCGATCGCCACTATAAAAAAAGTTACAGGCTCAAGCAAGGGAATAGTAATATAAACAAACTGCTGCCACCAATTTGCCCCATCAAGTTCTGCCGCTTCATAAAGTTTTTGGGGAATATCCTGCAACGCCGCTAGGTAAATCACCATGAAAAAAGGCGCAGTTGACCAAACATTCATCATCATGATACCTTTAAGCGCAACTGCTGGGTCACCTAACCAGTTATATGTGGGTAATCCTACAAAAGCCAGAATATGATTTAACAACCCATCGGTGTTGTAAATCCACATGAAAATCAGCGTCAGCACTGCTGAAGAAGTAACTGTGGGCAAAAAGTAAAGGATACGCCACCAGTTTTTGCCACGAATACCAGCATTCAGCGTTACAGCCAAAATTAAAGCTAAAACAGTTTGAGTTGGTACAACAATTGCGACATATTCTACTGTGTTTTTTAAAGCAATCCCGACTTGTTCATCTTCAATTAATCGCGTGAAATTACGAAAGCCAATAAACTTGTATTCAATACCACCCAGAAGTTGAACTTTGTGCAGAGAGAGAAAAACAGCGTAGAGAATAGGCAACACCACGAAAGTTCCCACAACTAAAATGGTGGGAGTCATGAACAAATATCCAGCTAAGTTTTCCGTGAGATTCCACTTGGGGTATCTGCGCCGCCTTCTAATTTCAAACACAACAGTACCTCCACCTGAGAATGCACTAACCTAGTTGTAGCGATGGGTTGTGCATAATTTATTTATCAAAAGCGGCGGAAAACTCCATCCCCTTGTGGATGGAAAGGGACAGCTTTGGGCATTGGGCATTGGTAATACCAATTTTTTGTCACAATGCGCTTAATAAATATAGTACTTACGCAAGTGTCATATTTTTTTGGTATGGGTTGTCACTAGTCAAAAGTCAATAGTCCAAAAATTAAGGTTTTTTGACCCTTGACTCTTGACTATTGACTGCCATCGCAGAAAATATGTGTGCCAGTTGCATAAGTCCTGAAATACTCTTTTGCTGTCAACAGTTCTATCAGTCGTTAGCAAAAATTTGGACAGAAGTCAATGTCCTGCGTTAAGCTAATTTCACCGTTTTCTAACCATACGATTTTCATAGGCACAGTTTACCTGCTGATTTTTCCTCCTGTGCCTTTAAGCTATGGTTTCCCAATTCATCATGAGGTCTTATGACATTTGTGGTTCCAGTGCAGTACAACTTCTTGCCTCGCTTTTACAAGCTGGCAAGCGTCAGTGTGCTTTCTAACATGATGGTACCTCTAGCAGGTCTGGTTGACATTGCCTTTTTAGGGCATTTAGCAGACATTCGCCACCTAGCTGGAGTCATATTAGCAACCATTCTCTTCGACTACCTTTACCGTGTATTGAAGTTTCTGCGCTCTAGCACTAATGCCTTGACTGCACATGCTGTTGGTTGTGATGACCCCAAAGCAGTCTTGCTAGCAGGACTACGAAGTGGATTGATGGCATTAGCTATTGGGTTACTGATGATAGCGTTGCAATACGTTCTGCAAAAGTTTGGATTTCTTATCCTCAGCGGTTCCCCAGAAATAGAAGCCTCTGGGGTTGATTATTTCTACGCCCGCATTTGGGGAGCGCCTGCTGTCTTGCTCAACTTTGTTTTGATTGGTTGGTTTCTAGGGCGAGAAATGAATAGCGTCGTGCTTTTGATGTCTATCATTGGTAATGGTTCTAATGTGCTGCTGGATTATCTGATGATTGTGAAGTGGGGCTGGGAAAGCATGGGAGCCGGACTCGCAACAGCCATAAGTCAGTATCTAGCCGTAATTATAGGTTTGATTGGGGTTTGCTTTAGTATTCCTTGGAAAGTATTACCAACCGCTTTGCAAGAAGTTTTTGATTGGGCTGCTCTCAAAGAGACTGTTGCACTCAAGAGTAATATTCTGCTGCGATTTTTAGCGCTGATTTCTACCTACGCCATCTTCACTAATTTGAGTGCAGCAATGGGAACAATCGTCTTGGCAGAAAACGGGTTACTTCTCCAGATTGCTCTTTTAAGTCAGTTTACGGTTCAAGGCGTAGGCATGACAACTCAAACGCTGATTGGCAACTTTCAAGGTAAAGGGACAAAAGAGCAAATGATTCCATTGCTGAGTGTCTCTATATTTACGAGTTTGCTTATAGCCTTGGCATTTGCGGTGGCGTCTGTTGTCTTCCCAGATACAGTTTTTGGTCTATTAACTAATCATACAGAAGTCAACCAAAATATCAGTACTTACACAGTTTGGTTACTGCCTCTTTTAGGATTTACTGCTGTTGCCTTCATGCTGGAAGGGTACTTCATCGGTTTAAAGGAAGGTGCAACACTACGTAATGCCGTTCTTCTGGCTTTTGGATTAGGTTTTTTACCTTTGGCGATCGCAGCATGGTATCTCCACAATAACCACCTACTTTGGATGTCTCTTGTATCTTATATGACAACTCTTATTTTAGTGCTAGGTTTACAGCTACCGCGTACTCTAGGCAAGCAAAACCTTAAGAATCAGGAATTAATTCCTAGTTCTTGATGGCTTTCGATGTCATGCAAAAAATCGCCTAAAACTTTGAGAAATCGTTCTGTTTCTTCCAAATGAGGCATATGGGAACTGTTTTCAAATAGTACCCACTGTGAGCCAGAAATACCTTGGTGAACTGTTTCAATACAGGCAGGCGTAACCTCATCATAACGACCTGAAAGTAGCAATGTCGGTACGGAAATTTCACTCAGGCGGTCTTCAATATTCCAATCAATGATTTTGCCAGCGCCTCGAAACTCCGTACCGACTTTACTATAGGCTCTAGTTAAGCAACTAGGCCAAGGGTCTAACCGACACAGAAAAGCATGATTAAAAATCTCCATTGCCTGTTTATATTCCGGGTCTTGAGTAGTGCCGTTGGCTTCATATTTACGGATAATCTCTTGGACTTTTGCTGGCAACTGATTCATCAAGTTATAGGCTTGAGTGATAAATTGTTGAATGTTACAAGGTGTATTTGCGAGGATTAGGCTGAATAACCCAGTTGCTTGTGAAAGTACATGTTCTAGTGCTAGACAGCCACCCCATGATTGCCCAAAAAGATGAATTTGCTGTAAATCTAAGGCTTTGCGGACAGCCACGAGTTCTTCTTTAAATAAATCAATGGAATACAATGTTGGGTCAGAAGGGCGATCGCTATTACCACATCCCAATTGATCGTAAAAAATTACCCTGCGTCCAGTTGCAGCGATCGCTTCTAATGGTTCTAAATAGTCGTGGGGTACTCCTGGGCCTCCGTGAAGACATAATAGCGGTAGCTTGCCAGGTTCTTCTTGGTCTGGTTTGACCCATTGGATTATGCATGGTTTTGTGGAGCGATCGCTATCAATAAAAAGGTTTTAGGCGTTGCTGATTGAAAATATGAATCTGCCTCACGCAAAGGCAATGCCCGACTTGAAGCAACTGGCGTGCAAAGACGAGGCAGCGCCGTGGGCGGGTTTCCCGACTTGAGGCGACTGCCGTCGCAAAGGTACAAAGAAAAAGAAACGTAATTTTGGCATTTCATCTTCTGATTCAGCAACACCAGGTTTTAAATTCAAGGCAGGCGGCTAAAGTCTTGTGTAGCTGCGACTTCCAGTGCAAGAGTGCAAGATATGATATAACCTGATAACAGCAGTGTTTTTCTGGCTTCAAGCGCGGATGGGTAGGTGTTCAAAACAAGGTTTTGGCAAATAAAGCTTAAATCCTGATGCTGTAAGACTTTTTTGGCAAAACATCTTTCAAACTGCCCGCGCACCTTATGTAGACTGGGTTTTAGCCATTTGCTCTCTAGTGGGTCACAATTTTTTATGCTACGATTACCTCATCCGCGCAACAGAACCTCGAAAACCAAATATAGACTGTGTTTCCGCCTGTCGCAGTTGAAACTTTAATTAATCCCTATTAGGGATTGAAACTCCATATCGGAACTTCCTGTTTAACCCCACGAGAGTTGAAACTTTAATTAATCCCTATTAGGGATTGAAACGGGGCAAGTGGCTCGGTACAGGGATTTGATTTTCCCCAGTTGAAACTTTAATTAATCCCTATTAGGGATTGAAACTGGTACTGGTGCGCTGAATCTACCAACGCAAGACCGTTGAAACTTTAATTAATCCCTATTAGGGATTGAAACATTTATCCAAATTTCGGATATTTGCTGCTGCTTCCAAGTTGAAACTTTAATTAATCCCTATTAGGGATTGAAACACGTCTAATGAACTTGTACCGCTATTTCAATTAATGTTGAAACTTTAATTAATCCCTATTAGGGATTGAAACATAAAGAAAGCACTCATCAGCTATCAGCACATATTTCTGTTGAAACTTTAATTAATCCCTATTAGGGATTGAAACGTGATTAGCAAACCACTCATCAAAATTATCTAGAAAGTTGAAACTTTAATTAATCCCTATTAGGGATTGAAACTCCTGTAGACGATGAAGAAAGAGTAGTATTTTTAAGGTTGAAACTTTAATTAATCCCTATTAGGGATTGAAACTAGCAGGAGTAACAACAAAGGGGATTGATAAATTAGCGTTGAAACTTTAATTAATCCCTATTAGGGATTGAAACTATCCCCAGCAGTGTAGTTAAATCCATCTGAATTGTTGAAACTTTAATTAATCCCTATTAGGGATTGAAACTAACTAAAGCTAATGAGTACTTTAGCTTTGATAATTTGTTGAAACTTTAATTAATCCCTATTAGGGATTGAAACAAAAATATATTATTTAGGTTTACGACTAACGGAGTTGAAACTTTAATTAATCCCTATTAGGGATTGAAACGGATAGGTGCGACTGTTCGCACGTAATTTAATAAACGTTGAAACTTTAATTAATCCCTATTAGGGATTGAAACGTTCGGGTAAGGGGAACGTGATATTAGTCCAATAGTTGAAACTTTAATTAATCCCTATTAGGGATTGAAACAACCTACGTAGTAATAAATGAATCTTGATGTCGCGTTGAAACTTTAATTAATCCCTATTAGGGATTGAAACAGCTGCACGGGCTGTAGACGAGGAGTATCTTGGATTAGAGGTTGAAACTTTAATTAATCCCTATTAGGGATTGAAACGACCTTTACAACTATCCCAAGAGCAAGAATTTTGATGATAGTTAAAACTTCACTTAATCCCTATTAGGGGGTGAAAGGTTCTTTCAAACCACAGACCCCAACGATGTCGTGATTAAACTTGTCCAGTAGATTACTGCAAATATCGGAGAAACCGCATGAATTATACCCCGTCATCTCCAATGGGGATCTCCCTTCGCTGTGCTAGCTTCACTGATTTGGATCTGCTACGACATTGGGATGAACAACCTCATGTAATTGACTCAGATCCTAACGATGATTGGGGTTGGGAGGTAGAACTTAAACGCGCCCCCGAATGGCGGGAGCAACTGATTGCTGAAATTGATGGTCGCCCCATCGGATTTATCGAGATTATTGATCCGCTACGTGATGATAGTCACTACTGGGGTGATGTTCCGCCGAACCTTCGCGCTATTGATATCTGGATTGGGGAAGAGACTGATTTAGGTCAAGGTTATGGTACCCAAATGATGCAGCTTGCTCTTGCTCGATGTTTTGCTGACCCGCTTGTGACAGATGTACTCGTTGATCCACTTACCAGCAATACCCGCGTTCACCGCTTCTATCAACGCCTTGGTTTTAAATTTATTGAGGAGCGACGATTTGGTGAAGATGACTGCTTCATTTATCGCTTAAGCCGAACTGATTGGCATCATAACGGTACAAAGGCGATCGCGTGTGAACAAAAAATATCGCCCGTAGATAAAAAATAAAGTTTCATGGGTTAGCGTCTTATTTTATACTAACAACAAAGACAACACAAAATCGCTCTCCTCTTAAAACCATTCTTAAACAGATGAATGATCAGGTTAGTGCATACTGGTTAAGCTATAAAGAAAAAGTTAGCAGATGGTTTCCAGAATATTACAAGCATCTCAATCCGCCAGCAAGTGAAGATGAGATTCGGCATCTGGAAACAGTACTTGGTTATGAAATCCCACAGGAGATGAAAACTTTATATCGAATTAATAATGGAGAGACAGAAGAAGGGAAGGGTATTTTTTATGGCTTACAATTCCTATCACTATGTGATGTAGAGCAACATTGGCTATGTTGGAAAAAAATTATCGAAGATGGTTTAGAAGGTTTTAACGAATTCTGCACATCAAATCCAGAAGGAATGATCCAAAGCGTTTATGCCAATGAAAAGTGGATACCTCTTATATATGATTGGGGAGGTAATCACATTGGCATTGATTTAGCACCTGGTGTTAAGGGTTCTATTGGGCAGATCATTAACTTTGGTAGAGATGAAGATGAGAAATACGTGCTAGCTGCTAATTTAGGAGAGTTGTTAAAACTCCTAGATACAAAGTTCTCAGAGAATCTCGAAATACCCTGTGAACAAGATAATGATGGGTTTGACATATTTTCACTTAACCAATCACATCTAACAGATGAATTAAAAAAATTGTCAAAGCTCAGGTAATTGAGAGTAATAACTCAAGTTGCTAGTGGTTCATTGCATTAATTATGAGAGGAAAAAAACGAACCGCTAAGGACACAAAGAACGCTAATAAAGAGGAAAACAAAGAGAAATTGATTTGAGTTTACCCAGCAAAATTAATGGGACAGACCACTAGATTTAATATTCCTGATTGCACTTTCATTTAGGTTGTAGTTTTGACAACCCCTTATTTACTGTGACTACACCAACCATACAACCATATTCTTTTTTTATCTTCTATTAACGTGAGTTCGATGAACCTCTCCCCAACCCCTCTGTCTTGAAAAGTTCTGATCGGAGGAAACCTCCGCTCAGACTTTTCGCTCCGACGCGGAAAGGGGCTTTAATATCTTTGGTAAAGAACGAAAAATCAAGCTTTTTAAGCCTCTCTCCTTTCAGGGGCTACGGTGTACACATAAGTCGGATTTTCTTTGTAGATTCAGGTTTTACCCCCCTTAATCCCCCCTTGGAAAGGGGGGAAAAAAGAAGATCTAGAGCATCGATTCAGTAATCAACAACCTAACCCCCCAGCCCCCTTCCCTTGAAAGGAAGGGTTAGCTCAACTCCCCTCTCCTCGTAGGAGAGGGGTAGGGGGAGAGGTTCTTCCAGGATTACTGAATTGGTGTTCTAGTTCCCTCCCCTTGTAAAGGGGAGGGTTAGGGAGGGGTAATTCGATAACTTGTGTGTACACCGTAGCCTTTCAGGGGAGAGGAATGGAAGCGGGGTCTTTTAAATCTGTCGAACTCACGTTCTATTACCCGCAACTTGAGTTATTAGGGATTGAAGACAATTCCATGCACTTGTTTCTCAATCACTCCATCGCTTGAATCTGCTGATTAGCTGCATTTTGTGCCCGCAACATCGCCTGTTTTAATGGTTGTTGTCCCAAAAATGCGCTGACAAACTGATTATCGAAGTTATTGACAATTGGCGCTGGATAATCGCCAACCTGCCAAGGTGTAGCATAATCAACACCCGCCACTAATGGCTTTCTCAGTGGATCTTGGTCATAACCTAACTTCTGCGCCACTGACTCACGCGTCGGCAATGCAAACCCTGTTCCTGTCCACTTCTGCATTCCTTCTTTACCTGTGAGATAGGAAATCAACTTCCAAGCTTCAGCTTTGTGCTGTGACTGCTTATTCATCACATAGGCAACAGAAAAAAGCATAGTACCTTTTTTGCCATTGATAGTAGGTACTTCTGCGGTAGCAAATTCCAGTTGAGGAAAGGTTTCAGTTAAGTAAGGAATTGCCCAGTTACCCTCAATGACCATTGCCACTTTACCCTGTCCAAACATTTCGCTACCTGAGTTTGTACCAACATCAGATTTTTGGGCAGAGGAATGGTCTTTTTGATACTGGTCTATTACTAATTGCAATCCCCGCAAACTAGCCTCACTAGCAAAAACAGCTTGACTATTTTGGTCAACAATTTGCCCACCAAAGGCTTTAATTTTATAAGCCTGACGTACCAACTCCGGCATTACTCCCAAACCGTATCTGTTGAGTTTACCTGTTAATAGTTGAGAGTAGTTGCGTAATTCATCCCAAGTAGTTGGAGGATTATTCAAACCAGCAGCAGCAAAAGCTTTTTTGTTATAAAACAAAGCTAAGGTAGAATAGTCTTTGGGTAAACCATATATATGGTTCTGGTACTTAAAGCTATTGAGTAAATTTACTTTAAAGTCTGCTAAATCAAATTCAGGTGTAATGTAGGTATCTAGCGGCTCTAAAACATTTTGGCTCATTAAAAAAGGAGCTTCCAGCGTTTCTAGATAAAAGACATCGGGTGCTGCTTCTCCAACTAAGCGTGTTTTAATCACATCCATGTATTGGTCGGAAATCACCTCATATTTGACTTTAATAGTTGGATATTGTGCCTCAAAGTCTTTGATTACTCCTTTTAATAGTTTTTCCTCAATGGGAGAACCTCCCCAACCACTGAGTTTAACTGTGACTGTAGCGGGGGCAGCTATTTGACTGGGGAATTGTAAATTGTGGCAAGCAATAAAAGCAATTGCGATCGCTATCACTAATCCCCAAAATTTAAATAAGCTTCTTCTACTCACAATAAATGTAAAGTTTCTTTTTTTTACTTTATCGAATTACCAATGAATTGCCTCTAAAATTGGGTTTGAACTTGAATCGGATGTATAGCAAAAGCCTTGGTTATTAGGACATCAACAGATGATAAAACCTAGACACAAGAAGACTTTTCACCCATTACCCAGTACCCAGTCCCCAGTCCCCTGCTACATAACTCATTTGTACTTTTGTTGAGAAATGCAAGATAAAATGACGAAAAATTATCGTCAACGTTTATAAAGGCATACTGAAGATTTCAACAACTGGACTCGCGCCAGAACACTTCACCCTTACATTTTAGGTTTATGACTTCTGTTCAGGTTGAAACAGCTGGGCCTTTGAGTCTGGAAATTCCCCAAATTGTCACACCATCAATAGTACTTTCTCCCACCTCCACACCTAGCACCCGAATTGCCAAGCAGGCTATTCGCAACAGCTTAACAGCTTCTACTATTGATGGTGTCCTAGCAGCAGTTTTTGGCTTAACTACAGGCGGCATTTTGCTCAGCAATTTTTTGGTAGAGTTAGATGCCAGTCCAGTAATATTCGGGTTACTGTCCTCTATCCCCATGCTGGTGAATCTCATTCAACCCTTGGGTGCTTATCTATCGGAACGCACTACTAGCCGCTTTCAGTATGCGCTGCGGACTCATGGAATTGCTAGAACACTGTGGTTAATTTTAGTTGTAGGTATTGCTACCTTCAGTTGGGGAGGTTTTGATTCGCACCAGTTACTGGTGTTAACACTGCTTATTATCTTAGCTACCCATCTTTTAGGAGGTCTGGGAAGCGCGTCCTGGCTGAGTTGGATAGCTATGATAGTACCCAGGCAATTACGGGGTAGATATTTTGGTCTACGCAATAGCGCCGTTAGCCTAACTAATTTGCTTTGCTTACCTTTAGCCGGTTTAGCTGTATCACACTGGCCTGGTGGAACTTTACAAGGCTATGGTATGGTGCTGCTGTTAGGTGTTTTGCTGGGGATTGTGAGTATATTATGCCAGTATTTTCAACAGGATATGAATCCACAATTGCAAAACACTGTTGTGGGATCTTCTCAAGATAAAAAAAGCTTTATATCTGAAAAAGAGAAATCAGGCAAAGAATTAATTCCTATAGGTAATACTACACCACCACAAAATAATTTCGCCAGCATTATCTCGGAAAATTCTAATTTTTTGAAGTTTTTAGTTTATTTCAGCTTATGGGGGCTTGCTGTTAATATCAGCTCTCCTTTTTTCAACCTCTACATGCTCGACAAGCTGGATTTAGATGTGAGTTGGGTGACGCTTTATAGTAGTATCCAGGCGGGGGCGAATTTGCTGATGATGATGTTATGGGGCAAGTTAGCAGATAAAATAGGCAATCGTCTCATTCTGCTTTTTGTAGGGATTGTAGTTGCCGTGACACCAGTGTTTTGGCTAGGGATTGGTAATCATAGCTTTGATATTTGGCTATGGTTGCCGCTGTTACATATTTTGGCGGGAGTGACTTGGGCGGCAATTGACTTATGTAACAATAATATACAAATAGGAATTGCACCAATTAAAAATCAGTCTATATATTTTGCGATCGCAGCTGCCGTTTCTGGAGGTAGTGGTGCTTTAGGCACAATCATAGGCAGTTTCATCGCCCAATTCATTGGATACGGAGGATTACTAGGATTATTTGCCGTCTCTAGTTTGTTGCGATTAGTAGCACTTGTACCCTTGATCTTTGTGCAAGAACCGGGAAGATGATCTGGGGAGCTGGGGAGATAAGGGGGATGAGGGGGATGAGGGGGATGAGGGAGACTAACCAATTCCCCATGCCTCAATGCCCTATGCCCCATGCCCCATGCCCAATTCCCTAAGTTTATTCAGCTGCTGTAGAACTTAAAGTCATTGTCTCCCACAATACCATTGGGGGTGTGGTTGGTATTGGCTGGTGCAAAGCTATTAGCTGCGCTAGGGTTTTCTTTAACTGGGTGCGGGGTACGATGTCATCGACAAAGCCATGCTGGAGCAAATCTTCGGCTGTTTGAAAATCATCTGGCAGTTTTTCCCGCAGGGTTTGTTCAATTACCCGCCGTCCTGCAAAACCAATGGTTGCTTTTGGTTCTGCGAGGATGATATCGCCTAACATGGCAAAGCTAGCGGTAACGCCGCCTGTAGTGGGATTTGTCAAAACAGGAATGTACAATAGTTTGGCATGGCGATGGCGTTCTAAGGCTGCGGATATTTTTGCCATCTGCATCAAAGAGAGCATTCCTTCTTGCATTCTTGCTCCACCTGATGTGCAAACGATGATTACAGGATACCGTCGCTGGGTGGCTTGTTCAATCAAGCGAGTCAGTTTTTCTCCAACGACGGAACCCATGCTACCACCCATGAAGCGGAAGTCCATTACTCCAAGGGCAACGGGTAAGCCATTAATTTGACCTAAACCAGTTTTAACTGCGTCTGCTAAACCAAGTTTTTCTTCTGTTTCCCGGAGGCGATCGCTATATGGTTTGCGATCGCGAAATTGTAGCGGGTCTGTGGGCCGTAGATGCTCATCTATCGGTCTCCAGGTATTAGGATCTATCAGTTGGCGGATACGTTCATCGCTATCCACCCGATTGTGATGACCACATTCAACGCAAACCATCTGATTTGCTCTGAGGTCTTTTGTATATGTTAATACACCACATTGAGAACATTTATGCCACAGTCCATCAGCAATTTCACGTTCTTGACGTTCTGGGCTGGTAGATCCTGATTTACGTCGATTTGCAAACCAATCAAATAGAGACTTTAAACCGCGTGATTCTTCGTTGTTTGCCATTTTTATTTTATTTAAGTGGTTATCGAGGTCGAAAACAGGTCAAGCTGCTACGGGGCGTTTAGGGTAAAAAGTTCTAAGTCCAGAGTTATTAATTCTAACTCTTGACCAATGCTTTCAAAGTCTTCTGATTTGCCGTTATACAAACGCAAACAACACCCCTTTTTGGCTCTTGAACGCCAGTGCTTTGGGCTGGTATTGCCTGCCTACTGCACTGGCTGATGCCACTCCCCTCAAGTCGGGAAACCCGCCTTGAGGGGGTGGCTCCTCTTGACTACATCGTCAAATTACGCTTTTAAGCAATTTAGACCTTATTTTGCATCTTTGGTTGCCAGCTTAACGAAATTACTTGTGCCAATACAAGTCCTTTGCATGAGGAAGAGGGAGAAATACAAAAGGTATAGTATTCTTCGTTAAGAGGGTAATACAAGTCACAAGCTGATATTACCAAAGTGTCAAGAGTCAATAGGTAATGACAGCTACAGTCATGGAGGCTCAGGGTTGCTGATGATGAATTGATAAAATAACTCACCATCTGAAAAAATTTAATTTTTAATTTATTTTTTAATTTTTAATTTATTTTTTTATTTTCGTCTCCTGGTGTTTCAACTAACTGGAAAAAACAACCGTAGATAGGCAGATAAAATTGCTTCACCGCCAAACACAGTAATTAAAGATCCTAAAGCCAAAAAAGGGCCAAAAGGTATCTTTTGGTTCTTTTTTCGTCCTGATAGTATGATTGTGGCCATACCTACCAATGCCCCAACGGCACAAGCAATAAACCCAGCTAACAGCAAATACTTCCAACCCAACCAAGCACCCATCATAGCTGCGAGTTTGGCATCACCTGCACCCATTGCAGTTTTACCTAAAGCCATTGAACCAAAAATAGCGATCGCATCAAATAGCCATAACCCTAGTACAGCTCCGACTATGCCCATCATCAGATGCTTGATTAATCCCTGCCAACTAGCTTCTGAAAAAAAACCAACTGTCAATTGAAAGATAATTCCTACTACCAACCCCGACTGGGTAAGTGCATTGGGTAGAGTCATGGTATCTAAGTCAATGAGGGATAAGGCTAATAACCAACTGCAAAAAGCCCAATATCCTACTGTAGCAATTGAAACATTAAATAATAAAAATATGAGCAAAAATATGATACCTGTCACTGCTTCTACCACAGGATAACGGACAGAAATCTTGCTTTTGCAATAACGGCATCGCCCTCTTAGCCATACCCATCCCAGCACTGGGACATTATCATAAGCTTTTAGCTGGTTTAGGCAATGGGGACAGCGAGAAGGCGGCCACAAAATTGACAACCTAGCTGGTAGCCGATAAACTACAACGTTAATAAAACTGCCAATAGATACACCCAAAGCAAAAACAATGATACTCGCCGGGACGACCATCAAAATGTCCATGTTGTCCTTTGTCATTAGTCTTTTGTCATTTGTCGTCTATCTTTTGACTTTTGTCGATGACTAATGACTAAATAATTACTAATTCGTAATTCGTAATTCGTAATTAATTGAGAGACAGAGTAACTCACTTTAGTTCTGAATAAAGAAAAAACGCGTACCAACTTTATTCAAGCTCCCGGATTTATGAACCACTGCGGTGAGGCAGTGACGGGTACGTAGGAGTTTCTCCAAGTAAAGCAAGTTGCGTCCGTAGGTTAATAATTACGAATTACGAATTATCAATTACGAATTATTTTGACCAACGACTAGTACATGTACGATTCAATTTGACTTAACGGTATAAAACATTCTTGTGGTAACAGAACTGGTTGGCTAGTAAAAATCACTTTACCCCGATGAGTAACACGATTAATTGCTACTCCTGATGGTTGCCCAGTGATTTCAGGATGTACCTCGCAGTGGGTGTAGTAGATCTGCCCCGCTGCTCTGATCACGGCAGGATCAACCAAGGGAGGCTGTTTCTTAGGGGCAGTATAGTTCGTTTGTTCTTGTCGTAATGCGTACACTATCGACTGTTTATATGATTGCTAGATTTCTCTCTAGTTTATCCGAAACTTTTAGCAACGGTTGCCAAATTGGCTGGATTTTACCATAAATTATTTTGCTTCCAGAGCCTTAATTAGCGCGTCACCCATAGCGCAGCAACCCAAAAGATTCTTACCTGAAGACATTATATCTCCTGTGCGATCGCCTTGTTCTAAAACTTGAAACACAGCTTGTTCGATGCGGTCTGCGGCTTTTGGCTGGTCTAAACCGTAACGTAACATCATTGCCGCACTGAGAACTTGCGCCAGCGGATTTGCTTTATCAAGTCCTGCGATATCTGGGGCGGAACCGTGGACAGGTTCAAATACGCCAGGCCCAGAAGCACCTAAACTCGCAGAGGGTAACATGCCGATACTACCTGTCAGCATGGCAGCAGCGTCAGAGAGAATATCACCAAACAAATTGCCCGTCACGATAGTATCAAACTGCTTAGGAGCGCGTACCAGTTGCATGGCAGCGTTATCGACATACAGATGTGATAGTTCCACATCTGGATATTCTGGGGATAGTTTGGTGATGCGATCGCGCCACAACTGAGATACATCTAATACATTGGCTTTATCTACTGAACAAAGTTTCCCTTTGCGTTTTCGTGCTGTTTCAAAGGCAACTCTGCCAATGCGTTCAATTTCCGACTCAGTGTAAACCATGGTATTTACCCCGCGTTTTTCACCAGTGTCTGTAGTAAAAATGCCCTTGGGTTTGCCAAAGTAAATGCCACCAGTGAGTTCGCGTACCACCATAATATCGACACCTTCCACAACTTCGCGTTTCAAAGTCGAAGCGTCAATTAGCTGCGGTAAAATTTGGGCTGGGCGTAAATTGGCAAATAGCCCTAAACCCGCACGCAGCCCCAACAAGCCTGCTTCTGGGCGGACATTGGATGGCAGAGAATCCCATTTATAACCACCAATAGCTGCGAGTAATACAGCATCACTCTGACGGCAAGTATCTAAGGTGGCAGACGGTAGGGGTTCGCCAGCCGCGTCAATTGCTGCACCACCAATTAGGGCTTCTTGAAATTCAAACTGTAAATCAAATTGCTGACCTACGATTTTCAGCACGTCTACCGCCACTGCCATAATTTCGGGGCCAATGCCATCGCCGGGGAGTAGGGTAATGCGGTAGTTCTGGGTCATAACTAGTTTTTAGGAGGTAAATGCCTGCAAATTAAATATCATACCGAGCAATATGTATTTGTAAAAGGGACTGGGGACTGGGGATTGGGGATTGGGAATTGGGAATTGGGAATTGGGAATTGGGAATTGGGAATTGGGAATTGGGAATTGATAATTGGGAAAAAGAGAATTGGATTTTACTATTAGTCATCACATCTGGCCCACTACCCATCACCCATTACCTATTACCAATTCCCAGTACTCAGTACCCAGTCCCAAAGCGGCATTCTGAAAGCCACACGGCTATTTTAGTACACTTGTACGACTAAACTCTACTCTCGGAAAGATAGCAGAGTCTATTGGCTCACCAGGTTTAAGAGTGGTGATTGAATTAATCTCTGGACTATCAATTTCTTCAATAGCTTGGTAAGGCCATGCATTTGGGCGGTTCTTGAAAGTAACATCATCACCAGCCCAATTTGTCACTATTGCACGTCGTACTCTAGAGGATGTGTTACTTCCAGAATGATGAATTGTCAGAAAATGATGCACTAGGCAATCTCCAGGTTCCATATCCCAAGAGAGAATTTCGTAAGGTTCTGCATCGAAAGCCAAGGAAGCGTCCGAATGTTCACATAACTCCTTGCTCCACAAATGAGAACCTTTGATATACTCTAATCGACCATTTTCTTGCGTGACACGATCTAAAGGCAGCCAAAATTTACAACACTTCCAGCCTTGTACAGGCCAGTAAGATTGATCGTTATGCCAACCTACACGACTGTTAGCTTCCGGCTTTTTGACAAAGAAACCGTCACACAACAAATTGAGTTTTTCTGATTTCAACAATTGAGCAGCAAGGGTTGGTAGGGGAGATTCAAAAACCAAAGCACGGAAATCAGGATCTTTGAGCCAAATGCCGCTATCATGCATCACTACATAACGTTCTATTTGATTGCTGCCGTGAATTCCCATAGAACCATCTGAAAGATTTCTCTCAATGGCTTTTTGCATTCGTTCTACCCAGAAGTCATCCAGAGCATTTTTGATACAGATAACGCCGTCTCGCTCGAAAGCTTCAATATCTTGGGTGCTGATTTGGTGGATGTTAGTCTTGAGCATTTTATATTTTTGTTTTGTCTTGACTTTGTTTAGATAAAATGACACTTCTTTTGTTATCAATTGATGATTTCGCATCAATGTTATCTATGTCAACTACCCTTTAAACTAAATTATTAAAAAAACTTTATTATTAGTAATAGTTGAAAAATGTCAACAACTTTAAGCAGGATATTTGATGTATTTGGTTATGTTAATTTAGATGTTATCTTCCTTCAGAAATAGCCGTAGCAAAGTGTAAAAGAAATCCAGAAAATCGATAATTTTTGGATTTTCACCTTTGTGTCTTAGTGCCTTGATGGTTCAAAAGAAACAACTGGGTGAATAGAATTAGCTACTATATAAACAAAGTTCAACTACATGGACTTAATAAAATAACCCGCGTAAGCGGGTTTATGTGTAGCTAAGCCACTAGCCAATAGTAAATTTTTAGTAGGAAATTAGGCAACTGCAAAATCTGAGTTCATTTGTCACTGATAAATCGGCCCTAATTATCGTGACTTTTTAATAAATATGAGTGGGATCAGCGATAGTAAGCGGAATAGACTAGATAGGGCGAATAAATCTAACAAGCCAAAAGAACCGGCACTTTCAGCGAAGAAGCCACCGATGGTTGCTCCTAAAGCACCACTTGCACCAGAAACGGCAGCTGCGATCGCAAAATAGATAGACTGATTTTTAATTGGTGCAATATCTATCTGTATATTGTTGCTGCACAAATCAATAGCTGCCCAATTAGCGCCAATGAATAGGTGTAGTAGGGGTAACCATAGCCATATATCAAGAGGAGTTGTACCAACCCCCAGCCATAGGCAAGGTATGATTGCAATCAGAATTCCACTCACAATTAGAATAGAACGATTGCCTATCTTGTCTGCTAATCTACCCCAAAACATCAACATCACTAGGTGCGCTCCTGATCGGAAGCTGTTGTAAACTGTGACCCAAGTGACATCTATTGCTAAATTATCCAGCATGTAAAGGTTAAAAAATGGAGCGCTCAGGTTAATACAAAGTGTCCAAATACTGTAATAAAGTAAAAACATTACAAAGTTAGTATTTTGCAATATACTACTAACTAATTCATTTTGTAAAATTGGCAATTTTGGGGCAAAAACTAATTGAGATATACCATCGGTTTGATTTGATTCTGAGTCTGATTGAACCTCTTTTGTTGGAGTTAAGCTATCAGAATCATGGTTTTGGGCTTGGGGATTCACATCTACCTTAAAATACTGAAATCCTATCCCCACAACTCCAAATACAACGCCTAATAGCAAAATAATTCCGTAACCTTGTTGACTCCCTCCATACCAAGCTGATACAGCTAGCCCCGCCAAAGGTAAGGAGATTAACTCGGTTAAATTAGTGGCGCTACTACGAAAACCAAAATATTTACCTCGTAATTGTCGGGGAACTATCGTTGCTATCCAACTAAACCAGGATGCAGTTCCCAGTGCTTCTAAAAAATGGCTAAATAAGACAATTAATAGCGTTAGCCCTACTAATTGCTGCGAGTTCAATCCTCCCCAGCTGGAGATGGCAATACCTATTACCAAAATTAGCCACAGTAGCCGAGAAATTCCGTGAGTGTAAAGGGAATATTGAAAGCGGCTGGTAGTGCGTTCAGACAAATAAGCACCCAATGGCTGGATCAAATTCACCAACATGGGAATAGAAGACAGCATCCCAAATACAACGGGACTAGCATCCAATTCTACTAGGAATTTACCAAGTAAAATCCCACCAGTACTAACTGTAAAAACACCACCAAAGACACCGTTGAGAGTAGAAGCTTTTAAACTGGTGCGAATAGAATCTTTGGAAAATCGCTCTTTTGGAGTTGGGGTAGGAGATAGTATTCCTGGTGAGGCAATTTCAGGAATTTCCAAAGTTAGAGGTCTAGCTATTTCAATATCAATTGAATCCATAAATTTAAGTAGGTTGGCGCAAATAAAATTAACTAGTGAGGATCGTCAGTTGTCAGTTGTCAGTTGTCAAGGTTTCCGGAATATTTACGTTTCGTAATATAGTCATGTTTATTTTTACTTACCTACTTCTTGTGGGATTATTTCAGTTACAGAAAAACTCCGTCAGCTTTTACGTATTGAAATTGCATATTCCATAGGGTTGGCTATTGACAGTTAACCGTCAACAACCACTATGAGTATTTTTGCTTTCTTAATACGCTATGCTTAGAGCATTTGAGCAATCAGTATTGTCAGGAAAAACAATAGGTTTATAGACTAAACATAGGGTACAAATAGACAATTCATATCCTTGATGATTAATTACTTAAAAATTTTTGTATTTGGTCAAGAGTGAAAATACTTATTCTTTCCCGACAACAATAGTTTGTGATTGGTCTTGTTTAATACTTTACTAAAAATAGTGCGAGTAATTCGTTTTACTCTCAGAAAATTTTAAAAAAACCGCTTTAATTTGCAAAGAATCACTAAAAAGATTATAAATTGAGGTGAGGTTAAATGTGAATTACAAACGATACCCAAGTAGTTATTGAAACAGCATTAACCACTCCTTAAGCAAATCCAATCATCTTGTACTTGAGCGATCGCACCACCGGGAAACGGATCGGTTTGCGATCGGTTTGGAGCTACAATTAAGGCTGTTAATTTTTCAATATGTTCAAAATTGGGTGCATCAACAAGTATTTCTTGTAATACCTGTCGCATCACACGACGTTGCAGCGCCAGCGGCGCCTTCTGCAACACTCGACGATTTAACCTCAAGTAATGATTAGCACCAGTATTTATATTTTCCCCCATTGCCCCATCCTCCATCGCCTCTTCCCGCAACTGCTGAGTAGCTTTTTCTAAATATTCCACTTCTGCTTGTAGAACTTCAGCAGTTTGGGCTAAAGCTGATTCCACATTGGGATTAAAACTTTCTCGCAAATACGGTATTAACTCCTGGCGGATGCGGTTGCGGGCGTATTTTAAATCTTGATTTGTGGAATCTTCCCAAACTGGCAAATTAAACTCTTGACAAAATTGTTCTGTTTGTGTGCGAGTAATTTCTAAAAGTGGCCGCACTAGCATAATCTCCGCAGTCAGTGGACGTTGCCAAGTTAGCGCTTGCAAACCATCAGCACCGGTGCCACGCATTAAGTTATATAGGAGAGTTTCGGCGCGATCGCTCTGGGTGTGTCCTGTAACTATATATTGGTAATTATTTGCTTGAGCGATCGCACTCAAAGTTTGATAACGCCAATTTCGTGCAGCCGCTTCACTATTTACAGGTTCATTAGCGGTTTCTAGATAAAAAAATATACCCCAATTTTGGGCTAAATTTTTTACATGATTAGCATTAGCTTCAGAGTCAGAGCGCCAGCGATGATCGCAGTGTGCAATACCTAAATGCCACCTCCATTTTAGTTGTAAATCTAACAGTAATTTCATTAAGCACAGAGAATCTTGTCCGCCAGAAACAGCAACTAATAGCCGCTGGTTATGCCCAAACAAGTGGCGTGATTTGATGGTGCGATGTATTTTTGCATGTAAGTTAGTCCATACCATTTTTTAGGGAATTGGGAATTGGTGAGCCAGCGCGGTCTTGGGGGTTTCCCCCATGAGCGACTGGCGAACCCGAAGGGGAATTGGGAATTGGGCATTGGGAATTGGGCATTGGGAATTGGGAATTGGAAATTGGCTATTCTCCCTCATCCCCCTCATCCCCCTCATCTCCCCTGCTTCCCTGCGCCCCTGCTTCCCTGCTTTGTTATTGTTGACGACTTACTTAGCCGCTATCAGTCGAATTCAAAGTGTACCCGATTGAGGACTATACGGGTTTTATTGTCGCCTTTAACATAAATCATAACTATTATGACAATAGCTTAACAATGACAAATCTTTCTGAATATCACATTGGACTAGTCATTTACCCTGGCATGACTCAACTTGATATTACTGGACCTCATCAGGTATTCGCTCTTATACCTAATACTTCTGTCCATTTATTGTGGAAGACTTTGGAGCCAGTGACAAGCAATGAGGGTATGACTATATTGCCGACAAATACCTTTGAGAACTGTCCATCACTCGATGTTTTATGCGTTCCTGGTGGTGCTGTGGGACAAGTGGAGATGATGCGAGATACGGAAGTGTTAGAGTTTCTTCGGCAACAGGGTAAAACTGCAAAATATATCACCTCAGTCTGTACTGGTTCTTTAATTTTGGCGGCTGCGGGTTTGCTAAAAGGCTACCGTGCTGCTTGCCATTGGGCATTTCGTGACCAGTTGGCAATGTTGGGGGTTGAGGTCGCAACTGAAAGAGTAGTAGTTGACCGCAACCGCATCACAGGCGGTGGTGTGACTGCTGGTATTGATTTTGGGCTGACTGTTGCGGCTCAGCTGTGTGGTGAAGATACAGCTAAGGTAATTCAACTATTATTAGAGTATAATCCCGCACCTCCTTTTAATGCTGGTTCGCCGGAAAATGCAGGTGAGGCAATAGTAGCCCAAGTGAAAATGTTTGGTAAACAGCTAATTGCTGCTTCTATGGCACAGACGAAGCAAACGGCTAAGTTACTTGGTATTTAGATAACTGATGACTATTGACTAATGACTAATGACTAATGACTAATGACTATTGACTGTTCACTGATTTGTTAAATGTAATTTTGCTACCAATTCACTACGGGCGGACACTTCCAATTTGCGAAACATCCTTTTCAAAGCTTGTTTGACAGAATTTTGTGTAATCCAAAGTTTTTCACCAATTTCAGCATTGGTTAAGCCCTGGGCTACAAGTTCAGCAATTTCTAACTCTCGGGGTGTTAGAGGAGTTGTTGGAGGGGATTGCAATTTTGTTGGTTTCGCCCGTAGAGTTGCCATTTTTGCAGACAAATGAATGCATAGGGCGCTTAAATCTGCTAAATCATTGCCGTTAAAGGGAGGATTTCCTTGATCGCGGGCTAAGTTCAGCGTTCCTATAAGACGACCATCGCAAACAATGGGGCCAGTCATCACATGTTCGTGGTCATGGCGTGAGCAAAAATGCTTCCAATCTCCTGGGGATAATATCAATTGTTCATGAGCGGGCGCGTGACGCTCAACTACGTAGCGTCCAACCGGATTGCTTTCTAAGCATACTGCTGGAATGGCTGGAATATCAATTTCAGCTGGTGACTTGTCGTCTAGGAAATAGATACCCCAATGTTGCACGCCAAAATGTTCGCTAATTTTATCAGCCAGAGCTAACCTTAATTCTTGCTCATGGCGGACATTAGCGATCGCTTCAAATACGGCGTGAAGAGAAATAGGCATAAGTGTACCCACTTGGGGACTATGCGAGACTCAACAATTACTTCTATGCTAATACCAGCTTGAATAAAACGCTAATCTAACTGGTTTCGCTAGGAGAAGCACATGACAGTTACAAAACTCTCTGCTCAGGAACTTTTCCGGGCTGCTTATGAAAACCGCTACACCTGGGATAAGAATTTCCCTGGTTATACCGCAGATATTACATATAAGTATGACGATAAAGTATTCACAGGTCAAGTTCGCATCAACACCAATCTCAAGGCTGATGTCTTGGGTGTAGATGACGAGCAAGCAAAGCAAGCGATTCACGGACAAGCTTGGGAAATTGCAATTCACCGTGTCCGTCGCGGCTTTGAAGAAACTCACGGCGAAAATACCTTTAGCTATGGCGACACTGATTTAAGTGATGCAGTAGAAATTTTGGTCGGTGGGAAGTCACAAGGCGATCGCTACAAAGTCCGCAATAATGAAGTGTGTCTAGTTCATCGTCAAATTCACGGCGTTGTAGTGACAATTAACACCTTCAGCAGTCACGACACTGGCGAAGGCTATTTGTCTCACACCTATGACTCTGTATATCATGACCCCAAAACTGGGGAACAAAAAGGAGGCAGAAGCGAATTTACTGATGAGTATGAAAAAGTTGGCGACTATTTCATTCTCAATCGTCGAGAGATTCGCACTGAGATAGATGGCAAATTGTCAGTTCAGGAATTTGTCTTCTCGAATATCAAATTGCTGGAACCTGCTGTTTAATTCGTATCTGGCAAGATAATTAAAAGCGATCGCTCTAGGAATTTACAAGGGCGATCGTTTTTATTTTGGGCGTTTGCAGTGTAGGGTGGGCTTTGCCCACCAAAACTACGTTTATTTCAGAAATCAAATAGGAGTCCTATATCTGACTTACGCTATGAGACTCGGAATTTATTCATGTCAGGCAGTAGCTGATAAATTTGTCATGGCGAATTGCTATGACCCTCAAAGGGGGAGTGCCAGGTATCGAAAACCTGGAAACATTGAAACTTCATAGTTTCCGCCCACCAAGAATTAGCAAAATTATCAATTAATATTTGTTCTTGCTGCAACTCTTTCGCCTCAGCCGCAGCTAAATATTCCTGAAAACTCAAATGAGCAAATTCAAATATACCTTGCTCTCTTTCGACTACCAACCCACTCACATCTTTAACTTGTTCTAAAAATTCTCCTGGTGTTAATGTGGTATTAACTATTGTTTGTAATTCTCTAGCAATTAAACTCTCAACTTCTGCTGGTGCAAAAGTGCGAGTTGCCCTTTGCATCAAATCCAGTGCTAAGACTTGCAATACTGATTTATTTTGTTCAGATGTCAGAGGTGCTTTAATTTTCTTTGCAGCTTGTCGAGTGCCTAAAAGTAAATCACAAATTTTTTGATAAAGTTCCACCCTCCGCCCTGGTAAGGCACTACCGCTATAGTGAACAGTAGCAATCATTGTCACCAAAAGCGGATTTGTTGCCATGTCAGCAATAGCACGATTATTAATAATTCGGTCAATTAAATCTGCTGCATTTTTTTTAGCTTCTGCTTTGACAAATTGATTATTTTTACCAGCACGGCTTCTAATTTCTGTTTGCAGATACCAACTATGAATAAATTGTTTCATCTGCTCTAAAGTGAAAGGTAGAACTTTTAAAATAACTCCTACCTCATCCACAGGCGCACTAATATAACCATAGGGACGGGAAGTAATAATAAAAGCTGTTTGGCGATAAGTAGCCATTTGCTGATTTACCCATTCACTTACCCGCAAGCGTTCACTACTATCAGCAACTTCATCCAGTCCATCCAACATGACTAAACACTTGCCATTTTTTAACTGTTGATTAAACCAGTCTGTTTGAGGGTTGAGTTCCGCAAAAGCAGGTTCTTTTTTTAAGTGATTGGTAATTAATTCTGGCAAAGTAGGAGGTTGTTGGCTGGTAATTGCTTCGCGGATATCGCGCAGGTACAATAACACTGGTATTAATTGCGGTGCTTTATATTTGCCATGACCATTTTTGGCATAGGTCAAAGTCAAATGCTTTAGCAAAGTTGTTTTACCATATCCAGGGGGAGCAATAACAGCCATGCAGCGATAACTGTCTTGAGAAGAAATAGCAGCTAAAAAATTCCATATTTCTTGATTTTCAGAATGTTGACTGGTGTGTTTAGTCGAAACCATTGCACCAGAAATATTTTCTAAATTACCTGTCTCAACTTTTAAGGGTACAAATACATCCTCTAAATCTAATACAGGTAAGCCAAATCTGAACCCTTCTGTCTTAAAGTCACAATAAAAATCGACTAATAAACTTTTATACTGAGTCTGAAATTCTAAAATTTCCGAAATTTGTTTAATTTGATTTGTTATGTCGTCTGCTTGTTTAGCAGCCCATTCTCCAGTTTGCTTACCTTTTTCCTCTGCTTTAGCTTCTATAGCTTTCATAAATTCACTGCTAAACTTCACCCAAATAGAGGAACTAGCAGTGAGAAAAGTGGAAATTACAGCCTGTGTCCATTGATGGTTCAGGAGAAAATGGCCTGTTACACCAACTCCAGCACCAGTAGGAAGCCATTTCACTAATGCCTGTGTAATGTTTTGCATCTGACGGACTTCAAGGAAGATATCGATCTGGTTACGCTTAAATACGTTTTGAATAGATGATACACTATGTTTAGCTTGTCCTTGGTTGTTTAAAAACTTTTTGGTGTTGTATTCAAGACTAGATATTACAAATTAACCTGCAAGTCAAAAGCGCAAGTCAAAAGCGATCGCTCCCAACCAAAGTTGATCAGTTCAGGCGATCGCTAAAATTGAAGAACTAGATTTTCAAAAATATGCCAAATTGTCTTGTGGGATGGAGAGAAGTTGCGTGCGGGGGTTCCCCCGCGCCCTTGCAAACTTCGGGGTGTCCTCACCCGTCCCATTATTCAGGGCGGGCAGGATGCCCACCCCACAAGATGAATAATTTATTTCTTGGAAATTCCTAAATCTGAAACCATGCAGTCAAAGCTACCGCCAAAGCATCCGCAGCATCATCAGGTTTGGGAACATAGTCCAAATTTAACTCTCGCGCCACAGCATCTTGCACTTCGGACTTATCGGCATTACCATACCCCGTTAGGGCTTGTTTAATTTGAGCAGGGGTAAATTCCACATATGGTAGATGATGCTGTGCTAACGTTAGCATAACTACACCTCGGGCCTGTGCAACGAGGATAGTACTTGACATACGATAGAAGAATAGCTTCTCGATCGCAACCAAATCTGGTTGCAATTCCTGAATCAGGGTGTGTAAATCATCGAACAAAGTACATAGCCGCTGTCCCATTTCCGCATCTGCCGACGTACTGATCACTCCAAAATCCAGCATATCTACCGTTGCGTCTTGTGCTTTCTTTGGGCTTTGTTTACAGGTAATTATCCCAAATCCTAAAATTGCCAGTCCTGGGTCTAATCCTAAAATTCGTTTTTCCATTAATTTACTTTCACCAAGCCAGGCTACTGTTTTAGTGGCATCACTGGCAAGTTTAACAACTTGTTTTGGGGATTGGGGATTGGGAATTGGGAATTGGGAATTGGGCATTGGGCATGGGGCATTGAGCATTGGGCATAGGGCATGGGGCATGGGGCATTGGGCATGGGGCATGGGGCATGGGGCATAGTTATTTTTCCCCTAGTCCCCAATCCCCAGTACCCAATCCCCAGTACCCAGTCCCCAATCCCC
>NZ_AP018288.1:4595001-4655657 GCF_002368335.1 Nostoc sp. NIES-4103 | reverse complement strand
TCCCCAGTTGAAAGATTTCCTAATTGCTCACTTGGTGTTAAAACCAGGTAGTGTACATTTTCTGTTAATTATTGTTTGTACCACTGCTGTGAACTAGGTATGTCAATCGGTTTTCTCAGACAAGCCCTCAACGCGCTGCAAAAGCGGTCGCGTAGTCGAACTTCCCATCGGGTCAACCAATGGTTCAAGTGGTTATCGCCTGGACTGTCAGTAAAACGCTGGTTACTTATCAGTGTAGGCGGTGTACTACTAGCAAGTCTGGGATTGGCTATTTGGGTTAAGCTGACCCCGATTTTTTGGATGATTGAGTTGCTTAGGAGCTTCCTGGGAGTAATCACCAATATTTTACCGAACTACATCAGCGGCCCTTTGGTGTTGCTTTGTGGCTTGCTGTTGCTGCTTTGGGGACAAACTCGCACCGTAGGCTCAATTACTAAGGTGTTGAGAAAAGAAGGAGAAGAAGAACTTATTGATGTCCTACTGGCGCATCGGCGATTGTTCCGGGGGCCAAAAATAGTGGTGATCGGTGGTGGTACGGGGCTTTCAACGTTGCTGAGGGGATTGAAAACCTACAGCGCTAATATTACCGCCATTGTGACTGTAGCTGATGATGGTGGCTCTTCTGGGCGGTTGCGCCAAGAGTTTGGCGTCCTACCACCAGGGGATATTCGTAATTGTTTGGCAGCTTTAGCAGATGAAGAAAAATTATTAACAGAATTGTTTCAATACCGCTTCCGTGCTGGCGATGGATTAACAGGTCACAGTTTTGGCAATTTGTTTTTAACGGCCATGAGTGAGATTACTGGGGATTTAGAACAAGCTGTGGCAGCCAGTTCTAAAGTACTAGCGGTGCGGGGACAAGTTTTACCAGCAACCCTAAGCGATGTTCGCCTCTGGGCAGAATTAGCCGATGGTCGTCGTATTGAGGGCGAGTCTAGCATTCCCAAAGCTGGAGGCAAAGTTGTTAAACTTGGCTGCATTCCTGCTAATCCGCCAGCGTTACCAGCAGCGATTAAAGCCATTAGGGAAGCTGATTATATCATTATTGGCCCTGGTAGCCTTTATACTAGTTTGATTCCTAATTTACTAGTACCAGAAATTGCCGATGCGATCGCAGCCACAAAAGTCCCACGTATTTATGTCTGCAATATTATGACCCAACCAGGAGAAACCCAAGGATATACTGTTGCCGACCACATTAGAGCCATTGATACTGCTTGTGGGAACAGAAGATTATTTGATGCTGTACTGGTACACAAAAAATTGCCCTCTGCCCAAACACTGCTGCGCTATGCTCAACAAAACTCTCATCCTGTATTCCTAGACCGGGAAGCCGTAACTTTGCTAGGACGGCGCATTGTCCCGGCGAATATTTTGTATGAAGATGAAACAGGTTGTGTCCGCCACAATCCCCAAAAATTAGCACGAGTGTTGTTACGTTGGTACAGTGGAGCGCATCATGGGAGATAGTCATTAGTCAAAGATCAACAGTCCAAAGTGATGGCTAATGACAAATGACAAATGACAAATGACAAATGACTATTGACCAATAATGAAAATTTTTCTTGCAGATGCACAAGCAACACTACGTTTGGGAATTACTCTTGGTCAAACTCTTGATGCCGGCACTGTCATCTTACTGGAGGGTGATTTAGGTGCTGGCAAAACTACTTTGGTACAAGGTATTGGACAAGGTTTAGGCATTGCTGAACCAATTGTCAGTCCAACTTTCACTCTGATTAATGAATACACACAAGGACGCCTGCCCCTTTACCATTTAGATTTATATCGTTTAGAACCACAAGAGGTTGTGGCTTTAAACTTAGATACCTATTGGGAAGGTGTTGAAGTAATGCCGGGAATTGTCGCGATCGAGTGGGCAGAACGAATGCCCTACAAACCACATAGTTATCTCAACCTACATTTAACTTATGGGGATGAGGGCACTCGTCAAGCTGAAATTACATCATTCAATTACACCATCAGCGAATTCATTGCTACCATGTAAGTGATTTTTCTGAAGTTGGGAAAAAACACTGACTAATAGTTTTAAGTAGCATCTGATTGTGATGAGGATTCGCTGTTGGATGTAATGCATTACTGAATTGATTCAGGCGGATAAACTAGTCGCCCCACACCGCAATCATTATTGAAATTAATTGACTAATGCTACCAGTGTCATACCCAAAAAATCCTAACCTAATTACAACACTACAAAATTGTCGTCGATAGTCGAGGTTGAATTCCACACTCGTTCTATCTACCGCTACCACGCTCGTCCAAAAAATTCACTAACATTGTTGTCCTCATTATTCAAAATCAATGAAATACTCTTCGACAAAAGATCCGGTCACAATTGCCATCTACTAGCTTTCTGGCTGAGGTTCGCTATGAGTAGCGTATTCTCGTAGGGAATATCGCAGTAGATGGACTAAGAATTAACTTCAAGTCTCTTGATAGAACAAGCGTCTTACAATTCATGCCTGGCAAAGCGCCAGATTTTCAGAACACTTGTACTCAGGAAAAATAAAATTCAATTGCTAATTGACATAAACCTGTCCTTTGGTGGATGATTTTTGAGATTAAGCTAGTAGATAAATTGGAAGTATCCAGTCAATACTGATAAATTTTTTGTCTACTTCCACTCTGGTTGTGCCAATTCCCTGATTGTTTTGACTGTCTTGTGTAAATTCGTTAAGCGCGTTTGTTTGGGTAGATGCTTATTTTTTGATTTTTGCTCCATTTTGCATAGTAACGATCAGCTCTTTGGCAACATCACTTCTGGTAACAAAAAAGAATCAGAAGTGTAAAAACCTGTTTTAAGAGCATAAAAATTAAGTGCATATAAAGTTTTTATATGTATAAAACAGAGTTTTCATCGAAGTCGCCCATTTACTTAACCCTATTAATTCTCTACAGTTATTTAGAAAAAAAATCCGGATAGTTAAGCACCAAAAGCTCATCAAGAAAAGTTAAACGATAACCAATTTAGGTATTATCGTCTTACTTATCTTGGTACTTAGTATTCCCAGGTCAGCTTCACGATTCACACACAAATAACCATTATTTCTAACGATATGAGAGAAATTAATTTATTTAGTGTCAATTAAAAGTTATTCTTATATCGAATTATCTAAGTAGTATTGACATTTCTCAGTGAATACACTAGCAACTTGACAAAGTTTGAATGAAATGGAGTTTGATTTTTCCTATTGGGCAGTGCTTTCAAGGTGTAAATTCAAAGGATGCATTTTTCTTCGTGTCTTCGTGCCTTGGTGGTTAAAGAATTTACTCTTAAACCACTAAGACACTAAGACACCAAGATGAAGAGTTAAAAATTGGGTACAACGTTCTAGGATTTTTACCCGCTTGGAAAAGGCTACTGGATGAAAGTTAAAGCTTGACCCCGCACATCAGTATTTAACTGACCTTTGTCATAAACAATCTGACCGCCCACAATGGTAGTTACAGCCCATCCTGTCAGGTTCCATCCTTCAAAAGGACTCCAACCACACTTGGTTAATAACTCCTCACGTCGCACAGGGCGGTATGTATTCAAATCTACAAGTACTAAATCGGCATCGTAACCAGGAGCGATCGCTCCCTTGTTGGGAATACCATAAGCTTTAGCCACAGCTGTTGACATCCAGTTGACAACTTGGGCAACAGTACACTGTCCCTGTTGGGCAGCTGTTAACATCAAAGCTAAGGAAGTTTCCACCCCAGGCATTCCAGAGGGAGTATTTGGATATTCTTGAGCTTTTTCTGCCAGGGTGTGCGGTGCGTGATCTGTGGCTATGAAATCAATCACACCATCGCGCAAAGCTTGCCAGAGAACTTCATTATCGTGGGGCGATCGCAAAGGCGGATTCATTTGTGCTAAAGTGCCAATTTTTTCATAGGCACTGGTATTTAACAATAAATGCTGTGGTGTTACTTCTGCTGTCACCCAACTCGGTTTACCCTGACGCAGCAATTCTGCTTCTTCGGCCGTGGACATGTGCAGGATATGCAGACGGCGTTGATATTTTTGCGAAAGTTTTAATGCCAATTGAGTTGCCAACAGTGCTGCTAGATTATCTTGAATCTGAGAGTGAACTGCTGGATCGTGAATGCCAGCAAATTCAATGCGGCGTTGGTTGATTCTGGCTTGGTCTTCGGCATGAACGGCAATTAAGCGATTGCCATGAGCAAAAATCGCCTCTAATTTCGCTTCTTGATCGACCAGCAACTGCCCATGCATCGACCCCATAAAAATTTTGATACCTGGTGTCGGCTTGACTGTCAGCAAATCTGGTGTGTTGTCGCCCGTTGCCCCAATGAAAAAGCCATAATTAACCAAGCACTTACTAGCAGCACGCTGTAGCTTGTCGTCCAAAGCTTCCTGGTTGGTAGTTAAGGGGCGGGTGTTGGGCATTTCTAGAAAAGAAGTGACTCCACCTTTGGCACAGGCACAACTGGCTGTAAATAGGTCTTCTTTGTGTTCTAGTCCTGGTTCACGAAAATGCACCTGGGGGTCAATGACTCCTGGCAACAAAGTTAACCCTTGTGCGTCAACTTCTCTGGCTGGCGTTGCAATGGAGATTTGCGGTGCAACTTCAACTATGTGGCGATCGCGGATCAACACATCTCCTATCATGGATTCTCCATTGGGTAGGATTATGCTAGCGCGGCGAATCAGTAAGCTTTGTGAAGATGACATGGGGTTAACAATGTTCAGACAGACAGCTATGGTTTACAGATAACTATGCTTTTAGGGTAAGCTTGGTTGGCCTCTTCGTCACAAATTTTTGCAGGTAATGAAAAAAAAGTTTATTTTTAGTTTATGAATACGCCTATCATGATGCCAACGATAACCAATAAATCAACGTTCTCCCGTTAAGATTAACAAATAAAGTATTCTTCGCAAGTTCATTCCTGCACTTTACCTGATTTCAGTAATTACATGCAAAACCAAGTGTCTGATAACAACTCTAGTCAACAACCTGATAATTCCTGGATTGCAGAGCTAGGTAGAACAATTGTATTAAGTATTGTCCTAGCCTTGGGCATTCGTACCTTTGTTGCTGAAGCCCGCTGGATTCCTTCTGGTTCGATGGAACCGACTCTCCACGGAACCCCAAATCAGTGGCAGGCGGATAAAATCATTGTTGATAAGTTGAAGTATAAATTCTCTGAACCACAGCGGGGAGATATAGTAGTCTTTTCGCCTACTAAAGAATTACAAAAGGAAAATTTCAATGATGCTTTTATTAAACGTGTAATTGGTTTACCTGGAGAAACCGTAGAACTGAAAAATGGTAAAGTTTATATCAACAAAAAACCTCTTCAGGAAGATAAATATCTTGGCTCCGAGCAGCGTACAGTAATTGATGTTTGCACGTCAGGACAGCAACCGCCTTACTTAGCGAAACCTGAGACTATTCCCCCGAACTCCTATTTAGTACTAGGTGATAACCGTAACAGTAGCTACGATAGTCGCTGCTGGGGTTTTGTACCAAGCAATAATATTATCGGTCGTGCCGTAGTTCGATTCTGGCCGTTAAATAAAATTGGGCCAATTGATCAGTCGCCACTCTATCGATAAATGTAGGATTAAATCTTTGATGTGAATAGTAACCAGATTTGAATTATTAGATTTGAGATTGAAAATAGCAGTTGCCACAGAAGTTTTTCACACTCTTAATGGCACTGCTATGTTAGTTATTAGCTACAATCCATAATTTGGGTATCCCCGTTGCCAAGACAGCTTTTTGTCAAATACTTTTAATCTAACGTGAGTTCGACAAGTGCTGTTTTGACCTCTCCCCCAACCCCTCTCCTACAAGGAGAGGGGAGTAAAACCCTTATTTTTTCTTTTCTCCTCCTTCTTTTTACCCAGACGCAACGCGATCGCTTGCTTCTTGGAAGGAGTACGCCTAGATGGAGAGGGAGGCTGGGGGGCTTAGGGGCCCCCACGATAGTGGGGTTGGGGGGAAAGAGGTTCATCGAATTCACGTTAATCTCAAATCCCAAATCTAAAGTCTAAAATTCTTTAATGCCGTACCTAGCTAAAATTTTACTCTACCCAATTAAGTCATTGGATGGCGTTGAAGTTGAGCAAGCAAGAATTCTCGCTACTGGCGCACTAGAGAATGACCGCGAGTTTGCCATTTTTGACGGACAGGGTAAAGTTGTCAATGGCAAACGCCATAGTAAGATCCATTTGCTGCGATCGCAATTTGGCATTTTAAATCGAACTATATCGCTACAAATTCCCAACCAGGAATCACAACAATTTCATCTAGACAAACAACGCCAAGCATTAGCAGCAACTTTGAGTGATTTTTTTGGCTTTGCTGTCATGTTAGAGCAAAACTCTTTAATGGGCTTTCCCGATGATCAAAATTCACCAGGGCCAACGGTGATTAGTACAGCGACTTTAGAAGAAGTAGCTTCCTGGTTTCCTGGTTTAACCGTTGATGAAATACGTCGCCGTATGCGTGCAAACATTGAAATCGCTGGTGTACAACCGTTTTGGGAAGATCAGTTATTTAGTGAACAAGGTGATGTGGCCTCGTTTAAAGTTGGAGAAGTGTGCTTTTTTGGAATTAATCCCTGTCAACGTTGTGTAGTTCCAACACGTAATCCTGATTCTGGAGAAGTTTACCCAAACTTTCAAAAAATATTCGTGCAAAAGCGCGAAGCAAGTTTGCCAAATGGGGTAGCTTTATCTCACTTTAATCATTTCTTTCGCTTGAGTGTGAACACACGATTACCGACGTCAGAAGCTGGTAAGATTTTGCAAATTGGCGACGAAATTGAGATACTTTCGCCGTACAGTTAGTTTTTCTGAAATTAATTAGGATCAATACTAGGCTAAAACATATTTAAATTGCATAACCAGTCGTAGCGATCGTTCTTAAGTGCAATAGGTACTGTGTTGCAAAGAACAGTTGCGTGCTGAAGCAGTGTACCCTTGCAGTTTCGCAACAGCCAGAACTATTTCTCAAAAAAGTATTATTAATAAATATAAATAATTTAATTTTTTGTATCCTAATATGCGCTACCTGGTTGCAGGTGAGATCGAGCAAATTCAGATGTTATAACAAAGCTGAAGGATGGCTCATCAGATAAATCAGCCAGATGTACGAGTACATAGAACTAAATTATGATATAACTTTATACTATTACCAGTTATTTGCTTGATGGTTATTGCTATTATAGGTATTAGCAAGTTTGTATCGAAGGTAGCTAATATAGCCTGGATTCCCTAAGAGGTTGTTTGAAAAGTGATTGGCTGTGATTTTTATTGCGTTGTTACCCCCCATTATCCCCCCTTGTAAAGGGGGGAAATAAGAAAAATCCGGTTCCCTCCCCAACACATACGGGGAGGGTTAGGGTGGGGTAAAAACATATTTGATACATCAATCATGACTTTTCAAACATCCTCTAAGTTTAGTTTTGGGGAAAAATAAAATTACAATGTTATCCAAACTTCAGCCTGTCAAATCTCTCAACTGCTTCATTGGCAAAGTTTATACCAAGATGCTCATCAGAACAATGATGATTGTGGCTTTTGTATTACAAATTGGTGGGGCAGTAGGTCTGGTAGGCTATAAACTTGCTATATATCAATGCAATAAAAACTTAGGAAATGCCAGTATAAACAAACAAATAAAAGCAAAATTTAATTGTTTGAAAAAAAAGCATAATAAAATAAGAAAAATAACTCAAAAATTATTATTTGTCACGCATAAAAAAATTAGCCAGATTTTATATAATAAATTACTTGAAACTAGCCGGAAAATAAGATGTCCTTATACTAATATAAAACACCAACAAACAGAAAAATTTTTACTAAAAAATACTATTTTTTTAGAAGCTAAATTACAACAGCGTATTCAAGAACTTTTATCACTCATTGAAAAACAGCAAACTACACACGAAGAATTGATTCAATCTCAAAAAATCGCAATAGAAAGACAACAAATAGCTGAACAGGCAAACCGAGCCAAAAGTGAATTTCTTGCTAACATGAGCCACGAATTGCGTACCCCACTTAATGCGATTCTCGGTTTTGCTCAAGTTATGAGTCATGACAATTCTTTATCTAGCGAACATCAAGAGAATCTCGCAATTATTAATCGCGCTGGTGAGCATCTACTCAACTTAATCAATGACATTCTAGAAATATCAAAAATTGAAGCTGGTAGAACCACATTAAATATCAGTAGTTTTAATTTAATTCGCCTTTTAGAAAGCCTAGAGGAGATGTTGCGTAGCCGTACCCTTTCTAAAGGTATTGAATTAGTATTTGAATATACTTGTAATATACCTCAATATGTACAAACTGATGAAAGCCGACTGCGCCAAGTTTTACTCAACCTACTGAGCAATGCCATCAAATTTACTGATAGTGGTGGTAGTGTGACCTTGCGTGTAAAAGTGGGCCCCGAATCCCCCAATTCTCAGTCCCTAATCTTTGAGGTACAAGACACTGGTGCTGGTATTTCTCCCCAAGAAGTTGAACTTATTTTTGAACCTTTTGGGCAAACTGAAATCGGGAGAAAATCTCAACAGGGAACTGGTCTAGGCTTAGCCATTAGTCGTAAATATGTACAACTAATGGGGGGAGATATTACTGTCAGCAGCGTTTTGGGTTTGGGCAGTAAATTTACTTTTAGTATTCAAATCGGTCTGGCTCAGTCTAGTAAAATTCAAACAAGGCAAACTCAACGCCAAGTTGTTACTTTAGCACCAGAGCAAAAAGAATACCGCATTTTGGTAGTTGACGATGTTGCAGATAATCGTCTGGTTTTAGTAAAATTACTGACACCGATTGGCTTCAGGGTGCGGGAAGCTGCAAATGGGCAAGAAGCGATCGCCCAATGGCTACAATGGCAACCACATCTTATTTTTATGGATATGCGGATGCCTGTTATGGATGGTTATGAGGCCACAAGGGTGATTAAAGCCGCAGAAATCGGGCTTGAGGTTTCAGGTAGGAAAGACATGCTACCCAATGACGAGAATTGTTACCCTTCGGGTTTCTTTAACTCAGCAGACCCAGACGCGAGTCATCTGGGTTGGGACAATGTTACTTGCTCTTGTTTGGAAAATTACGCAAAGCAGCTTTGGAAGTCAGCATTGCCTAATACATTAGCTTTGCCATGCTCAATACCTTATACCCAAACCATTGTTATTGCTCTTACTGCCAGCGTTTTTGAAGAAGAACGCCAAAAAATTTTGTCGGTTGGTTGTGATGATTTTATTCGCAAGCCGTTTACACAAGAAATATTACTAGAAACAATCAGCCAATATCTAGGTGTAAAATATATCAGCCAAGTAGAAACTGCCACAAAAGCATCTGTCAATTCACAAGTACAGACAATGCCCAGTGAAGCTGATATTTTAGAGCATTTGTTGCAGATCTCACCTGAGTGGCTCAACAAATTACGACATGCAGCAGCAAGTTGTAGCGATGATTTAATTCTAGAGCTACTACAGGAGATTCAGTCAGATCAAGCTTTAATTTTCCGAGTTTTCAAGGATTTAGCAAACAACTATCAGTTTGAGAAAATCATGGAATTGATAAAAACAGACACAGAATGAATTACCAGCGCTTAAAGGTTGATAAAAAAGATATTTTGATCATTGATGATATGGTAGAAAACTTGCGAGTTTTGTCTTCCCTCCTGACAAGGGAAGGATATAACGTTCGCAAGGCTTTAAACTGGCAAATGGCATTGAGTGCTTGTCAAACAGTATTACCAGATTTAATATTACTTGATATTATGATGCCGGAGGTAGACGGTTATGAAGTTTGCCAGCGTTTTAAAGCTTGGGATATGACTGCGGATATCCCAATAATTTTTATTAGTGCTTTAGATGATGTTTTTGACAAGGTAAAAGGTTTTCAAGTAGGTGGTGTCGATTATATTACCAAACCGTTTGAATTTGAAGAAGTTTTAGTACGCGTGCAAAATCAAATAGCCTTAAGAGCGGCAAAACTGGAAATATTAACACTGAATTCCGAATTAGAAGAAAGGGTAAAACAGCGTACTTGGGAGTTAGAAAAGGCTTTACAAAAACTCCAAGGAGAAATTACTTACCGTCGGCAACTACAAAGTAAATTGCTAGATATAGCGTTGCATGATTCACTCACTGGTTTACCAAACCGAGTTTTATTTGTTAGGCGCATCGAAAAAGCTCTAAATCATGCCAAGCAAGACTCAAATTATCAGTTTGCCGTTTTGTTTTTAGACTGCGATCGCTTCAAAATTGTGAATGATTCTCTCGGACATCTGGTAGGAGATGAATTACTCATTAGTATTGGACATCGCCTACAGGATTGCTTGAGACCAGTCGATACTCTAGCAAGATTAGGTGGTGATGAATTTGGAATTATATTAGAAGAATTGACAGATATAAATTCTGCCATTCAAATTGCTGAAAACATTTTACAACAACTATCGCTGACATTTAAATTATCTAGATATGAAGTTTTTATGAGTGCCAGTATTGGCATTACTTGGGGTAGTAAAGACTACGAACAGCCAGAATATTTATTGCGTGATGCTGATACAGCAATGTATCGCGCCAAGGCTTTAGGAAGAGCCAGATATCATGTTTTTGATCCGGCTATGTATCAAGAAGCAATCCAACTTTTAGAATTAGAAAATGATTTGCGTAGAGCGCTTGAACGGCAAGAATTTATCATTTATTATCAACCAATTATTTCTCTAGCTACAGGTAGAATCTCTGGATTTGAAGCACTTGTACGTTGGCAACATCCGGTTCGTGGTCTGATTTCTCCCATAGAATTTATTCCAGTAGCAGAAGAAACAGGTTTGATTAATCCTATTAATATATGGGTGTTACAATCAGCTTGCCAGCAACTGCGTATTTGGCAACATCATTCACCAAATCTGGAAAACCTAACTATTAGTGTAAATTTAAGTGCAAGATTATTCTCCCAAGCAAATTTAACAGCAGAAATTGATCAAATTATTGATGAGACTAAAGTAAATCCAGCTTGCTTAGAATTAGAAATTACAGAGAGTGTCATTATGGAAAATACCTGTGCAATTAAAGGAATTCTCCAAAAACTAAAAGCAAGGAAAATCAAGTTAATTATGGATGATTTCGGCACAGGGTATTCATCTTTGAGTTATTTGCACAGCTTTCCTTTAAACGCACTCAAAATTGATAAATCCTTTGTCAAACGTATGCAATTCAGTCAAGCAAATATGGGTTTAGTACCAGCTATGATTAGTATTGCCGAATCAATGGGAATGGCTGTAATCGCCGAAGGAGTTGAAACTCAAGAACAGTTAAACCAACTGAAAAGTTTAAAATGCGATTTTGCTCAAGGATTTCTGTTTTCCAAACCCTTGGAACAAAAACTAGTTGCGAACTTTATTGCCTCAATGCCTCAATGGTGATGCTCAAGTAGCATCTCAAGTAAAGAGTGTGAATAAATACTTAGTTATATTTAACATAACTAACATTTTCTTACTAGACTATATAGTAAGATAATTGGCGTATGTTATCTACTATACTTTCGTAAGAAGGTTAGATGACTTCACTCACTTGAAGGTGGCTAAAAATGGGCATTAGGAAGGATTGCTAAAGAGCAGGAAAACCACGAAGAATAATCTATAGCTGAATTTGCAGACTAGGTACTAACTCCTTCTCACAAAAATATACAAATAGTCAATGACTGGTAACAATTGTATAACCATAATAGTGCGCTATTGAACCTGATTTTAAAAATGTTAAAATTTCAACATATTTATAAATCTTGACAGTAAAACATCACTCATATCAATAATTATAAATATATATTTTGATTACAAATGCATTTAAATAAATATCCCAATTATAAAGGAAATATTTTAGTAGTTGATGATATGCCCGACAACTTGCGACTTCTATCAGCAATGTTAACGATGCAAGGTTTTGAAGTTCGCAAAGCTTTAAATGGTAAAATGGCATTGACTGCATGCAAAATGCTTTTACCTGACTTAATTTTACTTGATATTAATATGCCAGGAATGAATGGCTATCAAGTGTGTCAACAGTTAAAAGCTGATGAAAAAACTTGTGAAGTACCAGTAATTTTTATTAGCGCACTGGATGATGTTTTAGATAAGGTAAAAGCCTTTGATGTTGGAGGCGTAGATTATATTACTAAACCTTTTCATGGGACGGAAGTAATATTACGAATTGAAAATCAAATTAATTTGCGGTCACTGCAAAAAAAACTTCAAGAAAAAAATTTATTATTGCAAGAAGCTCTTGATAATTTAAAAGCAGCTCAAGTTCAACAAATTCAAAATGAAAAGATGGTGGCGCTAGGGCAATTAGTTGCAGGAATTGCCCATGAAGTTAACAATCCTATTAGTTTTATCTACGGCAATCTTCAATATGCCAGTCAATATATGCGGGAATTAATTGATATCATTCAGGCTTATCAACAAGAATATTCACCACCAACTCCTAAAATTAAAAAAATAGTTAAGGATATAGACTTGAATTTTGTCATTAATGACCTGCAAGATTTAATGGGTGCAATGTTTAGAGGAGCCGATCGTATTCGGCAAATTGTACTGGCGCTGCAAAAATTCTCTAGGCATGACGAAGCACAAATGAAGTCGGTAAACATTCATGAGGGTATCGACAGTACTCTAGTAATGCTACAGCATCGGCTTCGAGAAACAGCTGAACGTCCAGCTATTACAATCATCAAAGAATATGGTCAATTGCCCCCAATCACCTGTTACGCAAGTGAATTAAACCAAGTATTTATGCATTTATTAAATAATGCCATTGATTCTTTGGAAAAAAGAGGAGTATGTGAAAACAAAGCATCGGGTCAGCTTCCACCGATTGCCGCTTTAGAAGAAATCGAGACAACTCAGACCTTTAGCTCCCAATCTAGTAGCGTAGCAGCTTATGAAAAAATATTAGAGCATCAAAGCAAATGCCAAGAAATGCCAATCCAAAATCCGCAGATTCGGATTCGTACAGAATTCACAGAGTCTCATACTGTGAAAATAGCGATCGCTGATAATGGCCCTGGCATAGATCAGGCCTTACAGTCGCGTCTATTCGATCCATTTTTCACTACAAAACCCGTAGGTCAAGGCAGTGGATTAGGATTATCCATTAGCCATCAAATTATCGTGCAAAAACATCGAGGACAGCTCACCTGCTGCTCATCTCCAGGACAAGGAGCGGAGTTTGCGATCGCAATTCCTATCGAACCACCTGTGTAGGAAGGGGAGATAGGGAGCAGGGGAGCAGGGGAGATGGGGTGATGAGGGAGAAATGACCACTGACAACTGACAACTGACAACTCAACAGAATTTATATTTCTTAACCAAAAAATAAATATACATACCCCACAAAGCGCGATCGCAGAATCTTTCGCAATATGAGGCTCACAGCCAATTCCTCAAGTAAAAATTTGACTACTGAAAACCCACGATGAGGAAATCAAGACTTTTTATCTAGTAGAGACTACTATTTTCAGTCCCATGAAAGCATAATAGAGATGTGACTGATCTGTTTGCCCCTTTACAATCATTGAAAAAAGGTCACTGGTTTAAGCTCATCTGCGGAGCCAGCTACCAGCACTTACCTGCGGTCAGAAGTTTAACATTAGCCTACACTTTGGCGGGCGCTGACTGTATAGATGTGGCAGCTGATCCAGCTGTGATGGCAGCAGCTACTGAAGCGTTGCAAGTTGCCAAGGATCTAGCTAAAGATGCCCAAGAGCGAGGTTTTAATTATAAAGGAAACTCGCCCTTTTTGATGGTCAGCTTGAACGATGGAGAAGACCCCCATTTTCGCAAAGCAGAATTTAATTCTACGGAATGCCCTAGCGAGTGCCCCAGACCTTGTGAAAAAATTTGTCCGGCACAAGCAATTGTATTTAGCAGTATAAAAGATAACTTTTCAGGAGTTGAATCTGAAAAATGTTATGGCTGCGGTCGTTGTATACCAGTTTGCAAATATGATATAATTTATACAAATTCATATATGTCAACGCCAGGAGCGATCGCGCCATTGGTAATGTCAACGGCAGTAGATGCCGTGGAAATACACACAAAAGTAGGGCGGTTGGCAGAATTAGGGCGATTGTGGCAAGTAATTTCACAATGGGCTGACCAGCTTCAGGTAGTAGCCATCAGTTGTCCTGATGGAGAGGGAATGATTGACTACCTCCGTGCAATTTATGACTTAATTTCCCCGTCGTGTCGTAGTGCCATAATTTGGCAAACCGATGGTCGCCCAATGAGCGGTGATATTGGAGACGGCACTACATCAGCAGCCATTAAATTAGGTCAAAAAGTTTTGACAGCCAAGTTACCGGGATATGTGCAGTTAGCAGGCGGCACTAACAACTATACCGTTGCTAAGTTAAAGGCAATGGGACTGTTGAGGAGAGCAGGGGGAGCAGGGGAAGCAGGGGAAGCAAAATCTCCCTCATCTCCCTCATCTCCCTCATCTCCCTTATCCCCATCTATCGCCGGGGTTGCTTACGGTAGCTACGCCCGTGTACTGCTGTCACCAATTCTCGATCAGCTGGAGAATAAGGAGGTGAGTAACAATAGTATCAAGGCGACTGTCCGCCTCGAAGAAAAACCCGAACTACTTTGGCAAGCTGTAGGACTTGCCCATTCTCTCGTTTCCCAGCTCAAGTCACAGTAGGAACGCTAATCGCTCGTTCGTTATCTCTAAAAACGTCACCATAGAAAGCATGACGATTACAGACGATCTCCAAAAGTTATTAGACATTTTGCCTCAAGACCTGCGACAAGTACTAGAGAATCATCCCAAAAGAGATAGTTTAGTTGAAGTGGTCTTGGATTTGGGTCGTCGCCCAGAAGCTCGATTTCCCAATCAAGCTGAGTATCTGAGCGAAACACCCGTCACTCAAGCACAGATAGATGATTGTATTCAGCGAGTAGGAACCTTTGGCGGAGATAATCGGGCAGGAATTGAGCAAACTTTGCATCGGATCAGTGCCATCCGCAACCGTACTGGCAGGATTATTGGCTTAACTTGTCGCGTTGGTCGGGCAGTGTTTGGCACAATCGGCATGATCCGCGATTTGGTCGAAACTGGTAAATCAATTCTGATGCTAGGGCGTCCCGGCGTGGGTAAAACCACTGCTTTAAGGGAAATTGCCCGTGTTTTAGCCGACGAATTGAACAAACGTGTGGTAATTATCGATACCTCCAATGAAATCGCTGGAGATGGTGATGTTGCTCACCCCGCTATTGGCCGCGCTAGGCGGATGCAAGTGGCTCATCCAGAGCTTCAGCATCAGGTGATGATTGAAGCAGTAGAAAACCATATGCCAGAAGTCATCGTCATTGATGAAATTGGCACGGAACTGGAAGCTTTAGCTGCTCGTACCATCGCCGAACGAGGTGTGCAACTTGTAGGTACTGCCCACGGAAACCAGATAGAAAACCTGATCAAAAACCCCACCCTTTCTGATTTAGTTGGCGGTATCCAGGCTGTAACCTTGGGAGATGACGAAGCGAGACGGCGCGGCAGTCAAAAAACTGTTCTAGAACGTAAAGCTCCTCCGACTTTCGAGATTGCTGTGGAAATGTTAGAACGGCAGCGTTGGGTAGTTCATGAAAGCGTTGCTGACACAGTAGATAATCTGCTCAGAGGGCGTCAGCCTAGCCCCCAAACAAGAACCGTTGATGAGCATGGCAAAGTCTCAGTGACACGGCAGTTGTCAGTAGTCAATGGTCGCGGTGGACAGCTAGGGGTAGCAGAAGAATCTTCGCCATCGCCACGACAGTCCAACGGCTGGCGCTCATCTGGACAAATGGTAGCACTGCCGCCTCTAGAACGGGAACGGGTAACTGGGCGCAGTGAGTTTGACCGCTTGCTGGATGAATCTTTTAACTACCCGGAAACTATCGATTTTAGTGCCACCAGACAGCCAGGGCCGAATGGTGAAGATTTACCACTGCATATCTATCCTTATGGCGTCAGCCGTCACCAATTGGAACAGGTAATCAATGTGTTGACTTTGCCTGTGGTCTTGACAAAAGACATCGATAGTGCAGATGCAATATTAGCATTGCGATCGCATGTCAAAAACCACGCCAAATTAAGACAAATGGCTAAAGCCCGTCATGTGCCTATTCACATGATTAAATCCAGCACAATTCCTCAGATTACCCGTGGTTTGCGGCGGTTGCTGAACATGGACGATCCAGAAATCGCCGATGATCGAGAATTGCAACTGTTTTTGCACAGTGGGAGCGATGATGAAATAGATGCCCTGGAAGAAGCCAGACTTGCTGTAGAGCAAATTGTTATTCCTAAAGGGCAGCCAGTTGAGTTATTACCTCGTTCTCCTCAAGTACGCAAAATGCAGCATGAGTTGGTAGAACACTATCGCCTGAAGTCTCACAGCTTTGGCGAAGAACCAAATCGGCGTTTACGGATTTATCCGGCATAATCGCACCCTATCCCCTCTCCTTGTGGTAGGAGAGGGGAGTTCATGACAGATAGTCTATGTTTTATGTAGAGTAAATTTTAGGTGTTTTGGCTTTGATGGTGCGATCGCAATCACAGTAAGTCCGTATATAAGATAGTATTGGTACTCTAATTAGGTGTATTAATAAATTGAGGGGAAGCGATCAATGGCGTTTTCGTTTAAGGATGCAATCATACTGTAAAAAATCTGCTCATGTCCATAGTACAGTTAGGAATAATATTCAAGCGTTATCTACCCTGAATACCACGGATAAGCTGCTCTATAGCTTCAGAGTACCTTTGACCACGAAAATCAATCCGTTGCTGCAAATTGCCAAACAAATAGGGAAAATCTACATTTCCTAAATTACAGCTTGGTAAGATTACAGGAATTACTGGGTAGTTGTTGCGTATACATTTTTCAATAAAAATTTCCTGTTCAACACTTTGCCAAGGGCCTATACCATTCTTGCCTATAAATATGGCTGCTGACCTAATTTTATTACTTTTGATGTCTTCTTCTAAAACTTTTTGCCAGCGATCGCCAGCAATTAACTGTTCTTCATCTAACCAGTAGGATATCCTACGTTCTTTGAGCTTTGCTGCAATTTTTTTTACTTCGACTTTATCTTGACTGTTATGGCAGAGGAAAACACCTTTTTTGAAAGCAATTTGATCTTCATTAAGCTTTTCTTGAATTATTTTTCGACGTTGGGGGCCAATATTTTTTACTTTATTTACTAATTCTTCTAAATCTTTGTACGGTCTATTTGCTATTATTTCATCAATAATTTTAGAGCCAATAGCTGTACGTCCTCCGTTCTTAAAAACTTCAAGCAAATATTTTTTATCGTCCATGTTTATATCTACAGGATTTATTTTTATAGAATTATTTTTTTCCCTAATCTTATCTGTGGCAGTTTTATTTGTAGCAGGTATATCAACTAATTCAACACTTGGTATTTCCTTGGATGAATTAATCCACTCTATTTTTTTAGACTCTAATATTTTTTTCAGGAAAACTGAGCAATCTGGAGCAATTATAAAAGCTATATCAGGTGGTTCAGCATTAGAACTATTAGGTCTGTAATTTTCTTTCTCTAGCTGATCAATAAAATTGTCTAAGAATACTCTTAAAAGATTATAATTTCTAGCTCCACCATACGCGTTTGCAACAATGTTTCCATTTTGATTTAATAACGTAGCGTAGCAGCCAAATGAAAAGTTTCTAGCCTTTATAATATTTAAATGTATCTTTAATTCATATTTTCCTAAATAATCTCTCCACTGCCGCTTACATTCTGCTTTTACTAAATCTACAAACTGGTTAATTGATCCATCAAAACAGTTTTCAGATTCTTCTGCAAAATAATGGTTGCATATTTCTAGTACTCTTCCAGCATAATCTTTACAGAAGTTACTTAAAACTCTATTGTTATCGGAGTAATTTAGCTCTTTATCTATATTTTTGATTTGATTGCGTGCTTCTTCAAAAGAACTCTTACCTATATAACTAGCTTCTATACGCTGATTAATTTTGTCTTTTATTTGTTTGAATTCATCATTGAGACCTGGAACTAAGTTTATTACTGCATCAAAAACACGTCTTTCAAAAGCACTATTCCCATGTATAAATTTTCTGACTATATCATTTGTTCCTGCCAAATAAATCATTAATGGAATTTTTCCTTTATGGTCTTCATATGCTTTATTTATTAAAGACCTAAATGCAGATCTTATCTGCTCATTATGCGGAGAATTTTCTCTTAATGCATCGTCTAGTTCGTCAATTAAATATACAAATGTATAATTTGCTTTAATATTTTTAACTTCCTCAATAAGGTAAAAGAAAAGTTCTTCAGCTTCAATACCGCTTTCAGTAAAATATCTATTGAATTTCGGAAGAAATGCTATTTCGCTCGTCATCTTAAGTTCAGTAGATATTTCGTTTCCTAAAAACTCTCGTAAAATATTTTCTGCTACACTTTGAATTTCAGCTTTTTTTAAAATTTTGTAAAATGTCTTTGCTAAAATATGAAAATATAGGTTATTTCTAACATTTTGACTATTACTGAATGAGAGATTTTTTGGAAAATCGAAACGAAATAATAAAGAACGTTGCCAGTAGTCTTTTTTAAATTCTATTCGCTTTTCCAAATATTGTAATAATGTAGTTTTTCCGCTTCCAGGAATAGCTGCAACGAATCTAAAGGTAAAAAATCCTTGTTCAAAACTATGACTTATATCATCTTCTAATAACTCGGTTATATTGGATACAGGATTTCGAGAAAGGCTATAAGCTTCGGTAAATACCGTATGCTCTTGTGTTCCTGTTCCTGGGCGTTTAACATCGCGTTCAATCCATATGTCTTCAATAAAAGACATTCCACTAATAACTTCTAAAAGAAACTGTTTTATAAATATTGTTTTTTCTACATCTTCAAGCATAGCCTACTCCGCCCAATGAACTAATTCATCATTTTCTCCTGTCGAAGTAAATATTTTGCCTGTAGATTTTAGTACATTGAAGTATTCTTCCCATTCATTGGGAGATATAGAAATAGATTTATTATTTACAAATTTTTGATAAATATCCTGCTTATGAATTGCAACTACTCCGCTCACTTCTTGAGCTTTCTTTTCTTGAAAATAAATTTTTGTAAATATTTCTAAAAAAATATCAAAATCTATGTGGGTTGATTCAATACTGGAAGCTGCTAATTTCCAGCATTGCATGAGAGTATTTAACATTCTATGTTGTGAATTTTTATTACTAAATTTGTAATCTATATTTCCTACATTTTCAATTAGGATATTAATACCTTTATTTGTAACTGATAATCTTCCTCTTCTAGGAGATGTAATTAAATCTTGTTTAAGTAACACATCGTAAATATTATCGATACTTTCTTTAACTTTGCTAGACAAAGCTGTTTTGACATTACTTTTGGTCACTGTTTCTTTCTCAAAACAGTAAGAGTATGCATAAAGTAGATAAAGAAATTGAGATGTGGAAAGCTTAGTCATAAATTGTCTAAAAGATTATACCCATCTCATATTATACTAGTAAATTTTTATTATTTTCCATCTTCCCCTGTGTCATTGGCTTGTGCTTATTATCGTGAAAAAGCCGACGGGGATGGTGATAGACGGAAAGCCTAACAATCATTACACTCCACCGAAATCTACACGACTACCAAAAAACCCGATCGCAAAGACCGGGTTTTTTGATGGGGCTATATTCCCCGAAGGCTAGTTATATAAGTTAAATATAAGTTGTGTTCTGGAAATGACTACCACACTTAGATTGCTAATTCCGGAAAACATTCAGTTAAAATTTAAAACACGCAAAATGTTAATAACTCAAATGTCTAAATTTTGGGTCAATCTAGAAATACTACATAGGTTTATAGTTAAAAATAGCACTAGTTACAATGCACTAGGCAACTACTCAAAGCTGAAAACACTTATTAAATCAGACTTCGTTAATTACGAATTACGAATTACGAATTACGAATTAATATAAAAACCCCAACTGTCAGGAAGGACAGCAGGGGTAAAAAGTATAGCTATGCACTTTCCATTACTGCATAGTGAATCCTTGGGGGCTAATCGCGTTTTCAAAATCAGCACCTTGGAGGTTAGCGCCTAGTATATTGGCGTTTGTAAGATTTGCCTTTTCTAAGTCAGCATCAAATAGGTTTGCTCTTTCCAGATTTGCGCCCGTGATGTTCGCTTTACCCAAATCCGCACCTTGCAGGTTTGCACCAGCGAGGTTAGTTCCTTGTAAGTTTGCTCTTTCTAAATCAGCGCCTTGCAAATTCGCATTCTCTAAGTTAGCAGCAGGGAGGTTTACATCTTTTAAGGTTGCTCCCATGAGGTTACATCCTACACATTCATTGGTTTGTAGTAAATGCCTGACGTTTGCAGCTACAGATGTTACAGGAGCAGGTGTGATGGGAGCGGGTGTGATGGGAGCAGGTGTATACTCCGTGGTTACGGGTGGTGTTTCTACTTGAGCGCTAGCACTAGGCTGGTTAATTAGAGAAAATGCTACCACCATTACCATACATACTGTAATTACGAGCCAGTTAGTTAATTTTTTAGAAATTGATTTATTCATGAGACTCCGGCGGCTTTACTTCTTGGGAGACGCCACTAAACTGTTTGATGTATTCACTCTAAATAAGTTGATTAATAATATCAAATATTATCTTTATTCAAATTGATAAATTGAAGTAATTAAATATGCTAGTGAGTAGGGGAGATAGGGAGATGGGGAGATGGGGAACTCGGGCCCCCACGACCGAGAGGGAGGAGCCACTGCGTTGGACGGGTTCCCCGGCTTGAAGCAAGTGGCGTTGGGGATTAGGGGAGATGGGGAGATAATAAATTCCTGACTTTTAACTGTTAACTCCTAACTCCCAACTCCTAACTCCTAACTCTTAACTCCTAACTCCTAACTCCTAACACTTAATTATCAAGGCTGCTGAGCTACTGTTGGTTGACCTAAGTAGCCATACACCAGTCGGGAAACTTGAGTGATAAAAGCCTTACCTCTCAAGTCGTTAAAAGGTCTTTTGACTATAATGCCTGCTAAGTAACGTTTACCAGACGGCATCTCAATAATACCAGCATCACCGAGAATAACTCCTAGCGTACCAGTTTTGTGAGCAATTACCGCTCCTTTACCAAGTCCAGAAGGTAATAAGCTTCTGTTTTTCACACGACGCATGATATTCAAAACTTGGGTACGACTAGAATTACTCAACACCTGATTGTTCTGATTAGCAATTAGTGCTGACAGTCTTACCAAGTCTTTAGCACTGGTTGTATTAGTACCCTTGAAGTCGCCTAGCAAATTGCGAATCACAGTATTTTGCAGTCCCCAATTGCGGAAACGCTGATTTAATTTAGCTTTACCACCTAAACGGTCAATAATCATGTTGGTGGCGGTATTGTCGCTGATGGTAATCATTTTGGTAGCAGTTTCCAAAAGACTAAAGCGAGTTCCAGAGCGTTTATACTGCATGACTCCAGAACCACCAGTCATTAAGTCACGCCGCATCACCAAAGTTTCATTCAGCTTGACTCTACCTGCATCGACTTCTTGAAACAGCGCTACTAGAACAGGAAACTTAATCGTACTAGCCGCTGGAAATGCCTTTTCCCCGTTGAAGTCTAAATAGTTACCTGTATCTAAATCCAAGAAAAACATTCCCGGTTCTATAGATTTGTAGCGAGCCATCAACACTTTAATTTGAGAATTTAGCTGCGATATTTCCTTGTTTAAAGGAACAACACCAGCAAAGGTAGAAACATCACCGATGGGAACAGGAATCTTTTCTTCAATAGCAGATGAGATATTGTTGTTGCTGCGTTCAATTGCTCCAAAGTTAACTATCCAGTGAGAAGAAGAATCTCCTTTAATGAGTAATTGTTCGGGAGAAACGGTGTAACCAGGTGCTAATTCAACTACTAGTCTAGTTGTATCAGAGTCAACTTTGCCAATGCGAATTTCTCGAATTTTTGACCCAAAGCTTTGACGAGCTGTATTTCCATTGAGTTGAGTTTTAGGAAGGTCAATAACCAGTCTTGTAGGGTTATTAATTAAAAATGCTCTTGGTTTAACAGCAGATTCTGTAGTGATGTTGAGTTGGTTTCGTGCAGTGTCAAAGTACCAAGATTCTAAGCTAGCTGCTTTCGCTGCGGAAGACAGCAGCACAATACTCATAACGCTAAGGAAAAAAGAGCGTAATCTCATTCGTGTGATTGATGAGCGACAGTAGGATTTACTAGCACAAACTTTCCCTGTTTTTTCCAGATGATCCGGAAGAAAACAAAATGAAAATAAATGCTAATTACTTAGGTCAAGACAATTAGACCACAAAATTGTTCCACGTCAAAACAAAAAAGTTTTGAGTGGCTTTGATTGATATTTAGGCTTGATTGATTCTCAATCAACTGATTGTGGGGTAATTGCTAAAAACTGGATGTATTATGGCTTGAAACCTCAAAAAAGTGCAAATATAATTTATGAGGCTCAATGTCTATGATTTTTTATGAAAATCACAATATTTTAAGCGATGTCTGATGACAACTCGCAAAACGCTTAGGTATTTCATACATTAATTAGGTAGCCAAAAATAAAGCTAATTTGTCAAAGCTGTTATTATAGCAATCCTAAATGAGTTGTGAAAAATATTTCTTTCTCGTTCAAAGACGCTCTTGCTAACTTGCTTCCCGACAGGGACACGGTAACACAGGACTTTGGTGGAGTTTTTTATGGGGAACCACTGGACTGTCGGCAAAGCGCGATCGCTCACCTGAGTCTAAATTCCAGTAAAATCTCTAAGAACCCAGCGTAGAGGCAAACAAATCTCTACTGTACTGCTAAGAAGAATCAGCCTTAGCTATGCAGTTATAAAATTAATAGGAGTGCGATCGCGTTTACTTGCACTGACAACTAACCATCAAAGCTATCTTCTGTCACCTAAAAATAGCTGTAGATACACCAGTTTACTTTATATATTATGTCCGCAGCGATCGCACCTCAGTTAACGTGAGTTTGATGAGTACCGTAGTACCCTCTTACTGATGAGAATAATTAATACGCAAAACTCTACTTGGGAACCCCTGTGAATCCAGCTTGCTCAAGTGCATTTTGTCCTTGGTCGGTAAGTAAAAGATTGGTATAGGCTTCGCCAACCTTCTGTTCCCGCTCTTTGTTTTGCTTAATAATCACAAACAAGTCAGTGGTAATAGGATAGCTGCCATTTTTGATCGCTTCAGTATTTACGCGGTTGCGCTGACGTGGACACTGATCAGGCGACACTAAAGGTTCGCGGTAGGGTGGAATTAGTTCACCAGAAGTGCGACCCAGTGGTAAAGGTTTCACACTACATTGGGATACCACTGCACGCGCAGAATCGTAATATATAGCACCAGGTATTTTGCTAATTTGGCGCACAGCCTCTGTAGTGGAGTATACATACTTTATCTGAGAGTTAAGCGCTTGCTTCTCAAAATCACTTTTTGTAGAAAAAATCGCTGTGTCTGCGTTTTCTAGTCGTTGGGACAAAGGAGTAATAGCTAGGTTTGGGCCGCCTAGCTGTTTCCAGTTATTAATCTCCCCTAAATAAATCTGCTGCAACTGTTTAATAGTTAAACCTGGTATTTTCAGTGATGGGTTGACTATCACGGCTATAGCATCAATGCCTACTTGACGTTGCTCAAGCGTCAAGCCTCGCTGTTTAGCAATGGCTTTTTCTTCATTTGTGAGGGGACGGGAAGATTGAGCAAAGTCCAATTGTCCGTCAAGCAACATGCGTATACCTGAGCTAGAACTTGGGTTACTATTAACGGGGTTTAAGTAGCGCAATTGTAGTTCAGGACGAGCGCTAAGGATTTGAGAATCTACTAGTTGCCGAATAGGTGCCCAAGCTGTACTCCCGCCATAGTTGAATGAGTCGATTGGGACATCAGGGAGTGACTCAAAAGTTGATCCACCAACAGTATCTTTGAAACTTGCATCAGAGGCTGAGTCACTGCTCTGGCGGGATATGTCGCTAGGCTTAAGTAACCACCAGAGCAGTCCGCCAATAACTACAAGTGTTAACGCTTTCCCAATAAGCAAACCTCTAACAAATACTGCAACATCTGTTTTAATTAAGACTTTTTTTTGGTTTGTATTGTCCATTTTTTTTTAAATGAAGAATGGTGTGTAATTTATCGATTATGCTGACTAGAAGTAACTGGGTATAATTCTAGGTATCAACTCTACTATTTATTACTTAGTAAGCGCCAAACACAAGGGTCAGAGCCACTGAATAGCAAGTTTTATAACTCCAAACTTTCATTTATTACACCTAGTTATCTAAAATATTAATACTAAAAGTACATTGATAATCAATACTTAAACCCACTAATAATTGTGAAATTTTGTTCAATCTATCAAGTTTAATTTGACCTTAATATTTTTGTGCAAAAATACAATTAATTGTTGTATAATTCCCGCTGTGCTTTTGGATTATGCACATAAGCAGAAAGTGGTTCAACAAATTTTTTCCTCAACTTGTCTAATAGATCAGGTTGGTTCGGCAGTAATGTACTGCTGTGCAAAAATGTATACACTAAAATTATTAGTAATATACTAGTCAAAGTGCCGAGACCAACCCCCAAAAACAAAAGAAACTTTCTATACACTTCTAAATAGTGATCGTTGGTATGCTCGTCATTCTCGTCATTGACGGTAGATTCCGACGACTGTGGCAACGCCATAGTAGGAACGAGTGCTTCCAAAGCTTCAGCAGCTGACTGATAACGATGGTTATGGCGTTCCCTAACCATTGTGTCTAAAATATCTGCTAGCCTATCGCTTATCTTTGCCTTGTCGCGCCAAATAACTTCCCCTGTCTCAGGATCTTCCTGTAATTGCTCAGGCGGTATACCTGTCAAAGCTTGAATGCCAATCATTCCTACTGCATAGATATCGCTACTCAGTTTTGGCTTTCCCTTTGCTTGTTCGCTTGGCATGTAGCCAGGAGTACCAACAGCAACTGTCAGGTTGCCTCCCAAAGCACTTATTTTTTTGATACTGCCAAAGTCAATCAAAACAATCTTGTTATCAGAGTGTCGCCGCATCAAATTTTGGGGCTTGATATCCCGATGAATGATTTTGTGTTGATGGACAAAAACCAATACTTCCAATATGTCTTTCAAGAGATTGAAGACTGCATTTTCGCTCAGGATTTTACCTGGTGAGATTTCTTTAGTTAAGTTATGTCCATCGATGAATTCTTGGACTAAATAGAAATCTCCATCTTCATCAAAGTGAGCAAACAATCTAGGAATTTGGTCGTGACTATTACCTAGCTGATACAAACCTTCTGCTTCTCGCGCAAATAGATTTCTGGCAATCGGCACAACAGCAGGATTGGAATATTTGGGATGAAAATGTTTAACGACACAATGAGGTTGGCCAGGTAAATCTAGGTCAACAGCTAAGTAGGTATCCCCAGATCCTCCTCTTGCCAAGAGTTTAAGAATTTTAAAGCGATTCCTAAGTATTTTTTTGATGAGAAGGGGATAGTCTTGCTTGTTCCGTGTTCCGCCCGTTAACAAGTAGGTATTGCCGCCAGATCCTCCACCGACCAACGGTGTGATAGTCTGGTAACGATTCTGAAGTGTTTTTCTGATGAGAGGGTACTGACGCATGTGGCGTATCCTACCTACTAAATTGCTAACCAGTAAGAGTTTGGTCAAAGATAGATTCACCAGACACTTGGTTTCCTGGTATTTCGAGAAGGAGTTTTGCTACACCTTGGTTTTAGCTTTTACGTGGTTCCGTAATCACTTACTTAATTAGTTTTCTATATTTATTACATATACTATTTCTATGAAATTTTAGCACTTAAAGGTTAACTACAACACAAGAAAACTACTTTAAGAGCGTTGGTAGCAGTAGTTACAAAATAATTTAATAACAAAAATAACAAAAATAACTTAGTGAATAGCCAAGAAATAGTCATTTATACTGAATAAATGTAAATATTAAACTAGTATTACTGATAGTAGATACCGCAAACAACATCAACAGATTAGTAATAAATTTCAGCTACTTCGATACCAAAGTGCTTTTTACTACTGCAACTGTGATTAACTCTCAAGAAACACAGGGAGTAGGGAGTAGGGAGGAGCCACTGCGGTCTTGGGGTCTCCCCAAGTAGAGCATGTGGCGTTGGGGAGTAGGGGAAGAAAGTGTTTCTTTTATAGCGTTCGCCAAGAGTGTTAGGACATCAACAGATGATAAAACCTAGACACAAAAAGACTTTTCACCCAGTACCCAGTACCCAGTACCCAGTCCCCTGCTATATATTTTGCTGGCGCGTCGCCGCGCTAGTTAGAGGCTCATATCTTGCAGCAGTTGCTTTATTGCAATTAAAGTCAGGTGGGCAATGCTGAAAATTTCTCAAACCCCAATTATTACGCTGTGGGCATTGCCTACCCTACAGTTATTGAGAATGGTGCAAGATACAAGATATCAGTTAACGTGCGATCGCATATCAATCAATTGTGTCACCCTTGTTGCTGCTACTCTTATCCCGATTTTGACAAGCACTATTAACGTGAGTTCGATGAACCTCTCCCTCCCGGCCTCCCTCTCCTAAAAGGCGAGGGAGGAGGAACAAAAAAATAGGGGTTTTACTCCCCTCTCCTTGTAGGAGAGGGGCCGGGGGAGAGGTCAAAACAGTACTTGTCGAACTCACGCACTATTAGTATCTGGGTACTGTGTCTAGTTGGACAAATTAGATTCCCCATGCACATCAAAACAGCAAAGCTAATTTGGGAATACTCAAACCAGTAGGGGTGAGGATGCAAAAGTGGTAGAAGAACGTGCCTATTGGCTCGCGTGGTCGCAAATTTCAGGGATTGGCCCAGTATTGCTGCGAAGATTAGAGCAGCATTTTGGCACGCTAGCAACAGCTTGGCAAGCTACCAAATCTCAATTAGGAGAAGTGGAGGGATTTGGTTTTCAGACACTAGAAAAGGTAGTGAAACAGCGATCGCATCTGCATCCAGAACAACTACTCACCAAGCACCAGCAGGAAAACCCCTATTTCTGGACACCAGCAGATACAGATTATCCCCGCTTGCTGTTGGAAACTCCTAGTCCACCGCCAATTTTGTACTATCGCGGTGAAGTGGAACTACAAGAAAATCTTGGACAAAAACCGATGGTTGGTATTGTAGGAACGCGCCAACCTTCAGATTATGGTATTCGTTGGACTCGCCAAATTAGCACGGCTTTGGCTAAAAACGGCTTTACTGTTGTTTCTGGTATGGCAGAGGGAATTGACACAGAAAGCCACATGGCTGCGATGAAAGCTGGTGGCAGAACGATCGCAGTTTTAGGTACGGGTGTAGACGTGATTTACCCACCCAAAAATCGAGATTTGTACAAGCAGATTTTAGGTGCAGGCTTAGTCGTAAGTGAATATCCAGGCAAAACCCCACCTGATCGCACTCACTTTCCCCGCCGTAACAGAATCATTGCTGGGTTAAGCCGCGCCATCTTAGTCATGGAGGCGCCTTTAAAATCTGGTGCCTTAATCACAGCCACCTATGCCAATGATTTTGGTAGAGATGTCTATGCACTACCTGGGAGAGTGGACGATCGCCCATCTCAAGGCTGTTTAAAATTACTCAATCAAGGAGCTTCTTTAATTCTCAAGGAACTAGACGAACTATTAACAATGTTGGGTGCAGTACCGCAGTTGGATGCAGTTACAGCGCCAACACCAGAACAGTTAACTTTGCCAACTTTACCACCCGAATTGCAACAGGTAATAGATGCGATCGCAGTTGATGCTTTACCCTTGGATTTTATTGTCCAACAAACAGGCATGAATACTGGCTTAGTTTCCAGTGCTTTATTACAGTTGGAACTCATGGGTTTAGTCTCACAACTGCCAGGAATGCGATATCAGAAAAATTAAGGGGATTGGGGATTGGGGATTGGGGACTGGGGATTGGGGACTGGGGACTGGGGAGTAGGAGAAGAATAACAACTGACAACTGACAACTGACAACTAACAACTGACAACTGACAACTGACAACTAACTCCTAACTTCTAACTCCTAACTCAGCACTACTGAAGACAGATTCAGGAAACTGCCGCTTTAATGCTGGAAATACAGGACAAGGCGCTTGTTCTTGTAAATTTTCTGGTTTACTCCAAGTAAAAGGCGCTTTTTGTGCCGCAGACATCCATAACAGCCGCTTTGCTCTGGTCATGGCAACATAAAGTAAACGATACTCCTCGGCAGTTTTCAGGTTTTTTGCCACTTCCCAAGCCTGGGTAACCTCTGGTATTTCAGATTCTTCATGAAGAGCAGCGCGAATCTGGGCACGTGCTACTTCTGATAAAGTAAAGTCACCTAAAAATTGACTTTGGGGAGGAACCCAAAATTTACCAGGTATCAAGTTTTCATGCAGAAATGGTATAAATACATAATCCCAATCCAGCCCTTTAGCTTTGTGCATGGTAATAATGGTCAGTTGACCGGCACGAGTGTAACGAGCTTCTAAGTCTTCTGTTTCTACAGGTTCAAACCGTTCGGAATTAACGATTTCACTTAATACGGACAGCATCGACCCTAAAGAACTGTTACCAGCTATTTGTTGGTTAACTCTTTCAGCCAGTTTGTCAGCGGTTGCCAATTCTGCTTGGTCGTAATTTAAGGCTAAGGCGAGAAAGGAAATTAACTGGTAGAGAGGCAGTTCTAACCGAGCGCGGAGTAAACTCCGACACAGATGTGAGGCTTTTTGTACTGGCTCTGGTTGGGGTGCTGCTAGGGGGCCAGGATACAAAAACTCTTCTGGTAAACTAGCGAGGGTGTTGAGGTCTTGGGTGGGAATCAACTGACGCTGCACCAAAGCTTCTAAAGCAGCTTTGAGATAATCGGGGGAGTGGGGGCGATCGCAAAATTGCAATAGTGCTAAAATTTCCTGCGGTACATGGGAGCGGCGATCGCGTTCACCCACGTCATAAAGTATAATATTATGCTTTTTGCACAAAGGTGTGAGAGCCTCAGCCAGCCATCTACCTTGGCGGTTTTCTCGTACTAAAACCGCTGCACGGGTGTTAGTTGGGTCTTCGGTAAATAATTCAATTACCCTTTGGGATAGCAATTCGACTGTGTGATGAATATCACGGGGGGTATAAAGTTCTAATCCCCTTCCTACTGAAGCTGGATTAGCATCTTTTTGGGGGTCGCCAGTATCAACAGGGCGGATAGTCTGCAAGCGAAATGGTATTTGTCGGTTGTCGGTTGTGGGAAGTCCCTTGTTTGCTGACAACTGACCACTGACAACTGACCACTGACTATTGATCCATTTGAGAGCAAAATTAGCAGCATCAATGATGATTTTAGTACTACGACCAGCTTGATCCATGGTCGCCAATCGTTCCACGCGATCGCACTCTTCACAAAATTGGCGAAAATAAATCGGATCGGCTGGGGTAAAAGTCGAGTTAATCGCCTGGTTAGGGTCGCCGACTCGCACTAGATTAATTAGGGATGAGGGGGATGAGGGGGATGAAGGGGATGAGGGAGAGTCAAATTGTATACTTACTACCTCATCTCCCCCATCTCCCCCATCTCCCCATCTCCCCACTTCCCCATCTTTCCAACCACTCGCCAAAATCTCTAGCAACCGCGTCTGCAATGGGCTAGAATCTTGGGCTTCGTCTTCAAAGACTGCTAAAACTTGGTTTTGCTCGATACGACGAGCGCTGTCGTTTTCCAGGACGCGCAGGGCGGCTAAAATCATATCGTCGTAGTCGATGAAGTCACGCGATCGCATTAAATTTTGATATTGCTCGTACAATCCCGCTGCGACGCTCAAAATTGCATATTCGTCTGTGGTTTGTTTACTCCATTCCCGCAGTTTTTCTGGTGGTATCCCAGAACTTTTGGCTTCATGAATCACTGTAGTTGCTAATTCTGGCAATACTTCTGTCCGCAGTACCGATTGACGACGCAATCTTTCTGTTTCTTCGCCGTCAAATTGGAAACCTTCTAACAAACGTAAATACCGCCCTGGATTGTTAGCAATCCATTGTTCTACAGCTGTGCGGATGAAACGATGGCTTTGGCTTGGTGTAATTAATGTGACATTTTCTAACTGCAAACCCGACAAATTAGGGTGGCGGCTGGCAATGTTCAATGCTAAACCATGCAAGGTATATACAGCAAAGCCGGTTTGAGGTAAAGATAAGTCTTCGCGTAAGTACTTACGGATCTTGGCTTTAATATTAGCAGCAGCGGAGCGAGTGAAAGTAACAACTACAATTTGACGACGAGAAGACGGGCGAAACTCAGGGGAATCATACTGACGGGCGATGGCGATCGCCGCCGCCGCCGCCATACCCGTAGATTTACCAGCCCCAGGAACAGCAGAAACAGCTAGTGGCCCAGATTGCCAGTCAGCCATTTGCTGTTGTCCGGGACGTAAACCATTGCGAATTTTACTAATCTTCTCTGCAACAGAAGAAACAGGCAATGGCTGAGATAATTTGGATTGGAGAGATTCTTGAGGCACGGTAGCGGTAAAATTAGCGTCTGACATAAACCAGTTATCAGTTATCAGTCATCATTGCTCAGTGATAACTGTTCATTGTTTTAATAACTAAATAATGACAAATAAAAGACTTACTCTACATTATCTAGGTTTAGCTGGGGCGATGGCACTTGGTGTTGTTTTGCGCTTTTGGCATTTAGACTTAAAACCTTTGTGGATGGATGAGGTAATTACTGCCATTTTCAGCTTGGGTAAAAGTTACCATGATTTGCCTTTGAATTTGGTGTTTCCTCTTGATCGTATACAAGAAATTTTTACATTTAAATCCGGAGTTAGTTGCAATCAAATTGCCGAAAACATTGCTACTCAGTCTACACATCCGCCGCTATTTTTTTGCGGGATGTATGGTTGGTTGGGGCTAATGTCTCCTTTAGGGGCGGAGTGGGTGATGAAATTGCGATCGCTACCAGCTTTGTTTGGTGTCGGTGCGATCGCGGCAATTTATAGTCTCAATCGTCTTGCCTTTTCTAGAGTATCTGGAATCATCGCGGCATTTCTCATGGCCGTTTCACCCTTTGCTGTGTACCTTTCTCAAGAGGCTCGGCATTATACCATGCCCATGTTACTTATCACTTTAGCTTTATTGGGGCTAATGCAAATTCAGCGGGATATTTTTGAGCGATCGCGCCTGAGAGTTTGGGTTTGGGTTTTATGGGCAATTATTAACAGTATAGGTTTGTATGTTCATTACTTTTTTGCTCTAGCTTTCATCGCGGAAATCGCCACACTACTTGTATTAATCTACTGGGGTAAAACAAAAATACTTAACAAAGGTCAAATCTGGCTTGCTTTAATTATCTCGACCAGTGGTGTTGTAATTAGTTTTATTCCCTGGTTACTAGTTATATTCAGTCATTTTCAACGGTCTGAAACCAATTGGTTACCCCCTGCTAGTCATATCGCACCCTTCTATCAAACTCTTCTTAGCTGGGTTTTAATGGTCATTGCTCTACCAGTAGAAAATCAGCCTTGGACAATTGCAGTTATCTGTGGTTTTTTCATGTTGATTTTTGCTGTTTGGGCAGGATATCAAATATTCAAAGGTTTAAAGTTTTTATGGTTACAACATCCCACTAATATAGCAACTTTAACGCTTTTAAGTTTTACTATTTTTGTATTGTTGCAATTTTTTGCCATCGCCTATTTTTTAAATAAAGATATTACTGTAGTTCCCCGCTACAGCTTTGTTTACTATCCAAGCTTTTGCGCCCTTTTAGCAGCTAGTATTCGTAACAGTCATCAGTTATCATTCAAATTTATCCTGATTGGGTTTATTAGTTCTATTTTTGTAGTTTCTAACTTAGTCTTTCAGAAACCTTTCCAACCTGAGCAAGTTGCTCGAAACATGAATTTAGAACCTTCTGTACCGCTGATGCTAGTAGCTTCATACAGCAGTTATCAAGATGTGGCATTGGGATTGAGTTTTGCTTTGGCATTAGAACAACTCAGGAGTCAGCCTCCAAAGGAAAATTTAAAAATTAATAATACTACTGATAAATATACGAGTTTCAACTTAGCTATTAACTTGGATAATTTTGCTGTTCTACAGAGATCTCCTGATTTATCTACTTTTTGGAAACAGTTTTCTGAACTATCTCCACCAACAACATCTCAGTTGAATTTATGGATAGTTGCTCCTGGATTGAGAAAACGGGACTATCCGCCACAAGTAGCCCTTGCTGGACAAATTACTTGCACTATAGACCCTCAACATCACTATCGTATAGGCGTTCCATATCAGCTTTACCGATGTACTAATGCTAAATTGCAGTGATTCATAAATGAAAAACTTTTTTAAATGCTGAAGTAATTGCAGCGAAATATAAATCAAGCCTCATACAATTTGAATTTTTTTAAGAAGTTTAAAAAAAATTAAGTCAATTAGTTAGTTAAAATGCTTAAACTTTACATAAAATAATTTTATTTACGTTTTTTATAAAAATAAAAATAATTTTTTGCAGATATATAGACAAATAAGAAAAAAACAAATATTAATAAATTAGTCTATTGCTTTTGTTGTTATTACATCTGCAAATAACTAGCAAGTTGATTGTGTAATCTAAACAACAAAGCAAAAAAAAATTCAATAAAAATTGGCTAATTTCAATAAAAAACCACATACTTGAGGGTACAAATGACTTCTAACTTAGATACAAGAATGCAACTAATTTCTAATTTAGATATAAATTTTCAACTCGATGTAGATTATCTTAATTTAAAAGAAGCCCATGCATTAATATGTGGTTTACTTCAGCCAAAAATTCCTTTTGTAGTTTGGTTACTAGAGAACCCTAATAGTCCCTTGGCTTTACCTGGGAAAATTAGTTTGATTCCTCATGATTATATCCACATACTTTTAGGTCAATCTACTTCTCCTCAAGAGGAAGCTTTCGTACTTGGATTTACAATGGGTAATGATTTAAAGACTAATAGACTGCATTTATTAATATATAAATTTTTTGCTAAATTTATATATCCATCTGGTTTGAAGTTCTCAAAATTAGACTGCCTCAATTTTGACTTAGGATTTAGCTATGGTAGGAAAATGAAAACTAAGCAAATCAATGAAATTAATTTTGAATTATATAATGGGCAAACTATACAATCTATCCGAGAATTCCTTGGAATTGATATTAATGAAATAAAATTAATAAGGCAGTCTTTAGTTGGTTGATGATACCAATTCTGTATGAAGGCGTGCTGATTGATAAAAATAACAAACTATAGAGGCAATTGATGAGTTTTCTTTACGTGAATCAAGCGCAAATTCACACAGAATTGGTATAAATTATTTGAAGATAAATGTCTAATAGAAATGCAATTAATTTATAAATATAGATTTTTTCCATCTCAACTAGTAGCTGCAAATATAATATCGATGCTTTACGCCAACAGGAAATAGAGTGCTTAGAAAAGAATATTGAAAAAACACCCGGTTCTATTATTATCTATACAGCAATTAACGCTCAAGATTGTGTGTTAATTAGTATTAAAGATAATGGCCCAGGAATCACTAAAGAAGTTCAGGCTAGATTGTTTGACCCCTTCTTTACTACTAAACCTATAGGTCAGGGTACTGGTTTAGGATTATCTATTAGTTACCAAATTATCGTGGATAAACATCAGGGAAAAATAAATTGTATCTCTGCACCTGGAAAGGGTACAGAGTTTATGATTGAGATTCCTATTAAGCAGAGATGACCGAATAATTCGTAATTCGTAATTCGTAATTCGTAATTCGTAATTCGTAATTAAGAATTTATTAATTTAGAAGGTTTTAATGATTATTCATCAATCTGCCAGGAATCTTTAGTGACTTCTTCGTCGAGGATTTTCTTGGGACGTACAATGATGATGATTCGTCCGAGTAGGGGAAGTTCTGGTTCAGTTTCAAACCACTGAAAATCTAATTCTTTGCCGTTATCAACAACAAAGTAGCTAGAGATATCCCATTGCCTTTGTGCGCGATCTATAACTACTAGGACTTGTGTTGGTGCATTTTGTGATTGGTTGGGAAAGCGATCGCTATTTGCTAAAATCACCACTGGATCTTCTGCACTTAACAACACTTGCCAACCTGGTAATGGCACCCAAGCTTGCTCTCCTGCAAACTTAACTAACCGAAATGGTTGAATTTCTTCGATCAACGGTACACTTTGCAAGTCTTGTGGTGTTAATGGCATCTCACCCACTACAGGCACAATTCGAGGCAATTCCTCTTCAGACTCTAGTCTATAAAAGGGTAGAAGGGGAGCCGGACGTTTGGGAACAACAGTAAAATCCACAAGTAGCTGTTCGATTTGTTGCCTAGCCGTTAGTGTATGGGCAAAGCGCAACCCTTTAGCAATCAGGCGCGATCGCTCTTGCAAATCTGTATATTGGCGTGCTAGTTTCCAAACTTGGTAAGCAACAGCATCCCCAGGATGAGCAGAAAATCCTTCTGGCAAGGTACGAAAATAAGAAAATTCCTTGACTGCTTTTGCCACTTCCCGCGCTTCAAGAGCATCGAGTTTCAATTGGTAAATCAGTTCCGCAGCACTGGCACGTTCATCTTGGCTAAGCAGGCGCAGTTCATATAAAATATCACTACCGCGCGTGGCGTAGTGCGATCGCGTCGCTTCTGATGCCCCGCCCTTTTCTAAAGAATTGTAAACTTGAGAACCAACAATTACCTGATTTTGTTGAATTGGTTCAAATCCCGTTGCTTCAAAAATTTCTTGGGGATTGTAACCAGCTTTTTGCACAGAAGCGATCGCTATTCCCCATTCCACCCAGTTACCTTGCTTTTGCCTGAGTTTTTGCAGCAACTCTTGTGCTGCTTCCTTAGCAATATTTTCGGGGTTTTGAGCGTTGGGTGGTAAATCAGTCATAATCTGGTGTGGAAGCTGCAACTTGAAACAGTGATTCAATTGGGGATTGGGAATTGGGAATTGGGAATTGGGAATTAAAAGAATTTTTTGCCAGTACCTAGTCCCCCCTTGGGGGTGACGCTCCTTCGTCGCTAACGCTGCGCTAACGTCAGTCGCTCATGGGGAGCCACTGCGTTGCGGGGGTTCCCCCCGTTGTAGCAAGTGGCGTGGAGACCCCCAAGACCGCGCTGACTCACCATTCACCAGTCCCCAGTTACCAGTCCCCAGCTTATTGTAATCTTTTACAGCAGATTATCTCTAAACTCTACCGCTAAACAAAATTATGAGTTATGAATGATACACACTCACTAGTTGGGAGTAAATAGATAAACTTCAAAGTGAAAGATTTAGAGTCTAAAGCTGACAATAACAGGGTTTGGAATTTTAAGTTGCTGACCCCAACTTAACTATAGAGATTTATTTGTAGCAAACTGACTCTAGCTCAGAAATTAGAGTAGCAAAATGTTTCTTGAGGTATCTATTCAAGACAAGTTTTTGCTGCTTAGAGATACATCTGTAAATTTACGCAAATTTCAGCAGATATTCTCAACTGGGCTTGGTATGGAATATAACAAAATGGATAATCTTTACAAGAATTGTCTTATGGAGAATACCGTTGTTGAAGTTCCTGCAAGTCGTCGTCAAGTGGCGACTCTAGAACGAAGCAAAAAGCTAAAAATATTGGTAGTAGATGATGAGCCAGATAATCTTGATCTGCTATATCGCACTTTTCGACGCGACTTTCATGTCCTGAAAGCCGATAGTGGAATTAATGCCCTAGAAGTGTTGGCAGCAGAAGGAGAAGTGGCAGTAATCATTTCTGACCAACGGATGCCAGAAATGAAAGGAACTGAGTTTCTCAGCAAGACTGTACCTCAGTTTCCAGATACGGTAAGAATCATTCTCACCGGATTTACAGATATTGAAGACTTAGTGGAGGCGATTAACGCTGGACAAGTCTACAAATATATTACCAAGCCTTGGGATCCAGGTGAACTGAAGGCAGTGGTGCAAAGGGCAGCTGAGACTTACGACTTACTCAAGCAACGCACAGAAGAATTGCGACGCGCCAATGCCCAAATGGCCCTGCTGACTGTTTTAGTGCAGGTGACACAAGCATCTCAAAGCTTAGAAGCAAGCTTAGAACCAATTGCAACAGTTTTTAGCGACAGTTTCGCAGCAGATAGCTGTATTTTGCAGCTGTTGGAGGGTAATGCGCTGGCTGCAACTCAAGGGTCTTACAGTCAAGGAGGTATGGTCAAAAACTGGCTAGATCAAGACCCACTCACCAGTGAAGCAATTGCAACTGGGCAAATGCAACTTGCTTTAAATGTAGCCAAAGAATCTAAACTCGCTGGTGTGAATCACTATCAAGATAGTGGTGTGCAAGCACATTTAGTGATTCCAATTACCTACCGGAATGATATGTTAGGGGTGTTGTCACTCCAATGGCAACAACCCTGTTCTTTGCGAGAAGATGAATTAAACCTAATTCATTTATCAGCCCAACTAGTGGCGATCGCTCTTACCAGTAGCGGGTGTTATCAAGCAAAAGTTTAGTCAAGAGTCCATAGTCTATAGTACAGTTCTATTGACTCTTAACTATAGACTATCGACTATTGACCAATGACTCAAGAAATTCGTGCCATTTTTGACCGTATTGCCCCAGTTTATGACCAGTTAAACAATTGGTTGAGTCTGGGTCAACACCATATATGGAAGGAAATGGCTATCAAATGGAGTGCTACGAAACCAGGAGATACTTGTCTGGATTTGTGTTGCGGGAGTGGCGATTTAGCTTTGCGTTTAGCAAGGCGTGTGGGAACCAAAGGTATTGTATATGGTGTGGATTTCTCACCAAACCTGCTAGCAACTGCTAAAGAACGTTCCCAAAGGCAGTACCCCCAACCTGCTATCTCCTGGATAGAAGCAGATGTGCTAAATTTGCCCTTTGAGGATAACCAATTCGATGCCGCCACAATGGGCTACGGTTTAAGAAATGTTACAGATATTCGTCGTAGTCTTCAAGAATTACACCGCGTCCTCAAGTCAGGTGCTAAAGCAGCTATTTTAGACTTTCATCGACCAGCTAATCCGCAAATCCGCGCTTTTCAGCAGTGGTACTTAGATAATATAGTTGTACCAATGGCGGAACGTATGGGTTTAAAGGAAGAATATGCTTACATTAGTCCCAGTCTCGACCGCTTCCCCACAGGGAGAGAGCAAGTCAAATTAGCCCGTGAAGTTGGTTTTGCATCAGCCACACACTATCCCCTGATGAACGATATGATGGGAGTGTTGGTAGTCAGTAAATTTTAGATTTTAGATTTTGGATTAGGGTCTATTGGTCAATAACCACAGACTTTTGAATCCACAAATCAGCATCTCATCTAAAATCCAAAATCGAAAATCGAAAATCGAAAATCCGAAATCCTGTGGATTGGTCTCATCTCTGGCTTTATATCTCTCCCCCAATATTGGGTGGAATTATTGGCTATTTTACAAACGATATAGCCATCAAAATGTTATTTCGTCCTTACCGAGCAATTTACATCGGTGGACGAAGAGTACCATTCACTCCTGGATTGATTCCTCGCAACCAGGAACGACTGGCTAAAAAGATTTCTGATACAATCATGGGGTCGCTGCTGACGCCGGATGAATTGCAAAATCTGGCGCGGCGCTTGTTGGAAACAGAACGAGTACAAGGAGCAATTCTTTGGTTATTGCAACTGGCAATTGAACAAGTCAAAGCAGATCAAAACGATAAAAGTGTCAAAGTTGTCGCTGGAATTTTGCGTGATTTATTAGGTGAATCATTGCCACGTTTGCTGAAAGTTTTAGCAAGACGAGAAGACTTTTTAGAAGCGCAGATTAATCAAATTTTTGACCAAGTATTGCTGGAATTGCAGTTAACTGAAGAACAAGCTACACGATTGGCTGATTGGCTATTAGAGGTAGTTTTACCACCAGATGTCTTGCGTCAGGCAATTATTGATTTTTTAACTGATCGGACAATTCAAATTGTTGATGAAAGCTTTCGGGAAAAAACTAGTGGTACTTATTGGGTAGTAGCTAATCTATTTGGTTTACGTAATACTCTCACCAGGTTGCGAACTTTTTGCTTAGATGAAAAAGAAGCGACTAATGAGCGTTTGCGGGAATTGACTCAAGATTTACAATTGCGCGATCGCCTCAAGAAAATCCTACTAAATTTATCACTGCAAAACTTGCCAATTGGCACAGTACGCCAACTACGAAAGACCACACGGGAAACCGTGCGCCATTATATCCAAACCAGTGGTAGCGATTTATTAGAAGGATTAACCGACTCTGTTAATTGGGAAAATATTGCTTCTTTGCTGCTGAATCGTCTGAGTAGTTCACCTGTTATTAGTTCTTCTTTAGGAGTTGTTAGTCAAGAGTTAGCCTTGATTTTAGAACGCTATTTAGAGAAAGATTTAGAAGTAATTGTGGCGCAGGTAATTCCAATTTTGTCCATAGACCAAGTGATTGTTAACCGTGTGAAGTCAACTTCACCCGCTGATTTAGAAGCTGCAATTGAGGGAATTGTCAAAGATGAATTGCAGGCGATCGTCTCTTTGGGTGGGATTTTGGGTTTTGTGGTTGGCTTGTTGCAGACAGGGTTTTTATTTATTAATAGTTTGTGATATATAGGAATAAGTTATCTGTAATTTTTAGTAGCGATCGCTTTTACTAAATAAAGTAAAAATTTAAAATAGGATTTCCAAAAATATTTGCAACATATAAATCGCCTGTAGGGGCGTACAGCTGTACGCCCCTACTCATGTATAATTATATTGGATGGTATAATAAAGCTCGTGCTTATACACTCATAGGTAATAGTGAACGAGCAATAAAAAATTTAAAGAAGGCAATCAAATTAAACTGTGAAGAAAGTCGAAGTTTTGCAATAACTGATCCAGATTTTGATAGCCTTCGGGAAAATAAAAAATTTCAGTTGTTGCTTGAATAAGCAGCTTTTATGTTAATTTTCAAGTAATATAGTTCAGGTAAGATTAAAAACTAAAAAAATATTTGCAAGACATGAATCGTCTGTAGGGGCGTACAGCTGTACGCCCCTGCCCATGTATATGTATCAGTTATTTCGTGAAATGGCATCAACCCAAACTACATGTGTAACTTTAATTATTGGTGGTGCGTTGTCGCGTAGCGCAACGCACCCTACTTTCAATGTTAGACTGGCACTTTAGAAGTTTCTAAATTTGCCACTAATTTCACATTAAATTCTGCTTCAAACACTCCTTTTTTATAATCTAAACTCCACATTTCTAAGGCGCAGTCATCATCAGGATGAGATGGAGAAATTAGCAAATTCACCTGCTGAAACTGGGGATAATACTCACACTCTACTTTGGCGATCGCTCCAATTTGTCGTCTATCCAAAGCAACTGCCAACCTCAAAATACTACTCAATTGGCTGACTATTTGGCGGTGCTTTTTACTCAGCAGATTCCGATAGTTTTCGTGCTTTTTCTTTGGCGGTGATTTGCGATGATAACGCGCTAAATTGGCAATGATTTCTATTTCGGTTTCGTTGTAGCCAAGTAATTCACCATTGCGAATTAAGTAGTAGGAATGTTTGTGGTGAGAGGAATGGCTGACATAGTGACCACAATTGTGTAACATCGCAGCTGCCCATAACAATTGCCGTTCATTGACTCCCCAGTGGTGTAGTAGGCCTTGAGTTTGGTCAAATAAACTTAAGGCAAATGCTGCCACGCGATCGCTATGTTCTAATTTGATTTGATATTTATCAGCGTTTTTGAGAACACTCCGCTGGCGTACTGAACCTTGGTAGCGCAGTTTGTCTTCAATTAAACCGTGGGCTAGCATCCAGTCTACAATCACCCCTTCTCTGAGGGAACGCCCACAGACTGTTACTGACTCCACACCCAACATTGTCATGGCTTCTTGCAAGATAACTGCACCAGCCAGTATCACTTCAGCCCGCTTTTCTGGCATCCCAGGTATGGCAGCCCTTTCTGAATTAGACAATTTCCGCAAGCGATTTACCCACTCTCGCACGTCTTTAAGACTCAACTCATAGCCATTCAAGGTGGAAGGCACTGCACCAGAATTATCTCGTGCATGAATCAGGGCTAGGGTTTCAATGGTGCCAGAAGTGCCAATCAAACGCGGAGATTCACCAAACTGGATATTTGCTAGCACCTCTTCTACAGAACGTTCCAACATGCCGCGGGCATAAGCTTGCAAGTATTGAAACTCACTATTACTGATGGGGTCAGTCTTGATTAACTCGCTAGTCAGTCGCACTGCACCAATTTTGGTACTGGTGAGAGTGCGCGGTTCATGACTGTCTCCCAAAATGATTTCTGTGGAACCGCCGCCAATATCAATAATCATGTGGGGCTGGTTGTTAAATTCCATCCCCGACAGCACACCTAGGTAAATTCGTCGCGCTTCTTCTTGACCGGAAATCAAGTCAACGCTTAAACCCAACTCCGTTTCTATTTGGTGCAAAAAATCTTTACCATTGGGGGCTTCCCGTACAGCACTAGTTGCCACAGCGATTATTGTTTCAGCGTTGAAAGTTTTGGCAACTTCTTGGAAGCGTCCGAGGGTAGCGATCGCTTTTGCAATTATCTCTGGTTTCAGTTCCCCAGTGCTGAGATTGCGATCGCCCAGCCTCACAGTTTCTTTTTCCCTGGCGATAATGCTAAAAGATGGTAAAGTCGGGTCAATCTTTACCACTACCATGTGCAGAGAATTTGTACCCAAATCAATGGCAGCAATAATCCGGTGTTGCTTAACTGGTTGAGTGCTAAGACTCTCCCAGTCAGCTGAAACTAAAGCATTTAGCATCTAGTTTTCTCTCTGTTAAGGAAGGATGGTCAGGCTGAAGGCTGAAGTATGAAGTCAAGGTTTTATTTATATCTTGCACTAGTCACGATAACCGCCTCAGAATTAATTCTCTTGCTAATAGCTAAACTCAGCTAAAGCTGACTGACTAAGGATTTCAGTCCACTTGAGTGGACTTGAGTTATTAGCCAAGAAATTTATTTCTTGGCGGGAAATGGGGTAGGTGCAAGGTATGAGTTTAGCCTTTATCCTTTAGACTTCAGACTTCTTTAGTCAAAGATGGTGTGTGGGAGTAGATGACACTGCTATTTGCTGCAACACACTTGCTATGATGTTGCCCTTCGGTCTAGGCAAATTTAGCTAAGTATATTTACGCTGCTGCTTATAACTTTAGTGACTCTTTAAACTTATTTTAAGTCGTCACTTCAGGTTATGTTTTTACAAATATCAAATAAAGTTATTCTATAGATGTAAAGTTGTGTTAAATCATCTATCTAAAGTTATTTGTTTTTTTATATGTTGAATACGCCAGAACGCAACCAGGAACCAGTGTGGCTTGTGATTTTTCGACTTCTGCGGTGGCATAAACCAGAAGGACGGTTAATCTTGATGATTCCTGCCCTTTGGGCTGTGTTTTTGGCAGCTTATGGAAAACCACCTTTACCTTTAGTAGGTGTGATTGTCTTAGGTACTCTGGCTACAAGTGCCGCTGGTTGTGTGGTCAATGATTTGTGGGATAGAAATATTGACCCACAAGTTGAAAGAACACGCGATCGCCCCCTAGCTTCTCGCGCTCTTTCCATAAAAGTTGGTATTGTGGTTGGTATAATAGCGCTATTATGTGCAGCGGTTCTTGCTTTTTATCTTAACGCACTCAGCTTTTGGTTATCTGTAGCAGCCGTGCCTGTAATCTTGCTTTATCCGGGTGCAAAGCGGGTGTTTCCAGTACCACAGCTAGTTCTTTCCATAGCTTGGGGTTTTGCTGTGTTGATTAGTTGGAGTGCGGTGACAAAAACCATTTCTCAACCAACTTGGATACTTTGGGGTGCAACTGTATTATGGACATTGGGATTTGATACAGTTTACGCCTTGAGCGATCGCGAAGATGACCGACGCATTGGCGTTAATTCCAGTGCTTTATTTTTTGGTAAATACGCCCCCACAGCAATTGGAATTTTCTTTGCTGGCACAATTTTATTATTGGCTTGGTTAGGCATTTCAATTCACCTCCAGCTTGCTTTCTGGATTAGCCTAGCAATTGCCACTATCGGCTGGGGTTGGCAGTATTTCCAATTAAACAAAAAAGACTTACCTAACCCTGCTTATGGTGAGATGTTCCGGCAAAATGTGTGGATTGGTTTTATTGTACTTGCTGGGATGATTGCTGGTTGTTTGTAAGGTATTAAAAATCAGCCATACAAATAATCTGATAAGAGCGCACATCTGTGCGCCTCTACGAGACTTATATACATATCATAGTTTTAAAAAATTGTGCAGATCAAGACCAACGGCGATATTAGGCCCAGGTGCAGCTTAATTTACCATTGCCGTGAAATATTTTGATTACACACACCCCTTAGTTTATTAGCTGACACTACTTAGTCACTTATAATCGATCAAGGATGTAATCGACACTTGGCGATTACACCAAAAACCAAACAAATTAAACAAATATCGACTTAGTTCATTTACGCCGTAACCGATAATGGCTACAGCTAGGAGATTAAATGACAGAAGATGTTTTTCAAGCAGTGCAACAACTGCAACAACTTTCTTGTAAGCATTTTTACTCAAGTCCTTACTGGACTGAGCGGACTGATAGAGCGATTAGTAGTATTCTTAGTAATCCGAGTAAGTCTGGCAACCCGCGTCACTTAGTTAGGAATATGTTAAGTGATGCCAGGAAAATACTTCAGCGTCGCAATGAAATATGCTCTTTTACACAAATAAAGACGTGCAATGATGATTCTGGGCACGGCATTGAAACAATCGCGGATTTTCGTTTTGAGGATTTAGAAACAGTTTTTCAATATGAAGATTGGTTAGAACGAGCTTGTTTAAGTGATAAAGACAAAATAATACTCAATTTGCTTCTACATGGAAGTGAAGCCCAAGAAGTTGCTGATAAATTGGGTATAACAATTGAGCAGGCTCGCGTTCAAATTAGTCGCACCCGGAAGCGTGCTAAAGCTCGTTGGGAGGCTGATATCAATGTTTGAACATCCTCAAAGACGTTTATATCGCCTTTCTCCTTGGCTAGTAAGAGTGCTTATTCCTGTAGATTACATAGGCACTTATAGCCTATACAAATTTAGGGAAAAAGAACCAATTTATGTAGGTCGTTCAGATACTTGTTTGCGAAATCGCCTTTTAAGACATGCACATACCAAAAGAGCAGATTATTTCGATTATGACATTCAATGGACACTAGAAAAGTGTTTTATTGCGGAATGTTCTGCTTACCATGCACTGTTAGGGAAAACTGATAACTTAATTCATCCAGCACCACCGAAGGGATTAGATATTAAGTGTCCTTTCTGCCGTTCTACTTTTGACCAAATTAGAAATAACCGACTTACTTTTTTAAAAAAGTAAAATGTTATAAGTAGTTGAAATAATTACTTGCTTCACTCACCTTTTAATAATATATGCCACTTTTCAATATAAACAAGGCAATATTCAACAATAAACAAGGGAAAAATTATGATGGACATTGAAGAAAGAACTTCTGCTCATACCTCTGATTTAATTGAGGTCGATAAAACGCTTGAAAGTTTGCGTGATTCTGGCTTTGACCTTGCAACTGCAAGTGGCGAAGTGGTAGATAATTCTTATGAAGCAAATGCAACAGTTGTTCGGATTCATACTGTTGAAAAAACTGCTCCTGTTCAAAGTAAGGGAAAATCTAAAACCAAACAATCTAAAACTATTGAATCCATTGTATTTGCTGATAATGGCAACGGCATTTCTTACGAAGTTCTACCCAGTGCGCTTAAGCTAGGATTTTCTACTCGGTACAACCAACGCAACGGCTTAGGACGTTTTGGTGTAGGTATGAAACTAGCTGCTATCAGCCAAGCTAGACGCATCGACATTTATACTAAACCTCTTGGTGGTGAAGTTTACTACCATGCTTATCTTGATTTAGATGAAGTTTCTAAAGGTACACAAATTCTTATCAAAGCCGAAGTTGTAGATGGTTTCCCCTCAGAATACTCTAATTTAATGCAATATCCTCAAGGTAGTAATCATCCTAAAAAAGGTGAGCCATTCGAGTCGGGAACATTGGTAGTTTGGTCTAAGGTAGATCGTCTTATTGATGGTGGTAACTATGGTTCTGGTATTCGGGAACGCATTAACGAGCTTACTAAGTTTCTTGCTCGCGCTTATCGTATCTTTATTAACGATGGTTTTTACATTGAATTAAACGGTAAGCATATAACTCTGCACGACCCGTTGTTTTTGCTCAAAAATCCTAAAGTTATAGAAAACTTTGGAGAAGACCTTCGAGCAGATATTATTCAGGAGGACGATATCGAAATTGATGGTCACAAAGTACATGTCAAAGTCACCCTTGCCCCAAAAGAGTTTCGACAAGTAAAAGGTCAGGGTGGTATAGAAAAACATCCTGTAACAAAGCAAGAGGATCTTCGGTTTAGAGGGTTATACATTTCAGATAATGAGGGTCGGATAAGTATTGTTAGAAACAATCGTGAAATCTACTACGATATTGTTCCAAAATTATTACCTTATGGAGTTCAACAACTAGACCGTTTTATTGGTATTGAGGTCAGTTTTCCAGCAGTTTTGGATGAATACTTACAAGTACGTCATGTCAAAAGAGGAGCCGAGCCTGTTGCTAAATTACGGGAGGAGTTAAAAAAATTTCTAGAACGACCGATAAATGCAGCACGCAAAGATATTAGAAAGGTTTGGAAGGAGACTGAAACATCTGAACGCAATAAAGCCAGACAACATCAGTTTGCTGAAGAAGCTGTTCAAAGAGCTGAGAAAACCCTTCCTGCGGGAAAAGGTGGTTTGCAACTTGATACACAGGCACAAGAAAAAATCCTCGAAGATTTAATTTTAGATTTGGGGATAGATCCAAAACAGAACCCAGAGCAAGCTGAGGAGGTAAAACAAAGAGTCAAAGAGCTTCCTATTACTATTGTCGATGGTGCTTGGCCAGGAAAAGAATTATTTGAAATCACTCACCTTAACGGAAAAGCTACTATTTGTATTAATCATCGCCACCCTTTTATTCAACAAGTTTACGACCCTTTGAAAGACCTAGCAAGTCGTGACTCATCAACTGTCACTGCTGAAGAAGCAATTGAAATTGCTAAAAAAGCAGAGATAGGACTTGATATCCTCTTCATGGCTTATGCAAAGGCAGAAAATATGGATTTAGACCCTGACGATAGGTACGGCGACTTGCGAAGTTATTGGGGACAACATGCTCAAGCTTATACTCGTGAAGCATTGAGCGATAAATAAATTATTTTTACTACCTTTACCTCATTTAGGCAGAGTGGAGAAAAAAGAGTAATCATTATTCCTCTGTCTCCTCTCTTGAAAATAGCCAGTGGGGATATTCCTTTTTTATGCTTGGTTGTGGGATTTACCTGTGAATGGCTGACTCATAAAGAGGAATGAGTCTTTTGCAATTCACACTAATTTCACAATTGCCCCGTATTTACCCTGGGTTTACAAAGTTTTTATCAAAATATCTTGAAGTGGCTCCGCAATACTACGAATTTGGATTAGTAGTTGAGTATATCACTATGTAATTTCGACATACTCAACACCATGAAGCGATCGCCTCTTGTCAAAGTCGCCATGCTAGTTTTACTTTCCCTTGGCAGTGTTGGTATTGTCGGAGGAAGTTTTTTTCTCAGAAAAGCTTTTAGTAGTACCAGTGAACCAGAAATCATAACTGATACATCACGTTACAGCGAAATACGTAATCAACTTTGGGCTAATAATGACGAAGTAAAATATTTTCCTAATGAGATTCCTGGTGATGTGAAAAGCGCCCGTATTGCTTATTCTCCTGGCTTTTTGCAAGCAGGTAGTTATTTTCAGTTGCGGCTGAAACAATCACCAGAAAAGATACAAAAACTACTTACACAATACAGAAAACTTGCTAAACATAAATATATAGGTGGTGACACAAACGACCACGCCAACCTACCCAATGGTGTACCCACAACTTTCTTTTACACCAGTGACTCTGCAACGGAATCTTTTCCACCCACCTATGAAATATTAGTATTGAATGCACAAGATAGAGGCAGCACTGGTTTTAAGTGGAATCACGGCGATAGCTACGGCGTAGCCATTGATAGTGCAGCCTCAGAAATTGTTTATTGGGCTGAGAAGTGGTAAAAATTAAACCTGATGACTGATGGCTGTGAACAGTGGAACATTTGTTATTTGGAAGTACTAACTTGTTATATAGCAATCCTAAATCAATTGTGAAAATCTATTTTTCTTAACTCTCTGCGTTACGGGCAGTTTGCTCAAGTCGGGAAACCCGCCCACGCAACTGCCCTCCTCTGTGTCTCTGTGGTTCGATGAAAAAATATTTTTCACAAATCCTTCACAAAAACTAGACCAAAAGTCAATCCGAAATCCAAAATTTAAAATCCAAAATAGTATCGGCTTGATGAGAAAAACTGTTATTGGGGTGATGGGGCCTGGAGAAAAGGCTACAGAAAATGATTTGCAAAATGCCTATGAATTAGGTCAATTCATTGCCCAACAAGGATGGATTTTGCTGACTGGCGGTAGGAATATAGGGGTAATGGATGCAGCAAGTAAGGGTGCAAAATCCTGCAATGGTTTAACTATTGGCATTCTTCCCAACAGTGATCAAGATGGTATTTCTGAAGCAGTAGATATTGCAATTTTCACAGACATGGGAAACGCTCGCAATAATATTAATGTTCTCTCCAGTGATGTGGTGATTGCTTGTGGTATGGGTGCAGGAACAGCTTCAGAAATTGCCTTAGCTTTGAAAGCAAAAAAGCAAGTAATCTTGTTGACTGACGATGTAGAAAGCAAAAGTTTCTTTAAAAGCATGTCGCCAGAAAATGTTTATATTGTAGAGAGTGTAGTGGAAGCGATCGCTACTGCCAAAACAATTTTAAGTTTTGATACCCATAATTTGTAAATAATAGATAGTAGGGAGGCTTTAGACTTTCTCTGAATAGCAGAACTTTTTAATTATCAAACAAAATGGTTAAATCAGGATAATAACTGTATCAATAACCCTCTTATATTACTCTGATAAAAGAAAAATCAAAGCAAAATTTTCAACTGTAGATATAACGATCATTCGATCGTTTATTTTCGCTCTAGATGGCTATCATCAAGCTTTATTGAAAAAGCTTTATGCTGTAAGTTTCCTAGTTTATTCTCTGGCAAAATTGATAAAACAATAATAATCTCGCATATTAATCAGGAATTATGCAAAGCTCTTGAGTAGATATTAAAACGGAGGCTGTATGCTTTACCTTTGTTTACGCTGGCTTTTTTTATCTCGAACTGATGTTTACTTAATTAATTGAAAAAGCGAACATGGCAACAATTTTTGGAACCAGTAATAATGACACAATTACTCCTTCTGGAGTTTCGAGTGGTGTAACTGGTGGTGTTCCGAGTAATGCTGATGACACCATTAACTCCGGGTTAGGAATAGACACCATAGATGGAGGAAGCGGAAACGACTTATTAATAGTTGATTACTCCAGCAACAGCTACACAGGCACATCACCCAATGCTGGTATCACCACTTCGATTTCCAGCAACGGTTTTGGAGGATTCAACGGTTATTACCGAGCCTACTACACTGGTAGCTACAGCGACTACGACCGAATTAACTTCTCTAACATCGAACGTTTCCGCATTACTGGCACAGCAGCCAATGACACCATAACCACAGGTAGTGGTAATGATACGGTTAGTGGTGGTGCTGGCAATGATAGCATCAGNACAGGTGATGGCAATGACAGCATTACTGGCGGTGCTGGCGACGATGTGATAGATCCAGGCTTAGGTGTCAACGTCATTGATGGGGGAACAGGTACAGATATCCTCGTCAATGCTGATTTGAGTGCCGCCACCACAGCCTTAAGCTTCAACGAGACAGGAACTACAGCCATTAACTTAACAGGCGTTGGCACAATCTCCAATATTGAACGCTTTCAGAATTTGACCACAGGTAGTGGCAATGATGTCATTAGCTTTAACCAGCGTTTCAACAACGGTACTATCAACACAGGCAGTGGCAATGACACCATTAATGCAGGGTTAGGAATAGACACCATAGATGGAGGAAGCGGCAACGACTTATTAATAGTTGATTACTCCAGCAACAGCTACACAGGCACATCACCCAATGCTGGTATCACCACTTCGATTTCCAGCAACGGTTTTGGAGGATTCAACGGTTATTACCGAGCCTACTACACTGGTAGCTACAGCGACTACGACCGAATTAACTTCTCTAACATCGAACGTTTCCGCATTACTGGCACAGCAGCCAATGACACCATAACCACAGGTAGTGGTAATGATACGGTTAGTGGTGGTGCTGGCAATGATAGCATCAGNACAGGTGATGGCAATGACAGCATTACTGGCGGTGCTGGCGACGATGTGATAGATCCAGGCTTAGGTGTCAACGTCATTGATGGGGGAACAGGTACAGATATCCTCGTCAATGCTGATTTGAGTGCCGCCACCACAGCCTTAAGCTTCAACGAGACAGGAACTACAGCCATTAACTTAACAGGCGTTGGCACAATCTCCAATATTGAACGCTTTCAGAATTTGACCACAGGTAGTGGCAATGATGTCATTAGCTTTAACCAGCGTTTCAACAACGGTACTATCAACACAGGCAGTGGCAATGACACCATTAATGCAGGGTTAGGAATAGACACCATAGATGGAGGAAGCGGCAACGACTTATTAATAGTTGATTACTCCAGCAACAGCTACACAGGCACATCACCCAATGCTGGTATCACCACTTCGATTTCCAGCAACGGTTTTGGAGGATTCAACGGTTATTACCGAGCCTACTACACTGGTAGCTACAGCGACTACGACCGAATTAACTTCTCTAACATCGAACGTTTCCGCATTACTGGCACAGCAGCCAATGACACCATAACCACAGGTAGTGGTAATGATACGGTTAGTGGTGGTGCTGGCAATGATAGCATCAGNACAGGTGATGGCAATGACAGCATTACTGGCGGTGCTGGCGACGATGTGATAGATCCAGGCTTAGGTGTCAACGTCATTGATGGGGGAACAGGTACAGATATCCTCGTCAATGCTGATTTGAGTGCCGCCACCACAGCCTTAAGCTTCAACGAGACAGGAACTACAGCCATTAACTTAACAGGCGTTGGCACAATCTCCAATATTGAACGCTTTCAGAATTTGACCACAGGTAGTGGCAATGATGTCATTAGCTTTAACCAGCGTTTCAACAACGGTACTATCAACACAGGCAGTGGCAATGACACCATTAATGCAGGGTTAGGAATAGACACCATAGATGGAGGAAGCGGAAACGACTTATTAATAGTTGATTACTCCAGCAACAGCTACACCGGCACATCACCCAATGCTGGTATCACCACTTCGATTTCCAGCAACGGTTTTGGAGGATTTGACGGTTATTACCGAGCCTACTACACTGGTAGCTACAGCGACTACGACCGAATTAACTTCTCTAACATCGAACGTTTCCGCATTACTGGCACAGCAGCCAATGACACCATAACCACAGGTAGTGGTAATGATACGGTTAGTGGTGGTGCTGGCAATGATAGCATCAGCACAGGTGATGGCAATGACAGTATTACTGGCGGTGCTGGAAGCGATACTTTAATCGGTGGTCTTGGCAACGACACTTATGTCATTGACAGCAACGATACCATTACCGAAGCTGCTAATTCCGGGACAGATACTATTCAAGCCAACTTTGCCTTTGATCTAAATAATGTCGCCAACACCGAAAACCTGACGCTGACTGGTACACTCAACATCAATGGTACTGGTACTGCTGGAAGTAATGTTTTAATTGGTAACAGCGGCAATAATCAACTCAACGGTGGTGCAGGCAGCGATACCCTCAATGGAGGAGCAGGCAACGATACCTTAATCGGTGGGTCGGGCAATGACATCTATATTGTTGATAGTACTACCGATACCATTACTGAACAGGCTGGTCAAGGAACAGATACCATCCAATCTAGCGTTACCTTTAGCCTGGCTGCTTTTGCCAATATTGAAAATCTTACCTTAACTGGTAGTGGCAACATCAACGGCACAGGCAATAGTGGCAATAATGCCATTATCGGCAATAGTGGCAACAACACCTTAAATGGCGGAGCAGGAAACGATATCCTCACAGGTGCAGGTGGTCAGGACGTTATTACAGGTGGCACAGGCGTTGACAGATTTGTTTATCAAAACCTAACAGATTCACTTTTAGCTAACTTTGATGCTATTACCGATTTTAATGCGACGGCTGGTAACGATTTGTTCGTTGTCAGTACTGCACGGTCAGGTTTTACCAGTGCTGGAACAGTTGAAACCCTCGATGCTACTGGAATTAGTGCCAAACTAACCACTGCTAACTTCGATGCTAACTTTGCTGCTCAATTTACCTTTGGTAGCCGCACTTTTGTCGCTATTAACGATGCAACAGCTGGGTTTAATGCAACTAACGATGCCATTATTGAAGTTACAGGCTTAACGGGAACTCTCAGCACAGCCAATTTTGTAACGGTTTAATACCAATTTGTAATTCGTAATAAAAAAATCTTTGCAACACATTAATCATATGTTGCAAAGATTTTTTGAATATTATGAATTACGAATTAATATTACGTGAGTTCGATGAACCTCTCCCCAACCCCTCTCCGACGCGGAGAGGGGCTTTAACATCCTCGGTAAAGATCGAAAAATTAAGCTTTTAAAGCCTCTGACGCCACTTGCTACAACGGGGGGAACCCCCGCAACGCAGTGGCTCCTCCTTTCAGGGGAGAGGTTTGGAGAGGGGTTTTTTAAATCTGTCGAATTCACGTTAATATTGCTCTTTCACCGCTAAATGTACACCACCGGCTGGTGCAAATACCAAACCACGACGAACAGGTAAAAGGGGACGAGACTCTAAAAGTTGTAGCGAGTAGCGCGATAAAATAGTCGCTAAAACCAACTTCATTTCAAACATAGCAAAGGCCATACCAATACAGCGACGATTTCCACCTCCAAAAGGTAAAAATTCATATGGAGAGAATTGACGTTCTAAAAAGCGTTCTGGTCTAAACTGATTAGGTTCTGGATAGATATCGGGACGATGGTGTGTCAAATAGATGCAAACAGATAAGTACGTTCCTTTTGGTAAATCGTAGCCGAAAAATTGCATATCATCTCGCAGAATCCTCGGCAAACTAAAGAAAGCAACTGGATAAATGCGTAAAGTTTCTGAACAGACAGCATTCAAATAAGGTAGTTGAGCAATTGTTGTGGGGTTCGCATTCTTGATATCAATAGAGTTGAGTTCTTGCAAAAGTTTTTCGCGGACTTCTGGTATATAGTGAATCCAATATAAAGCCCAAGCAAGCGCGATCGCTGTAGTTTCATGCCCAGCAAATAGCATAGTCATTAACTCATCGCGCAACTCAACATCAGTCATTGGTTGACCTTGTTCATCACGAGATGACATTAACAAGCTGAGGATATCTTCACCTTCCAATTCAGCTTTAATGCGACGTTCATGAATTTCTTGATAAACTAGTTCATCAAGCTGCTGTCTTTGGCGTATAAAATTTCCCCAAGGACTCCAAGCCCCTAAATCTTGTTGTAGGAAATTGAAAAAAAGTAGACTGGATTTCCAAGGAGAATTAAAACTATCCAACATGGCAGTTAACACTTGCCTGATTTGTTGGTAACGTTCTCCTTGTTTTAAACCAAAAACAGTTTTCAAAATCACTTGTAGAGAAATATTTTGCATCTGGGGACGGGCGATAAATTCTTTCCCAATAGTCCACTGATTAGTAACTTCTTCTGTAATTTCACAGATGGTTTGACTGTAAGCCCGCATCCGTTCGCCATGAAAGGGCGGCATCAAAAGTTTACGCTGTTGCATGTGGCGATCGCCATCTAGCACGATGACTGAATTTGGCCCTACAAAAGGTTCGATTAGTCGGTTCCCTGAACCAGAATCAAACAACTTGGAATCAGCCGTGAAAATTTCCTGAATGGCTTGGGGACTACTAATAATTATTTGACGAGGTAAGGTACTAAAGTGAGACATAAATATGTCTCCATAGCGTTCACGGGCGTTTTCTAATGCCTCTATTGGTCGCCAAATGCCCCTCAAAGTTTGGATCAATTTGGGTGCATGGGAGCCATTTGGCAGGTTAAAATGGGTATGATTTGAAGAATTTTCTGGGAACGTAATCATTACTCATTCTCCTAATATTAATAGTAGAGAATTATCCCTCAGCAATTTCTATATAATTTGCTGAACATGGCTCATAAATTAGTTGGAAATTGTAGTATTCCCAAGCGTTTCCTCACTGTTTGAATTGGTTCTTGCCAGTGTTCTTCAAAGCGATATCCTAATAAAAAATCAGCCTTTTGAGCTAGCTCTTTACCTTTTTTTAAGTTGGCGAAAATCGCTTTAAATTGTTGCGGGGCTAGGATGGGATAAATTACTTTGGCAAACCAAAGACTAATTTTTAGTGAATTGCTGTAATTTTGCTCAGCAGCAAAGGCAAGGACACCGATTTCTCCGGCGTAGCTAGTATCAAAGCCAAGTAAAACATGAAAAATATCATGGGTAACAATGTACCGCAAAGCAAATACATTTCCTTTAGCAATATCCTCTGATTCAGGACTAATATTCAGCGGTTGCAGATGATTTTTTTGCATGTGGTCGGCATATTCCCGCCCAAATGTGCCTTGAGGATAATGGCTCAATTGTTCTAAATCAATTTTGGGATAATATCCCACTACTTGTTGTAGTTTTGCCGCTACTAGTGGATCTACCTTTGCACCCAAGGCATCAGCTTTGAGAATGGCAAAATCTCCGACCTTTTGTGAGTTTTTGTATGTCTGAATTACTTTGTAGAGTTTTTTCAGTTTGAGTAGCATAAATAGACCTCTTCTATAGTTAGCGGCAATCCACTAACTTAAGCTTGCTGGCTGGCTTGTGCGACGGTAAAATTGATTTCCTGACCGTAAGAAACTTCCAGGGTATGACCATCAGGATCTTGGATAAAAGCCCAGTAACCAACAGGATGACCCCAGTCATTTGGCCCTTCTAGCAGCACACCCTCTGATTGCGCCTCATGGCAAAGACGATCAACTTCCTCACGAGTTTTACAAGCGACACCAAGATGGGATATAGGTAAGAGTTTGCCTTGTACTTTAGCCACTTGAATTAGTACAATCACGAATGGTCGAGTTAAATCACTAATCCAAGCAACATCTACTTGAGTTGTAGGATCTGTGCGACGATGTACAACTTTCATCTCAGCATACTTCGCATAAAACGAGATGCTTTGATCGATGTCGCTGACTTCAAGTGCAACGTGGGTAAAACCAAAATCAGACATGAGAAGCTTCCTTTATTGTCGGTAAACACAAGGGTAGGATACCGTAGCGATCGCGTAACTCTTGAACTGGTACATCGACCACTTCCCAGAAGTTCCAATCATCTGAAAGGTCTACTTTGCAGGCTACTCCTCTTTCTAAGGCTTGCATAATTAATGGAATGTCAAACAGTGCCATATCGGCATCTGCAATGGGAGTGATTTGAGTTCCCCAATGAAAATGCAAGATGACAAACAGCAGAAATACAAAGCCATCGTCGCCAATGAAACCAGCTTGAAACGCTGCTTGCTGTATCTCTCCCTGTGGATCAGTATTGTAGCCTGACAGAATATGACCAAAATCATGAAAAATCATGCGTTCGGGAATGCCGCCAGCTTCACCAGGGAAGCTAAAGTGGCGTTGGGTGCAGTGTTCCCAAAAGACACGTCCCAAAGTTCCCTCTGGTAGTAGTCCTAATTGACGATACTTCCATGCTATCTCTGAATCTTCACCCTGATTTAAAAAAGGAGCTAGCAATTTTTTGATACCAAGAATACCCTCTTGTTGATCAGTACCACTCATCAATTTGCCCATCAACCGCCGCCTCATATCCATGTGTGCCAACAGCTTGTATTCGTTTACCGCTTTGTGTAGCATTCGTAAACCTTGCTCATTGATACAAAGCGCATCCGCAAGCGATCGCAATTTCTTCTGCTGAGTAGGTGTAATCTCACTATCTACCATCGCCATCACCATTGCCATCTGTAACAGGCGTTTGCGTTGGTGCAGCTGAGTGATAACTTCAGCTACTTGGGTTGGGGTGATAGGGAATAAGTTATCAATTACAACATTGCTTTGATGTAGCTGGTTGACTATTTGTAAAAACAACTTTTCAGGTTGTGTAAGTGCTTCTGGTTTAGCTGCTACTGTTATGAGCGTTCCTAGTACTAATGGTAGTTCTTGAGGAGAAAAGACAAAAATATCCATAACAGTCTCCTGCTGGGTACGGGAGATGAGGAGGATGAGGAGGATGAGGGTGTGAAAGATAGCAAGTTTGAGGCTTTGAGGCTGAAGCTTGAGGCTTTGAGGCTGAAGCTTGAGGCTTTGAGGCTGGAACTTGAGGCTTTGAGGCTGGAACTTGAGGCTTTGAGGCTGAAGCTTGAGGCTTTGAGGCTGGAATTTGAGGCTTTGAGGTTGAAGCTTGAGGCTTTGAGGTTGAAGCTTGAGGCTTTGAGGCTGGAACTTGAGGCTTTGAAGCTGAAGCTTGAAGTTCTATATTTCTTTCATCCCCATTGTCTGTAGAATGATATCTTACAATTGTCACATTTCCCGCCAAGAAATAAATTTCTTGGCTAATAGCTAAACTCCACTAAAGTGGACTAAAACCCTCATGTAGTAAGCTTGAGCTTACTTGAGCTATTAGCATCAGAATTTATTCTGAGGCGGTTGTGGCAACTAGTAGAAGATGTGAATAGAGATGATAGCAATATTAATAATTACGACAAATTCTTTGGTAGAGACGCGGTTTTGAAGCATCTCTACAAGAAATGGTCTATTTTTCACTCTCAGTTTGTTGCAATGCTAGAGGTAATTCTAATTCTGTTGCCATAGTAAGTGCTTGGGGCGGAACTTCCCGCGCTGAATTTCTGAGATATTGCCCATCGTTGACAGGTGGTACAACCTTCATGCGGTGGTAAATACTATAAAAGCGGTGAGTTTGTTGAGTTTGCTGGCGTTCTTGGATACTTTCATTGGCAATTTTCTTACGCAACTTCACAATTGCATCCATAATTGCTTCTGGTCTGGGTGGACATCCCGGCAAATATACATCAACTGGAATTAATTTATCTACGCCTCGAACAGCCGAGGGAGAATCTGCACTGAACATACCTCCCGTAATTGTACAAGCTCCCATTGCAATGACATACTTCGGTTCTCCCATTTGTTCATAGAGACGCACTAGCGTAGGCGCGTACTTCATGGTGATTGTACCTGCGGTGATTAACAAATCTGCTTGTCTGGGTGTAGCACGGGGAAACATGCCAAATCTTTCTAGGTCGAAACGTGACCCAATCATGCCAGCAAATTCCACAAAACAGCAAGCTGTACCAAAAAATAGGGGATACAAACTAGACATTTTCGCCCAGTTGTAAAGGTCATCTACTGTTGTGAGAATGACATTTTCAGAAAGTTGTTGCGTCACTTGGGGACGCTCAACCGGATTGATAATAGAATTTGTCATAGATTTAAGTCTCCTAAACTTTCAAGATGTCATGAATTCTTCTTTGTGTCTTAGTGTCTTGGTGGTTAAAATGAACCACAAAGACACGAAGACACGAAGGTGAACTGATGATGTGCTTTAGCTTTATTAAAGTTTCTGATGACTGTCTCAAATGCACCAGTAAAGATAAAGGTGTTAAGGTGCTAACTTAAAGCGAGTCTTTAAGATGATGTTTGAAAAGTCGTTTTGAATACTTGAATTATCGCTAATGGGGAGTAGGGAGTAGGGAGGAGCCACTGCGGTGAGGTAGCCCCCATCTTGGCGGTTTCCGTCGATGGGGGACTACCGAACCCGAAGGGTCTTGGGGTCTCCCCAAGTAGAGCATGTGGCGTTGGGGAGTAGTGGCAAAGAAAAAATAAGTCTTTTGGGCTTTTTGAGGATACTGATGTACTGCGATTATGCCCTCAAGCAAAATTATTTATAGTTTTCAAACAACCTCTAACAAAGACGCACGTTAAGCAAGTAAACCGAGGCGCTTACCGTTGTTGCGAGCCATACGAATCAGATGTTGACGGGTTGTATCGTCGATACCGAAGATATGGCAAAAGTCAGTAATTGTCTGAGCATGGAGTGCAATTAATTTACCACGCAGTTGATTGAACTGCCGTTGATCTAGATGGTTACGAATTAAAATAACAAATGGTGCAAACATAATAATTAGTCCTGTGTTTTAAGTTGTAATTGCAGCGAATGATTCACTGCTGACAGTTTTAGTTTGTCTTTTCCTCTCGGTCTGCACCAGTAAATATAAAGGTCTTAAAGGACTAACTTAAGTTTTGTTAAGTTAAAGTTAGCCTTTGTCAGTATCCAAGCACATGAGAATGTTTCTAAATCTAGACATTGGGGGAAACAGCGATCGCTTAACTTGTATAAAATTTAAAATAAGTTGTTATCTTGGCTTAAAACCAGTAAAATTCATCTCAACATAGCGTTAGCCTTGTAATCTGATGGAATTGCAAAAGCAAAGACGCAAGCGCGGTGTTATCCTTAGCCTCCCAGGATTTCACAAGCTTCAGGAGGCTAGGTATCAAGCGGAGATTCTAGAAAATGATGCAGCCAGATTTACCCTAGAAGAACTGAGTTACCGTACTCAGTTAGCTCCTTTTACAGTTTCCAAAATTCTGGCGCGAGAAGAAGGAGTAGACAAACAAAGCCTTGAGTACTTCTTCAGAGCTTTTGCATTAGATTTAACACCAAGCGATTATCTCAGAGCAGGGGAGCAGGGGAGCAGGGGAGCAGGGGGAGCAGGGGGAGCAGGGGAAGCAGGGGGAGCAGGGGAAGAAATTAGCCGCTCATTCCCCTCATCTGCCCCATCTCCCTCATCCCCCTCATCTCCCCACTCCCCACTTCATACCGACTGGGGTGAAGCTGTTGATGTGTCGATTTTTTTTGGACGTACAGATGAAGTTAGCAAGTTAGAGTATTGGATTATCAAAGATCATTGCCGACTTGTAGTGCTGTTGGGGATGGGGGGAATTGGTAAGACTTCCCTATCGGTGAAACTAGCACAGCAAATTCAGGAAGAGTTTGAGTTTGTGGTGTGGCGGAGTCTCCGCAACAGTCCGCCTTTGGGAGAACTGCTAGCCAACTTGCTTCAGTGCTTTGCTAAGGGAGAACCGATTAAATTATCGGAGAATATCGGCGATTTGATTGGGCAATTCATGGCACATTTGCGATCGCACCGTTGCCTGATCATCCTAGATAATGCAGAATCAATTCTGGCTAGTGGCGATCAATCTGGACATTACCAAACTGGATATGAAGACTATGGACAACTGCTCAAACAGATAGGAGAAACAACTCATACTAGCTGTGTGGTGCTGACGAGTCGAGAAAAACCCCAGGAAATAGCGGCTTTAGAAGGGGAAAATCTACCAGTCCGTTCATGGTATCTCACTGGTTTAAGTGCGATCGCTGCATTAGAATTAGTCAGAATTAAAAGCTTTTTCTGCGGTGATGATACCGATTGGCAAAACTTAATTGAACATTATGCAGGCAATCCCTTAGCGCTCAAGATTATTGCTACCACAATTCAAGAGTTATTTGATGGCAACATCGTTGAATTTTTCGCCCACGGTTCTACTGTTTTTGGTAGCATTTATGACTTACTAAACCAGCAGTTTCATAGACTTTCAGCACTCGAAAAAGACCTGATGTACTGGCTAGCAATTAATCGAGAACCAGTAAATTTGGTAGAACTCCGTGCTGATTTAGTCTTACCTGTTTCATCAATGAAACTATTAGAGGCGTTAGATTCCCTCGGTAGGCGAAGTTTAATTGAAAAAAAATCAATTCCCCAAGCTTCTGTACATTTCACTCTTCAACCTGTAGTCATGGAATATGTGACAGACCAATTGATACAGCAGGTGTGTACAGAAATCCTAGAAAATATAGAGAGAAATTCTATTTTCAACAGTCATGCTTTAATTAAAGCGACTGCCAAAGATTACATCAGGATTGCACAAACTAAGCTGATCCTGCAACCTGTTATTGAACACTTACAGCAAAAACTGCGAACCAAACAAGCAATTGAAACTCAACTCACGCAGATTTTACAAGATTTACAACAATCTTTCGCCAGATGCCAACAAGGGAATAAAGTACAACGGGAAATTTCAACAAAAACAACTCCTAACTCTTCATTCTTAACTCCTAACTCTTCACTCCTAACTCCTAACTCCTCACTCTTCACTCCTAACTCTTCACTCCTAACTCCTAACTCCTCACTCTTCACTCCTCACTCTCAATTAGAACCGGGATATGCAGGTGGTAACATTCTCAATTTACTCTCTCACCTGCAAACAGATTTAACAGGCTATGATTTCTCTTGCCTCACAATCTGGCAAGCATATCTTCAAGATACTCCTTTGCGGAAAGTTAATTTTGCCCATGCAGATCTGTCCAAGAGTGTATTTGCGAAAACATTCGCTACAGTAATATCTACAGCATTTAGTCCAGATGGTAAAACTTTAGCAACTGGGCATTTCAACGGTTGTTTTCGGCTGTGGGATGTCACCAGCGGTCAAGAGTTACTTGACTGCCAAGCACATATAGGTATGCTTTGGTGTGTTACTTTCAGTCCAGATGGCAACACCTTGGCAACTGTGGGGCAAGATGAAACGATAAAGCTTTGGGATGTCACAACCGGACAATGTTTGAAAAATCTGCAAGATAGCAATGGTGGGGTTGTCTGCGTGAGATTTACCCACGACGGTAACACATTAGTTAGCAGCAGCACAGACTCTAGCATTAAGCTTTGGGATATTAGCCTAGGAGAATGTACTCAAGTATTGCAAGGACATAGTAGCAAAGTTTGGTCTGTGGCGTTGAGTCCCCAAGGTGACATCCTCGCCAGTGCTGGTGAGGATAACACAATCAAGCTTTGGGATTTAGCAACAGGTTCCTGTATAAATACACTACAAGGACATACTGACTGGCTCAAGTCCATAGCCTTTAATTCATCAGGAGTGCTAGCCAGTGGCAGTTTGGATAAAACAATTAGACTGTGGGATATTGAGCAAGGCCTTTGTGTGGGCGTTTTAGAAGGACATTTAAATGGGATACTAGCGATCGCATTTGTGAATGACAACATCGTTGCTAGCTGTAGCATAGATTGCACAATTCGACTTTGGGATATTGCCACACAACAATGTCTCAAAACCCTGCAAGGACATAGTAACTCCATTGACGCGATCGCAGCCAATCCCCAAGGAACGCTGTTAGCTAGCGGTGGTGATGACTTTTCCCTAAAGCTGTGGGATGTCGTCAGCGGCGAGTGCTTGAGAACATTCAAAGGCAGAAATAACTGGATTAAATCTGTTGTTTCTAGTTCGATTTTGCCTAACTCACTCACTCAAATAGGGATTGACGGTCTGATTGTCAGTGGTAACGAAGACCGCAGTGTCAGGTTATGGACACCGGACGGTGAATGTCGCAGTTTGTACGGTCATACAGATATAATTTTTGATGTAGACTTGACTCGTGATGGTTGTACAGTAGCCAGTGCCAGTGCTGACACAACCATCAGGTTATGGGATGTCACAACAGGTCAGTGTATAAAAAGCTTACACGGTCATCAAGGAACAGTAACCGGAGTAGCTTTTAGTCCCGATGGTCGTTTATTGGCAAGCAGTGGCTATGACAGCACAATTAAACTTTGGGACAGGTTCACAGGACAGCTGCTAGATACTTTTCCAGTACATCTTGGGATGTCAATAGCCTTCAGTCCAGATGGCAAAAAACTGGTATCTGGCGGTTTTGACAACACAGTCAGGATTTGGGACATCACAACGCGGCAGTGTTATCAAACCTTGACAGGACATAGGAATTGGGCATGGTGGGTAACTTTTAGTCCTGATGGTAGCAGACTCGCCACTGGTAGCAGTATCGAGCAGAGAGTGAGACTTTGGAATGTAGAAACAGGAGAGTGTCTGCATATTCTCTCTGGACATCAAGATATGATTTGGGCGATCGCTTTTAGTCCAGATGGCAGTACTCTTGCCAGTAGCAGCAGTGACGGCATCATCAAACTCTGGGATGTGGCAGATGGTGACTGCATTGCCACCCTGGAAGGACATAATACCTGGATTATGAGTGTCACCTTTAGCCCAGAAGGTAAACACCTAATTGCTGGAGATGGGTATGCTGCCATTAAAATTTGGCATACGGAGACAAAAAAGTGCCTCACCACCCTCAAAGCAGAGCAAATTTATGAAGAGATGAATATTTACGGTGTTACAGGTTTGACCGAAGCGCAAAAATCGAACTTACTAAGTCTTGGTGCAGTTGCAGCAGGGGAGATGGGGAGATGAGGGAGATGAGGGCGACAATA
>NZ_AP018288.1:4390627-4594726 GCF_002368335.1 Nostoc sp. NIES-4103 | reverse complement strand
CCCCAGTCCCCAACCTATTGCAAACCATTAAACTTCATTGCGAATTAAGAAGTCTGGCAAAACTACATGATAATTTTTGATGATGTGAAGAAATAGCAATAGTAAAGGAGAACACAGTGGCAATGGAATCAAACTTCTTAACAAGCGCAGTTGCAGCAAATGAAGATTTCAGCGAGTATGTTGCCCATTTGCAGCTTCACATGACTTTACAAGCTCGCAATCTGGTTCCACCCCTGAAGCAGACACTTGAAGATAGCCGCCAACAATTGCTTCATCAGACCCAAGCCAACTTTGAAAAACAAATTTCTCGTCAAGGGCTGTAAAATATACAAATTTTAATTAAAATTCAAATAAAATGAAAGCAGATGTTGTTGTGTCACCGTCAATGGTGTACTCATCAAGTCTGCTTTTTCAAACTTTTTCAGTAACTAGTTACTAAAATCACCCTTTAGGAACAATAGCAAGGAGCGGAAAGCCGTTAAGATGATTGCAGCAGTTCCTCCCAAGAGCAGTTAATTAGGGCTAAATGGCAGCTCGAATCAAAATGACTTCAATACTTCCTCGAAATCTCAGCGTTGTCATCCGTCCAATCCAATACCGGGATCTGGATGGAATTGAGCGAATAACTCAAGAGTCATCAAATGACCCCTCAACCAAAGGGGCTAGCTTCGACATACGCCAGATGCAAGGGCTGCGCCGCTGGTATGGGTTGCTCAAATGTTTGAGTTGGTTTCCCAACCCATTACAGTATCAGTTCTGTGCCTATGTAGCAGAACAAGGGCGTATGCTTCTGGGAATGATTCAAGTGTCGCCGTTTAACCGTACACGCACTACTTGGCGGGTTGACCAGGTAATGCTGGATCGTGCTGCTGATAAGCAAGGAATTGGCTCACAACTTTTACGCCATTGCTTTGAGTCGATTTTAGAAGCTCGCACTTGGTTATTAGAAGTCAATGTCAATGATAAAGAGGCGCTGGCACTTTATCGCCAAAATGGATTTCAGCGTTTAGCCGAAATGACCTACTGGGAAATTGAACCGCAATTGCTGACGGAATTAGCCCAAGCCGAGCCAGATTTGCCCAATTTATTACCAGTTAGTAATGCCGATGCTCAGTTGCTTTATCAACTAGATACAGCATCAATGCCGCCTTTGGTGCGTCAAGTGTTCGATCGCAACACCCGCGATTTCAAAACCAGTTTGTTCGGTGCTTTATGTGATGCCGTCAAACAATGGGTAACGAAAATAGAAGTGGTGAGTGGGTACGTGTTTGAACCCCAACGCAAAGCGGCTATTGGCTACTTTCAGATACAACTTGACCGCAAAGGTGAATCTCCTCATGTAGCAACGTTGACAGTTCACCCTGCTTATACGTGGCTGTATCCAGAGTTACTTTCTCAACTGGCTCGCATTGCTCAAGATTTTCCCCAGCAAGGTTTACAGTTGGCTTCTTCAGACTACCAAGCAGAACGAGAAGAATACTTAGAACGAATTGGAGCCAAGCGTATAGAACATACGCTGATCATGTCTCGCTCAGTTTGGCACAAGCTACGGGAGTCTAAATTTGTCTCCTTAGAAGGAATTCAGTGGACTGAGGTGCTACAAGGTCTACAACCGGCACGTAAACCGATACCGGGTGGGATGTCATGGGGACAACAAAGGCAACTACCAGCCTCAGATAGACCTGTGCCAAGTAAATCAGAATCTGTGAGCTTTGCATGTAACAACACAACCAATGAGGTATCTTGCCAGTCTGAGTCATCAGATGTCAAGCAGGAGAATTAATGTGACACCCCAAGAGCAACCAAAACCTTTGATTTCCGCGTTGGGGTTAGATGTCGGCCGCAAGCGTGTTGGTGTGGCTGGATGCGATCGCACTGGTTTAATTGCCACAGGTATCACCACAGTTGATCGCACGAGTTTTGAAAAAGATGTTGAGCAAATACAACAAATCGTTAATGAGCGTGAAGTGCAAGTTTTGGTAGTCGGTTTGCCTTATTCAATGGATGGTTCTTTGGGCTTTCAAGCGCGTCATGTGCAGAAATTTGCCACTAGACTTGCTAAAGCTCTCAAACTCCCTGTGGAATATGTAGATGAGCGGTTAACATCATTTCAAGCAGAACAACTGCTAATAGCCGAAAACCGCTCTCCATCACGCAATAAAGGCTTGATTGACCGCAAGGCAGCATCTTTAATATTACAACAATGGCTCGATACAAGACGAGCCAGTTTCCAAAGCACCGTAGTAGCCGTAGAGTATTGATACGTTTTAACATGATATTCTGAAAGCTATTACCCAGTAGTTGTATTTTTGCCTGAAACTATTTGCTTGACATCATTTGTCATTAAACAGTGAAGCGATTTTCACATCTGCTGGTACTTATAAAGTTTGATAATTCTGTTATGTTTTCCTCCCAATTTCCCGAAGAAGAAAATGATCACGCTCAAACAAGTACTATCACCTTGAGCGATGACACAGGGCGAACTCTCGAATGTTATATTGAGCGATCGCTTTCAGTTGATGAACAAGAATTTGTTTTACTGCTTCCTGTAGACTCACCCATAGAAATTTTTGCTTGGCAAGGTGAAGACGAGGAAGAAGAGGCAATTCTAGTAGATGATGATGCCGTCATTGAGCAAATTTTTAGTACTGCTCAAGCTGTCTTATCGGAGCAAAATTTGATACTAAAGCACACTGCCTATGCTTTGACGGTGGCGGGTGAATTACCGCCTGCTGAAGAATCAGAACTTTTCACTTTAGAAATTGAAGACGAAGAGGCAGATTTAGAGCCAGAGCAATTACAGCTACTTGCTAGCTTTTATTTTCATGACCAAGAGTATGCCATTTATACTCCTCTAGATCCACTGCTGTTTTTTGCACGCATCTCAAAAACAGGTCAACCTGTATTATTGTCTCCAGAAGAGTTTCGTGAAGTACAACCACTTTTAGAAGAACACCTTTTTAATGAAGTGGAATAAGCTTAAAGATTCAAAATTAAAAATTAAAATTTTTTTTAATTGAGAATTTTTAATTATATTTGAATAAGCTTTGGGCATCTGTTAAACAGATGCTCAGCCACTAGTGTAACCAGGTAGAAGGAAAGCTTTTACACAAAGCTCTTAGCCTTTTTTAACTAGATGGTAATTTTTGCAGTGCTGCACTAAGGGTTGCTGACACTAAATTGATGTGAGTTCGATGAACCTCTCCCTCCCAGCCTCCCTCTCCTAAAAGGCGCTACGGTGTACACACATCTCTGGAACAAAGCCAAAATCGTCGTAGATCCCCCTAAATCCCCCTTAAAAAGGGGGACTTTAAGAGCTTTTTGCCCCCCTTAAAAAGGGGGGTTGGGGGGATCAAAAGCCTGCGGCACAACTTTAGAAGATTTGTGTGTACACCGTAGCCTAAAAGGCGAGGGAGGAGAAACGAAAAAATAACAGTTTTACTCCCCTCTCCTTGTAGGAGAGGGACCGGGGGAGAGGTCAAAACAGCACCTGTCGAACTCACGCTAAATTGTGGTTAGACATAGCACTATTTCTGCCCCTTTGCTCCCCTGCACCCTTGCACCGAAAGCACCCCTGCTCTTATTCAGGATTGCCTTACCTACGCTTCAGTTTTTTACCATTGACCTTTGACTATGACCTGGAACAAGTTCTTACAGCCTGACTTGATTTTAGAAGGTTCCGTGTTGAACCTAACACCAGACATTATTCAACAATACGGGCTGAAGGGGCTGGTATTGGATGTAGATGAAACTTTAGTACCCATGAGAGTAGGGATAGCTTCGCCAGAATTACAACAGTGGGTAGAGCAGATCCGCAGTTGTACAGCGCTGTGTTTGGTGAGTAATAACCTCAGTGAAGCACGTATTGGTGGCATTGCCCGCTCTCTGAACTTGCCATATTACTTAGGTGCGGCCAAGCCTTCACGACGCAAGATTAGAGCAGCACTCAAGACAATGAATTTGCCAGTACATCAAGTAGGGATGGTAGGCGATCGCTTGTTTACCGATGTCCTAGCAGGTAATCGTTTAGGAATGTTTACCATTTTGGTTGAACCAATTGTCCATCCTGGTGTAGCTTTACGCTCTCATCCCATACGCAACTTTGAAGTTTGGATTTCTGAAATCTTAGGAGCTTCCATTACTCCCGAACATAAGAAAATTCACAAACGTTGACAAATCGTCAGGAAACTAAATCTAAAAAAATAATTAAGGAAACTTAATACTATCGAAAAATCGGAGATTATAGATATTAATAACATGGGGTCAGCCAAAAAAGACCCTAACCGATAGCAAATACATATAAAGCCGTAGAGCGTCAGTCTTCACATATAGAAGCGCTGGCGCTTTACAATTTAGTGAATAGTCCAGAGTCAATAGTCCAAAGTTTCTTGACAATTGACTCTGGACTATTGACTGTTGACTGTTGACAAATGACCACTGACCAATGACCAAAACAATTGTTGTCAAAATCGGCACTTCTAGCCTTACCCAACCTGAAACTGGACAACTGGCACTTTCAACTATTGCCACTTTGGCGGAAACGCTTTGTTATTTGAGACAGCAAGGTCATCGGGTGATTTTAGTATCTTCTGGTGCTGTGGGTGTGGGTTGTGCGCGGTTAGGCTTAACCGAACGTCCCAAAGCGATCGCTCTGAAACAGGCTGTAGCAGCAGTAGGCCAAGGTCGGCTAATGCGGGTGTATGACGATTTATTTACAACTTTACAACAGCCAATTGCCCAAGTTTTGCTGACTCGCAGCGATTTAGTACAGCGTAGCCGATATCTCAATGTTTACAACACCTTTCGGGAACTGCTGGGACTAGGAGTCATTCCCGTGGTGAATGAGAATGATACAGTAGCAGTGGATGAACTGAAATTTGGCGATAATGACACCCTCTCAGCATTGGTTGCTAGTTTAGTGCAAGCAGATTGGCTATTTTTACTCACCGATGTAGACAGGCTTTACTCAGCCGATCCGCGTTCTGTACCGGATGCTCAGCCCATCGCCTTGGTGAGTAACATGAAAGAATTAGCAGAATTAGGCATACAAACAGGTTCTCAGGGTTCCCAATGGGGTACAGGCGGGATGGTGACAAAAATTTCCGCAGCCAGAATTGCGATCGCAGCTGGAGTGCGTACCGTGATTACCGAAGGGCGATTTCCTGGCAATATCGAAAAAATTTTACAAGGCGAACCACTGGGGACTCACTTTCAGCCACAACCAGAACCAACTTCTGCCCGTAAACGTTGGATAGCTTACGGACTATTGCCTGCGGGAAAATTATATTTAGATGCAGGTGCGATCGCAGCGATCGCCGAGGCAGGAAAATCATTGTTAGCAGCGGGAATTAAAGCTGTAGAAGGAGAGTTTGAGACTCAAGAAGCGGTGCAATTGTGCGACACTAGCGGCAATGAAATTGCTAGAGGACTTGTGAACTATAGCAGCGATGAACTACAAAGGATTCGTGGTCACCATTCTAGAGAAATTCCCACGATTCTGGGCTATGTAGGTGCAGAAACAGTGGTTCACCGAGATAATTTAGTTCTCACTTAAACAAAATTCCCAAAAGAAAAAACCCCTTTATTAATAGGGGTTTTTGCTACATTAGCCGCATATTTTCCACTGGAGGAATTCCTATTCATCAAGCTATATGATCATAGCTTTTGTCAAATAAGTAAAAGGTAGGAAAATCCCACCTTGTTGCAGAGCATATTGTTTAGCCCGAATTAACTATCACACACCAATTTGACAAAAGTATTGCAATTTGATGACGTTAGTATTAACATACAGTGCTTTTCAACAAGCGTGAAGTACACTAATCCTCCCAGTCTCCAGTCTCCAGTGCAATCTGTGCAAGATATCTATCTGGCCCACTCATAACAGTAAAGTAGAAAGACTGGTGATAAACGCTGATGGACCTAGAATACGTAAGAAAAGCAAAACACAAGAATAATGACTCAAAATTTTAATAGTAATTCACAACTTCCTTCAGAAATCCCAACTCCACAAAGTCGCACAGCAAAGCCCAGTCCTGAGTTCTACTCTATTTTTTCTGAAGAAGAACTTTTAGGAATAATTCAAGCATTAGAACTCAACCGAGAAATACCTCTAAAGTATTCTTACAAAGGTAGAGGTGCGACAATTTGGGATACTTTTTATTTAAAAAATATTATTCCTAAATGGTATCGACCATCAAGCGTAGAAATTGACCTGTTAAAGCAGAATTTTGCATATATTAATGGCAATTTTCAAGGATGTAGAAAGTTAAATATTATAGATGTAGGTTCAGGAAATTCTTATCCAGTTAAAGAATTTATGAAAAACCTGATTAAAATGGAAAGACTTAATCAATATATTGCATTAGATATTAGCGAAGAATTACTCACAGTATCCCGAAAAAACTTTCAGAGATGGTTCCCATTGATTGAGTATAGTAGTTACATAATTGATATAGAAAATAGTTGTATTCCCCAAATATTTTTAAAAAATCAAGACGATTATGAAACTCTTGATACTGCTAATTTATTTTTACACTTAGGTGTCACAATTGGAAACCATAGAAATAGAACCCAAGTATTCAAAAATTTCATCGACAGTATGGGGAAGAATGATTTTCTAGTTTTCACTAATGAGATTGGTTCTAACTCTCAATGGGACGGTATAGCCAGGGGTGGCTGTAAGTATCATGCAGAAGAAATTTATCAATGGATTAAAAGTCAAATTGGCATTAGAGCTGAAGATTGTGAACTGGTCAGAAAATATGATTTAGCAACAGATAGTATAATTGCTAATATCAAACTTCTTCAGAATTATACTCTCAACTTCAAATTTCTGGAAATAGATAAGAATATTGATCTCTCTAAAGGTGAAGAGATTACTATCTGGAGACATCATAAGTTTGAAATACCAGAACTCTTGCAAGAAATAGAACAAGCAGGACTACAACTGGTTCACTATAGTACGAATAAATATTCATCACATATTATGGTGGTTTGTAAACTTGCTAGTAAGTAGCCTAAATCATATGTGAAATTATAGTTAATTCACTTCAGGGCAATTTTTGAATTGCCCTGTATGGTGTGTGTTTTAGTGTAATTCCAGAGTGCCTCTTCCAAGAGAATCGCTATTAACTAAACGTAGGTATAGCCAAGTTTTTTATAATTTAAAACGTCTACCGGTTTAGCTTTTAGCTTGGTAGCTTTTCCATTCCAAGGGTACATTAAGTCATAAAGATTATGTCCAGAAGGCCCCTCTCCAGTGGGTAAATATCCTTGAGTTGGATTCTTATCTTGCCATATTGCCCAAACTCGATCCACATTACAATGATGTATAAAGAAAACAGGATCATTTGGGGAAATATTAACATTTACCATATCCCCTCCAACCCAGACATGTGCTTGGTTATGTAATTGTGCGAAAGAACCATCCGGAGCAAGAAAGCCTTCAAGGCGATTGCGATGACTAGGACTACTTTCAAAGTTCCACGGGGAACTATCATAGGGAGTTTCTCCAATGGCTAAATTCACATCTGCTTGGCTTGGTATCCCGGAGGTCAATTGACCAAACTGGCGTTGTAAGCCTCCTTTAGTAGTGCCATCAATATTAATAGTTGTCCATAGATCAACGGCAAAAGGGCCTGTTTTCACTACATTATTATCTTGAGGATCACCATTACCTCCCATAAAATCAGCAGCCCAAAGTGGTGAGTTGAAGGGATCATTAGTATCTTCAGTCCAATCCCAATAGGGTATTGTTAACCCTGGCACTACTTTTTGTAATTGTTTTTCAAATCTGTAAAGATAATAACGATGCCAAGCAGTAAAAGCAGGCCCGGCGTGAGCAGAATTACGAAATCCTATAGGATCAGTGGGATCTGCATTTTGAGTTGCTAGACTATGCCAAAGTACATATTCATCATAAATACTACGCCCAGTAATAGGACTAATTTTGGCTTTTAGTGCTTTGACTGCCTGAATATAGTTTTGTTTTTCATTATTCGTTAAGTCTCTAATATTTTTTCTTACATCTTTCATATGTCACCTGATGTTGTTAGCAAAAAGATATTCCATTTCACTAGTAGTCTGCCAAAAAGATTTTGACAGGGGGAAAGAGGGTAAGGGGGAAAGGTTAAAAGCTTTAAATTCTTTCCTTTTTACCTTTTTCCTGCTTTTAAGAGTCAACATTTACGTGGTAAATTACTAGATTTAAATAATATATCTAGTCAATTTCAGGATCTAACTCTACTTCTTTTTCAGGGAATTTTAATCCCAGATCTATTACAATTTTGGCAATTTTCTCAGGTGATTCAAATTCACCAAATAAAAGACTTGATGTGTATTTTTTGGTTTTCTTGTGTTGAAAAATTTTAATTTCTTTGTCATCGATAAATAATTGCGTTGATGTGTCAACAGTATTATTTATGGTTCCATTTCTTCCAGGTGTTTGATTTTTAATAATTTTATACCTTCTGCCTTTGTATACTTTTTCAGATATTTCTTGAGCTTGGGCTTTAGGAGCAAATAAATTTTTAAAAAATGGAATATTTATTGCAACTGCTGTCCCTGTAATTGTGAAGCTAGCTATGGTTAAAACCTGCCTACGAGAAAATCTAGAAAACATGACTCGTCCTCTTAAAGTTAACTAACTAAAACTCATGAAAAATTTAAGCTTAAGTATTTAAGCTTTTAAAAAATCAAAATCAAATCAACGCTTTTCTATGGAAATCTTTTGTGAGTCAGCTAATCTGCATCCAAGTTGCATCATCACTCGTAAAGACCGTCATTACTCATTAATGCTTTGTCCTTCGTAAATACAAATGACGAATGACGAATGACAAAGAACGACCATATCAAGTAATTGTGCAAATTTAATGGGTTTTAGCTTACTGTTTAAAGAATATCCCTCAAATTAACAATGCCACGCTGCTCAGAACGACCAAATATACTTTTCGTACACTTAAGAGAGATGCCTTGAGTCCTTTTGTGAAAGGCTACTTGGAAAAATACAATTATTTAACTAATAATACAATACTTTATACGGTATCTTATACCGTAAATTTACGGCTGTAAAATAATTTTATATACATTCATTTTTTGATAAGAAATCTATTATTTATGAAAATTCTTAAATTTTTATGTAAATTTTGATATCAAAAAGTTTTATACTTAGACTTCGCCAATGTTAAGTAGCCCTCATCCAGAATAGATGAGGGCTAAAAAATGAAAGCTTGAGGCGATCGCTTATTTTGAGATGATGTAAATCCCTTAACTCATCTTTACAAACCAACCCAACGAAAATCAAATGTATTTGTAGAAGTTTGTTCTATCTTAAATCCTTTTGGTGCTGTTTCAGGGTTAGTGCTATATTCGGCTTTATTTTCTTTTGCATTCCATTGGAAGTACACTGAACTGGTGGACAGCAATTCACCTTCTTTGTTACGTAAATTAATAACGGTTACGTTTGATTCATCGTCTTTGTTGGTTGGTAGAATGCCAATAATACGATAATCATCCTTTCCGTCATCTGTACTATCTTCAATGGGCTTGTCGGATGGTATACCAAAAGGTTGAATATACAAACTTAGAGGTATCTTGGAATTAGTATCATCAACTAAACGAAATGTTAATACTGTATCGGTACTATTAGTCACTTGAAAACTTGACAGGCTTTCTATATCACTAATATCAGGCTTACTTTCTTCCCATTCATCTTTGATTCCAGTATTATTGCACTGTTCCCAAGCTACAACTTTCGCCTGTGAGCCGAGTTCAAATGACAAATATTTATCATTGATACTGTCATTATCATCGCTACAATCAGCCTGGTATGAGTCCCCTATTTTATAGGTAGTTGCTGTGCCCTCATAGCTACTTTTTGTGTAAAAAATTGCTTCACTAGGTTCAGCAGAGTAGGATGCTGTGCTAAAGCAGATGACAAGCATAGCAGCAAGAAGCAAGACATATCTGAATTGACGGATCAATCGTAGTGTTGTTTTGATCATGGTCGCAATTCTCATGAGGTTGATATTAACTACTTTTCAAGTATCAATCAATAAATTACAAAATAGGCTAACTGATGTTATAACGATGAAATTAGAAGCTCTGCAAAGCTCAGTAATTTGTAAGTATGAAAATATATATATAATATCAAGTTCGGATGCATACTTGTCATTACGTTAGCGGAACGCCTTCCCGCAGGGTACGAAGTGAAGTAATAGCAGAGACTTTATGATTGCTACTGTAATGAAATAATCAGGGTTTGAGAATGATATAGCTAGGGACTAGGGACTGGGGACTGGTGACTGGGTGAAAAGTCTTTTTGTGTCTAGGTTTTATTATCTGTTGATGTCCTAACACTACTGGCGACTGCTATAAGTAACACGATTGAAAAATATCTGAAATTATTCAAGGATTCTCCAAGACCCAGTGAATCATCAAGACTTTTAAAGGAGATGAACAAAGAATTTGAGACATCACCTCCTTCAGTTAGTGAAGTGATTCAGGAGTTGGAAAAATATGCTTCAAATCCAGATTATCCTGGGGCTTGGTTTATCATGATGGCAGCATGGAGTAACCTATCAAAGGATTACACACCTATACTTTGTCAAATCCTCAATGATGAGAGTAATAATGGTCTTCATGAATCAGTTATTGAACTTTTGGATGTATTGCGCGATGAAAGAGCAATTCCTGCATTATCCAAGGCATTGACATATCGATGGTCTTATGATGAATGGCTCAATGTGCCAAGAAAGTCTCTCCTAGCATTAGCAGAAATCGGAACTCCTGAAGCGAAGATGATTATAGAATCGGCAGCTCAATCCCCTCTTGAGCTAATTAGCGAAGATGCAAATCTGATATTAGACAATTGGTAAATTGATTAATCCACCAAGTATAAAATGCAAACAATACCTCCATACAAACAGCCATTCAACCAAAAATAACTATAAAATCTTGGTTAGTAGTCTCTTCAAATCAGACACATCACCTATTTACTTCAATCCCCTTGTGGTGTAATTATCCTGTGGAGTCAGTTTTTGCCATAAGTCCTCATTTCACCCTAGCGGTGTGAGGCTAGACTAGTGATGTAAAAATGCCGATAAAAGACAGATTCTCAACACCTGCCTTTGTTCGACATTTGAAAAATGCTGTGAGAAACTACGCAAAAGCTGATAGCGTCAAACAAAGGAAAATATTTTTGTGGAATTGACAGCTTGAAAACTCGTTCTAACTACTGGCAACTGCTACCCTATATCCGGCCCCAGTGGCAAAACATTACGAAGGGATGTGTTGGCATCTTGGGATATGTACTGGCGACATTAATCTTGATTAATCTCGCGGGTAAATTGGCAACTCCCTTTGGACAAGGTAATGTAGTAGCGATCGCTCAACTAGCTGGAATTTTAGCCTTGGTGTTTCTTGTACGAGGTTTCTTTCAATCTGTACAAGATATCTACATGGCGAAAGTTGCTTTAAGAGTTGCTTTTAATCTCCGTAAGCAGGCATACACCCACCTGCAAAAGCTGGATTTAAGCTATTTTGAAGCAGCAAAAGCAGGTGATTTATCTTACCGCCTCACCGAAGATGTTGACCGAGTAGGAGAAGTGGTAAATAAACTGTTTCACGATTTTATTCCCTGCGTTTTGCAGTTGGTGGCAATTCCCATCTACATGATTTACCTCAATTGGCAATTAACACTAGCGACAGTGATTGTTGCACCATTGATGGGTATTGTAATTGGCTGGTTCGGTGAAAGGTTACGCAAGTATTCTTTAAAAAGCCAAAATCGTGTGTCTGATTTATCGGCAATTCTCACGGAAGTTTTCAGCGGTATTCGTCTTGTAAAAGCTTTTGCTGCCGAATTTTATGAAATTTCCCGGTTTAGCTATGAAGCAGAACGTAGTTTTCAAGCAAAATATTCCGCAGAAAGGTTAAAAGCAATTCAAATTCCCATAGTGGGATTTTTAGAAGCTTTGAGTGCTTTATCTTTATTGTTGGTGGGAGCATGGCAAATTGCTCAAAACAACTTAACAGTGGGAGAGTTTTTCAGCTACCTTGCTGCTGCGGGATTATTAATTGATCCCATTGGTCATACTACTAATAACTACAACGAATTTAAGCAGGGTGAAGCATCTGTTGACCGCGTTTTTGAATTGATGGCTATTCAACCGACGGTACAAGAAAAGTCAAATGCTATTATTCTCCCCCCAGTCAAGGGGAAAGTGGAATATCATCATGTGTCCTTTGCCTACAAACCTGGTGAACCTGTTTTAAAAGATATCAGTTTGTTGGCATTGCCAGGTGAAGCGATCGCTCTTGTGGGTGCCTCTGGCGCTGGTAAAACCACATTTGTAAATCTCCTACCTCGCTTTTATGACGCGGCATCTGGTCAAATATTAATAGATGGTGTTGATATTCGCCATGTCACCCTTGAAAGTTTGCGGCGACAAATTGGTATTGTTCCCCAAGAAACCATCATGTTTTCTGGAACTATTGCCCAAAATATCGCTTTTGGCCAAGATAATTTTGATATAGAAGCAGTAGCCGCAGCAGCCAAAATTGCTAATGCTCATCAATTTATTACCCAGCTACCAGAAGGTTATAATACTTGGGTAGGCGAACGGGGAGTCAATTTATCAGGTGGACAACGGCAAAGAATTGCCATCGCCCGTGCTGTTTTGCTGAACCCACGGATTTTGATTCTTGATGAAGCCACATCTGCACTAGATTCTGAGTCAGAAGCACTAGTACAGGAAGCACTCGAAAGACTGATGCACAACCGCACAGTGTTTATTATTGCTCATCGTCTGAGTACAGTGCGGCGATGCGATCGCATTTTAGTTTTAGAACAAGGACAAATTGTCGAATCGGGAACCCATGAAGAATTATTAGCCCTTGAGCATCGTTACGCCAGATTTTATGCTCAGCAATTTAGTTAAATAGGGAATGGGGAATGGGGAATGGGGAATGGGGAATGGGGAATGTGGGCTAAGATATAATTCGCTTTGACACCATTCTTAAATTCATAATCTCTAATTCCTAACTCTTCATACTTTTATCCAATTGCTAATACTTGTACTCTGTATTCAATCCCCAATTCCCAATTCCCAATCCCCAATTCCCCTTCGGGTTCGCCAGTCGCTCATGGGGGAGACCCCCAAGACCGCGCTGGCTCACCAATTCCCAATTCCCAATCCCCAATTCCCAATTCCCAATTCCCAATCCCCAATCCCCTATTCCCCAACTATTGGCAAAGATGTTATTTGCTTTCTCTGTTCTTGTACCCAAGTTTCAAACAGTTCATTCAAAAGACGTGCTTTCATGGGTTCGTCTAGTTGTGCTGGGATAAATTTCTCCAGCCGCAGAATTACAAACCACTCAGCGATACGAGTAGGAGGTAAGACTTGATTTGGTTGACTGCTAGTCAGCAGTTGCACCATTGCTGGATGCAGTGAATTGAGTTCAACCGGGCCAACTAAGCCACCAGTTTGGGCTTCTGGCCCTTGTGAATATTGTCTTGCGACTTCTGCAAAGGTTTGTTCTTTTGCTTGAATGCGGAAGTATAGTTCTTGGGCTATACCTACATCTTGGGTTCGTAACAGCGAATAAATTACTTTGTCGAGTTTTGCTTTAGACTGAAAAAAATAGGATTCGAGTTTGTTACCCCAAGTAGCTTGTTTGAATTTTTCCAGTTTCAACTTCCGCACAGTAATAGTTTCTAACTGACTTGCAGTTAGACCATGATAAGCCATCCATGCTTGAATTTCAGCTTCTTTTGTTAAATGTTTTTCAGCGTAGAACTGCTTTTTAGCCTGGTCTACTTCTTGCGGTGTACACTCTATTGGTGCGATCGCCTCGTCGATAATTAATTCCCGCAGTAATTGCGGTAGCATTTGGTAACTGGCTAGTAAAGGAATCAGTTCACTAGCCTTGATTGTCCGGTTGCCAATTTGGAGTGCTTCAGTGGTCATTATCTTTTAGGCACAATGTCTGCTTAGTTTTGCGCTCTTTGCTTATGGATGCTCAGCTAGCAGCTTGCAAAGCAGTTTTTGTACAGCTACCAGTTATAGCTTTAAAATTTTAATATAAAAAATATACAATTAATATAAAATTTTATCGCCGATTATACCTAGTTAGCTAAAAGCTAAAAATAGGGGAGTAATTCATCAATGATGGCTGCAACAAAGTGTTACCCCTCTACACACTTACTGGTTAAGTTTAGTGTTAACGATCGCCATTTTTAATTAAATACATATGTAAAAATCTCAGAAGCGATCGCTTCATACATATTAATCAAGCTATCAACACAATTAGATATACTATCTTTATATGGAACAGCTTAGTATATATTTTTAGCCCGATGTAGCCAATACCAAAGCTTTTAAATTTAGGATGAAAAATATGGGTTTTGTAAATAATCTCAAACAAAAGTGGGATTCTTTAGTAATTGGATACCACTTTATGCAACTTGTCAAAGCTCCTTATGGTAATTTTACCGCAATTGGACGACTGTCAAATGTACTCAACAAGCCTTCTAGCTTACGAAAAGTTATAGAATTCATCTCGCGCTCTCAACAAGGTCAAAAAGCTTTGCAGGAACGCCCCCGTTTGGGAAAAGTCGATTTGCAACAATTACACCAGTTGCCAAAAAACACTCTAGGTTATGCCTATGCAGATCATATGCTCAAATGTGGTTTAACTCCTCCTCAAACTCCAGAAGTTATTGATGAAAAGTCATTTCCACGCATTCATCTTTTAGAAACCCATGACATTTGGCACGTCGTTACTAATTCTGACATTACCATAGCCGGAGAAATGCAGCTAGAAGCATTTTATGTAGCACAAATTTATCCATACCCTATATTTTTGGCATTGCTTGCCAAAAATTTGTTGAAAACTGCGATTGAAGATATTGAACACTGTGAACAATACATGAATGCATTAGTTCAGGGATGGTTACTAGGAAAACAAGCAAAACCCCTGTTTGGCATTCAATGGAATACTTTATGGGAAACTCCCATAGAGAAGTTGCGTAGTGAGTTAAATATTAATCAACAGATAGGGAAAACACTAGAAAAAGTTGCAGTGGCTTCTTAATTTTTCTGAAATTTGGGGCGATCGCATTGATCAAAAGTCATATTAGAAGTGCAAACTATGGAACAACCATAGTAGCGCTTTTAATGTGGGTAAAAATCTTAGTGAAGAAATTCCTCTTTTGTCTCTTACCTCTGTGTTCTTAGTGCCTCTGTGGTTAAATAAATAATTTTAAACCGCAGAGGCGCAGAGAGTGCAGAGAGAAAAAATCAATTTTACGAGTCATTTTGAAAGCTATTTATAAATTTTATATTTCATCGTGCCCAGCATAGATTTATCTGTGTTGAATGCTGAGGGAAATGTACTCAAAATAATATAGATTTATGATTTACGCAGAGCAATGCAATTGTGTCTTAAAGATTCTAGTTGAAGCGATTGTCAGAAGTGAGATTGAGTCAGAAACCCTGCTTTGCAGTCAACTCTTTATACAGCCATACGAATTAACGAACTGTTTCTCGTGTTAATTCGGCATCAATGGGTTTGATGAGGTAAAGCCGCAACATATTCCAGATGATGGCAGTAATTGGGGGGATTTTCTGGAAGAATTTGACAATCTTGGGACGTTTACTTTGGTTAATTGCTGTTAGCTTGAGACTATTTTCGCAACACTGTTCTAACCGCCAGAAAAATGCCGGGTGATTGGTATTCAAGATGAGGGGGAATGCCCGTGCAGAAGTGTTATTTGTCTCTTGAATTACTTTGTTATTGTATTTGCGGGGATGTATACCAATAGATTCGTAGAATGTTGCCCGTTCAAATACTGTGATTGTGTGGGTGACAAACACACTCAGCAAGAAGAAACGCACCCACAACCTTGCTCTCCAATTGTTCCATAACTGAGGTTGCGATCGCAGCAGTGCTTTAAAGAAATCCCCGTGTCGATTTTCGTCCTGACACCAACTCTCAAATTTGCGGAACAGCGGATAAAACTGATATTCTGGGTTCGCCTCCATGTGGCGATGCACTAAGATATAACGCCAGTAACCAATTTTCTCCGAGAGATATACTGTGTAAATAACCCACTCTGGCGGGAAAAAAGTATATGTGCGATGCTTGGTTAAATAGCTTAAATCTAACGAGAGATTCAAATCTGCCATTGACTTATTGAGAAATCCCGCATGGCGTGCTTCATCCCGTGCTAAAAAATCAAAAGCATCTGACAATAGGGGATTTCGCTCTTTGAGTCGGCGAGATAACTCTTTGAATAAAAGAAACCCAGAAAATTCTGAAGTGCAAGAACGTTCTAGAAAATCAATAAAAGCGCGGCGTCTTTCTCCAGTAATATGATCCCAGTTCTGCTTAAACTCTTCATCACGTACAAAGTGATGGCGGTTATAGTCAGCACGTAATTCTTCAATAACTGCCCGTAACTCAGTTTCATTTGCCGAAATATCTAAATTCGCCACTGCCTCAAAGTCAGTGGTGTAAAACCTGGGTGTTAACAACGTTTCCTGAACAGGTGCTTTAACACCTGGCTTTAGCAACTGCGGCTCTGGGGTTTCGAGAGACTTGATCATGAAACTCCTTAATATTATTTTATGCTTCAAAAGTTATATAAGCATGAAATGGTGTTGCAACACATCAGTTAAATTATTGAAAAGCTATTTGAGACAAATACCTGAAGGAAGCAGGGGGGCAGGGGAGCGGGGGAGATGGGGGATGAGGGGGATGAGGGGGATGAGGGAGATGAGAGTAAGAATAACCCCTACCGCCTGACAACTGACAACTGGCAACTGACTGTAAATATAAAGAAATCTTAATGGCTGTATAGTTATAGAACTATTGATAGTTAAATAATTTTGTGAGAGAAAAATAAAAATAGCTGGGATCTGTATCGGCAGTGATACGTGCTGGATAGAGTGATGCAGATCCTCTCTAAACATAGAATAACAATCTTCTAACTCTGGCATTGACCAAGATTAGGGATTGGGGACTAGGTAATGGGGACTAGCAAAGAGTTGTCCCATTAGCCAATGCCCAATGCCCAATTCCCAATTCCCAATTCCCAATTATCAAGGAAGCAACAATGAGTAGCAATCTAGCCGTCAAACTGCGCTCTGGTACGCGACAAGCTCACACAGCGGCGGAAAATGTGGGATTCATGAAATGTTTTCTCAAAGGGCTTGTGGATAGGGAGTGTTTCGCCAAATTTTTAGGCAACTTGTATTACATCTACAGCGAACTAGAAGCAGCAATAGCAAGCTACCAAAACCATCCAGTTCTTGGTACGGTTTATTTCCCAGAATTGAATCGCCAAGCCTCTCTAGAAAAAGATATGCTGTTCTATTACGGTAATGAGTGGAAAGGACAAATTACCCCTTCAAAAGCTGCCCAGATCTACATTGCTCGTATTCAGCAACTGTCTGCTAACGAACCTATTCTGTTGATAGGTCATACCTATACCCGCTACATGGGTGACCTCTCTGGCGGTCAGATGTTACAAAAAATTGCTCAGTCAACCTTGAACTTATCTGGTTACGAAGGCACATCTTTTTATAATTTTGAGCAGATTCCTGACAAAAAAGCATTTAAGGAAAAGTATCGTCAGGCTCTAAACGCACTGCCCATCGATGATGTAATGGTAGAAAGGATTGTTGCAGAAGCTAATAATGCCTTCGAGTCTAACATGCAAATGGCTCAAGAACTAGAAGGAAATTTAATCAAAGCCTTTGGTCAAGTATTGTTCAATAGCCTAACGCGTTCTGATAACCCCGGCAGCACCGAAATAGCTAATTAGGGTATTGAGGACTGGGTATTGGGTATTGGGTATTAGGAAGAAAAACGCTCTTCACTCAACTAAATTTCTTCCTATACCCTCCCCCAGTCCCCAGTCCCTAGTCCCTAGTCCCTAGTCCCTAGTCCCTAGTCCCCAGTCCCCAGTCCCTCGGAGGTTTTGATGGTTTTTTTATCACCTGGTGTCAAATTTGATCTGGATATGATCAAAAAGTACGATACTCCAGCGCCCAGATACACCAGTTACCCACCCGCTACAGAGTTAAGCGAAGGATTTACCGCTACTGATTTTCAAGCCGCGATCGCTTCTTCAAACCAAAGAAAAACTCCGCTATCTTTATATTTCCACATACCGTTTTGTCAAACTGCTTGCTACTTCTGTGGCTGTAATACAGTAATTTCTAACAACAAAAAAATTGCTGAACCTTATGTGGAGAATCTGGTTAGAGAAATTAAGAACACGTCAACCTTAATTGATCCAGATAGAAAGGTGCTTCAGATCCATTGGGGTGGCGGAACACCTAACTACTTGGAACGTCATCAAGTTGAATTATTGTGGAAAAATATTACTCAATATTTCACCATTGATCCACAAGCAGAAATTTCTATTGAGATTAATCCTCGTTATGTTGATAAAAACTACATTTTCTTCTTGAGAGATATTGGATTTAACCGCATTAGTTTTGGTATCCAAGATTTCAATTACCAAGTGCAAGCCGCTGTGAATCGCATCCAGCCAGAAGAAATGCTGCTTGATGTTATGGGCTGGATTAAAGCAGCTAAGTTTGAAAGTGTGAATGTTGATTTAATTTATGGTCTGCCTTATCAAACTCTCCAGACATTTAGAGAAACAGTCAAAAAGACAATTGCATTAGACCCAGACCGAATTGTTGTGTTTAACTTTGCTTATATACCTTGGTTGAAGCCAGCACAAAAAAATATTCCTCAAGAAGCATTGCCTAAACCACAGGAAAAGTTAGAAATTTTGAAAATGACCATTGAGGAATTGACAAGTAGCCAGTATGTATTTATTGGCATGGATCATTTTGCTAAATCTGATGATGAGCTAGCGATCGCCCAACGCGATCGGACTCTACAGCGCAACTTCCAAGGTTACACTACCCACGCTGAAACCGAATTGTTTGGCTTTGGTGCTACATCTATCAGTATGTTAAAGGATGGTTACTTTCAAAACCACAAGCAGTTAAAGGATTATTATCAAGCAGTTGCCAACGATATACTACCAATTAATAAAGGCATCAAATTGACGCCAGACGACATTATGAGACGAGATATAATTATGTCTATCATGTCTCACTTTCAGTTGTATAAACAAGATATTGAAGATAAATATCACATCAATTTCGATGACTATTTTTCTCACGAATTAGAAGCATTAAAGCCACTAGAAGCTGATGGACTTGTGAGTATATCAAAAAGCCATATCCAAGTTATAGATATTGGCAGACTACTGGTAAGAAATATTGCTGTTGTTTTTGATACACATTATCAAAAACGAGACAAACAATTCTCACGTACTATTTAAATAAAGACAGAGCTTGCAGCTAATTGCTAAATTTTAAATTGAAACGTGGCATCTTATATGACAGTGCGTTAGGCTAAAGTCTAACGCACCCTAATAGCGTGACCGGACTAAAATGGTGCATAAATTTCTTCTAACATCTCTGTGTTCTCTGCGCCTCTGCGGTTCGTTAATGCATTATTTTAGCCTTGACACGCCACTAATTAATATTGGCTTGATAAATAGCCTTTAAGTAAATATTAATTTGGCTAGACAAACAATGCTGTGGATGTTACCAACATCTAATTTATGTCTGAATATTTAGTAATCTGACAAATATTTAAATATAATATATTTCAAATATAATACTCTATCACCTGATTTATACAAAATCATTCTTCCTTAAGATAGATAATTAAGCTGACATAAATTTAAATTGCATTTGAATAACCTTCATAATTGTGGACATAAATCGAGAGTGAGCAAAGTCAACACCAGACAGGTATTTGTAGGGTAACTATGCCTGGCAGTCACTCTCCTAGGTATATTTTAATAATCAAATATAAATCATATATTGATTTTAGAATCTATAAACTATCAATAATTATCAGTAATTTGTCTTAGACAAAATTGCAGATAACTATAAAAATGAGAATAGAGCTTTTTAAAATCAAATATTTTATCTATCTTTTGACTTTAGTATTTCTCTCATCTGGTGGAAATGATTGTGAATCAAGGTTGCTAAGGTTGATACAGATGAGATTTATGAGGAAGTTATGAATATCATTGCTTGGATAATATTGGGATTGTTAGCTGGTGCGATCGCTAAAGCGATTTATCCAGGTTATCAAGGTGGTGGAATCCTTTCGACAATGATTTTAGGTATTGTCGGTGCTTTCATTGGTGGTAGCTTGTATTCACTATTGCAATACGGAACTTTGCAACTAACTGCGGCTAGTTTAACTCTTCCGGGTCTCTTTATTGCAGTCATTGGCGCAATTATTGCTATTTACCTCTGGGGACTGTTGAGAAGAAGCAGCAATGCCTAGTTAAATAGGTTGTAATAGATGTTAAAAACAAACCTTACATAGGGAATGCATCTACTTTTATCAGCCTGAAGCAAGGCTCATAAATAGACAATGTTCCTGTTGATATCAGTTCCAAAGCCTCACTAAATACGGCTAATAACAGGATTTAAATTTGCATGGTGACACTGGACAAAATCATTAGGAAAGACAAAATAATCTATCCTCTTGTCCACTATTTATCGTTGAAGTTAATTGAAGTGACACTTTATGTTTTTCCACAAAAAAGAGCCAATTCATGTTGTAAACGTTGGTGACGCCAACCCTCGTTTTGCTCAGTTACTGCTTGAGCAGTTTGGTGGAGCAACTGGAGAATTATCAGCAGCTCTACAATATTGGGTACAATCATTTCATGTCGAAAATGCTGGAATCCGAGATATGCTTCAAGACATTGCAATCGAGGAATTTAGCCATTTAGAGATGGTTGGTAAACTGATTGAAGCTCATACCAAGAATACAGATCAAACAGAGGCTTATAAAAGCACTTTATTCGCTGTACGAGGTATAGGCCCCCATTTTCTAGATAGTCAAGGTAATGCTTGGACTGCGGCTTACTTGAATGAAGGTGGAGATGTAGTACGCGATTTGAGAGCTAATATTGCAGCCGAAGCAGGCGCTCGCCAAACTTACGAAGAATTGATTAAGTTGGCAACGGATCAAGGAACTAAAGAAACTTTGGTTCATCTCTTAACAAGAGAGATTTCTCATACCCAAATGTTTATGAAGGCTCTAGATTCTTTGGGTAAATTGACAGATCCCTTCTTTGGCAATATTCAGCCTGATGAAACTGTGGCTCTTTACTACAATCTATCTACAAATGGTAGTAAAGATGAGCGTGGGCCTTGGAATTCTGAGCCAACATTCAAATATATTGCTAACCCACTTGAAAGTCATTCTTCATGAAATATAATTTCATGACACTGTAGGCATGTTGCCTTGATGATAGATTTTTTAGCACATTTAGAGAAATTTAATTAGTCAATTGACTCGATATGCGTAGTTGTTGGCTAATAATAACTCATGTGCATAACTTATAAAGTTTTTGGGAATGAGGAATTGCACATGGGGAATGGAAAAAAAGTTCCAATTCCCCATTTTCTATCCTTAAATCTGTGGTTATCTGTTCCTTCTCATCCACAAGAAGATGAAGTTTTGACTGATTTTCCATTAATTATTTGTGATTCATCCAAATTGACCAAATAATTACTAATTCGTAATTCGTAATTCGTAATTAAATGGGTACAGCAGCCCACACCAAATTGAAAATTTGGTGGTGCTTCTAGGTAGTGGGTTTAGCAGCTCACACTGATTGTAAGTAAGTCGGTAGAAATAAACATAACTATATTAAGAAGGGATTTGGTTAAGGGGCAAAGGGAAAACCTTTACCCTTTAATCCTTTCCCTTTCCCCTTACAAAACTATACATAGTTCGGTTTAATTGCGCCTACTTACTTAACTACGAATTACGAATTATCAATTACGAATTATTTTGACACAGGTGTATTTAAAAATCACAACTTAGATAGAGGAGATTAACTGGTGATTGTCAATGCAACACAAAAAGGTTGGGAAATCATTTATCACCGCGCTCATGCTTTGTTAGCTGCTCAACTTGCAGGACAATGGCGACGCCAAAACGCACCAGCACGTATTTATGAGACGATCGCGGCAATTTCCCATCATGATGATTTAGAGAAAGAATGGGAAGGGAATCATCTAACACAAAAGGGAGCGCCACTAGATTTTACCTTAACTCCACCAGGTGTTGGGTCTATTAAACCATTGGCAGATTCCATAAAGAATGCTCGTTACCGGGGACGGTGGGTAACTTTATTAACTTCAATGCATACGAGTCGGTTGAATGAAGGAAAACGAGGTCAATCAAAAGAACTAGACGAATTTCTCGATGAACAACGCCAAAACCAGCAACGTTGGCGTGAGGAACTGGGTATCCCAAAAGAAGAAGTAGATGCAGCCTATGCATTTATGCAGTGGTGCGATCGCCTTTCACTCATCCTTTGTATGCAGGAACTACCAGCCGATGAGCGGTTTTTAGAAATTAGTAAGGGCCCAGATGAGCAACGCTACGACATTAAACAATATGCTGATGGCTTAGTTACTGTCAAACCTTGGCCGTTTGAAAACGATCGCTTTACTGTCAATGTCGAAGCTTGTGATCTAGAACAACTCAAATTTGAGAATAACGACGAACTAACCGAAGCACTTCAAAAAGCTCCAATTAAGGTACTGGAGTGGACTTTTGTCAAAAGTTAGACATACCAAAAAGTAATCGATGACTGATGACTGAATAATCCAACGTGAGTTCGATGAACCTCTCCCCAACCCCTCTCCGACGCACAGAGGGGCTTTAAGCTCCTTGGTTAGTAATGTAAAATCAAGTTTTTGAAGCCTCTCTCCTTGCAGGGGAGAGGTTTGGAGAGGGGTCTTTTAAATCTGTCGAACTCACATTAAGCCAATTAAAAAGCGCCTGCAAGTGTTGCCTTGTTTCCACTTCAGACGCTTTCTACTTTTAACCCTACTCCTCACACAACTAGAGAATATACTCATTTTATTGATTATTGAGTATATTATGTGACACTTTACCAACTGGACAATTTCTGTACCCAAATTAAAAAGCGCCTGGGAGTGTTGCCGTGTTTCCACCCCAGACGCTTTTTATTTTTAACTTGCTCCTCACACACAAGGAAATAATATCACCTCTTTGATAAAATGGCAACTATTTTAGATAAACTTTTGTGAATTACCAATTTCTGCACACAAATTAAAAAGCGCCTGGGAGTGTTGCCGTGTTTCCACCCCAGGCGCTTTTTATTTTCAACTTGCTCCTCACACACAACTCAAAGATATCACTTATTGTCTTCTACTGTAAGTAGTATGAGTGACACTTTACGAACTGCACCAGCTGAAATAGTAGGGTTCGGATAACAAGAGTGAAGAAGATGAGGGAGATGAGGGAGATGAGGGAGCAAAATCTCCCTCATTTCCTTTTAGTTAACTTTCCTTTACTGAACCGTATTGCCATCCATCATCCGTCATCCTTCATCAGTCTAGTGTAAAAAGTGACGTACACCAGTTAATAGCATCACTAAACCCAGTTCATTAGCAGCTTTGATGACTTCTTTATCGCGTACACTACCTCCTGGTTGGACAATGGCAGTAATTCCTGCTGCTGCTGCTGTTTTGACTGAATCATCAAAGGGGAAAAATCCATCGCTGGCTAGAATTGCACCTTTGGCTTTTTCCCCAGCTTGTTCTAAGGCGATTTTAACTGAGCCGACACGATTCATTTGTCCAGCACCTACACCTAGAGTAGTGCGATCGCTTGTGACTACAATGGCATTTGATTTGACATGTTTGCAAACTTTCCAGGCAAACAGCAATTCTGCTAACTCGTCAGCAGTGGGTTGACGTTCGGTGGCGACTTGCCATTGACTAGTGTCAGCGATCATATCATCACTAGTTTGGACGAGGAAACCGCCTGCGATCGCTTTGACTGTTTCTTTGGGGCCGCTGCTCAAATCTGGTAAAGTCAAAACCCGCACGTTGGATTTTTTAGCTAGAATTTCTTGCGCTGCTGCATCGCAACTTGGTGCGACTACACATTCTAAAAATGTTTTGGTTAACTCGCTGGCGGTAGCAGCATCAATTTCACGGTTGAGGGCAACAATACCACCAAAGGCGGAAGTCGAATCTGCGTTGAAAGCTTTTTGATAAGCTTCAACAATAGTGTCACCCAATGCTGTACCGCAGGGATTTGTATGTTTGATAATTGTGGCTGCGGGGGTATCTGTGAACTCAGAAATAATCCGGCGTGCGGCTTCTAAATCAACTAAGTTATTGTAACTGAGTTCTTTGCCTTGCAGTTTAGTTGCAGCTGTCCATCCGGTGGGGGTTGCGCCAGTTTGATACCAAGCGGCGGGTTGATGGGGGTTTTCGCCGTACCGCAGAGATTGCAATTGTGTCCCGCTAAGATTGTATTGCTGTGTGCCTGCGAGGTAGGATGCGATCGCTTGGTCGTAACTAGAAGTATGCAAAAAGCCTTTTAAAGCAGCTTTTTGGCGAAACTCTAAAGACGCTTCGCCGTTGTTTTGCCGCAATTCTTGCAAATATTCATCATACTGAGCAGGATCGCATAACACTGTCAAATGTGCGAAGTTTTTCGATGCAGCGCGTAGCATAGCAGGGCCGCCGATATCAATTTGTTCAACGGCTTCAGGTAATGTCACCCCTGGTTTAGCAATAGTTTCCTCAAAAGGATAAAGATTCACTACCACCAAATCAATCGGGCGAATTTGGTTATTTTCTAAATCTGTAATATCTTGCGGGACATCTCGCCTTGCCAAAATTCCGCCATGTATGCGGGGATGTAGGGTTTTGACTCGTCCACCTAAAATTTCTGGTGAACCTGTGTAATCTGCAACTTTGGTGACAGGTAAACCCGCATCTTTGAGGGCTTGGGCTGTTCCGCCACTGCTGATTAAATCAAAGTCAAATTCTTCAACTAAAGTACGGGCTAAGTCAATTAAACCAGTTTTATTAGATACACTCAGCAGTGCTAGACGCGCCATGTCTCAATTCCTCAAATTTAGGTTGTGAAGCAAAGGATCTCAAGTTTTGCATAAGCGTTGGTTCACTTCAATACTGCTAAGACAGGCAAATTAATTAACTCTCAATAGTTCATAGACGGCTTGTGCAATAAATTGAAGAGAATATCATTCATTGAGAATTTTGACTAGCTTGACAGATATGACACATCTAAGCTAATAAAAAAGATGGAATCCATCTGCCCAAACTCTGAAGTTAAAGCAGATGAAGCAGTCATAAGACTGAAAAGGAAAAAAATATGCCGTCAAAAGACACTGGCGCTCAAGTTGATGCACGCTCACCAAAGCCCTGTATTGAACTAGCTACACTCATAGAATTACTCACTAAAGCTATTCCTCCCAGCAGTAATCAAGCAAATCTCAATCGGCAAGATCCTAGAGGGATGCAGCTGTTTGAATTTGTAGATGACAAAAAAAATAAACGCCTGAGAATAAATACTTCAGCCGTTCTGCGTAGGTTATTTACACAGCCTAAATTTCGGCAGGTTTTCAATCCTGCTGAAGGCGGTGGGTTTATCCAAAACTTGTCAATGCCAGCATACGGCACAAGGTCGCGTATTGGAGGCTGTTTAAGTGATGGCAATGAAACAAAGTTACCTGGTGCAATAGACAAATTAATTGCCGCTATCGACCAAGAAATTGATACAGTATTACCTTCTAACATCTCATTATTAACACTGCTGTTAGACGATAGCGATCGCCAACTCAAAAAGCTTGCTGGAGGTGTAGGCACTGTTTTCCAGAATCTAACCAACACTGCTAACGTCGTACCTATAAAATTCCAAGCAGCAAATGTCAAAGCTAACAAATCTGATAAGGCGGTTGCAAAAGTAATTTCTGCACGCGAACGAGTTGAGGCTACTGATTATTTCGATCAAATGTGCAGTGCAGTTGCCAACCATTTGGAAAATCGGCGTGGCTGCGATGAAGATGAGATTGCAACAGCGATCGCTACTTTGAAAGCAGAAAAAGATAGAGAAGATAGCCAAATCCAGCGTTTCTTAAATTTTATAGACGACGAAGCATTGTCACGAGTCCGATTGACTATTATCTTTCGGATTATGGAAGCGATCGCAGACAATGTTCGCAGCAGCAATGAACCAGGATATCGACTTTTAACAGAATATGTCGATCGAGTAGGTAATCTGGTTACATCCGCTAGAAAAACTGGCTATACCGTTGATTTAACCGCTCATTTCGGTAGTGCTGCTGAATTTGACTTATCAGATGAACTTAGCAAAGCAAGATTTTATTCTTGTCTTCCGGTTTGGCCTGAGTGGACAACTCAAATCTTTGAGCAAAAAACTAGAAATCAAGCAGCAACTAGTTATGGCGTTGAGCGCGAGGTAAGCTACCGCTTTCGAGTTAATGGACAAAATCCAGAATTGGGCAAACCCGCTTTTGAAGCACGACTCGATCAAATTGAAGAAGATTTACTGACTGAAGATCAATCTATTGCAAAACAACCTTGGTTGCTATGTCGTCGTTTAGCTGAACTCATTTTTTTGGCAGTTGTTGTTCCCAAAGACGATGAGCAATCGCTGACCAAAGACTTATTAAATAATTCAGTGGTTCAACTCCTTGAAACTCTGAAGTCAGACGGAAAAGTAGCTATTAGCCAAACTTTACAGGAATTACGGAAACGCACCCAAGCAATGAGTTCTATTGCAACGGCTCTGATTAGTGTAGTCCGTGACAAGAGTAAAAAGGTAATTTCTCAAGTTCAACATCGTTCCTCTCAACAATTCATCTGCGTCAAACGAGGTATTATCCAGTGGCCGCGACTCATAGGGGCAGAACCAGGGTTGAGAGATTTGCTTATTGGGCCACAACAAAGTTCCCGCGAGCAGGTGGAATGGTTCAAACATATCGAGATTTGCGATCAACCAGCTACACAAGGACTGTTATTCTCGGTTAAAGTTACCGTCGAGCTTTCAGAATATGAATTAACAACCAAAGGGCCATCAAACCAATTGCAGGCACAACGTTCATTACCTGAGCGACTGCTGCAAATTTGTTGGGTTCCTCGTTATTTTGAAAAGGAAAATAACAAATGGGTTTATAAATATTCTCAGAATGCTTCTAAAGCCGCAGGATGGGTATTACCAGCCGCAATCATAGTGGAATATGATGTTGAAACTGTAAAGCGACGGTCAGATACAAAAAAAGGCTCTGAGGAAAATAAACAGTATCATGCAGCCACAGTTACCGCCTTTGCTGTGCTAGTTTACTGCTGTTTGTGGCGCATAATCGATAGATTGAAACAAGGTGATAATAATAGCAAATCTGTTGACTTTACTACCTTAATGCTGAGGCTGCAAGAAACGGGAAGAGAAAATGATGACATGAGCGGTGATGCTTATATTTATGCCACTGCCCAAACCTTAGAAGCAATACTGGCTGAAGATACCCCGATCCGAATGCAGGGAATTATTCTGAAAAATCTCCTCAAACAAACGGCGGAACATATCAAAAAAGCCAGTTTTAATGCTCTTTTGAGTGCGTTTCCTCTGTTCATTAGTACTCCACATTCCCATTCAGCCCCCAACATTGGCTTAATTTCCTATGCCAGCCGTCCTTGTGATGAGGAACCTTTTCTAAATCAAGATGGAAAGGGATATCTTTTTCTCACTCAAAGTTATGTCGCTAAAGCTAATGATAGTCAACCGTTTTTAGGTTATGAACTTAAGAGAGAACGGATAAAATCTGACGTGCTTGATTCTCCAAAAGGATTAAGAACACAACGCTTAGTCCAAGAAGAAATTCGTTATCTAGAAGAGCAAGGATGTCAGCACATAATTTTATTAGCTCATGCCTATGGCGATCGCCGAATTAACCGAGCAGCAGATTACAACTCTCGATTAATACCTAAAGAATTCTTAGAACAAGTTTTTGAAACTTTTCCCAATCTCAACATTTACACAATGGTACGGGATGTATTTCCCGCCACACGCTTGTATAATCGCGCTCCTAATGAAGCAGCATTTGAAATTTTGCAAGCTGGCGACCATACAGAGTTTAGAAGTTCAGTTACAGCAGACGATTTTCGTAATTTTATTCCAGTTTATACTTTCGCTACACTTTATGCTATCCAAGTAGATCAGCGCCCGCAGTCTGGTTTCTGCACCTATTTTTTAGTCTCAGATGGGCAAGTACGCAATATCAACTGGACAGAACGCGCTCGTCAGCATTTAATCAATCCTGATGGGGATTCTCCTATTCATCCCTGCTTAATAGCTGTACTACGAGGGTTGCACTTTATCGAAGCTGAACGAGGTGTGCAAAAAGGTCAACTCATCCCAGTACTAGATCCATTTGGTTGGATTTCACCTACCACAGTTGAAGCAGCTGGAGAAGTGAAAGTCTTGCATACCCGTCGCAAAGGACAAGTATTACTCAATTATCCTGCCTTACTCACACAAGTTTCTCAAGTTTTGCACCGGAGAAAGTGATGGATTTGTCTTTTCTACAACAAGCTTCCATTTGGGGACAGGTGTTTGAAATTGCTGTCAAACGTGGCGTTCTCCAAAATTTAATTCAGCGAAAGTTGCTCTTAAACGATCATCCGGTTCTTCAACCTTGGCAATCTCACAAGAATGCAGATATTTACAACCAACTGGTAAAAACATTTCAGCTGACAGATCCAAATACCAAAGAATGGGTAGAGACGATGCTGCGTCATCTGTTAGTACTTGGCTATGGTTTGGGTTGGACAGCAATGCGCGAATGTCTTAAGCACAGTCGAGTTCGGAAAGCAAAGCTAGAAGCAATTTGGTGTCCGTTAACGTTGCCAGAACAGCAGATGCAACGCGACCAAGAACAAGAAGAGACAGCAAAAGCATTTGAAGCAGCTTTCAACTTACCAAGGCAAGCAGACCTCAATTTAGTCAACCGAGGACAACCTGCCAGAGCCGATTTTATCTTATGGCTATCCAACGAATCTAGCCCTAACAGAGGTTCAGAGGATTTGTCTAAAGACGATAAACAGCCCAAAGATCCAAAACGTCAAAAACCTGATAATTTGATTCTTTGTTTGGAATTCTCGTATAACGCACCATTCAACCTAGCAGATTTTAGAACCGAAACTCCTCATCGAGAGGAAATTAGTCGCTATTACCGTTACATTGAATCACGGGGAGTCTTTTCTAGAGTTTGTGCAGAGGTTGAGGGTGAAGAGTTTTCCCTATCTTCAAGACTGGAAAGTTTTCTGTCAGTATTTAGTGGTAAAGATAAGCCATTATTCAAGCTGTGTCAGGCATCATCTTATACTGAACGTCTGATTAGCCTGCTACGTTCACGCAAGCGGTTAGAAGGAAGTTGTAGTGCAAGAGCAATGGCAATCACATCTAACGGAATTGAAAGTCTTGCCGCACACTTCATTGGATCTGATTCTGGCTCAGATCCTAGAGCCGAGTTGATGAAGTCATTGGGAGAATCATATTGTCAGGCTCACGAATTAAAAGATGATGTACCAGGTGAACTAGAGCGAGAAATTCGTGCAGTGTTCAATAATTTAGTACAATCGCTACCCTCAGATTTCAAAGCACAAGCAAAGCGTATTGCAGAAGAACCTACTCCTGGCGGTTATCTCCCTTTTCTATTTCAGGAGAATGTAGAGGGATTTTACAACCCAATGGATGAAATCACCAAGGCCGAAGCGATCGCTGCTGTTGAAGAAAACGAAGCATTACATGAGTTTTTCAACGAAAATCCTCAATCACAAATTGCCCAAACACTTAATCAGCTAAATCCAGATCAGGAAAAAATACCACTGCGAAGCGTACACGAAGCCGCAGTTTTTGCTGGAATTAACAGCGCTCAAGCAGGAAAAATCAATGTTATAGCTTTGGAGGGCAATCCTGGGATTGGGAAAACCACTGCTGTCATGAATTTTCTCAAGCAGCAATCTCAAGGTTTCTTCTTTCTTTATCTCAGTCCGCGAGTTGTAATTAATCGGGATGTGACTGCCAAAATTGCTAGAAAAAACGGTAAGTCTAGTGGTATTCTCACCCTCACAAGTAATGCGACTTTAATTGCTTCAGCTCCCAAATGGTACGAGGAAAAGATGAAGCAAAAAGGGTTGCAACCTCGCTGTATTGATAGTGCTGTTGTTATGGATGGGGTTGAAAGCCTTCAGTGTCCTGTTTGTAATATTCTGTATCTCACACCCCAAGAAGAACAAGATATTGATTGCAACTTCGTCGCCTCAAACCGATTTAAATACTCTCTAAACGAACGAGAGGACAGTGTAAAATCTCCGCGTCGTCCTGGGGTACTATACACCTTAGCAAATTCTGCCCGAAAAATACTAGAAGAGAATCGGCGAGTTAATCGCTTGGTAATGACTGCTGCTATTCAAGGTTATCGGACACTTGACCAATCAACGACAGTTGATGGACTCAGCAAGTTATTTAACAAATCAGCTAATACTAAGCTCGGTAAAAACGAACGTTCAGCGTTTGCAAATAGAATTCCTACCATCATTGTTATGGTAGATGAACTCGCTGGGGATGGTGCAGGAGCGCCTTTTGTTCATAAATTAGCAGAATGGTTGTATCAGCAGTTTATTGAACCGTTTGAAGCAACTTCATCTCCATTTAAGGTTGTGCTGATTGTTGCCGATGCTTCACTGAGCAATGAAGTTGTTTTAAATAGCTTTTTAAATTCGGGCGATCGCGCTCCTGATAAAGTGTTAATTAGTCCAAGCCAGGGTGAAGAACCGTTTCGGGTGACAGGCACTTATACAAAAGTAGGTTCTGGAAGATACCCAACGCTACACGTAATGACAAATAGTTACCCTGCTAGCAAACTTAGTATTGACTATAGTATTCGGCTGTCACCCATTACACCAGGATTAACAAGTGATGGTACAAAGCAAACAATTCGACAAGCAATTCGAGAACAGTCAGAAGAGCTACTACTGACGAATGCCTACTTAGAAATCGAACGTGGGTTAAAGCAGGAAACCGAGCAGTTGATTTTCTTTGCTCAAGACAAGGCTTTCCTGCGTCAGTTGCAAGAAAAATTGACAACTGGTGATGGCGCTCTTCTAAAGAAAGAGCAGGTAGAGGTTTTAGATCAAAGTGTACCAGCCAATAAACGAATGGAATTGGTACAGGAGCCACGGCGTGATGAAATCCGAGTTTTTCTGATGACTTCTTCAGGAGCAAGAGGTGTTTCTTTTCCGAAAACAGATTGCATTATTGCAGCGATTCCCCGATTTAATATTGAAGCCGCTTTAATGGAAGTCGCCCAATTAATTTACCGAGGTAGAGGAATGTATACAGATCCAGAAACTAGAAAGGAAGTTTCTGGAGATTACAAAGCTAGACGGTTAGTTATGTTAATTAATGATTTTGTCATTAATGAAGATACTGACCGCAAACGGTTCTGGTTGCGTCAAGCTAGTGATTTATTAACTTTATTAGTAATGCTGCGCGCTACGATTCATACGCGCATTAAAGGAGACGCTGGACTCAAGTATCAGCGAATTGCATTTGTCCCAGTTGGATTTGTTGGTGATGAGGAATTGTTGAGATTGATGTCTGATGATGTCTTGGAATTCCTGCATGAAAGCCGCGTTTTTGTCCGCGACGCTCACTCAAAAGATGCTAAAGCTATTGTAATTAAAACACAACAGTTAACGGAACAAATATTTAAGCACTTCAAATTAACAGGTCAAGCATCAGATCGTAATGCCAAGTCTTATGTAAATTACCAAACCTTAGAAGCCTTGGTCAAGAATGTCTCTAGGATTTCAAGCCGATTATTACCATCGGAAGATGATCTACTACATATACCTGATAGCCTAGCTTGTATTGGCCCTTACTGGATAGAAGATTGGTGCGATCGCCAAACTGAGGAAAAATTTAGCTTTGAAGGATGGCGATCTGATATTCAACAAAATAGCAGTAATCTTTTAGGGTTACTAAAATGTATTTTTGAAGATAAAGACAAAAAGTTTCCACCAAAACTCAAACGTCCGGCTAAAGAAATCTATAGGCTATTAATTCGAGAACAGGAAGAATCTGTTCTTGAATATTCAACACTTCAAGCATTGAAAACTAAAAACATAGTTATTGGCTTACCTCTCGACTATCCACACTTCTGGAATCAACACTCAGAAGATGACATTCGCCAACAGATATTAGAAGACCCCCAAGCTTGGAGAAGTGCGCTAGGACGTTCTCTAACACCTCAAGGCTTGATTCTACCTGTAGTGGCACAGTATCGAGAATTTCCTTGGGTAGCTGTGGTAGGTAGACGGATTTTTACACAATTAGAAACAGTTTTTAGCGATCGCTACTTTATGGCATCAAATGAACTGAATCTTCTCAACACCATCCTACTTGAAGATGAAGTAGAAAATAAATAGAAGATAGGATTGGCAGATATAGACAGGTTGAATCATAAACTTAATTGAATTTATTCACGATTAGATGAGTTTTAGGCTTTTTACAAAAGACAGGAACCTTGTTGCTCACGAATAATTTAGGATTGCTATAGCGATAATATTTACTAAAAGAGTTAGATTTTTAGGAGTAAACCTCTGTCTTTGCAATTTGTTACCTTCCCCCCCTCAACTTCTCAACCTCCCGTCGGTCTAATAGTCACTTTACACGGTTGGGGAGCTAATGCTGAGGATGTGGCATCTTTATTACCTTTTTTCAGATTGCCTGAATACCAGTTTATATTTCCGAATGCCCCTTATCCCTATCCCTATTCGGCTATAGGGAGGGCGTGGTACGACTTGAGAACGGAAAATATGTTTGACGGTTTGGCAGAAAGTCGGCAACAGTTAATAGATTGGTTGCAATCTTTGGAAGGTTCTACTGGTGTGCCGTTATCACGCACGATTTTGAGCGGCTTTTCTCAAGGTGGAGCTATGACTTTGGATGTAGGGTTAATGTTACCCCTAGCAGGTTTAGTTGTCATGAGTGGATATTTGCATCCAGATGTGGAAACCACAGCTAAAAGTACTTTTCCGCCGACTTTGATTATGCATGGTACTAAGGATGAAGTTGTGCCGCTGCAAGCTGCTATCAAAGCACGCGACACTATAAAATCTTTAGGTGTTGCGACCGAATACCATGAATTTGATATGGGGCACGAAATTAGTCCACAAATGTTAGAGGTGCTACGAAATTTTGTTGTAAATGCAATTGCTTAGTCACAGTTGCAACTTTTTTCTAAATTCAGGTAAAAATCCTGAAAATTTTTACGAAATCCATGCCCTCTAGTGAGTAATATAGATTGGGTGGCTGCGTCAAGCGCAACTTAACCCATGCTGGGTGCGAATGCTGCATAAGGGAGGGGCAAGCATTATGAAAACTCTAAGCATTTCCAAAAAAGAAATTGCTGCCATGACAGCTACAGAGGTGGAAGAGCTGGCGAATCGTTTAGAACTCGATAATTACAGCAATGCTTTTGAGGGTTTAAATGATTGGCATCTATTGCGCGCGATCGCTTTTCAGCGTCCAGAGTTAGTTGAACCCTATGTCTACCTCTTAGATTTAGAACCCTACGACGAAGCATAACTAAAAAGTGAGGAGTGAGGAGTTAGGAGTTAGGAGTTATATATTTAGTATTCTCAACTGCTAACTTTTTACTCCTCACTTTTTGTCATGTTTGATTCCAAGCCCCAAACGAAAAATATTATTAAGAGTAGGGTTCTGATTGGCGTAGGCGGTGGTATCGCCGCCTACAAAGTTTGTGAGGTGGTTTCGACGCTGTTTAAAGCTGGGGTGGAAATCCGAGTTATTCTCACTCGTTCAGCGCAAGAATTTATTACACCTCTGACTTTAGCCACCCTATCCCGTCACGCTGCATACACAGATGATCATTTCTGGCAACCAATTCACTCACGTCCGCTGCATATTGAGTTGGGTGAATGGGCAGATGTGATGCTAATCGCACCTTTAACTGCTAATACTTTAGCAAAGTTAGCCTATGGCATGGCTGACAATTTACTTACAAATACTGTACTGGCTTCCACTTGTCCGGTGCTGTTAGCGCCAGCCATGAATACAGATATGTGGGAACAACAGGCGGTGCAGCGGAATTGGCATCAACTATTGACAGATAGCCGATATCATGGTAAGGATACAGCATCGGGGTTGTTGGCGTGCGATCGCGTCGGTGCTGGAAGAATGGCAGAACCCCCTGAGATTATTTCTCACATTCAATCGCTGTTACACACTCAAGGTAAGCGAGATTTAGCTGGTAAGCGAGTGTTAATTAGTGCTGGAGGAACACGAGAATATCTTGACCCGGTGCGGTTTATTGGCAATCCTTCTACGGGTAAAATGGGGTTGGCTTTAGCACAGGCTGCACTTCATCGAGGGGCAAATGTGACTTTGGTGCATGGCCCTGCAAATTGGGATGTACCATTAGGAGTGCAAGGAATTTCTGTCATTAGTGCAGAGCAAATGCAGCAGGTAATGCTGGAATATTTACCTGATGCTGATGTGATTGTGATGTCGGCGGCTGTGGCGGATGTCAAGCCTAGAGACTATAGTACAGAGAAATTAGCTAAGCGATCGCTCCCCCAAGCTTTACCTTTAGAACCTGTACCGGATATTGTCGCCCAATTAGGACAGCTTAAACAACCGCATCAATGTTTAATTGGGTTTGCTGCACAAACAGGAGATATAGTTACACCAGCTAATGAAAAGTTGCAGAATAAGAAGTTGGATTTTATTGTTGCCAATCCCATCGATCAACCTGATAGTGGTTTTGGTAGTGACAATAATCAAGCAATCTTTTTAGATTCATATGGGCGTAAGGTAGAAATTGCACCTTGTTCTAAATTGCAAATGGCTCATCATTTATTTGATTTTGTTGTTAGTGGAGAAATATCACATAATACTTACAGTTGGCGAGTGTAACCCATAGGGTTACAATAATTGTGTGATCAAAACGTTTAAGTATAAGGGACTGAAAAAGCTTTTTGAAGATGATGACAGAAGCGGCATACAACCCGCGCACGCTGAAAAATTACTAGATATACTTGATAGACTCGATGCGGCTTCTGAAATTCAAGATATGAGATACCCAGGTTCTGGGCTTCATCAGCTAATGGAAGATAGAAAGGGAGAATGGTCAGTCACCGTATCTAAAAATTGGCGTGTAACGTTTCTCTTTGAAGATGGAAATGCCTACGTTGTGAATTACGAAGACTATCACTAAGGAAAATAAGCATGATTACCAAAAGAAAACCAAGACATCCAGGAGGACTGATTAAGCGCCAATATCTAGAACCTTTGAATATGACTATTACTCAGCTTGCTGATATTCTTGGGGTTTCTCGCAAGACTGTATCAGAAATTGTTAATGAACAGGCTAGTATTACACCTAATATGGCACTGCGTTTAGCCGCAGCTTTTCAAACGACTCCCGAACTTTGGCTAAACCTCCAGCAAAAGTACGACCTTTGGATTGCTGCACACGAATCTGAAGCTTGGAAACAAGTATCACCCATTGATAATTTACAGCTTTGCTGATACTGCAAATACATCTTGTTCAATTGTTTACAAAAAAACTCCCTCAGCAACTGTGAGGGAGGTGTGAGAAGGAGTATTTGATCAGATAACTATGCAGGATTGGGTTGATATCTGCTTTGCAGTAGTTGGATAACCGCAGCTTTTTCTAAAATCCCGACTAGCACTCCGTTATCACCAATTACGGGAAGCGCTGACAACTTTTGTTGTTCGAGTAGCTGCACTACCTCTAACAAAGGTTGAGTTGACTTGACTGTGGTAGATTGGGCAATGGGTCGCATAACTTCTTTGACTTGAGTTTCTGACCACTGTGTTGTAGAAATGGTTCGTAAGTCATCAACTGCGATCGCACCTACTAATTGTCCATCATTATCTGTTACTAAGAATTTACGCCAGTCTTGGCTATTTAAGATCTGCTCATCAGCAAATTCTCTCAGGCTGAGGTTTTCAGATACGATTGGGCTATTGGCTGTCACAGCATCTTCTGCTGTCAAACCTGTGAGTTGTTCTTGGACTCTCGCATATTGAGCTGCATTACCCGCATTTTGTAGCAAGAAGAAACCGACTAACAAGTTCCAAATGTTAGCAAAGCTACCAAAGAACAGTAGGGGAAGTAAGCCAGAAGTAACAGCTACCCAACCAAAGATTTGCCCAACTCGACTAGCAAAGGTTACACCTTTGTATGGATTGCCTGTAATTTTCCAAACTAAGGCTTTGAGGATATTACCACCATCCAATGGCAAACCAGGAATTAAGTTAAACAACGCTAGTGCCAAGTTCACAGAAGCTAAGACACCGAGGATTGCAGCCAATGGGCCGGATACGGCAGTGGTAACACCAATGACTGTAATGATACCGCATAGTATCAGGCTAACTAAGGGGCCGGCGATCGCTACCCAAAAAGCCTCCGCTGGGGTTTCTGACTCTTTTTCTAAGCTTGCTAAACCACCAAATATAAATAGTGTGATTGATTTAACATCAATTCCCTGGCGAATTGCCACAAAACTGTGTCCTAATTCGTGGGCGACGACAGAGGCAAACAACGACAACGCTGTAATTAATCCTAGTATCAATGCCAATCCCCCAGATAGTTGAGGAAATTGCATTGCTAGTCCGCTGCTATAACTCCAAGTCACCAAGCCCAGAACTAAAAACCATGAGGGATGGATATAGAAGGGAATTCCGAAGAGATTACCAACGCGAATTGTGCCATTCATGTCGTTCACCTTTGATTTCATCTGCGAGAGACTTGCTTTTGCTGCTCTCGATGTTTTTAGTGTAACGAAATGTTAAGTGATTTTAATCTTTCTAATGGTCGTGGTGTCCGTCCGTGAAGGTACGGTTATTGGGAATGGGCAAGGGGGAAGGGAGAATGGGGAATGGGGAATGAGATTGAGCATGAATTCAGGAACTTATACAGACATGCAAGTTTCTTGTATTCCTGATGGACATTCACTTGAACTGTAAGATTTAATCAAAATAATCTGAGCAGTCGGGATTGTTTGATAAGGAAACTGATGAACAAAATTATACTTAGCTTGCTTTCTACCCCTGTGCTGATTAGCTCACTCCTATCTATGGGAGCAATATTTAATCAAGCACAAGCAACCGAACCAGAAGCAAAAAGCACAGATAAACTATCCTGTGTACGTAATTACCATAAAGTTGGTCTTGTGTGTGCTAGGGCTTCAGTATTGGCTCAAATTCCTAGCACTCAGACTGAGGTTGAGTTTTCTAACGATGATGTTCCCATGCTAGAGTTCAACGTCGAAGAAAGCGAAATGGCAGTCACCCTATTTAACTGTGACTGTCCAGCTTGTATAAACTCTTTACGTCAGATGCGTAACATGGCCCCATTGGTTTATTAGAATCTACGCTGCAAACAACATCCACAACCAGGGAGATGAGGGAGATGAGGGGGGTAAGGGAGATGAGGGGGATGGGGGGCTTCGGGGCCCCCTCTGGGGTTAGGGGGCAATGAGGAGGATGAGGGTGATTTTAAGAATTCTCTTCCCTGTACCCCTGCACCCCTGCACCCCTGGGGAATGTAGGTTGAAAAACTGGCTTTCCAGAGTGTAAGCACTGGCGTGGAAAACAAAGACTTTTTGACTATTGACCGTTGACTAATGTCTAATCACTAGAAAGTAATGATTCAATAGATTTAGTGAAGTATTGTGGAGAAACATAAATGTTTGCAGTGATAGCTTATATTGGCTTCTTGGCGTTGTTTACAGGCATAGCCGTAAGTCTGTTGTTTGGTCTGCGTGCTGCCAAGATTCTTTAAAAAATAGGGGATGGGGCATTAGGAATTGGGCATTGGGGAGGCAGTGCGGTCTTGGGGTTTCCCCAAGTGGAGCAACTGCCGTCATGGGGCATTGGGCAATGGGCATTGGGCATTAATTATTTCTTTCTCCCCATCACCCCATCACCCCATCCCCCCATCACCCCATCACCCCATCCCCCCATCACCCCACGTTTTCGGGCCTTTGGGAAGGGGGACGCATTTCTAAGCCGAGTAAATTAAGCATTTCTCGGTCAGCATTGTAATCTGGGCAAGGAGTAGTGACAGTTAACATCTTGTTGTCGTCACTAGAAAAGATGGAATTTGCCCCTGCCATAAAGCACAAAGCTTGCTCAACTTGGGAAAGTCTAGCCCTACCAGCACTGAGACGCACGTCGGAAGCTGGCATTAAAATACGTGCTGTGGCAATCATTCGCACCACATCCCAAATGGGAACATCAGGCTGATTTTCCAATGGTGTACCTGGTACTTGGGAAAGAATATTAATTGGTACAGATTCAGGATGCGGTTGTAGGTTTGATAGAGTGTGTAACATCCCTATGCGATCGTCAACAGTTTCACCCAAACCTAAGATACCGCCGGAACATACAGTTACATTTGTCTGACGAACATTGTCAATTGTGTGCAGGCGATCGCTATAAGTCCTGGTGGTAATAATTGTGCTGTAATATTCTTGTGAAGTATCCAAATTATGGTTATAGGCGTACAGTCCAGCTGCTTCTAACCGCTTTGCCTGGTCTTTTGTTAGCATTCCTAGAGTACAGCATACTTCCAAACCCATGTCGGTCACTTCTTTGACCATTTCTAGGACTGTCTCGAATTGAGAATTATCCCGCACTTCACGCCAAGCAGCACCCATACAGACGCGACTCACACCTTGCTGTTTAGCAGTTTGGGCAATGCTGACTACTGTTTCCTTTTCTAGAAGTGCTTGCGGTTTCACCTCTGTTTTATAACGCGAAGATTGGGCACAGTAGCTACAATCTTCGGGACAGGCTCCTGTTTTAATAGAAATGAGTTTACAGACTTGTATTTTTGTTGAGTCATGATATTGACGATGAATGCTAGCAGCTTGATAAATAAGCTCTAGCAATGGCTGATCGTATATTGCGCGGATCTCTGCTTGCTGCCAATCGTAGCGTATTCTCGACATTACTATCCTTCTTGTAGACTGAATTTATCAACAGCTGTCTGCTTGTTTTCTTTGGTGAAGTACAGCGTTGGCATAGAGCAATTTTTAAGAAGTTGTACCGCCTGTTGCGTTTTACTACTGATTGACTCTAATCCTAGCGCTGTAGATATTAGAGAACAGCTTATCAAGATTTTGCTTGGATGGCAGATTGACTGTAAAAATACTCACCTAAAATCTCTGCCACACTTAGCATATTCATCAAGCTGAACTTTCTCATGGGAAGATGCTGATCTAGCAAGAATAATTGCTGTAGAATTTATTAAATGTAGGCAAAACTCATCACATTTCTGTAAACTGCGTTACATTTTCGCTCTTATTTTGCTAAAACCATGGATACACAGCGTCACGAAATTGTGAAATTGCCTGCTCCTGCTACAAAATCGACAACTGTGAGTAGCTACTTTGTGAGAGCTATAGAAATCTTCAAGACAATTATTATCTCACATGAAATTCGTCAGGGCGCGATCGCTCCTATTGTCGGGGCTTTGATTGCTGTAATCATCTTTTTGATGTTGCTGTTAGGAAATATTTCCAATGGTTTCAAACAGCCAATCTATCAATTACCAAGATTTTCAGGAAATATAGAATTAACTGCTGATTATTCTCGGCAAGCTATCCTTTCTGATTACCTCAAGACAATGACAGAGGTAATTTTAGAAGATAATCCTCAAAAAATTAAAGATAACTCAGCTATTTTTCGAGCAATAACTCAGGCAGTTTTACAAGAATTAGATCCTGGGCGTAAACGTTATGTAGTGATGTTTTTGCAAGATGCAAATCTACTCAGGATAAAATCTAATAAACAACCATCTATACTTTTAGGAGCAAATCTTACACATGCTAACTTGCAAGGTATGAATTTAAGGTTTGCCAACTTGCAAGGTACTAATCTTAGCCATGTAGATTTGCGTGGTTCAGATTTATTTGGTGCAAATCTAGTCAATGCTGCTCTTGATAACTCCTGCTATGACAATCTTACTGTTTTTGACAAAAAGTTTCAGCCACATGCAGCAGGTATGAGAGAAGTTAAAAGCTTGAAAAAGTGTGAATAAATAACATTAGTGTCATTAAGTATTTTATGAAATCAGAACTGCCCTTAATTACCAGCAAACGTCTTTTATTAAGAATTGGGATTCAAGAAGATATACCCCAAATCCTCAAATATTTTAATGAAAATAAAACTTACCTGACTCCATTTTATCCCAATTGGGTTGATAAATTCTTCACAGAAGAGTACTGGCAATATAATCTCGAAAATAGTTTTTTGGAATTCATACATGACCAGTCTTTAAAACTATTTATTTTTCTCAGAAGAAACCCTCAAGAAATTATCGGAGTCATCAATTTTAATAATTTTGTTCGCGGTTCTGCTCACTTTTGCTATGTAGGATATAGCCTTGCAGAGGCTGAACAAGGTAAAGGCTATATGACAGAAGCGTTGAAAGCTGCTATTCAGTATCTATTTCAAGAATTAAATTTTCACCGCGTCATGGCAAATTATATGCCCCACAATCAACGCAGTGGTAATGTTCTCAAAAGGCTGGGCTTTGTTGTGGAAGGATATGCCAGAGACTATTTATTAATTAATGGACAATGGCAAGATCATATTTTAACAAGTCTAACTAATCCTGATTGGCAACCACCTGAAGATTAGGGGCTTTTAAATCAATACGGTTCAGTTAAGGCCCAACAGCCAGAAGAATTTCCTTTTTTTCGATTGGTTAATTGTTCAGATTTTAGATACCTTATTACCTGGGCGATGCAGTTGCTGATGAATTATCTCTACCATTTGACCGCATTTCTTTGGAAATGATTTATCGAGGTTTGTATCATTTCAGCGTTGCTTATGACAAAGGTAACGCTGATGACCCCGTTAAATAACCAGGTCATCGGCATTTACCCAGCTACCGTTGATTGGTGTAACTTGGTGCTAGAAATTCTGCAATTTCTTGATCGTTCACACAACCTCGCGCCACAATCATCCATTGAGTAAACAGCCGTAATCTCGTAAAACCGTTACTCACTTGCTGTTTCTACAGCCGTGGTAGATTCTGGGATGGGATTCGTGGATGAACCAAAGGCAACCCGTAAAAAAGGTGGAGCCAGGAAAGTTGTCAAAATTACCATGATAATAATCGACACCTCCAGCGGCTTATCCAAAATGCCGCTAGCTGAGCCAATGCCAGCAAACACTAGACCAACCTCACCTCTAGGGATCATCCCAACCCCGATCGCCACTCGATTGATGCCGGGTTGTCCAAACACTGCCCAACCTGTGATCAGCTTGCCGATAATCGCCACTGCGATCAAAAACGTTGCAATCAACAGACCCGCTCGATTCTCCGGTACCGTCGGGTTCAAAACACCGAGGTCGGCACGCGCTCCCACCGTCACAAAGAAGATGGGTACCAGTAAATCGGCGATCGGTTTGATCAATTCATCTAACTCGTTTCGAGGATCGGTTTCATCGAGTACCAAGCCCGCTGCAAAGGCACCCAAAATGGCTTCGAGATGAATGGCGTTACCTAAAAATGCCATGAAGAAAGCGAAGATGAATGCCGGAATAACAATATTTCCACGGGTTTTGAGCTGATCCACGATCACCACAAAACTTTTGTTAAAGACACCCCCCAATAAAATTGATCCAATCAAGAATGCCGTAGCGCTGACAATTAAGTAAATGACATTGGCAACATCAATCTCACCGGTTTTGGCTAAACTGGCGACTACAGCCAGGACAATAATGCCGAGGACATCATCAATTACCGCCGCGCCAACAATGATTTGCCCTTCTTTGGATTTGAGTTGACCTAACTCTGACAATACTTTAGAGGTAATGCCGATACTCGTTGCTGTTAACGCGGCCCCTGCAAAAATTGCTGGAATTGCTGCGACATGAAAGAGCATCATTAACCCTGCCGTACCGGCCGCAAAAGGTGCTGCGACTCCCACACAGGCGACAACCGTGGCTTGAATTCCCACTTCCTTCAGTTGCCGCAGATCGGATTCCAGTCCAATTTCAAACAGCAAAATGATCACACCGATTTCAGCTAGAACCGAAATCACTTCACTTTGCGACTCAAAGATTCGGGTCAGCGCATCTGGTGCCAATTGATTCAATCCTTGCAGCGCTGTCATAATCACCGAGTCAGAGGCAGACAGCCCCCCTTCAGGAAAGATCACCAGGTGCAACGCCGAAACGCCGACAATCACACCGGCAACCAGTTCCCCCAGGACGGGCGGAAAATCCAATCGCCTAGCGACCTCTGCGCCGAATTTGCTGGCCAGATAAATCACCACCAGCGTCAGCAATACGCCAGACAGAATAATGGGTGAATCCTCAGCAACAACGGTCGCCAAAAATGGTATCGGAGCCATGAGAGCGGCCATCCCCCCACTGAAAGGAGGCAGAATGTTAGACAAAATCATGAGTTTAAAGCAATAAAGGTTAAGGGTTTGAGGAAGTTATAAAACTGTGGGGGGAATGACTTCTGCGCCAGGGTCAACGTCCTGCGGACACGAAACACACTCACTTAAAAGCCGAGGTCATGACCTCGGCCTTTGGGGTCTGCGTCGTCTTGATGCAACAGCCGTCTGACCCACAGAAACTCGCACTAATAGCTCGCTTGTTCCTTTTATGGCGCGTCATTTCGACTCAACAGCCGTCTGGCCCACAGAAAGTTCTCCCGTACAGTACCTCTGCTTCACAGATATAGATAATGCCCGCATAATCGGTGAAAAAATTGATTGCGACCTGATCCGCAATCTTCTCTGCCATATCCCGAGTTTCGGTGAGTACCTCGAACTTTACATTTGAATCGGTGTCGGAAGTGTTGGGTTTACCCGTAGAGCGCACGTTGCGACTGCCTTTACCGCCAGTATCTACCACCGTATAACCAGTCGCCCCGGCTTCATCAATGATCTTGGCGACCTTTTTCATCAGCACCTTTTCCGTGACTATGACGAGCTTGTTGGCACGCTTGGCCATGTTGCTTACCTCCTTACATACATGTATATTGATCTACTTGGTCTGCCGGGTCAAGGGAGCGCTGACAGACCGCGACCGTCTGGGATTAGCCGCCGATCGCCTGGGCAAGCCCGACAAAGAACGGTATACACAAGCCGATCGCAACTGGCGTACCAATAGCTGTGGACGCGCCTATATAGGCGGAGGGATTGGCTGACGGGATACCGGCTCGCAACGTGGGCGGCCCTGAGATGTCGGAACTGGAGGAGGCGATGACGGCCAGCATTACCACACCGCCCATGCTGAATCCCGCGACTTGGTGGGCAATCATGCCGAGACCGAAGGCGATTAGCCCATGCACAAACGGTGCCACCACACTATACACAACATACCACTGGGCTACCTTACGCAGTTCGCCAACCCTTGACCAAGCTTCCATACCCATGACCAGCATCAAGATTGAAAGCAAGCCGCGAAAGGCGGGATCGAAGAAGCTTTTATAGACACTTTCCGGCTGGGTGAACAGTCCAAGAGCAAGGCCTAACAACATTGCCGATAGGGCAGGGCCGCGGAGGCTTTCCTCGATGATCGGCCATATCTTGACGCGATTATCCGCATCCCCCTTCTGCTGGCTGAGATACTCCTGCCGACTGCTGGGATAATCTTTTTTATCGGGATAATCGCCAGCCGCAACGGGCTGCTCGCTGAAAGAATGCTGCCCAATAGAGTAGGCTGCTTCTTTACGCTTCTTCTTGTTGAGATAAATGTTAGCCACAACAATCGCAGTTACGAGCGCTGGGATATCCATGAAGGGATAGAGTGCGCCAGCCCATGCCTCGTATGAAATTTTTTGTTCTTCCAGTACCGTCAGACCGGCAGCCATTGTAGAACCACTCACGGCTCCAAACAACCCCCCAGTTGCGATCGCATCCACGACTTTGACCTTCGGCAGCTTGGCTAACGTATAGCGCGCGATGAATACAATCGTAATCCCTGTTATTACAGCAAAGATCATGGGTAACACCATCTCCGTCAGATTAGAATTACGGATCGCAATTCCACCAGTCAGACCGATTTTGGTGAGCAGCATGAAGACGATGATCGTACAAATCGACTCTGGAATTACCAATTCGCTACCAAGGGCGGCAATGATCATGCCACCAATCAAAAAGGCGAGTGTTGGGGACTGCAATTGGGCAATGAAGTCCTTCACGAACAGCGACACAAAATCCACGAATACCTCCTTGTGATTCCTCTGACGAGGAGTAGTGAAATAAATGAACTAAGTCAACTCTAAAGAGTTAAAGAGAGTAAGAGTGAAGCATTTCACCCCTACAACACAGCAGGGCCGTTTCATTCGTAATCAAATGTATTTTGTCAATATCATTGGCGATAAATCTCAGGGCAAAAGTCATAAATTTTTGACCATTGAGTTTTACAGGCACATTACGGGTTATTCGTCGTGCTATTCCTAAGTTCCAAGACTTACAGTCAGAAGAATCTCCTTTTTTTTTCATTGGTTAATTGTTCAGATTTTAGATACCTTATTACCTGAACGACCAAATGCTAGGGCTAAGGCTAAGGAAACGATCGCGGCAGTTACACCACCAAATAAATCGCCTTGCAAATTTCTCAAATTGATCGTGTTAGTCAGTGACATATTGGGGATTTCAAGACAATAACAGCAAACTTTTGTTTGAAAAAAAGTACTATTTTCTAGCAGTGCATTTTATTTTGTATCCGCATTAAAACTGAGGCAAAGAAAAAATGTTTTCCTTGACTACTAAATACACAAGCTATTGCAGACACGGGTTATCGTGCTTTCTATTTAGAAAGCTTTGGTAAAAGACGAGCAAACAAAATTTTACTTATAAATAATACTTACGTTAAATTGAAGTCTTATTTATAAGCTTTATTCAGACAGGTTTTAATTAGCTTACAGCTTTTAATGTCACAGTTTGATCATTTGAAATGATAATTATTAAATCAATATTAAATTGGTATCATAGATATAACATGATACATACCGGAAAATATAGGGTTTCCTCCCAATAGCACCAGTGGACTTTGCCCTGCTTCGGTGAAAATCAGGCTGTAGAACAGGGAACAAATAATTACACTTACTGATCTACCTGTAAACCAAAGTAGGTGAGAACAAGTTCAGCTGAACCACTGTTGATAATTTCGTGAACTTCTCCTGGTTCTATGGCTATGCAGTTTCCTGGAAGCAGGGGATATTCTTTGCTGTCAACACGAATTACTCCCGCACCAGCCTGCACAAAGAAAACTTCACACATATCTTGATGCGCGTGTGCTGATGCGGTTTGTCCAGGAGAAAAACGTGCTTGAGAAAAGTTGGTGAGATGAGGTAAATCACCGAAGCGCAACATCACCTTTTTGGTGATTTCAGGATTGTGAGAAACAGACTCTTCTGGTAAATCATTAAGAGAAGTGGCAATCATAGCAGAATGGGATAAGGGTGTAGTCTTTGAGTAGGGTGTAAGGTATTGCACCTCTACGAATTACGAATTACGAATTACGAATTACTATGATTCTGGTCTTAAATCGTTAGATAGTTCCACAATACCCCTAGAACCATCAATGCGTACCCGCTGACCATCTTGTAAAATCCAAGTAGCACCTTTAACATCCATTATTGCGGGAATCCCGTACTCACGAGCAACGATCGCACCATGAGAAAGCCGTCCACCAGCTTCGGCAATCAATCCTGCTGCTCTCACTAACAACGGTGCCCAACCTGAATCTGTATAAGGTACTACCAATATTGTCTCATGGTCGATTTCTGGCAATTCTTGTAAATTCCGTACCACCTTTACCCGCCCTTCGGCTTGTCCGTGACTAGCAGGAATACCCTGTAATATTTGGTCAGAGTAGATTACGGAGGGGGCTAGAGGATGAGGCGGTGTATTGCCGTAAACTAAAATGGGGATTTGGGTAAATTGACTATCTTGGACAAATTGCGATCGCCTGGATTGCACTATCTCATTCAATTCTTGGCTTAACTCGCACTCTGGATCTGCAACTATCCGCCGCACTTCTTCTAACTCCAGAAAAAAGATATCTCCTGGTTCCCTAAGCAAGCGAGACTTGATCCAAATTTTTTCTAAGGCGACAAATCTCCAGCGTAATTCAGCTAATAACCGAGAATAAACTTCGGTAACTCGCCCTTTAATATCCACACGTCGTTGCACAATGCCACGCTTGCGTTTTTTTGATAAAACGCGATTTATCGCGTCTATTCCTCCTGTTTGTGGCTGATTTCCCTGTATCAACTGTATAAACAACTGCCTAACTAGTTGCGGTTCTTCCTTCCAGGTGGGAACGGCAATGTTAGTACCCACATCACTTAAATAGCCGTAATCTTCCAGCAGTTCTTGAAAATCAAATAAAATCTTTTGTCCCTGTTGAGTTTGCCCCAACTGTTCAAAGATTTGATCTGGTTCACATAATGGTAGTATTTGTTTGGCATCTGCGGCTAAAGCACTTAGCGATCGCAATGCTGCTACCTCTGGGGTGACGCTGTTATCAATCTCTGTATCTTTTACCCGAAAAATTGCCTGTCTTAATGCTGCACTCAAGGGTGCTAAAATGCTGTAATAAGTCCCACGACGCAGCAATTCTAGGGTAAGGTCTATTCTTTCTAATAATTGGGCTGGTTCTAGTTCTTCTATGGATTCATGAGCTAATTGTGACAAACCAGGAATAAACAGCTTGCTATAATCCTGCTTAAAGTCTTTTTCTAAATTGATTTCCTGCTTCAGCAGTTTCAACAATCCTGGCAAATTCTGCAAAGTTGACTGCAAAGGCGGTTTGCTCATTTTCGCGCCTCTGGTTAAAAACTCCAGACTTTCCGGCGGTAATCCCATCCGCAGGAATATATCTCCTAGGAGAGATGCACTAAAATATGCTCTGGAGTAATGCAGAGTTGCTGTTTGGGTGAAATCTAATCCAAAAGCGCGATCGCCTAAGACTACACTAAAAAGATCACCCCAAACTCCACAAGTCAAAGGGCGATTAATTGACCAAGTTAAGGGGTGAACCACACCAGGAATGACTTCGGCGGCGATTTTGCGCGTCCAGATGGGTAGCAAGGTGGTAATTGGTCTAGTTTGCAATACCCAAAGAGTCTGACCGTCATAACTCCATTCAATATCTTGGGGAATGCCGTGATAACGTTTTTCGATGCGTCTGGTTAAATAGGCAACTTGTTTAATTAAAGCTTGTGGTACTTGTCCTGTCCCCTCTAAATGCACAGAGGAAATATTTTCTGATTCCACAACAAAAGCGCGATATTGTTCTGGTGTAAATTTTCCCGAAACAACTTGCGTCGGACTACCTGGAAGGGCTTCAATAACGATCGCATCGCCTTGTTGAGTGATGGGATCGCGACTGAAAGCAACTCCCGAATAAACACTCTGGACTTGTTGTTGCACCAGCACCGCCATTGCTGCATCTGGTAAATTGCGATCGCGGCGATATTGTACAGCTGATGGATGATTGTAAGAAGCGCGAACAATTGCGATCGCTGCTTGCAATTGCTGTTTACTAGTAACATTAACCACTGTCTCATATTGCCCAGCCGCGGAAGCTTGTTCTGAGTCTTCCCCAATGGCGGAGGAACGCACTACTAAAGGAGATAAATCTGAAGGTTGGAGAATATCAATCAACTCTTGGGGGTCATCTGCTGGGGTAAGTATCCACCCTTTTGGTACTGAATAACCCCATCGCTTAATTTGAGATAGTTTAGCTGCCTTTTGCCCTACTAAGGCTACATCCAACTCTTCATCAAGAGTCAAAATTTCACTACTACCACGCAAATATTCAAAGGCTGCTTGGGACTCTGGTTCGACCTCTTGACCTGATAAATTCAAATCATCAGGAATACGCGTATAAATCCACCCTAGCAATGCAGCTAAGACAATAGCAGCAGTGATTCTCGGAAAATCATCAGCGTGCAGGATAATCACACACAAAGGAAATATAAATAAGACTGCATATTTTACCAGTTGTCGGGATTGTAGAACTATAAAGCTGATCAGTGCAAAAAAAGTGGTGAAAACAGCTACTAGTGGATCGTGTACCAGAAAACCCCAAGCGGCGTTTGTCGTACCTGCACCCCTACCCATCCAATATCTACCTAATACTAGGGCAATCAGGGCAACTATTTCCCAAGACGATCCATCTTTAAAAAAAACACGCGCTAGTAAGACAGCCGCAATTCCTTTTAAAGCTTCCGAGACAACTGCCAATATTCCTACCAGTGTACCACCGTGGTAAAAAGCAGCTGACACACTGATATTTTTAGTGCCAACTTTTGCCAGCTGCTTGCGCTTGATAGCGTAGGTAATCCAGGCAATTACTGGTAACGCACCCAAGAGGGGGCAGACAATTAAAATAACTAAGGCACCCCAAAGTTCAATCATTGTAGATTTTGGTGGCGCTGCGTTGCTTTGGTTTCCAAAGTTGTAGCAAGTGGTGTGACTTTAGACTCATTTTCCACCTCAAATTTCAAATCTTTAACAAGTCGCGGTAAGGAGTTTGGGTACTGGGTACTGGGTACTGGGTACTGGGAAATTGTTACAATATTTGGGAGGGGTTTGAGCCGACTTTCCTGATTTTTCTGCTTTCAACCCAATACCCAGTCCCGAATCACCAGTCCCCAGTCCCCTTTTCTTCTAACCCTGATTTTTCTGCTTTCAACCCAATACCCAGTCCCGAATCACCAATCCCCAGTCCCCTTTTCTTATAAAAGTTTTCTGAAATTTTTTGATGGTTGTGAGGGTGCTTTTATTTTATGAGTTACTTGCAGGACACTTGGCTCAAACAGAGATTGTTTTGCCAGTGTCCTGATAAAGCTACTAACGGTTTTAGTTTAGCGCATAGGCAGCTTGCAGCGCCCAAATAATCAGGGCGGCAATTGAACCCAGCAGTAACACAGTAGAGATAGTGACTGCTTTTGGGGAATCTGCACCCTTAAATTTCATAATGCCTCGATTTAAGTCGGACATAGCTTCGTAATCCTCCTTTATTACAGGGCTAATTTATCCGTTTTGATTGTAGTCCTTTCATTCGCATATAAATCAAACTAACTAATAATATTTTGTTTAAGCTTTACAACAAATTCATCCACAAATTTACTTATGACTCCAGATAGAGAGGCTATCTTGATACAAGTGTGTTATCACAAAGTGCTGAGTGCTGAGTGTGGAGTGTGGTGAAACGGTATGAGTGATGGAGGCTGTTGGTAAGTGAAAGTAGCACTGATCGTAATTTTGGCAGCGGTTGTGGGATTATTGGTGGTGATAGAAATAGGACTGCGATCGCTGTTTGGCTTTGGTAATCCCCTGATTTATATTGGTGACAAGGAGATTGGTTATTTATTAGCCCCTAACCAACGCACTCGTCGCTTTGGGAATCGCATTGAAATTAACGAGTATTCCATGCGGAGTGGGCCGATTACAAAAACGCCTGCACCCTCGACATTGCGCGTGTTACTGCTGGGGGATTCTATCGCTAATGGTGGCTGGTGGACAGATCAAGCGAATACCATTTCTAGCCTGATGATGGCTTCCTCAGTAGCAATTGGTAATGATCAGCAATTTGAAGTATTAAATGCTTCGGCTAACTCTTGGGGGCCAAGAAACGAATTAGCTTATTTACAACGGTTTGGCAATTTTAATGCTCAGGCAGTAGTGTTATTAATTAATACCGACGATTTATTTGCTACAGCACCCACTTCTTTACCTGTGGGACGCGATCGCAACTATCCAGATAGTAAACCACCTCTAGCAAGTGTGGAAGTGTGGCAGCGGTATCTTAGCGTTTCAAAGCCGATTCCAGAAATGAAAGTAGTGCAACAAGAAGCAGGCGATCGCGTGGGGTTTAATCTAGAAGCAATAGCTAAAATTCAGGCACTCACTCATCAAGCCAAGAGTAAATTATTACTCGTTATGACTCCCTTACTACGAGAAATTGGCGAACCAGGCCCCCGCGATTATGAAATTCAAGCACGTCAGCGCCTAAATGAATTTACTAAGATTCAGCAAATTAATTATATAGACTTTTTACCGATATTTAACTCAACCCCCAACATTAAAGCCTTGTACCAAGATCATATTCATCTCAACTTGCAAGGTAATCAACTTGTGAGTAAAGTGATGGTGCGATCGCTTTTAGAAATTTTGGAAATTGCACCACAAGCTCAATAGTACCCTTTGTGTCTTTGTGTCTTTGTGGTAGATATATTGAACCACCCTTCGGGTTCGGCAGTTACTCCACTTGGGGAAACCCCAAGACCGTACTGCCTCACAAAGACACGAAGGCACAAAGACATTAATTTTCGGTGTCTTAACTAATAGTTCACCACGCAAATATTAACAGATAGAGACTGACCAAAGGGAAAATAAATTATGTTGTTTGCAGTCAAATCCTTATACTCTTGCTGCTTTATATTTCATATCTGGCACAATTCTTAGTAATTCTAGTGTGGGCAATACCGATAACGTAATAATTAGATTTAAGCGAAGTTTCAGCATTGCCTATTGCACTGCAATTGCAATAAAGTGAGTGCAAGATGTCATAGCATTTCACAAAATACCTGATACAGATACATGGGTGTCAACTTAACACAAAACCCTTGTAAAGGTGTGATATTCAGTTATCTCACTTACTATCAAGATCCGCGTCACCCCACCCCGGTTTTGTCTAAAGCCAAAACCGCCCCTCCCCGCACGCGGGGAGGGGTTGGGGGTGGGGTAAAACGCATGTGGAGTCAGCGTTTGAGCTTAAGTTGGCACCAGTAACAACTGTACGCACCTACAGCTGATTCATGTGTTGCAAATATTTTTGAAATTGGTATAACGACAGAATATTAATCCATAACCACAGCTTAAAGGTTCCTTATGAATGAATCATCTGTGGTAACGATAGAATATTCATTCATAACCACAGGGTTTATTTTCCTTAAAACTTACGCAAAAAATCTCTCAAACCCTCATTTCTCTGTGTCCTCTGCGTCCTCCGTGGTTCGTTATTCTGTATATAAAATCTACTTCACTATCTTGTTTGTAACGATACACTAGAAAAGTAAAGAAATGTAAATAAATTAAAACTTACAAACGTGGAAACCATCACATTGGGGCAAAATGGCCCAGCTGTCACACCCCTTTGCATAGGCACTTGGGCATGGGGTGATAAACTATTTTGGAGTTATGGCGATCGCTACGGCGAAGAACAAGTGGAGGAAGCTTTTACCGCAGCTTTAGAGGCTGGTGTCACCTTCTTTGATACTGCGGAAATTTACGGTTTTGGTCTGTCAGAACAATTATTAGGGCGATTCATCAAACAAGCACAAAAACCCGTGCAAATTGCCACTAAATTTGGCCCTGTGCCCTGGCGATTTACAGGACAATCTGTATCTGATGCCTTAACAGACAGTCTCAAACGCCTACAATTAGAGCGAATAGAACTGTATCAAGTGCATTGGCCGTTCACTTTCTTATTAAGTCAAGAAACGCTGATGAATGCTCTCGCCGATGAAGTGAAGCGGGGTAGAATTGGCGCTGTAGGTGTAAGTAATTACTCAGCAGCCCAAATGCGAGAAGCACACCAAATATTAGCAGCCCGTGGAGTACCTTTAGCAGTTAATCAAGTACGCTACTCTTTGCTGAATCGCCAAGTTGAAAGTGAGGGTATTATCCAAACTGCCCGTGAATTAGGCGTAACAATTTTAGCGTATAGTCCTTTAGCTCAAGGATTGCTTACAGGCAAATACACCCCTGAGAGTGCTGAAACACCGACTGGTGCTAGAAAGGTAGACCCACGTTTTAACAAGGAAGGACTGCAAAAAATAGCACCAGTAATTTCTCTACTAACTAGCTTAGGGCAAAAATACGATCGCACTCCTGCCCAAGTAGCACTCAACTGGTTAATCGCTCAAGGAAACGTGATTCCCATCGCTGGAGTCAAGACAGCGCAACAAGTACGACAAAATGCAGGCGCATTAGGCTGGAGATTGAGCGATGATGAAGTTAAGGAACTAGAAAAAATTACTCGCCCTTGGCTGTAGTATTATTTACAGCCCTTTGGAAGTAATTAAAGTACAGTTAATTATGATAAATCTTGTGGGGCGGGCATCCTGCCTGCCCTTGTGTATCTCATTCAGATAAAATGTGCTGTAATTATTCAAACACAGGGGGCCACAGTTCTGACACTGTGAGTTCCCAACCTGGCAATAATTCTGGTAATGTCAATTTATCGTTATTTTGTAAAACAATTGGTTCAGCGTTCAGTCGGTAGACTGTTAACGTCAATTTGTCAGGGTCAATCAAAATACCAACCGTAGTTCCAAGTTCTAGAAAGAGCTGTATTTTTTCTACTAGTGGTTTAATGCGGTCTGACTTAGATTTTATCTCCACCATTAAGTCAGGTACAAGCTCCACAAAATCACGCTGGCTCTTTTTCAGTCTATCAGCACGCACAAAAGACACATCAGGAGCGCGAAGATTTCGTTGTTCGCTATCAACTTCTTTGCCGTTTTCAGTCTCTAATACAGGCAGAATAAAACCAGCACTAGAACCAGTAACGCGTCCTAATTTTCGCGGGCGTACCCAATTGCCAAGTAATCTGATTAACTCAGCACCGATTTCTTCTGATTGATAATCTGATGGCCCCATAACAACTATATTCCCATCCACCAGTTCCATCTGCCATTCTGGATGCTCTGCTTGTAACTGCTCTAAGTCTGTAATAGTGAACATAAGACTAATTCGTAATTCGTAATTCGTAATTCGTAATTCGTAATTAAGTTTTGTCAGATATGGTGTGGGTTTCTGGTTTTGAATGTGTTGCCGGATTTCAGAGAATTGGTATAAGACTACTGAAAATACATCTGTATCTATGTTGCTACAAGCTGATAAAACAAGTCATTAAAGTCATTAGCCTTTTGTGCTTGGTTTTTAACTAATGACTAATGACTAATGACTAATGACTAATGACTTACGAAGCTGACTCTTTAGCTGTATGTGAACCCAACTTGTGATTCACAGGTGAAACAGACTCACGACGGCTTGTCCGTAGTTTCGGCTTGGGAGTACCACGTGTTTCATCGTCTCCAATGCTGCTATCTGTTTTTACCCAACTAGAACGGCTTCTTTCACCAGAAGAATCGCGGCGCTTGTTGATTTTGGGTTTGGGTACGGCGGGTTCTTCTTGGGGAATGTCTACATCTGATTGCAACCAAGCGGGACGAGTTTGATCGTAAGCGATTTGCAATGCCGCAGCCGCGATCGCTTGAGCATCGTATTTTTCAATGAGTTCGCTGACTATGGGCAAGAATGAAGCTAGACGTTCACCTGTCAAGGCTTCCCCTACTTGTTCTTGCAATTTATTGATGTGTCGCGCTTCAATTTGTGCGCGTGTGGGAATCGACAGCAATTGCCAATTTTGGCGGTTATGGCGTTCAAATACTTGCTGTTTGCGCCGTTCAAAGGGCTGTACTAAAGAAATTGCGGTTCCTTCTTTGCCGGCTCTACCAGTACGCCCAATACGATGGAGGTATGTTTCTACACTATCAGGTAAGTCGTAGTTGATTACATGAGATAGTTGGTCAACATCTAACCCCCGTGCGGCAATATCAGTGGCTACTACCCAGCGTACTTGACGATTGCGGAATCGGCTTAATAACCGTTCCCGTGCTTGTTGGGACAAGTCACCGTGGTATTCATCAACACTGTGTCCCGCAGCTTGCAGTTGACTGGTGAGTTCTGCGGCTGTCCGTCTGGTACGCACGAAGATTAAAGCTGTTTCTGGATCTTCCATTTCCAGAATTGGCTGTAAAGCTTTGGCTTTTGTCCAGTGGCGGGGGATGAGATAAGCTACCTGATTGATTTTATTGGGTGCAGCTTTTGGTTGCTCAACTGTGACTGTCGCGGGCGATCGCAAGAATTTGTTTACCAACATGCGAATCGATGGCGGCATTGTGGCTGAAAATAAAGCTGTCTGCCGATCTTGGGGGGCTTGGGAGAGGATTTTCACCACGTCGTCGATAAAGCCCATGCTCAACATTTCATCAGCTTCATCCAACACAAACCACTTCACTTGGTCGAGTTTCAAACAACCGCGATCAAGTAAGTCAATCACTCGTCCTGGGGTACCCACCACCATGTGAACGCCACGTTTGAGTTGTAAAATTTGGCGGTCAATGGATTGACCACCATAGATTGCTAACACACGCAATCCGTCATTACCCATAAATTGGGCAACAGCATCGTGAACTTGAATTGCTAACTCACGGGTTGGTGTTAAAACCAGGGCTTGCACTGCTTTGGTGTGAACATCCAGCCGTTCTAAAATTGGCAGCGTAAATGCTGCTGTTTTACCTGTTCCTGTCTGGGATTGACCCACTACATCCCGCCCTGCTAACAGTTGGGGAATAGCTTGAGCTTGAATATTTGTAGGTGTGGTAAAGCCAATTTTTTCTAATAGCTCAACACGTTCTTGTGAAATGCCTAATTCTTGAAACGAAAGATTCATCAAATCTCCTAGGTTTAATTTTGCTTTTTGATTTAGTCATTGGTCATTTGATTTGGGACAAATGACAAGTTTAGTTATTGACAACTTGACCATAAAGGTCGTATGTATCAGCACTATGGATCGCTACTGGTACGATGGTTCCTAGCTTCGCCACACCTTCGACATAGACTTGACCATCGACTTCTGGGGAAAATCTCGCTGAACGACCAATCAATTTCCCACTTTCAGGATTTTCTTGCTCAATCAGGACATCAACAGTCTTGCCTACTTCCTGCTGATTCTTGCGCCAAGAGATTGGCTGTTGTAGTTCCATTAGTTGATGTCGCCGTTCATCCATCACTGCTATTGGCAACTGATTGGCTAGCTTGTAAGCGGGTGTTCCCTCTTCTGGTGAAAATGTAAACACACCCACATGGTCAAATTCATGCTGCTGGACAAACTCTAATAAATGTTCAAAGTGTGCTTGAGTTTCTCCGGGGAAGCCAACTATAAATGTTGTCCGTAATACTGCCGTTGGTAGTGCTGTTTTGATGCGATGGATAATCTCATTATTCACCCGCCCTTGCCAGGGACGGTTCATAGCACGGAGAATATCGGGATGAGAATGTTGTAAGGGCAAATCGAGATAGGGTAAAACGTTAGGTGTTTCTTGAATTGCCGCTATCACATCTGGTGTCAGACCCGTGGGATATGCATAGTGCATTCTGATCCACGGTACATCAACTTTGCCTAACGCTTGGAGTAATTCGGCTAATTTCGGTTTGCCGTAAATATCCAATCCGTAATTGGTGGTGATTTGGGAAATTAAAATAATTTCCTGTACACCTTCATTGGCTAATTGCTCGGCTTCAGCAACTATCGATTCAATAGTACGCGATCGCTGGTTTCCTCGCAGGTAGGGAATAATACAAAATGCACAACGGTAATCACAACCTTCTGCAACCCGCAGGTAGGCAACTCCTTCAGTTGTAGTGCGGTAACGCGGTGTAGTTTCATCAGCTATGTAGGTGGGTTCTAAACTCACCTGTTTAACTCGCTCCCCTTGTTCTACCCGCTCAATTACATTTACAATTTTGTGATAATCGCCTGTCCCAACTAAAGCCACAGCTTCCGGTAATTCCTCCAACAATTGCTCTTGGAAGTGCTGGGCCATACAGCCTGTGATGACGATTTTTTTATTGGTTTCTGCCAGTTCTACCAAAGTTCTGACAGATTCTTCCCTTGCTGCTTCAATAAAACTACAAGTATTGACTATTACGTAATCTGCTAACTCTTCATTTGTATCTACATTGTAACCTGCTTCTACCAGCAGTCCTAACATATGTTCTGTATCAATTCGATTTTTCTCGCAGCCCAAGTGAGAAATTGCAATTGTTGGCTTTTCACCCATATTTTGAAAAATTTTCTTTCTTTTTTCTGTTGGTCAAACACAAAAAGCAAATTCATCGCCCTTTGTGAACAACACCCTTCTAATCACAGCGCTAAGCATGATTTTTCCACTTTTAGCAACTGTAGTGGACTATGACCTTGACGATTTGAGGTCATGTTATGATATTTCTACTATTAGTCTGTTTCCCAGGGTAAAGTTAAGTGTCTATGGGTACATTTGACACTTGTAATCTTTTTTAACAATTCACCTATTGGTATTTTACATTACCAAAAGCGTGTGCGTTGTAAATTTACCCATCGGGAAGCCGCCCAAAGGGCTTGTTGTGAGAAGTCGCTACCCTCAGGGAAATCGCGCTCGCGACTACGCCTAGTAAAGCAGTAATGCTACCCTTAAGTTTGGGTCTGGCCAACGACAATGCGCGGGCAAGATGCCAAAACCACGGGAAGCTGCCTCGCGTCTTGTGAGTGGCAAACTCCTCTTGTAGCCAGGTTTTATCTTAACATATCTTATGAGAGGTTTTGTGCCAAATTCCATCTTACGGCAGAGGCAGGAAACCGAACAGCATCAAACGCATTTCACAAGCTAGTTAAGAGTCAAAGGTCAAGGGTCAATTGTCAAGGGCCAATTGTCAAAAACTGTTGAACTGTAGACTTTTGACTGGCAATTTTGGATCATGGTGAGGCAGCCCCAGTCTTGGTGAATCCAGTTTTGATCTGAGCTTTTGCCTCCATTGGCAACTGGTGAAGCGTTTTAGCATAGCAAAAATCGCGAGTCTTCTCCCCAGGGGAGCTACTGCGATATTAGCGTAGCGAAGCGCGAAGCGTTAGCGACGCTCGTAGCGTCAAAAGGAGGGTCACCTGAAGGGTCTTGGGGTTTCCCGACTTCAGTAGACTGCCGTCAAGTGGCGTGAAACACTACGCTTTCCAAGCCTCAGCAGTAGTGAGGTACGAGTGTCAAAACGAGCGTCTAGGGGACTGCCTGTCCCGTTGGGATTTTGGATTGGTTTTTTCGGCTCATGCTCCGCCCCTTGGGTAGAACAAGCCTAAAATTGTCAATTTAAAATCTACAAAGACCCACACCATTGTGATCAGGGTCAATCTAAAATTGCACATCTAAAATCTAAAATCGTTTGACTCTGGACTTTGCAAAGCAGATTAAAGACGTGGACTTATATCAGATCTTTAAAACCCGATCACCAATTATTGGCGTGGTTCATCTACTGCCACTGCCCACCTCACCCCGCTGGGGAGGTAGCTTGAAAGCGGTAATTGACCGCGCCGAACAAGAAGCAACAGCCCTAGCAAGTGGCGGCGTTGACGGTATTATTGTAGAAAATTTTTTTGATGCACCGTTTACCAAAAATCAGGTAGATCCAGCAGTTGTGAGTGCCATGACTGTAGTAGTGCAAAGGATACAAAATTTGGTGACATTGCCCATAGGCTTGAACGTTTTGCGGAACGATGCCAAAAGCGCAATGGCGATCGCCAGTTGTGTGCAAGCACAATTTATCCGCGTTAACGTCCTCACAGGTGTAATGGCAACTGACCAAGGACTAATCGAGGGAGAAGCCCATCAATTACTGCGCTATCGGCGGGAATTAGGTTGCAATGTCAAAATTCTGGCCGACGTGTTGGTAAAACACGCCCGCCCTTTGAGTTCTCCAAATCTGACAGTTGCCGTAAAAGACACAATTGAAAGAGGTTTGGCAGACGCAGTAATTTTGTCTGGCTGGGCTACAGGTAGTCCCCCCAATCTAGAAGATTTAGAACTAGCTTGTGGTGCGGCAAACGGCACACCTGTATTTATTGGTAGTGGAGCCGATTGGGAGAATATTGCTACACTGATGCAGGCAGCCGATGGTGTGATTGTTTCCAGTTCCCTCAAACGCCAAGGTCGGATTGAGCAACCAATTGATCCAATTCGCGTCAGTCAATTTGTAGAAGCTGCACGTCGGAGTTGGAACTCCAAAAGTGAAAACAAATCAGCACCACATGTGAAGCTACATTCTTAGGTACTGGGGTCTGGGGACTGGGTACTGGGTACTGGGAAAGATATATAGTTATAAATTCTTCCAATCCCTAATCCCCAATCCCTAATCCCCAATCCCTAATCCCCAATCCCTAATCCCTAATCTTATGATTCGCCGCCGTTCTACCCCTTGGATTCATAAATGGTCGCGTCTATTGATTGCCGCGATCGCCGGACTTGGTATCCTGACCACAGGTTATCTCACCATCGAAAAGTTAACAGGAGGCAGTGCAGCTTGTGTGGCACAGGCTGGTGTCAAAGGCTGTAATGATGTACTGTCCAGCCCTTGGGCAACAGTTTTTGGCCAGCCATTAGCTTTATTTGGATTATTGGCATACACCAGTATGGCAATATTTGCTTTAGCTCCTTTGGTGTTGAAAGCAGGAGAAAACAATAGTCGCAAACAACTGGACAACTTGACATGGTGGTTATTGTTGGTAGGAGCGATCGCCATGTCTGTCTTCAGTGGCTATTTGATGTACTTGCTGGCATTCCAAATTAAAGCTTTGTGTCCTTACTGTATTGGTTCAGCTTTATTTTCCCTGAGTTTTTTGGTACTGACTATTATTGGTCGTGATTGGCAAGATTTTGGACAAATCTTTTTTACTGCCGTTATTGTAGGGATGGTAACCCTGATTGGCACTTTAGGTGTTTATGCTGGGGTGAATACTTCAACAGGCTCATCTACTCCCGGACAACCAGAGAAAATCACCTTTTTTCCCAAACAAGATCCTAACCCCGAATTTGGTTGGGAAATCACTACTACATCAGGTCAAGCAGAAATCGAGCTAGCACGTCATCTTGTGAAAATAGGCGCTAAAGAATATGTTGCTTATTGGTGTCCTCACTGCCATGAGCAAAAGCTAATCTTCGGTAAAGAAGCTTACCAGATTATCAACGACAATATTAAGATAGAGTGCGCTGCTGATAGCCCAAAAGGTAAACCAGAATTGTGTCAAGCAGCAAAAATAAAAGGTTTTCCTACTTGGATCATCAATGGCAAAACCTATAACGGAGTGCAAAATCTAGACGAACTGGCGAAAATCTCTGGCTATACAGGTTCAACTAACTTTAAGTATTTTAAATAATTTTATCGAGTCTGTTTTTAACAACTCAACTATTGCACCAAAAAAAGTCAACTGGTTAAATGCAGCAATTGTATTCCAGTTGACTTTTTTGCTTGCTGAAATATTTTCAGGACTTATGCAACTGGCACACATATTTTCTGCAATAGCAGTCAATAGTTCGGACTACCTCACCAGTTCGTTCAAGTCGGGAAACCCTTTCAGCAATCGCTCATGGGGAGCCACTGCGGCCAAGAGGGGTCTCCCCAAGTGGAGCAAGTGGCGTGGGAACCTCCAAGACCGCGTTGCTTCACCACACGACTGGCTCCTTTTGACCTTTGACAACCCACACGAGAAAAATATGACACTTGCGTAAGTCCTAATTTTTAAGCTGTTCCATATAAAGATGCATATCTAATTGTTTGGACTTTTGATCTCATGTCCGTTACATTACTTGCAATATATTCGCAGCAAGTGCAACAAAGTCAAGCGTACTCCTAAAGGAGAACTCGAAGAGTAGCAATCCCAGAGTCTTTGTTATTGCTACTCTAAGAAAGCAAGAATCCTCTTCCTTGGTAACGAGAAGCCGCTAGCCTGCGGGTTCTGCGAAGCAGTACGCGTCTACGCTTCCCTTGCAATTGACTTCTGTTTAACTGGGCATTATGTGACTGATGATAGTCATCATTCAACGACCTTACCCTTTGCTCGCCGCTACGCGTAACTGGCTTAAGCGTAAGAGTACACCATTGATTATGCGATTTAGATGTGCTTTAGCTGATCTCAATTTTAATTACAAATTTTTTATTTACCTGCGACTATAATCAACAAATGCTGCCTACTCAAATTAACTAAGTAATGTTACTTAGTTAAGATTTATGCTTTGATAAAATTGTCATTGTTACTATTGTTTGAGTCTGATGATAAACTTGAACATCTTGTGAAATTTATCTCTAGTCCATCCCAAACAATATTTGTTTGCCCAATTTGGTACTCCATATTGAAGGTATCCAAGAGAGTTTGTAGCAGACGATTATATATACCTACTCAAAAATAAAATTTGTCAATCGTGAATTGCTGTAAATATACTTTTGTTATTTAGGAATAAAATTTATACTGAAATCGCCATAATAGAAACGACAATTACAGTTGCCCTTTGGTCAGATCATGAGTCGTCATGACTCATCGTCTGAAAGAACCTAACACAATTAAAAAAATTCTCAAAAATTCAGTATAGTTCTTGCTTGAGCTATATTTGCCAAGTAATCCATAGCTATAGGAAATAAAGAATATTTCTCCCCACTAGGTAATGGGAATGAGTCAGCAGCTAGGCAAGCGTCTTGTGAAGTTAAGGTTGGGGCTAAAACAACCGCTTGGTAGAGGATATAGAGAATTGATTACTGCCTCTAGTGTTGCAGTCTGCATCTTACTTATACGCTCTGTAGGATTATTGCAATCCTTAGAGTTAGCAGTATTAGATCAATTTTTTCGCTTACGCCCAAACGAACAGCCAGATAACCGCATTACGATCATAGCAATTGATGAAGAATCTTTACGCCAAGTCGGTTCTTGGCCGATTCCAGATGGCGATATTGCTAAGCTATTACAAAAATTAAACGTTCACAAACCTCGGGCTATTGGCTTAGATATCTACCGAGATTTAATAGTTCCCAGTAATAACTTGGTAACTAAGCCTGGTAATCAAGAACTGCTTGATGCTTATAAAGCAATGCCAAATTTGATTGGTATTGAACTGTTAGCAAATAACAAAAACAAAAATGATCAAAACAAAAATATTGGTGTTTTACCTCCATTAGGACTAAATCGAAATCAGGTAGGTTTTAATAATGTAGTATATGACCCTGATGGCAAAATACGTCGTAGCTTATTGTATTGGCATATTGATCAACAAGAACATCAAAGTTTTGCCTTAAAGCTAGCTTTGTTATATTTAAAGTCAGAAGGAATCACTCCCCAAAAAGCATCAGAAAATCCTCAGTATTTACAATTGGGCAAGGCAGTATTTACTCGCTTTCAGGCAAATGATGGTGCCTATATTGGAGCTGATGATGGAGGCTACCAAATTTTGTCAAATTTTCCCAAACCAGGTTGTGAGAGTAGCGGTTCTGTAAAACACTGCGGTTATCGACAGGTAACCATGAGCGATGTGCTAAATAACAAAGTACCAGCAAATTGGATACGCGATCGCATCGTACTTATTGGTTCCACTGCTCCCAGTCTCCAGGATTTTGTGTTTATCCCCCAATCCAGTAGTCTGATGGGTACAGCAAAGCCTGTTGCCGGTATTGAACTGCAAGCTTATTTCATTAGTGAGTTAATCTCAGCAGCCATCGACAATCGACCTTTATTAAAAACATGGTCTGAACAAGGAGAATACTTGTGGATTTTTATCTGGTCTTATATGGGAGCGTTAATCACATGGCGAATACAAAGTCCAAGACATAGCATCCTCAGCATTTTGCTTTCTTGCTTGGTGTTAATACCAAGTGCATATCTAGCTTTTTTGTCCGGTTGGTGGATACCAATAATTCCTTCACTTTTGACCTTTGGCATATCCGTTATTTGGATGATTTTGCATATTGCTCATATCCAAGAAGAGTTGAAACGTTCCAAAGAGTTTTTACAGCAAGTAATTGATACAATTGCCGATCCAATTTTTGTGAAAAATCAACAACATCAATGGATTGTTTTAAATGAAGCCTATTGTCGATTCATTGGTTATCCCGATACTGTGTTAGTTGAAAAATCAGATTATGACTTTTTCCCTAAACATGAAGCTGATATCTTTAGGCAACAAGATGAGCTTGTATTCTTTACTCAGCAATCCCAAGAAAACGAAGAAGAATTTACTGATGCTACTGGGAAAATTCATTTAATTGCCACTAAGCGATCGCTCCACAAGGATGCTGCTGGTAATGTATTTTTAGTTGGTATAATTCGAGATATTACTGAGCGTAAACAGCAAGAAGAAAAACTTAAACGTACTGCTGCCGAGTTATCTCGCTCTAACAATGAATTGAAACGTCAAGAAGACCATTTGCGTTTTCTGGCTTATCACGACCCTCTCACAGGTTTATCGAATCGAAAATTTTTTGCAGAACAGCTTGACCAATCCTTAGATTGGGCGCAAAACAATAATATATTTCTGGGACTGCTGTTTATTGACCTGGATGGCTTTAAGCAAATTAATGATACCCTCGGACATGAGATAGGCGATCGCTTGCTAGTAACCGTCGCTCAGCGACTCAGTAATTCTTTACGTGGTAGTGATACTGTTTCTCGTTTGGGTGGCGATGAATTTACTGTGATTTTAAGAGCAATTCCCAACGCACAAGTGGCTGCGAAAGTTGCTGAAAAAATTTTAGGATGCATCACCGAGCCAATTGTTTTGGATGAATATACTATTAGAATTTCCGCAAGTATTGGTATCAGTATTTACCCCTTTAACGGTCAAAACGTTGAAACATTGATTAAACAAGCAGATACCGCTATGTACCGTGCAAAGCATCTCGGTAAAAACCGTTATGAGTTTGCTTAGAGAACTTCAAGAAATAAATTAACTTCAGTTCGGGTTAAGAAAATTTTATCGAACCGCAGAGGCACAGAGATCACAGAGTTATGAGAGTTTGAGAGATATTTTGCGTAAATTTTAGGACTTTCAGCCAACGATAGAATCATGGTTTGGGCTTATCCCGAACTCAGGTTAAATTAACGTGAGTTCGACAAGTGCTGTTTTAACTTCTCCCCCGGCCCCTCTCCTACAAGGAGAGGGGAGTAAAACTATTATTTTTTCGTTCCTCCTCCCTCTCCTAAAAGGCGAGGGAGGCTGGGAGGGAGAGGTCATCGAACTCACGTTAAATTATTCTGGTTGACTAATGACAAATGACTAATGATAAATGACCAAGGACAACCAAAGCGATCGCTTCACCTCACACCACTCAATTACAATAGAAATAGGATTTGTTGAGATTTGTATAGTTAGGGGTTAAGCTGTCATGGCTCCCGCCGTTTTAATCGAAAATCTGCAAAAGCGCTACGGCACGGTGGTCGCCGTCAAAGATGTATCCTTTGAGGTAGAACCTGGAGAAATCTTTGGTTTACTTGGCCCCAACGGTGCCGGCAAAACTACTACTCTACGTGCCTTGTGTACGCTGACTACACCGGATGCTGGCAAAATCGAAGTGTCTGGTATTTCTGTGTTAGATAATCCTAAACTGGCAAGACAACGCCTAGGTTATGTCGCTCAGGAAGTCGCCATAGATAAGGTGCTAACTGGACGGGAATTGCTACAATTACAAGCTGCACTTTATCACATTCCTGGCGCATTAGCTAAACAGCGGATTGACACTGTATTAGATTTACTCGGTTTACAAGAATACGCCAATAAAAAAACCGGAACTTACTCTGGCGGTTTACGCAAGCGCCTTGACTTGGCCGCTGGATTACTCCATGCACCGGATGTTTTGGTGTTGGATGAGCCAACGGTAGGACTTGACATAGAAAGCCGTTTTGTGGTATGGGACTTCCTGCGGCAGTTGCGGGTCTCTGGGACAACGGTGCTGATTACCAGCCATTATTTAGAAGAAATCGACGCTTTAGCCGATCGCGTGGCAATTATTGATCGCGGCGTTGTGATTGCATCTGGAACACCTTCCCAGTTAAAAGATCAAGTAGGAGGCGATCGCATCACATTGCGAATTCAGGAGTTTTCCCCCATTGAGGAAGCCGAAAAAGCCAAAAATCTTCTACAAGCATTGCCATTTGTCCAAGAAGTGATCATCAACAGCGCTCAGGGTAATTCCCTCAACTTAGTGGTGACACCCCAAAATGATGCCTTAATTACCATCCAGCAAGCGCTAAATGCTGCTAGCTTGCCCATCTTTGGCATTGCCCAATCTCGTCCTAGTCTAGATGACGTTTACCTCGCCGCCACAGGACGCACCTTATTGGATGCAGAACTCGCAGCAGTTGCCAATCGCGATCCCAAAGCGGAAAAGAAACAGAATATGAGGTAAGGACTGGGGACTGGGTATTGGGTACTGGGGACTAGGAAAGAATTTTTTAATACTAATCCTGAATACCTAATACTCAATCCCCAATCCCTAGTACCCAATTCCTAGTACCCAATCCCTATTGTTATGAGTGTTACTCCTAAATCTGATATCAATTGGCAGTCAGCAACATCACCCCAAGTGAATGCTAATGCTGCTGACAATTTTTTTGGTGAATTGGTACAAGAGACGCTGGCTTTGACCCGTCGCTTATTTATTCAGTTGCAACGCCGACCCTCAACTTTAGTTGCAGGAATCATTCAACCTGTAATGTGGTTGGTGCTATTTGGGGCTTTGTTTCAAAATGCCCCTAAAGGCTTGTTTGGTAGTACGACAAATTACGGTCAGTTTTTGGCTGCTGGTGTAATTGTATTTACAGCCTTTGCTGGGGCACTGAATGCTGGTTTGCCTGTGATGTTTGACCGAGAGTTCGGCTTCTTGAATCGCTTGCTGGTAGCACCTTTAGCATCACGGTTTTCCATTGTCTTTGCATCGGCAATCTTTATTATCAGCCAAAGTTTGTTGCAAGCAGCCGTGATTGTGGGAGCAGCAGCGTTTTTAGGGGCTGGACTACCAGATGCAGCTGGTTTAGGTGCGATCGCCTTAATTGTCTTTCTGCTGGCTTTGGGTGTGACTGCCATATCCCTTGGTTTAGCTTTTGCCTTACCCGGACACATTGAACTAATTGCGGTAATTTTCGTCACTAACCTACCGTTATTGTTTGCGAGTACCGCTCTAGCGCCTTTATCCTTCATGCCCAAGTGGTTGCAGGTTGTAGCGACCCTAAATCCTCTCAGCTACGCCATTGAGCCAATTCGTTATCTCTATCTCCACAACAATTGGGGACTAGGTAGTGTAGTGATGCAGGCTCCTTGGGGTAATGTGACATTTGGTGGAGCGTTACTGGTGTTGTTTGGCTTTGCTATTGTGGCTTTGCTGAGCATTCAACCCCAATTGCGGCGGACTCTTGCTTAAAAGCCAAGCATGATTTTGTCAGGGCACTTCAAGACATAAAAACAACTGCTTGAAGTTGTTGGCTGTTGACTGTTAACTATCAACAGTCAGCAAGGCACAATGAGAATGGGTTATTTTTTATTTGTCAGTCCCTTAGAGCAATTTAAGAGTCAAAACTCAATGAAAAAATCATTTTTCCCAGTTACCAAACTCTTGGTGGCTACTGTAGCAGGAATTTCCGTTAGTTCATTGCTCATAGCTAAACCAAGTTTAGCTCAAGTTAACCCAACGGATGCTTTTCCTAGTGGTAGTACAACAGACCAAAATACTGACCCGTTCTCCCGTGCGAACTCAGATAATTTCAACATGTTTGATCTGATTCATCGGGCGAAATTCGGTAATCTGAACTGGAATTCTGACGAACAGAACCAACAACTAGACTCAGCAGCAGCGGTCTTTAAAGCCAAGCAACAACAACTATTACAAGGTCAACAGCAGCAAGGGCAAGTAATTCCAGGTTCACCAACGATTACATCTCCAGTGACTACACCTGAAACTGCAACACCGTAAGTGCTGACACTGACCTCAGAAAAAAAATTGAATCAAGAACTAGCTCTTCAACAAAATATTGTTGAAGAGCTAATGGCGTATTCAGGCACTTTGAGTATTTTGCTACTCACAATTTGGCGCGATCGCAAAAAGTCAGAGTGGCGGTACTCCTTTTAGGTTTCCCCAAAGTAGCCGCAACTCTCAACTTCAGTAACTTTTTCTACAAACCAAGTTGCTTTAAAACATCGCTGGCGTGGCTAGCCGTGTTGACACTAGCGTCAACATGGATAATTTTGCCGTTAGGGTCAATTACATAAGTGACACGCTTAGCATAACCACCACCATCAACATCGTAGGTGCTGATTAAGGTTTTATCGGTGTCAGCCAATAAAGGGAAATTGAGATTATATTTTTGGGTGAATGCCTGATGGGAAGCTTCATCATCGGCACTGACTCCCAAGACTACAATATCTTTACCTTGATATTCTTCTTGGGCATCCCGGAAGCTACAAGCTTGTTTGGTACAGCCTGGAGTGTCATCTTTGGGATAAAAATACAGAACAACTGTCTTCCCAGCAAAATCAGATAACGAGACGGTGTTGCCGTTAGTATCTTTGACGGTAAATGCAGGTGCATCCGTACCAACTGCTAGAGGCATAATGAACCTTTCCTGTTTCAGATTGTTGATGACAAAGAAGGCAGAAGCATAAAGGATGTTGACGACCCTTGGGCGGCTTCCCGTTCGGTGTCAAGCGTTCAAAGAACGGTAGGGCGGGATGAAATACAGGTTAATACACCAGTCACTTGGATTGTGGGTTAACCTTTTTATACCCTACCTCTCAAACTTACGTATGGGTTTTACTTCATCCTTCATACTTCATACTTTAGTTGACTCTGAAATTTTACAATAATTCATAATGTTTAAATGACCTACTCAAAAAACAGTCTAAATACGTAGAACCGAACAATTTTGCTGAAATAGGCTAGCTGATACGTAAAAGGGACTGGTGATTGGGTATTGGGGATTGTGAATTGGAAAAATCTATAACTATATCTCTTTCCTAGTCCCCAGTAACCAGTACCCAGTCCCTCTTACCGCATAACCATGCAATTTAGACGTGCAGTGGCTTATTTTGAAATTAATCTTTCCAAAAAAATGCCCCAAATAGAAAATGCCAACTGCTAACTTTGAAAACTCGAAAACGCTGTCTTATCCTCCTAGCACAGTCGCAAGGGCTGAGCGATCGCTTGTCTGTTCTCCTTTCAATCTGAGATTATTTGCAGCGATGCGTCATCAGAGTGTGCCATTAAATGCGATCGCCACAGTTAATGGTGTCCAGCATGGCTACACTAAACGTCCTTTGTCAGAATTAGCTTGCTATAACGCTTTAGATTGGCTGATCCAAGTGGGTGTTCTGCGGCGAGAAGTCGATGGTCAAGGAATTACAGATAGTTTTCGCCTGACTCCTCTTGGCCATCAGTTAGTGGAACAATCTCAGGGAAAAAATTGGCCTGCTGCTTCATGGCGCGATCGCTTATACAATGCAGTGATTCGTTGGTTCAGATTACCTTTCTAGAATCAAACACTCAAGAGTTAGGATTAGGCAGTCCAAGGGAACAATACATACGGAAGCAGCAAATCCCCTTTATCAAATCTTTACCATCGGAGTTTATCAGGGGAATAGGGAGATGAGGGGGATGAGGGGGATGAGGGAGAACGTTTATTCACTTGCTTGTTCTCTCCCCTGCACCCCTGCACCCCCGCACCCCTGCTTCCTGACACCCTGCCGTTTAACGCACAAATTGCCATACTATTGTTAATCTCCAAGTTTCACCCCTTATCTGGAAAAACTGATAGTGACTATGAAATCAATTATGGTAGTGGGGACAACATCCCATGCTGGGAAATCACTGATAACTACAGCTATTTGTCGGATTTTGTCCCGGCGTGGTTGGCGAGTGGCTCCCTTTAAAGGTCAAAATATGGCTTTAAATGCCTATGTCACTGCCAGCGGGGGAGAAATTGGCTATGCTCAAGCAGTACAAGCTTGGGCCGCAGGAGTTGTACCTTGGGTAGAAATGAATCCAATTTTACTTAAACCCCAAGGGGATATGACTTCCCAGGTAATTATTAAAGGTAGACCCGTAGGCAAAGTCAACGCTGCGGAATACTACGAGCAATATTTTGAACTGGGTTGGCGAACAATTGAAGAATCGCTACAACACTTAGGTACAGAATTTGATTTACTAGTTTGTGAAGGTGCCGGGAGTCCGGCTGAGATTAACCTCAAGCACCGCGATTTAACTAATATGCGGGTAGCAAAATATTTAAATGCGCCAACCATCCTAGTCGTTGATATTGACCGGGGTGGTGCTTTCGCTCATGTGGTTGGTACTCTAGAGCTACTAGAACCAGAAGAACGCGAATTAATTAAAGGTATCGTTATTAACAAGTTCCGAGGACAGCGATCGCTCTTAGAGCCAGGGATAAAATGGTTAGAAGCACGTATTGGTATCCCTGTTGTTGGTGTTATCCCTTATTTTCAAGAAATATTCCCGGCAGAAGACTCCCTTGACCTGCTAGACCGTAATTCACACAAATCTCAAGCTGACCTCAACATTGCTGTTATCCGTTTACCGAGAATTGCCAACTTTACCGATTTTGACCCCCTAGAATCAGAACCTACAGTCTCCGTAAAATACCTCAGTCCAAAGCAAGATTTAGGACATCCTGATGCAGTGATTATCCCAGGGACAAAAACCACAATTCCTGACTTGCTATTACTGCAAAGAAGTGGTATGGCAGAAGCGATACAACACTATGCTGCTTCTGGTGGCACAGTTTTGGGCATCTGCGGTGGCTTTCAAATGCTGGGTCAAATCATCGCTGATCCAGAAGGGATAGAAGGACAAGCTGGTAGATTTCAAGGCTTGAATCTATTACCTCTAAGAACTGTAATTACAGGTCAGAAAATCGCCCGCCAGCGCCAAGTTAGCTCAAACTACCCACAAATGGGCTTACCGGTAAATGGCTTTGAAATCCACCAAGGGCGATCGCGTATAGAACAGCAACCAGATAACCAAGCATATCAACCGCTATTCGATGATGTTAACTTAGGATTAGTGGATAGCTGTCAATCAGTATGGGGCAGTTATCTCCACGGACTTTTTGACAATGGCCCTTGGCGACGTGCTTGGTTAAATCGCCTGCGTCAACAGCGAGGTTTAAAATCCTTGCCCACTGGTGTTGCCAACTACCGAGAACAGCGAGAACAGATTTTAGATTCCCTCGCCACCGAAGTCGAAAACCATTTAGACTTGACACCCTTTTTACCTTAGCCAAGTCAATACCACTGTGCAAAAGTTACTAGTCATCAGTTATCAGTCAAACATCAAATTTCATGAGTGTTCGCGTCCGTTTTTTACCAGATGATGTCACCGTTGATGCCGAAGTGGGAGAAGCCCTATTAGATGTGGCAGAACGGGCTGGAGTATTTATTCCTACTGGTTGTCTTATGGGTTCTTGTCATGCTTGCACAGTGGAACTTGAGGATGGTGATATCATCCGCGCTTGTATTTCAGCAGTACCACCACAACGTGAGGAATTTACTGTAAATCTGTTTAGTGACCCTACTTGGTAATACTAATTTCTGTTATCTTTACAAGACATAAATTGACTGTAGGGGCGTACAGCTGTACATTGGTGTCAACAATCGCGTGAAACCCTTGTAAAAACGAGATTTTGAATTTACTAACTTACTATTATGCTTCGCGTCACCCCACCCCGGCTTTGCTGGCGCAAAACCTCCCCTCCCCTTAGTAAGGGGAGGGGCTGGGGGTGGGGTGAAACGACTGTGAAATAAGCTTTTTGACTTAAGTTGACACCAATGACAGCTGTACGCCCCTACAAGGTATCTTTCGTATTCTTTTTCTGGATTCCTATCAATTTTTAATTGTTCACGATTTGGATAAAAGTGAAGCAGGCAGTAGAGATAGTGTAGGGTAAAAAACCAGATGAGTAAACTCAAGTACCAAATGGTGATTCAGTGGTCTGAAGAAGACAATTGTTTCCTGGTGGGATTACCCGATTTTCCAGGACAACGCTGGCATACTCATGGTGATACTTACGAGTCAGCAGTGGCAAATGGAATTGAAGCCTTAGAGTCTCTAATTATTGCTTACGAAGCTGTCGGCGATCCATTACCAGAACCAGCAGTTTGTAATGCTGCTTAGGCATTGGTTTAGCATCTAAAAATTTCCTTTTGAGACAGTGAAAATAAAAATTAATAGGTGTGCTGGGTCTTATGCTTCGACCCAACCCACAAAATTTTCTCTACTGATTTCAAGTTACAGATACGCTTATTTTGCTTTAACTTTCAAAGCGTATTCTCTAAACCTTTCCAAATCAGCTTGAATTGTTGATTCAACCGCCCGTCCTAAAAACAAGTTATCCATGAGTTTGCCAAGAAAACCAGGGATGGCATAGGAAATGGTCATTTTGACGATGCTATTACCGTGGCGATCGTAAAAGCGAATTGCCCCCTGATTTGGCAAACCATCAACCGATTCCCACTGAATAATTTGGTTGGGAATAACTTGTAGAATGCGGGATTTCCAGGTAAATTCTAAACCCCCGGTACGAAGTTTCCAAAGAGATATTTCGGGATTATCAGGGGAAACTTTCACTGAATCAATCCACTGCATCCACCGGGGCATTTGCTCCAAGTCAGACCACAGGCTCCATACTAACTCTATGGGAGCTTCTACTTCTACCTGCACACTATGTTCTAGCCAATCTGCCATTCTATTTAGGATTTGAGATTTGGGATTTGGGATTTAGGATTAACACCAGCATAGACTTTTACTGCTTGACAGTTTCCAAAATCGCCTTGGCTGCACGCCGTCCTGAAATTGTTGCGCCTTCCATGCTGTCGATGTAGTCTTGTTGAGTATAACTACCTGCTAGGAAGAAATTAGGGACTGGTGTCTTTTGGTTGGGACGGTACACATCCATTCCTGGTGCTTCTCGGTAGAGAGATTGAGCCAGTTTCACCACGCTGTACCAAGTCATATTCAGTTCCCGTGATGAAGGAAACAGTTCATGTACTTGCTTGAGGACATGTTGAGCGATCGCTTCATTACTTTGTTTAATAAATGGATCTCCTGGTGTCAGCACTAGCTGTAACAAAGATCCTTGTCCTGAGCGATAATAATCGCTAGGGCTAGTCAAAGCTAAATCGGCAAAACAAGAAAAGTCCGCATCGGCAGTATACAGCAAATTATCTATGCCTGCTGCATGATTTAGCTGTTTGCGTTTTTCTTGATCTTGGAGTTCTGTCACCCAACCATCGAATCGCAGTTGCACTGTGGCGACTGGTACTGCTTCAAGATTGTAAATGTTATCAAATTCTGACCATTTACGCCACTCTTGGGGTAATACGCGCTGAATTCCTGGAACATCGCAGGCAAAAACATAGGCATCAGCAGTAATAATTTCTGCTGTGTCACCTTGCGCGACTACGATACCCGTTACACGGGTTTGTTCGTCTGATGTAAACTGAATTTCCCGCACTTGCCGACGAGTGTGAATTTTAGTGCCTCTAGCTTCCAAGTATTCCAAGATAGGCTTGTGCAGGTACTCATCAGGAGAACCTTCCAGCATCCGCAGTATGGAAGCTTCAGTTCTAACAGCAAACAACTGGAAAATTGTCAACATACAACGGGCAGAAATATTTTCGCAATCAATGAACCCAAGGGCATAAGCGATGGGATTCCACATGCGTTTGATGCTACCTTCACTTCCACCGTGACTACGAAACCAATCGGCAAAGCTGACTTTATCTAAGTTGCGGATGGTTTTCATCGCCCCATTAAAGTCTACCAAGCCGCGGACTATGGGGCTAGTACCCAAGGCGATCGCATTTTGCAATTTATCTAGCTTAGAAAGTTGAGAAGTTGTAAAAAATGCTTTTAATCCATTAAAAGGTGCGCCTGTGAAGAAGCGAAAATCTAGCGCACCAGTTCGTCCTCCCTTGTTGATAAAAGTGTGGGTATGTTCCTTGAGGCGTAGATTTGACAACGCCCCCACTTTACTCATTAAGTCAAATAGTTCATAGTAGCACCCAAAAAATACGTGTAACCCCATTTCAATGTGGTTACCATCTCCATCAATCCAACTGCCAACTTTACCACCAACAAACGGACGGGACTCAAAAATCTGAACTTCACAACCAGCATCAGCTAAATCTACAGCGGTTGCTAAGCCAGCTAGTCCCGCACCCACAATTGCAACGCGCATTCCGTCTTTCCTTTTCAGTTTCTTTACAGATTGTAACTGGGTTAGTGTCGGAATTTGCTACTTAATATCCAGCCCACCAGTATGTAGATGCACATTGATGCAGTACCTTTTGGTAAGGTATTTGCTTTTAATCCTGATGATTGGATGGGCTAATTACTTATGCCATTGTATTTTCATACACCAACTCTAGCCAATGAAGGGAAACTAAACAACCATTATCAATATTTGTTGGTTGGAAAAAAATGATCTGCTAGGCGATAAAATACCTCCTTACCTAATAGCCTATTTGTGTTCATCGGATACAAGCAACCCTCTAATCAATTCGCGAATCACATCAGTTGCAGGTCTACCTGTTTGCTGACAATATTTTTCTAGTTTCTCTGCTTCCTGTGCTGCTAAATTGACAGTGATACGTTTTACGGCCCATTTTTTATTAGTCATTATCATGCTATCTGCTGTATGTGAACATCATCAAAAACACAACTAACTGAAGATTAAGACGATAAGATTATCAGAGTTTGTGTCAAGAAACAAGCAATGCTAATAATACTAAAAATGCTTGCTTTGTCAAATTTTTCCTCATTTTTCCAGATAATATAAGAACGATATTACTCTTGTCACAGAAAAGATAGCCCACTTTCACACTATCAAGACAGCCATCTTCGTAGTGTGTTGATTTTAGCCTGATATTTCAATTCTATAAATGATTTTGAGATACCCACTGTTCACTCAATAAAAATTTTTCAAATTCTTTTCTCAAAATCATTTAAGCTTCTTTCCAGTCCCAGGTTACTTAACACAGCTTGGAGACACATCTTCCACTACAAGGCTTGAAGTGTTAGGTGAGAGGTGCGCTACTACGGTATCTCTAGGTAAAGAGTAATTACTCTAAAGTTCTTACTAACTAGTGACGCTGCTAAAGACGAAAGTAATTTTGCTTTCATCTAACTACCGTCATACAACCGGATACCACCCAAGCCAATAAAATTAGGTTATTTTGTCAAACTTTGGTAATTTTTTCCTGTTTTCTCTACATTTAGACAACTAACTCTGATACATAAGCTAGGAAGTGGCTATTCGATATAAAAGACCATAGCTATTTGCTTAAGCAATTTTTTCTCCTTTGCCAGTGTTGTTATCAAATAAAAGTAACTAGATATAGTTATGCAGTATTTTGACAATATTTTCAACTCATGTAGCGTTATTTACCATAGACTAGTCAATTTTAGGTTGATGCATTGCTGTTGATACGCTACTGATAAAAATATTTGAGTTTTGTTCTGTTTTTTTTGTACTAATGTTATGAATATTTTACATAGATTCGGAAGTATTTTTCCAATCTTTATAACGCTTGTAATTCTCATCTAGGGATATCATTCTACTTTGTTTATATTGATGACTATACTTAAACAATCTTTCTGATTTATTGTTAAATCTCAAGGTTGATTTAAATGAAATTTTTCTATTCCAAGACATTTAAGTTTATTGTTAAAATCCTCCAATTAGCGACAGATATTAATATTTTTTATGTCTCATTTTCTGAGACTATTTGCTCGATTTATGTGGTGTATGGCTATTATAACCATGATCAACAGGCTTTAAATAATCTTTATCTAAAGGGTAGTTTATAAAAATTTTTCTTCTTAATGAAGAGAATATAAAGTAAAAATTGTCTAACTAAAGATTTGGTAAAATTCATTAAAAAATAATCAAATTATCAAGCTAGAAAATACTTTGAAAAAAATAAAATATTTAAGTTAGTTAGCTGAGTATGGGAAAACTAATCTTTTACCAGGTTTTTGTAGGGTATTGTGCAGCTTGCCACTGTTGATTTCCTAATACTACTGGCAACGACTATACATACTTCATGAAATTTTCATGAAGTAGCTTTGTGATGACAGCAATGGCTACGATGAAGGAGAATTTTCAATAAACATAGAAAGTGAGGAGTAGGGAGTGGCTCTTCCCTAATCCCCACCCTTTATTTGTTAGGCAGGTTTAAAACTTAGCACAGAGTAGGTTAATACTGAAAAACTACAGCTAACAAAAAATAACGGTTATTTGGTTAAATTGAGCTGATAGTGTAGATTTTTATTCAGATTGAAGTTGGGGCATGAGTTGGAGAGTACCAATACCTAAATCTTTAGGTGAAAGCGATCGCGCCTCAAACAAAGCCATCATATCTCGCGGTTGGGGATTGCCACGAGCAGAACCTGTGAGTCCTTTGGCGATAATCAAGCCACAGTAACCTTTGGTATTTTTACACCGCTGATTCCATTTTTTTCGGGCTTCTACATGAATTGGGTCATCATCCAAAAATTCGCCGAACAGAAATAATTCACCATTTTGAGTTTGCAACAAACCCAGGTCATAGCGATCGCCATCGAAGGGATCAGCACCAGGATTAAAGCAAATTGCTTTCAATCCTCCAGCAGCCTCTATGTTGGCAATTACAGCTTTAGCCTTGGGGCGGGAAGTTTGAATTAAAATCACTGGTAACCCGTCACCTGCTTGCTTGATTTCGCAAACTTGTTGATGTGTCACTCCTTGACGCAGATACTCTAGCATCTCCCAAGACACTACTCCTAAACTGAGGAAAGAGTCTTCGGGGATCAAATCATCTCGCAAAGAACGGAACATTGGTGAGATTTCCTCTCCAGGTTCTAGTTCCTGCACACCAAAGCCTGCCATTTCTTCTAATTCTGCTGCCAATTGCGGCATAGTAGAGACTGTTACAGTTGCTGATTTAGTGGTTTCGTTGGATTCTGGTAGAGAAATGCGATAGCGATGGCTGATGCTGGGGAAACCGCCTTCATAAAGCTGGCGACGGTGATCGCGGATAAAGCGGCTGAGGCTTTCTAAAGCAACGAAAACCACCAGCGCCTCTTCGTCATACAAAACAGACCTGAGACCTTCTAGTGGGTGGATATTGCCGAAGGTTGGCTCAATTTCCGACAATGGTAAATCTGCTAAATCAATTTCATCATCATCTTCGTCACTGTCGTCTGCATGTTCAAAGGTGAGAAACAAGCAATCTTGTTTAAGGAAAGCTTCTTCTAAACGCCCTTGCGGTTCATCATCCCTTAAAACTGCGGCTCGAAACTGCTTGAGGGAATCTTCTGAACGATAAAACAAAATTCCGTGTTCCATCCCCAGCATTCCCATCACTGAGGCGTAGATTGTACCAACATCCCACTTATTGATTTCTATCGACAAGATTTGGTGTTCTTCCAAAAATTCCCAAGGTGCTGCTTGCCAAATTGCAAAGGCTTTATCTTGCAAAGCTTGGGCGTACTGTGGGGGTAAATCGGGGATTTGGCTATCGATAATTTCGGCAAACCCACGAAACAGTTCATCAATCAAAGGTAATTCTGGTGCATAGTCAATAGTAATGTCTAAATCTTGCAGCACCCCCCGCAAATAGAATTGAATTTCGCGGTCTTTGACGACAATTTTTTGGGGTCTGGCGGGTTTAGCCGGACTGTGAGGATGCTCTATTGCTCGCATTAAAGTGCGAACAATTGCTTCGGGGCCTGTTTCTTGTGGCACCATATCCATTCCCCGAACGACGCCTTGTGAACCATCCACCCAAAGAATACATTCACCCTTAGCCTCTGAGTCGGAATGCTGGTGCGATGATGACATTGGACGGCGATCGCCCTCCCATACAGAAGGAATTTGAGGTAGTTTCTTCAACCGACGACTGGTAGAGCGATTAAAACTTGTCATAGAGTAAGTTAATCAAAAGAAGCAATTTTGGCAGTAGAGCTTTGGGAATGGCTAGCCTCGGATGAAATTTGCCTGGCTGCACCTGAAGAGTGGTTGCGACTATGGCTGAAACTCCGAAAATACCGAATCTCTAAACACACCGAGTCTCTCAATTCTAGAATAAAAATCTTTGGCTGCTTTTAACGGAGTGTTTACAATTTGCCAATTAGCAACGTCGATATCGCTAAAATAAAGAAAAAACCACGACTAGAAGCCAAGGCAATAATATGCCTAAATTAAGAGATTTTTAGACCAATTAAGGAGTTGAAAAAGCAGATGACACAAGCAACTCAACCTCAACAACGCGGAATTCTGTTGAGCGAAGCAGCTTTACGCCAAGTCAAATTTCTTCGAGACAAGCAAGGCACAGACTTCTGCTTACGAGTAGGAGTACGCCAAGGTGGCTGTTCTGGCATGTCTTACATGATGGACTTTGAGGATACCAGCAAGATCACCCCCCAGGATGAAGTTTTTGACTATGATGGCTTCCAAATCGTCTGCGATCGCAAAAGCTTACTCTATCTCTATGGCTTGATGCTCGATTATAGCGATGCCATGATTGGTGGCGGCTTCCAATTCACCAACCCCAACGCTGCCCAAACCTGTGGTTGCGGCAAGTCATTTGGGGTATAGTCAAAAGTCAACAGTCCATAGTCAAAAGTCCAAGGTTTATTGACTGTAGACTGTAGACTATTGACCATTGACCAATGACTAATGACCAATGACTAACACTATTGAATCCCTGTTTGATACAGGTTTGGAACGTTATAAAGCTGGAGAAGCAGTCGAGACTTTAATCCCTGTGTTTAAAGAGGTGTGCGATCGCTCTCCGAAAACGAGTTCAGCTTGGATTTGCTTGGCGTGGCTGTATTTGCTCGACAACAAACCCAACTTGGCTTACAAAGCTGCCGATAAAGCAGTTAAATTAAATCCCCAAGACCCACAGGCTAGAATTAATCTCGCTCTAGCCATGCTGGAAACAGGCAAAAAAGGTTTACGAGAACATATTGATTTTGTCAAACAATTAATTTTTGTTAACCCAGAATGGCGCGATGAAATCAAAAACAGTATTGAAGATGGTTTAAGTAGAAAACCAGATTGGCAGAGTTTGGCGAAAGTCAAAAGCTGGGTGTTTGAAGAGTAAGTAGTTGGGAGTTAAGAGTTAGGAGTTAGGAGTTAAGAGTTAGGAGTGAGGAATTAAAATTAATTCATCACTCCTATTTCCCAACTTTCATGAGAGAAAAACTTTTAAGCTGGCTCAACGTCATTTTAGTTGCTGATGTATTTCTAGTTATATTCGGTTTTGGCTGGTTAGCGATCGCAGCAATTGGTGATGCTGTGGGAGTCAACCTAGGTCTAGACTTGTGGCATCAACTCTGGCAACCTGTATTTAACCCGGCTATTGGCATTCTCATGGGAGGTGCGATTCTCAGCGGTTTGATCAGTTGGGTTTCTAAAAAATTTCTCTCTAGTCAATAGCCAATAGTCATCAGTCAACAGTCAACAACCCCTCAATTCTCGACTATGGACTGTTGACTTTTGACTTTTGACTCTAATTAAGTATTTCCTTCAAAGCTGGTTGTAAATTAGGATACTGATATTCAAACCCTGATGCTAAGGTGCGCTTGGGCAAAACTTTTTGACCTTCTAGAACAACTATTGCTCCATCTCCTAAAAGGGCTTCTATAGCGAAACCAGGAACAGGTAACCAAGAAGGGCGATTCATCACTTGCCCCATAGTTTGGCTTAAATCTGCCATCCGAACGGGATTTGGGGCAGTAGCATTATATACCCCTTCCATTTCTGGTTTGGTTAAAGCTTGCACAATTAGGTTAACTAAGTCATCTACGTGAATCCAAGAAAACCATTGGCGACCGCTACCAATAGGGCCACCAGCGAAGAGTTTAAAAGGTGTAATCATTTTGCCCAAGGCACCACCTAAGCCTAAGACAATACCAAAGCGCAGAATTACCAACCGCACACCAACATCTTTTACCTTTGTGGCTTCTGCTTCCCAGGCTTTGCAGACTTGGGCAAGAAAATCGTTAGCAGGTAAACTTGTTTCATCAAAGGTAGCAGTTTCACTGATGCCGTAATAGCCTATAGCTGAAGCGTTGACTAGGACAGTTGGTCTGGGGTTAGCTTTAGCTATGGCTTCGACTATTTTCTGTGTACCTAGCTGACGACTATTGAGGATTTCTTGCTTGTGTTCAGGTGTCCAGCGTTTTTCAGCAATGGGTTCTCCTGCTAGGTTAACTACACCATCACAAAGAGCGATCGCGTCTTGCCAAGAACCAGATACAGTCGGTGTATAGGCGACAATTTCTACATTAGAAAAAGCGTTGGGTGGAAAAATTTTTTGAGCAAAAGCGGTGCTACGGGTTAACACCACCACTCTATGACCTTCCTTGTGGAGTCGTTCTACCAAACGACTACCCACAAATCCTGTTGCTCCAGTAATTGCTAATTTCATAATGCACCTCCACCAAACCCTTATTTTAAAGTTTTTTATCAAATTTTCAACTTGTGTTACCTTTCGATTGGGTATTGGGTATTGGTGATTGGGTATTGGGGATTGGGAAGAATTGATGACTGTATTCCTATTTCTTTCCCAGTCCCCAGTCCCCATTGCCCCTAATCCCCACTCCCTTACGGTCGTGGGGGCCCCGAGTTCCCCAGTCCCCAGTCCCCAATCCCCAATTTTGTTGTTGAACTTAATGAATCTATAATGACTTAGCGTCCGGATGCTTCGGTATTATAGGATGGAGTGTTGCAAGGCGTGGGGCTATTATGGCTCGCTATACCTGTTCTTTTATTCTTTCTATCCCTATTGACCATCTCCAGCCATTAGTTGTAGAACTTCTACAGGATTGTGATTTTGAAATTCAATACTACACACCTGATTACATTATCGCTCGTGAGATTACTGGTAATGTTTCTTTCTCTAAGCTAGTTAAGGCAGAAGTACTGATTGATAAATCAGCAGCTACTGAAACAGAAAGCCGCATGAGTATTGTAATTAAAAACGAGGAATTGCCACTCCAAGTTGACAACCATTGCCGACAAATCTTTGAATTCATCAAGCAGACGATTGAGCAGAGTCGCCACTGGCATCTAATTGAAAGTCTCGCCGGGTAATGTTTATGGCATGGTTTCCCGATTTGAGGAGCCAAAGCTTGATTTTTCGTTCTTTACCAAAGATGTTAAAGCCCCTCTTTGCGTCCTTTGAGGCGTTGACGAGAGGTTCATCAACTCACGTTCATTTAGCTTTATGTTGCCAAAGCTGGCTTTGGCAACACGTAAGAGTTAAAAATAAGTAATTTAACACTCACAAGCCACCTGAATTAGTTTATTTTCAATCTTCAATTTACTCATCCTCAGTCATACCGGGGTTTATGAGTGTAATATCATATTCGGTGGAATCTGTTTGCCCTGAGCGCTGATTATTTTTTAACAGGTAATAAATGGCACGTACTTGAGGCCCAAAAACGATCTCGTCTTCATTTTTCAGATCGTGAGCTGGCATCTTGCGCCCATTAATCATCATACCGTTAGCACTAGGCTTGCCTTTGGCGTCACCATCTACAATCCGGTAATAATAGCTGTGAGTATTGTGTTCTCGTGGCAATCTCACTAATGTAGCATGACGGCGGGAGACAAACTGAGAGGCTAAACGGATATTGCAATCACGGTCTCTACCAATAGAGTAAATAGGGTTTTCTAGAGGAAATTCTTTGCGGCCTTGATCATCTTCAATAATCAGTAGATGGCTTTCATTAGTTTCTGGTGCCATTGATCTATCGTTACTAAAATCAGTTGGAATAGGGTTAATTAAGATTTTTTGGTGTTGTTTCCTGACCTTCTCAGGCACTAGAGTTTATGGTACTCATTTTTATGAGCATAAAATTGCATATTTATTGGAAAATAGAACATAGCTATTTTACTCTCAGGACTAACTACAAAACTAAATTAGTTGAGACCAGGCATAGGGCAAGGAGCATGGGGCGTTGGTCAATTTTCCATTCCGTATGCACCATGACCAATGCCCAGCACCAACCGTTGATTTTTCCCTACTCATGCGTTAGTCCTAACTTTCTTGAATACCGTTGTTTGAGAATGGGTATCATCGACTTTGTAAAATGAATAACACCTAACTCTCGATTTAGTTTAACCTGAGATGGTAAAAACCAGCATTGAGTATGTAATTTTCAAAAAAAATAAGTATTCATAGAGCAGGGGGAGATAGAGAAGATCAGGGAGTAAATTGCAATCTTACTCCAACTCATTTCCTTTATCCCCCTCATGTTTTTTAAGCCAGCCGTCGTAGTAACAGCGAGTTAGTCACAACGCTAACTGAGCTAAAAGCCATTAAAGCAGCAGCGCCAGATGGACTAAGGACAAAACCCCAACTTGGTAACAAAACACCTGCGGCTAGAGGAATGCCGATTGTATTATATGCGAAAGCCCAGAATAAGTTCTGGCGGATTTTGTTGAAGGTAGCACGACTGAGGCGAATTGATTCGACAACATCGTTGAGACGATCGCGCATCAGCACAATTTCAGCAGTTTCCATTGCGACATCAGTCCCTGAGTGTAAGGCAATTCCCACATCTGCTTGGGATAAAGCTGGAGCATCATTGATGCCATCGCCAATCATGGCGACTGTACAGCCATTGGCTTGTAATTCTTGGATGACAGCGGCTTTTTTGCTTGGAGGAACTCCTGCGATCGCACAATTGCTATCTAGTCCCAGTTGTTTGGCTATGGCACTAGCTGCTTCTAATCTATCGCCACTGAGCAGCATGACCCGTAAACCCATCTCACGTAACTTGTCTACTGTGGTTTGAGCATCGGATCTGAGGGTATCTTGAACAGCAATGAGTCCGGCTAAAGTTCCCCCAACTGCTATGTAAACAACAGTTTTCCCAGCTGCTGCCAGTTTGAAAGCTACTTGTTGTACATCGTCATCTATAGAAATTCCGTGCCAACTTAACCAGTCTGAGTTACCCAAAATTACATTTATATTCTCTACTACCGCAGATACCCCTAGTCCTGGTTCGGTGTGAAAATCTACAGCATCTGGAATGGATAACTCTTGCCGTTGCACTGACTGCTGAATCGCTTTTGCTAGGGGATGATGAGTGCCGCTTTCTACTGCTGCTGCCAGTTGCATTAAAGTTTGAGAATTGAGAATTGGGAATTGATTATTGTGCTTGTTTTCTTGATCCCCAGTACCTATTACCCCTAATCCCCACTCCCTGCGGTCGCGGGGGCCCCGAGTTCCCCAGTCACTAGTCCCCAATTCCTCGACCGTCAGGCAATCTGTCACCGTGGGATTACCAGTAGTTAAAGTGCCAGTTTTATCAAAAACTACTGTGTCGAGTTGGTGGACTCTTTCTAGTACGTCACCACCTTTGATTAATAAACCTCGTTCTGCGCCGATACCAGTGCCTACAAGAATAGCTGTTGGTGTAGCAAGTCCCAAAGCACAAGGACAAGCAACAACCATAACTGCGATCGCTAGCTTTAAGCTGGTTAACAGTGGGGAGTGGGGATTAGGCGGCATCTGGTGGGCATTATGTGCGGCGTGGCTCATCATTTCCATACTGCCTGACATGGTGACATCAGGCCAGATGTGAGTGCCGAAAAAGTACCAAAACACAAATGTCAACACAGCAGCCGTTAAAACACCGTAGGTAAAGTAACCGGCTACAGTATCTGCTAGTTTTTGTACAGGTGCTTTCCGAGTTTGGGCGGCTTCTACCAAGGCAACAATTTGGGCTAAAGTGGTATCGCTGCCAGTACGGGTTGCCTGAATTGCGATCGCTCCCGACTGGTTGATGGTTCCGGCTGCTACCACATCTCCTGGTTGCTTGATTGCTGGCACTGCTTCCCCAGTCAGCATCGACTCATCTACCGTTGTCTGTCCAAAACGAATTTCACCATCAACGGGGATTTTATCTCCTGGCAATACCTGCAACCATTCACCAACCCGCACTTGCTCAGCAGGAATTTCTATACTATTTGATCCCACTGCTAATTTTTCTGGGTCTGGGTTGGCAATCAATCGTGCTACCTGTGGTTGGAGTGCCAGCAATTGTCTAAATGCTGCGGCGGCCCTTCCCCTAGCTTGTTGCTCTAATGTTCTTCCCAGCAGAATGAAGCCTAGCATCATCACTGGTTCATCAAAGAAACACTCCCAACCCATTTGGGGAAACAGTAGCGCTACCAAACTAGCAATGTAGGCTGTCAGCGTTCCCAATCCCACTAGAGTGTTCATGTTGGGCGCATTGCGCCGCCAACCAAGCCAGCCATCTACTAAAATTGGGCGACCAGGAATTAGTAATGCTACTGTTGCTAGTCCACAGTGAAACCAAATGTTGTTCAATGCTGGCAATATCGAGCTGCCGATGTTGCCAAAATGTCCCATTCCCGACAAAACCAGCAGCACGAAAGCAACTATTAACTGCTTCATAGCAGACTGCATCTGTTGGCGCTGTCTTTGTTCTGGGTCTTCTAGGGTCACGCCTGTTTCACTGGCTTTCCGGGGTTGGGTGGGAAATCCGGCTGCTGTCAATTGCTTTGCCAAGGCATCGGGATCTACTGCACCAATTTCTGACTCTACAACTGCTACTTCGGTAGCCAGATTCACACAGGCACTCTTGACTTTTGGATGTTGGGTCAGCTGTCGCTCTACAGCTTTGACACACCCAGCACACTTCATACCCCCAACATCCAGAATAATTTTCTCTGAGGTAGGGGTTAGTTCTGGGGCAAGCTTCGTTTTTGTGACAAGTGGCATGGCAAGTGTTTGATTCGCTACGAAAATTTAACGCCTGACAAAAAGCGCCTCTAATTCGAGCGTAGGCGAAATCTGCAACTATGACCGAACGTCAATAATATTAATTTTATTAAGTTATGGTACTTAATTCGTGGCTACACAAATTTAAGGGTGGGTCTTTCCATACATCTTTTTTATTTTTCGATACTGGAAAGTAGTTGCTGTATATTCCATTTCACTAGTGCTAGTACTTCACCACACAAATTTTGACAGGTGTAGATTGGGCAAAGGGGAAAGGGGAAGGGTTAAAATCCTTTCCCCTTTTTCTCTTCCTCTTTTTCCCAACCTGTCAAAAAATTTTGGCAGACTACTAGATTTCTCCCCGACACCTCACACCCTGTTTTGGTAAACTAAATTTATGTTTCCAAGCTTTTTACCTACCGCAGTTGGGCAACTGACAGAATCTGCCTCGATCGCTCTAGCTCAAAGTATTCAATGTCAAGCGATCGCAACTCCCCTAACTAGTCAACCGATTACCACAACCTATGCACGTCTGGGTAGTGGTGGTACACCAATTTTATTAATCCACGGCTTTGACAGTTCTGTATTAGAATTCCGTCGCCTGTTGCCACTGTTGGCAGTTGATAATGAAGCTTGGGCAGTGGATTTGCTGGGTTTTGGCTTTACACACAGAGTTGCAGGGATACAGTTTAGCCCCACTGCTATCAAAACCCATCTATATTATTTCTGGAAAACTCTCATTAACCAACCTGTAATTTTGGTAGGTGCATCAATGGGTGGTGCAGCAGCGATTGATTTCACTCTCACTTACCCAGAAGTGGTGCAGAAATTGGTGTTGATTGATAGTACTGGGTTGAAGGGGGGTTCACCATTAAGCAAATTGATGTTTCCCCCGTTGGGTTATTTAGCAACTGAATTTTTGCGTAATCCCAAAGTCCGCGATCGCATTTCTCGTACTGCTTACAAAAACCCTAGTCTTGCAACTGTGGATGCTCTCAATTGTGGAGCATTACACCTACAAATGGAAAGTTGGAGCCAAGCTTTGATTGCTTTTACTAAAAGTGGTGGTTACACTGCTTTCAGATTTAAAAAGCTTTCTGAAATTATGCAACCAACTTTAATTTTGTGGGGTGATTCTGATAGAATTTTAGGCACGAAAGATGCTAAGCGATTTAAAAGAGCAATTCCCCAAAGTCAATTAATTTGGATTCAAGAGTCTGGGCATGTTCCTCATTTAGAACAACCAGAAATCACTGCCAAACATCTTTTAGAATTTCGGTATGATTCAGCAATCAAAAGTTAGGAGTTAGGAGTTATTCTCCCCTGCTCCCCATTGCCCCTAATCCCCAACGCCACGTGCTTCAACGGGGGGAACCCCCCTTCGGGTTCGGGAGTTCGCAATCGCCGGAAACCGCCAAGACTGCGACTCCCTCACCGCAACGCAGTGGCTCCTCACGAGCGGTCGTGGGGGCCCCGAGTTCCCCATCTCCCCATCGCCCCTGCTCCGAAAGCTCCCCCGCCTAATCATACAACCAAGTATTAGACGAAAAATCATCATTAGTATCTTTTGGTGCTTCTGGCAGTTTTTCAGATATCCGGTGTGATTTTCTGTAATCGCTTGGATGATATTTTTCTCTTACTTGAATTGATGATTTATTTTCTTTTTCTTTTACCGCTGCTTTATTTTCCTTTTCTTGTTTTAAAGAATTATTTTCTTCTATTAGTTTAGAATTAGCATCTGCAAGCTGTAGGGCTGTATTTTTGGCTTCGTTAAGCTCTTTTGTGAGCCGTTCTGCGGTTGCTTGCTGTTCAGATAAAGCTGATTGTAAATCTGTAACTTTTTGCTGAAGGGTTTTTTCCTTTTTCTGTGATTGTTCTAGGGTTTCTTTTAACTCTTTGATAGTAACTTCTAGATCAGCTTTAGTAGGGTTAGTACGCCTTGTAGAATTTGGTTCAGATGCCGACGTTGCTGATTCGTCAGCTGTTGAAGTATCCTGTTCGGTAATTTCTACAGCATCAACTTCGATCGCAGATTCTTCAGTTGGTGTCAATTTTTGTGCTTCTTCTTGTAATAAATCAGACAAACGTTTCTTAACCATTATTTCCTCCAATCACGCTGTAGTTCATCAGCCACGCGGCGGTAGTCTGATTCTGCTTCTTTAGCATTCTTTCCTCGCCATTGAGTAATCGCCACACCCTCTAGTGCTGCTCTTTCGTGGGCTTTGTAGGCACGGATAAAAGCTTTGCAAGCAGGAATTCCTAGCCGCTGGAGAGTGTTTTGTGCTTCTATTGCTTCGCCTACACTCCGCATATCAACTTTAGTCAATAGTACCCGATGAGGGATTTTCACAGGAACGACTGCTGTTTTGACTGTCTCAACGAGAACAGCTAAATCCATTGCTGCTGGTGGTGTAGGCAAAACGAGATAATCTGCGATCGCTACTACTGCCGCTAATGCTTCAGATTGCAGCGCCGGAGGTGTATCTACCACTACTAAATCGTAACCTTTTATTTTTCGTAAATCACCTAAAAGTTGGGGGTTGGTTTCTTGGGATAAATCAAATCCCATACCATTCTGATTCCGCCCAACCCACCAACTGGCAGAACCTTGAATATCTGCATCAACGAGAAGAACTTTTTTTTGTTTCCCAAACTGTGCAGCTAAATTGACGGCGGTAGTCGTTTTACCGACTCCTCCTTTACCGTTGAGAATAGCGATGATTTTCGGCACTGCTTACTTCCGATGCTGCCATAAATGAATATACCGCTTTGTGCGCTTACTTCATACTAATTCGTAATTCGTAATTACTGGGGACTGGTGACTGGTGAGTCAGCGCGGTCTTGGGGAGCCAGTGCGGTCTTGGGGTTTCCCCAAGTGGAGCATCTGGCGTGGTCTCCCCCATAAGCGACTGACGTTAGCGCAGCGTTAGCGACGAAGGAGCGTCACCCCGAAGGGGGGACTGGTGACTAGGAAAATCTTTCCCAATGCCCAATGCCCTATGCCCTATGCCCTATTCCCTTTTTCTTCGGTATGAACAGAAAAAAACTCGTAAAGATAGAACTATAAGCCATTAATTCTCACAACAGCTTATGACAGTAACTAACAGTTTGCCTGATGGGGCAAGAATGCACCGCTTATTGCGACTCTTCAAGTTTATTACTCAGCCAGTGCAGTATTTAGAGGATTTTGCCAAAGTCTATGGTGACAACTTCACCATCTGGGGAAGTGGGGAGACGCATCTTGTGTACTTTAGTCATCCCCAAGCGCTAGAAGAGATTTTTACTGCTGATGCTAGCTACTTTGAGTCTGGCAGGGGAAATGGAATTTTACGATTTTTGCTTGGTGATAATTCTCTAATTTTACTTGATGGCGATCGCCATCAGCGCCAACGCCAATTATTAACACCTCCTTTTCACGGTGAAAGAATGCGGACTTATGGTGAGACTATCCGTGAAATCACTCAGCAGGTTAGTAATGAATGGAAAACTGGCAAACCCTTTAATATACGGATGTCGATGCAAGAAATCACCTTACGGGTAATTTTACGGGTGGTATTTGGTGTAGATGAGGGGCCACTATTTGAAGAACTGCGGCGATCGCTAACTTCTGTATTAGAATTTACAGGTTCTCCCCTCATGTCTGGTATGTTATTTTTTAGTTTTTTGCAAAAAGATTTAGGTGCATGGAGTCCTTGGGGGCGAACTATACGCTTGTTACAACAAATTGATCAACTTATTTATGCTGTAATTCAACAACGTCGGGCTGAATCCGAACAAAATCGCCAAGATATCCTTAGTTTATTAATCTCTGCTCGTTATGATGATGGACAGCCGATGTCAGACGCAGAGTTACGCGATGAATTAATGACAATGTTGATTGCGGGACATGAAACTACAGCTTCGGCGTTGACATGGGCTTTTTACTGGCTTGATCAGTTACCACAAGTGCGTGAAAAATTACTACAGGAAATGGATAGCCTTGGTGCTAACCCAGAACCAAGTAGCATTGCTAAACTTCCCTACCTCACAGCAGTTTGTCAAGAAACTTTGCGATTATATCCTATTGTGATGAGTGCTTTTTTCAGGGTTGTGAAATCACCAATTGAAATTATGGGCTACAAATTGCCTGTGGGCACAGTAATAATTCCCAGTATTTATTTAGCACACCACCGCGAAGAAGTTTACCCAAATTCCCAGCAGTTTAAACCAGAACGCTTTTTAGAAAGGCAATTTTCCCCATATGAATATTTACCGTTTGGTGGGGGAAATCGCCGCTGTATTGGTTTAGCATTTGCCCAATATGAAATGAAAATTGCATTGGCAACGATTCTATCGCAGTATCAAGTATCTCTGGTGAATAAGCGTCCAGTGCGTCCGGTGCGCCGTGGTTTAACTTTAGCCGCACCAGCAGGAATGCAGATGGTAGCAAAACCTCTATTAAAGCGGGCAAGTACTCCTGTTGGTGTGTAATTTATCAGCCAGGAAATGAATTTCTGGGCTAATTGCAATTACACAGCGGTGGGCAATGCGCTCAACTTTGCTCAAACCGTGATTATTACGTTGTCGGCATTGCCCACCCTACAATTATTGAGAGGCCGGTGCAAGATATGACTATTTAGTACTGTAGAAAGCGATCGCTTTTGCCTTCTTTGCATCAAAGCCAAGTCACACTCTGCAATCAAGATGAATCAGGAATTGCGATCGCTACTAAAAAAACTCGCAAATTTAATTTATTTATTCTTCATATTTATAAATATAATGTTGGCTTTTGAGATATTTTTACATCATTGCCAGAATCGTATTTCGTCTGTTTATCTTGTATAGGAGAGAATCAAGATTATTGACAATCCTAATTTCCTTAAATAACATTATCTTAGTAAAATAAGTCATACTAATAATAGATACTATTAGGCCGCACAAATATTTTGTTGAGAGAATAATAACAACTAACAAAAAAGAATTGGGATAAAACTAATGAACGCTAAAATTGTTACCGTTTTGACAATTCTGGTAGCTTCTGCAAGCTTAGGACACCCGGTTCATGCCCAATCACCAGAAGCAGCAACCAACTTAAACACCGAAACCTATAAATTAACTGGTGATTCTCTAGAAGGGGTTGGTCATAGAACAGCCCAAGAAGACTTCACGAGATTTTTTGACAGCAAAACTCCAACAAGCATATCCAGCGATAGCGAAAAGAAAAATACAACTCCAAATAGGCTTCGCTTAAACCAGACAATATCATTACCAGACACTCCGATTTTATTACAGCCAGCGGCTCAGTCTGTGGATGGCAATGATGGAGTGCAAGTGCAATTGGATTTGGGGAAAGAGTAATATTGTGTTCGCGTAGCAGCAACCAAAAAAGAAGTCTGTTGACCGATGACAGATGACAGTCATCAGTTATCAGTCAACACAATTACTCCCTACTCCCTTTTCTCCTCATCTCCCAACATTCGCAGTAATCTTCTGGCAACTAGAACACCTACAACCCCTGCACCAACTAATTCCACAGCTTGCACGACTTTTTTGCCGACATTGTGAGGGTCAAGGTGATGATGAAAAATCTCTTCATCCAGCCATTCAGTAGTGGCTTGAAAATCATGAATTGGAGCTGGCAATAACGTTAAATAAGTACCTTCACGGATTAAGTGTGCGGGTTCGCCTGCAACTTCAAAAATATTGAACAGATTAGCAGCAGCATCATGTATCCCCAACTTCAACAGAGTTCCCCGGATGTTAACCTGGGCTGGCTTGGGGTCTTCTCCTAAAGCCAGTGCTTTCAAATTACGAGCAATATCAGCACCTTGTTGATAAGCCACCTGGGCTGTTGGTGGTAGCGATTTATCCTGAATTGCTGCACAGTCACCGCCTGCAAAAACTTCTGGAAAGTCAAGCAGTTGCAAAGTGGGAGTAACTAAGAGGCGGCCATGATGATCCCTACGTTCTGGAGGAATTGCTAAGTCTTTAATCAGCGGATGGGTAGAAGTGCCAGCAGTCCAAATTGTGGTGAATGTTGGTAGTTTCTCGACTTGATCATGGTATTTATATTCAATTAAATTAGGATGAACAGCAGTGGCTTCTGCTTCCAGGATCATTTCTACAGGTACAGTGCGTTTTTTCAATTCCTGTTCAGCAATTAAACGCAGCGGGTCGTTGATATCGCCTTCAAGGATTGCTTGGCCGTGATGAAGCACTACTACACGAATTTCACTAGAATTGCCTCCTAAAGCGGTATACCAATGTGGGAGAAAATCAGCTAAAGTGGCCGCCATTTCTACACCACTGGCACCACCACCAACTACTACCACTGTTAGCAATTGCCGACGTTGTTCAAAATCTTCGGTTTGGATAGCTTGTTGCAAACAGTCACGTAAATGGCGGTCAAGAGCGATCGCATCTTGTTGTGTCCAGAAAGGAAAGGCGTGTTCTTTTGCACCTTCAACCTGATGATAACCAGTAACACTACCCAAAGCTAATACTAAGTTGCTGTAGTTGTAAAAGTTTCCTGAAGCTAATTTGACTTCCCTTTGATGCAGGTCTATCGACTGCACTGTATCTTGAACAAAGATGACACCACTACCTTTAAGTAATTCTGAAAAACGCGGTAATACTTGAAAGCTATCCATCTCGCCATCAAAATACTCGTAAAGTAACGGTTTAAAACAGAAGCGTTCATCTTTATCAATTAAAATGACAGAGCGAGGATAATGTTGGTGAGCCAAGTGCAAGGCTGTAAATATTCCGGTAAAACCACCGCCAACAATCACAGTTTGATAAACTGGACTATTCATAAAATACTCTCCCAACTCTTGTTAAAGTATTTGACAGTTGTCAGTTGTTAGTTGTTAATTGTCATTTGTCAGTTGTTAGTTGTTTCGTGACTACTGACTAATGACCACTGACCACTGACCACTGACTACTGACAAACTGGTTATATAAGTAAAAACAAAGCGATTAAAATGGTGCTGAGAACAAGAGCAAACACAATAGCATATTCAACTCTGCGGCTAAAAAAGCCTACAGCAGCGACTAGAGCGATCGCTAACCCAACAATGCCTATATATTGTTCTTTTTGTAGACGGTGAGCAATTAATGGGTCTTGGTTTTTATCTAGTGGGCTAGCTCCTTCAATTGCTCTTGGTGATGGCAATTCTTGTGCTAAGAAGAAATTCATAAATATCTCCTGAAAATACTTTCGTTTGCAATACTTCTAGGCTTGCCAAAGATAGATAATAGAGAAGAGAAAAACCCAAATTACATCAACAAAGTGCCAAAATAAAGTTGTCGCACTTGCACCAAAGTGACCCTTGTTATAATTACCTGGAATGAAGGAACGGGTAAGCATAATTATTTGAAGAAGAACACCAGCAAGAACATGCAGACCATGGAAACCTGTCAATAAATAGAATGTTGAACCAACTAATCCTGTGTTTAACCCAAAATTGAGTTTGCTCCATTCAATTGCTTGACCGATTAAGAAGTAGGTTCCCATGCAAATTGTCATCAACCAGAACAAGCGAAATTTATTGATTTGTCGGTGCTGGAGAGCGTTTTCTGCAAATTGAATGACTCCGCTACTAGAAAGCAATATTACCGTGTTGATAATCACCAAATTAGACAATTCTGGCCCAGAAACACCAGGTGGTAGCCAATTTTTTGAGTGAGTCAATCGCAGGCCAATGTATGTCAAGATAAAACTCAAAAAGACTAAGCTTTCTGACAAGAGGAATACAGTGAACCCGAATATTGCTTTGCCATGATGATCTTCAGCACTTCCACCACCACTAGGTAAAAAGCGCTGCGCCTTATTTGGTAAGCGTCGCCGCCACCGCTCAAAACGGACAGGACTTTCATCTATATAGATGGTGCGACGTTGGACAATACGAGATTGGAAAAAGCGACGTTGCATAATTAATTTTGGGAATTGGGAATTGGGAATTGGGAATTGGGAATGGGGAATGGCGAATGGGGAATGGGGAATTGGGATTAAAAAATTTAGAACTATATCTATTTCCCTAGTACCCAGTACCCAGTACCCAGTACCTAGTACCCAGTCCCTAGTACCCAGTACCTAACCCCCTGAATCATTGTCGTCAGTAGGTTCTATGACTGCGTATTTGGGATCGCCATAGTCGTAGGGGGGCCTTCTAACAATTGGAATCTCCTCAAAATTGCCTGGGGGTGGTGGTGAAGAGGTTGTCCATTCTAAACCGCTGGCGTGCCAAGGATTATCAACTGCTTTCGGCCCGTATAACCAGGAACCCACAATGTTAGCAATAAAGGGCAGTGTGGATGCACCCAGCAAGAACGCCCCTAGACTAGCGATGATGTTCCATACTTGATAGCGTGGGTCATAAGAAGAAACTCGGCGTAACATTCCCTGCAAACCTAACGGGTGCATCGAGAAGAAGGTAAGGTTGGCAGGAATAAAGGTCAACCAAAAATGCAGTTTACCCCAACCTTCGGCATACATCCTGCCAGTGATTTTAGGAAACCAGAAGTAAATGGCTGCAAAGATTGCCATTGTGATGGTATTAAAAACAATGTAGTGGAAATGACCCACTACAAAATAAGTGTTGTGGACGTGAATATCAAACGGCGTTGCAGCCAGCATCACTCCGGTAACACCACCGAAAAGAAACATCGCTGCACCTCCCATAGCAAACAGCATTGGTGTTTCTAGGTGCAGCTTGCTCTTCCAAATTGTGGCAGTCCAGCCAAATGCTTTGACACCAGTAGGCACAGCAACTAACATGGAAGTAACCATGAAGGTCATCCGCATCCAACCAGGGGTAGCACTGGTGAACATATGATGTACCCAAACGAAGATGCTAACCAAAGCAATGCCTAACGAAGCAATAGCTAATGACCGATAGCCAAATAGGGGATTGCGGGAAAACGCAGGCAGCACTTCGGCAAAAATTCCAAAGGCTGGTAGTGCCATGATGTAAACTGCCGGATGAGAGTAGAACCAAAATAGGTGCTGATAAATTATTGGATCGCCACCCTCCGAAGGTTTGAAGAAATGTGTACCAAAAGCCAGGTCAAATAAAAGTAGGATCAATACACCTGTTAAAGAGGGTAAATTAATCAACTGCAACAACTGAGCGCTGATAACTGACCAAACAAACACAGGCATCCGAAAAAAGGTCATCCCTGGCGCCCGCATCCAAAAAACAGTGGTGACAAAGTTGATAGCCCCCATAATTGAAGAAATGCCTATCAGCAGCAAACTTACAATCCAAACAAATTCACCATTAATTGGTTGACCGGGCGGAATTTGCAGACTAATTGGTGGATAAGACCACCAACCAGACTGCGCGGTACCATTGGGCAGCAAGAAGCTAGATAGTAATAAAATACTGGCTGGTGGAATCATCCAAAAAGAGATAGCGTTAAGCAAGGGAAACGCCATATCCCGCGCTCCAATCATCAACGGTACTAGGTAGTTAGAAATACCAGCGTTGAACGGGATAATCCACAGGAAAATCATGATTGTCCCGTGCATGGTAAACAAGCCGTTGTAGAGGGGGCGGTCAACAACATTTAATTCGGGGGTGATCAGTTCGGCACGAATGATCATCGCCAATAGTCCGCCAATGAGAAAGAAAATGAAGGTGGTCACCATGTATTGAACACCGATGACCTTATGGTCAGTGCTGAAGCTGAAATAGCGTCGCCAGTTATCAACAGACTCCCTTGCTTGAGTTGTGTTTACCAGAGAATCATGTGTCATTGTTAACTTTTCCTTTGCCTGTAATCACATAGGGTGGCGCTGGTGCGACAGTGTACCAGCTAGTCTTAAACCATGTCTTTGGTGGTTGGGTATACTCGACAACTGCTTGATTTGTTGCTGAAGCTGGTTCTTGAGTAGCCGTCTGGTTGAGCCACTGGTTATATTTTTCGGGAGATTCAACGTATACATTGGCATCCAGCAAAGAAAAGTAAGTACCGCTGAATAGAGAATCTTTTAAATGGTATTTACCTGTGCGAATGGGCGTTAGCACAAGATCAATATTGCGTCCGGGGACAATATACTGCTGTAAACGGAACTCAGGGACGTAAAAACTGTGAAGCACGTCTTTAGCGTGCATATTTAGGCGAGTAGAAAGGTTTACAGGTAGGTGTAATTCATTACTAATGACATTATTTGGATAGCCAAAAGACCAATCCCACTGCTTTACAAAGACTTCAATAGTTTGGGCTGCTGGTTTGGGAACATCGCTGATTTCTGCGGCATCAGCTGGTTTTGGTTCTAAAGGCGTATGCAAATGCACAATTTGCTGCAAGCCTATGATGTTTAATTGCTGATAAATATTGAAGCCTTGAAAAGCAATCCACAGTACTAACAAAGTTGGGGTTGCTGTCCACAAAATTTCTAGCCTCACATCACCTCTGGAAGGATGGCCTTCAGTGTAGTCTTCCTTGGGTGCCCGAAAAAAAATAACTGAATACAACATCATGCTGTTAAGTCCCAGGAAAATGAATGCCCCAATTGAGACTAAAAAGCTAAACAAATCATCTACTTTTTGTGCTTCTGCTGTGGCTTCATCAGGCATCCAAGAAAATGCTTGCTGCCCAATCCAATGGCTGACGATGAGCAATATTGCAATATAACCAGCTATTAGTAAATATTCTAAAATTCTCACCATAGACTGTCATTTGTCATTTGTCATTGGTCATTTGTAAGAGTTTCAAGTTCATTTATGTTTCGTCACATAGTTTGGTTTATTTCCACCGAATTACTTATTTTATTTGAGTAGTAAATTAGGGTTTTTGCCATTCCTCAGCAACTCAGCAGCAGTAACATGAATGCCGAATTGCTCTCCTAGGTGCGCCCCTAAAGTTCCATGAATGTACAATATGCCTAGCATGGCAATGCCTACTAATAAATAACTCCACTGCACTTGTCTGGAAGCATCTTTACGAGTGCGATCGCGTTGCCATCCTCTCCACACAGTCATGGCAACAATAATCCCCAACAGCAAAACTCCACCCAAACCATGTAAAAGCATTGTCCAACTAGCATTCAACCCCCAATCACTCTTTTGATTAACTGGTGGGTTCGCCAGTAATAACTCGAAAAAACCAAATGCAACGGTAAAAAATGTGACAACTGCTGCTCCTACTAAGTTGTACCAGCCCACATCGAAGAATCCAGAACGGATGGCTGGCAGACCCAAAAATTTGAAAATAAATCGTTCTGTGGGGAAAATAGCTCCTGCTATGTCAAATAAGATGCTGATAATGAATAAACCCAATGTCAGATGTACTAACTGTGGATGTATGGGAATTTCGTAGGGTAGACCGTTAGCATTCAGCGGTAACCTTAACTGGTCAATTAGTTGCGAGTTCATCACAACACCCCCTGCTTCATCGCTTCAACTACAGGCTTGACATGAAACCCATATACCCAAAATAGTTTGCTTCCTAGATATACTTGCAAGCACACCAGACAAATCAAAAACGTTGCGACACCAAGGTAAGCAGGTGGTATTTTTGCGGAATGGCGATCGCGTTGTGTCCGGCGTAGGCGATCGCGAATTACAAAACGCCAAGCTGTTATCCCAACAACAATCACTGCTAGCGACCAACCCATAACTGTATGAAAATTTAGTGTTGGCTGGGCTACTTCCGAGACTTGTGCTAAACCTGCTTCAAACTGACCAAAGATAACCGCTAGAAAAATGGCTCCCGAAGCCACAAACATATTCCAGAAACTGACTTCAAATAAACGCAAATTGTGAGTGAAATAGCCCACCACATCACAGAAAAAAGAAAAAAATACCATCGCAATCACAAAGTGGACGATGATAGGATGTATGGGATCAGGGTATGGTAGATTTTCGCTATTCAGAGGCAGAGCAAGCATTGCTTTTTACTTCAGGTATTTACGCGCTGTCACGAATTTTTGAGTAAACATAAAATTCAGTTTTGAGTTTTTTATGTATTTTTATTGATACTAAAGGTTATTAAAACAAGATAGTTTTATCAAAACTTATCAATCTACTTATTTCTAAATAAATATGTTTTCTTAACTGTTAAGATAAAAACACTATCTTAAGAATGATTTTTATCAAAAATATTTATTGTTTCATATATCTATTTTTCAGACAGATAAAAAATATTTTTGATTAAATGAATAAAACTCGACTAATAATATTGTATGCATATCTATTTTCCCAAAAGCTTAGTAATGCTTGATTAGCAAGTTTTTTATTCAAGTTAATTAAGAATCCAATATATTTGATTCTTAATTATTAGCTCAAGCCTACTTGAGACTTGATATTATAAGGATTTCATCCAATAATGAAATTAGAATGAAAATTTTCTAACTCTTTAGTTAGAGATGTTTATTACTCCAATAGCTAGAAGCGATCGCTACTGGAAACCTTTAGATTAATGCCAGAAATCAAATAGTCGGCTATCAGTTAGCAGTTATCAATCATCACACCTGAATTCTGCTGTCAATTTCAAGTGTCAGCAACAATCAAACTCTACATGCTAAGAAAAAATTCTCAGCTATTCTCCTTTAAAAAATTAGCTCTGCTGTTTTGCCTTCGTAATTCTCAATCGAATAGCCATCATTATTTAGATGTAGGGATTCTTCCCACAGGGGGATTTTGCCGAGTTTTGTCGTGATGATGTATTGAGGTACTGCAAAGCCTGTCATATGACCCAACAAACCCTTCATCAATTCACGCCCCTTTTCGATGGTGGTGGCAAAGTGAGACACGCCAGTAACATTGTCGCAGTGATACAGATAATAGGGGCGAACGCGGATTTTTAACAGCCCAGTCAATAATGCTCGCATTGTCGGTAAGTCGTCATTCAAGTCTTTTAAGAGAACTGTTTGATTTTGTACAGGAATTCCATGCCTGAATAACTGATCACATGCTTTGGCTGCTTCTTCCGTAATTTCCTTGGGATGGTTAAAGTGAGTATTCAGCCAAATAGGATGATACTTTTCCAACATGGCACAAAGCTCTGGTGTGATGCGTTGCGGAAGTAAGACTGGAAAGCGAGTACCAATGCGGATAATTTCTACATGAGGTATCTGTCTGAGACGGGAAATAATGAATTCCAGTTTCTGATCCGAATACATTAGTGGATCGCCACCACTAAGTAGTACATCACGGATAGCTGGTTGACTAGCAATATAGTCAAAGTCTTCTTCAAAAGATAGAGTTTCACTGTCTCCAAAGTAAGAACCGCTTAAATCAGTTGTATGGTACTTGCGTGTACAGTGACGGCAGTAGACAGAACAAGATTGCGTGACTAGCATCATTACCCGGTCAGGATATTTATGCACTACCCGATTAGTTTTGCGATAGAGTTGATCACCTACTGGGTCTACTTCCGCATTGGGAAAGTACTCAAACTCTTCCAAGCTAGGAACAGCTTGTCTGCGGATAGGACACATCTCATCATTCTTATCCATCAAAGATGCATAATAGGGAGTGATACTCCATCGGTATTTCCCAACAGACTTCTGTATAGATTGCTCTTCACGTTCAGTCACATTAATCCAGTTGTGCAATTCTTCTGTTGTGGTAATCCGATGTGCTATTTGCCAACGCCAATCAGACCAGAGTTCTTCTTGATGCTTGAACAAATTATCATTGTTAGTCATGTATTCTTACTTATTAATTGATATAAATTTGTATGAAATATTACGCAATATTGTTAAACTCAATTTCCAGTCTTTTGATTAGGACTATTGTATTGCCTTTTACCGCCAGTTTCTTGCACTACCGTATGCCACACCTGTTTTTGCTGGGGTTTAAGTCTTGTCAAATATCAGGCTTATAACATTTTGGTATCGGTATTCAAAAAGATTTGCCTTGTAAATATGAGCCTCAATTAATGGTTGACCAAGGAAGTTAAACAACATGGCTGGTGAAAAGCCTGCGTATTACGGCATCCCTCAAGTAGATGCTTTTTTTTAGCTTGTATTCCTTACTGTGTCTATGTTGTGATTTACTAGATTATTACTTGGAGTAGTTTTCCAAGTACTTTAGAACATAGATACAAAAAGATAGGTAGCTTTTCATGGTCTACCCCCTTTCTTTGGTAGCAGGATATGGAAATGGTACGCTCTCAAAGTGAGCATTAGTTGAGTATGACAATGAGTATATAAATATGCTCAAAAATAATGCTTAAACACTGATAAATGAACTTTTGAGCATTATGTGAGCATTTTAGAGGGTTTAACGACAAAAAGCATTCACTTTAGGAGGTTTACTAGATGACTCGTGTCATCATTGTTCGCCACGGACAAAGCAGCTATAACACCGAGCGGCGTATCCAAGGACGCACTGATGTGTCGGAATTAACGGAAAAAGGTCGTAACGATGCTAAGAAAGTAGGCAAAGCCCTCAGTAATATTTCATTTAATGCAATTTACAGCAGTCCTCTCCAGCGAGCAAAACAGACAGCACAGATCATCCACAGTGAGCTAGCAATTCATGTCGGAAATACTGCTGTTATCCAAACAGACGAGAAATTGGTGGAAATTGATTTGCCTTTGTGGGAAGGAATGCTTACATCTGATGTCAAGCAGAAGTTTACTGAAGACTATGAAATTTGGCATGAACGACCCCACGAACTGCGGATGTTGCTGAATAATGGAGGGGAAACAAGAGAACATTTTCCTGTACTAGCTTTATACGAGCAAGCGCGGCAGTTTTGGCAAGAGATTTTGTCCCAACATGCGGGTGAAACCATTCTGATAGTTGGGCATAATGGCATTAATCGCGCTTTGATTAGCACAGCACTGGGAATTTCTCCAAGTCGCTACCATTCCATACAGCAATCTAACTGTGGCTTGACTGTATTGAATTTTGCTGGTGGATTAGAACAAACAGTCCAACTAGAATCAATGAATCAGACGCAACACATGGGAGAGACTCTGCCTTCATTGCGGCCTGAACATCAGGGAGTAAGATTGTTGTTGGTACGTCACGGAGAAACAGAGTGGAATCGCCAAACTAGGTTTCAGGGACAAATTGACGTTCCTCTGAATGACAACGGTAGACAACAGGCACAAAAAGCTAGTGAATTTCTCCAAGATGTACCAATTGACTTTGCTATTAGTAGCTCAATGCTGCGTCCTAAAGAAACAGCAGAAATTATCCTGCATCAGCATCCTAGTATAAAGTTGGAATTAGAAGATGGTTTAAGGGAAATCAGTCACGGACTTTGGGAAGGAAAATTAGAAAAAGAAATAGAACAAGAGTTCCCCGGAGAGTTACAGCGCTGGCGAACACAGCCAGCAAGTGTACAAATGCCTGAAGGAGAGAATTTACAGCAGGTGTGGGAGCGTAGCGTTGCAGCTTGGCAACAGATTGTGCAAGCAGCATTAGATAATCAATTCAAAACCGGATTAATAGTGGCTCACGATGCAACTAATAAAGTTTTGCTGTGCCATGTTCTCGGTTTATCAACAGAAAATTTCTGGAATTTCCGCCAAGGTAATGGTGCAGTTAGCGTCATTGATTACCCCAGTGGGCTAAATGGTTTACCAGTAATGCAAGCGATGAATATCACTACTCACTTGGGCGGGGGGGTACTGGATAAAACGGCAGCTGGAGCATTGTAGAAAAGTTAGGAGTTAGGAGTTAGGAGTGAGGAATCAATTTAGAAGCATTGTAGGAAAGTTAGGAGTTAGGAGTTAGGAGTGAGGAATCAATTTAGAAGCATTGTAGAAAAGTTAGGAGTTAGGAGTTAGGAGTGAGGAATCAATTTAGAAGCATTGTAGGAAAGTTAGGAGTTAGGAGTTAGGAGTGAGGAATCAATTTAGAAGCATTGTAGAAAAGTTAGGAGTGAGGAGTTAGGAGTGAGGAATCAATTTAGGAAAATGTAAAAAATTTATGGGTGAAGAATGAGGAGTGAGGAATAAAGTAAGGAGTCAGTAAAAAATAACTCCTAACTCATAACTCCTAACTTCTAACTCATAACTCCTAACTTCTAACTCATAACTCATAACTCCTAACTCCTAACTCCTAACTCCTAACTCATAACTCCTAACTCATAATTTTTATGACTGAACTGTTGCAACAAGTAAGGGTAATTGACCCAATTTCTGAAACTGACCAAGTAGCTGATGTGCTAATTGCTGATGGTGAAATCCAAGCTGTTACAGCACACATTTCTGATATCAGCGCCGATACACAAATTCGAGATTGTCGGGGTTTAGTGTTGGGGCCTGGGTTAGTCGATTTGTATAGCCACTCCAGCGAACCAGGGTTTGAAGAACGAGAAACTTTGTTGTCTTTTTTGCAAGCTGCTGCGGCTGGTGGCTTTACCAGAGTTAGCCTCTTACCCGATACATCTCCACCAATTGATAATCCTGCGCTTGTGGTACAGTTGCACAAAGGGAGAGATGGGGAGATGAGGGGGATGAGGGAGATGAGACAGATGAGAGAGGTGAGTTTGTCTCCCCTGCTCCCTCCCTCCCCTGCACCCCTGCTCAACATCTGGGGTGCTATCACCTTAGATATTGCTGGGAAACAAATGACGGAATTGGCTGATTTAGCTGCTGCTGGAATTGTTGGTTTTACCGATGGTAAGCCATTGGAAAATTTGGCTTTGGTGCAACGGGTGTTGGAATATCTGCAACCGTTGGGTAAACCAGTGGCTTTTTGGCCTTGCGATCGCCAGCTTGCATCTAATGGAGTCATGCGGGAAGGGGCGGATGCGCTGCGGTTCGGTTTGCCACCAATACCCACCAGTTCAGAAACAACTGCGATCGCTACTTTATTAGAATTGGTAGCCGCCACAAATACACCTGTACATATCATGCGTGTCTCCACAGCTCGCAGTGTGGAACTGATAGCAACAGCCAAGGCTGCTAATTTACCCATTACCGCCAGCACCACTTGGATGCACCTTTTACTTGACACAAAAGCAATTAAAAGCTATAATACTAGCTTGCATTTAGATCCGCCATTAGGCAATCCCAGTGATTTGGCGGCTTTGCGTGCAGGGGTGCGTGCGGGTATTGTGGATGCGATCGCAATTGACCATGCACCCTACACCTATGAAGAAAAAGTCCAAGCCTTTGCCGAAGCGCCACCAGGAGCAATTGGTTTGGAGTTAGCATTACCGCTATTGTGGCAGTATCTTGTGGAAACTGGGGAATTTACAGCTTTAGAATTATGGCGGGCGTTGAGTACTAAGCCTGCGGAGTGTTTAGGACAAAAAGTGAGTGAAATTAGTCCTCAGCAAAAGGCTGAACTAACTTTATTTGACCCGCAGCAAAACTGGAAAGTTGAAAAGAAAAATTTGTATACGCTCTCGAGTAATACACCTTGGTTAGGACAACAATTGCAAGGTAGAGTTATACAAACTTGGTGTTAATTGCTTTCAATTAAGATTCATATAAACCAGTTATCCACTGCTAATTCAGTGAAATCAGCGTAGTCTGAGATATTGTTAGTAACAAGCACTAAATCGTTAACATTAGCGATCGCTGCAATTTGGCCATCTGCAAATGATGGCGTTTTACCAATATTTACTAGACGTGCCCTTTCTGTTGCGTGCCACATAGCAGCGTTAGTATCGTATGGCAGTAAGGGTATATTAGGCTGAACTATTTCTTGGAGATATTTTTCTATAGTTTGACGTTTTCTAGACTCTGGAAGACGGTAGCAGCCAAAAAGTAATTCATGATAGACAACTGTTGCTGTAGCTATTTCATTTTCATGTCGCCGTAGCATTTCGAGAACATTGGTATTGGGAAGTGGACGCAATGGTTCGGAAAGAATATTTGTATCTAATAAAAAACGCAAGTTTACCAACTTATCTCACGTCCTGGTGAACAATCTCGTACATCTGCAAAAATTCCTGGTTCAATACCTGCGGTTTCTAATTCTTGCTCTTGGCGGAATTTTTCCAGGGATTTCCAGAATTTTGATTCACTATTTACGCTTGTTTGAGAGTTTTCGTATAAAATCTCTATGAATATTTCTTGTCCATCAGGAATGTTTATCTCCTGAAAGATTTCTATTGTGTTTTTGCGCTTGATGCCCTTGATTTTCATAATGTTTATTCGATTTTGGTGTTGCTAATTGTCAATGGTAGAGCAAGCAATAGCCAGAGTGAGCAATTTTAGACGTTAATGTTCTGATGAATTGCTATAGCGATCGCACCACAGCCTGAACAATACCAAGGTAACCAAGTGCGATCGCAAGTAATACCACCTCAATGTTAGCGAATCGCTGTTTACAAACCATGATTGACCCTTGGATGTTGGTTGCTGCACCTCAAAGTATGAAAAAGTGAAATGGTGTTGGTGGAGTTTCTTGGAAATCTGGGATTTTAAGTTTCATCGAACAGTTTATCTTTATTTAAAGAGAGATCATATTTAATAAACGATACGAAAAAACAGCCATGGCAAGCGGTGAAATGTTTGATGCCCAAGCAAAATCCTCAGCGGTGCCAAAGGTCAACTTGCTGACCGTATTCCGACTGGGGTTGTTTCAAATGGGATTGAGTATGATGTCCATCTTGACTCTGGGCGTACTGAATAGAGTCATGATTCAAGAAATCGCAATTCCCGCAACGCTGGTAGCATTGGTGTTAGCACTACCAGCATTTGTTTCTCCTTCCCGCGTTTGGTTTGGTCAAATATCCGATGCTAAACCGTTGTGGGGATATCACCGCACAGTTTATGTTTGGGTGGGGGCGGCAATATTTGCGATCGCTGCATTTTTAGCTGTACAAGTAATGTGGCAGCTGAATAACGCCGCTAGTAGTGCGGGTGGCTGGGCATGGACAACCGAAACAATCGGCTGGACAGCATTATTATCCTTGATTTTTGCTGTCTACGGTTTAGCACTTTGTGCTAGCGGTACCGCCTTTGCGGCTTTGTTGGTGGATGTCTCTGAAGAAGACAACCGTTCCAAAGTCGTTGGTATTGTTTGGTCGATGCTGATGGTGGGGATAATTGTCGGGGGGGTTCTCAGTGGCAGTTTACTCAAGGAATTAACACCAGAAGCGAATATAGACACCTTGCAGGCGGCAGTCAACAGACTATTTGTCATTGTCCCAGCACTTGTATTTGGTTTTGCGATCGCAGCAACATTGGGTGTTGAGAAAAAGTACTCGCTTTACTCCAGCCGTTCCACATTGGTGAACCGGGAAGACAGCATTACTCTGGGTAAAGCTTGGGAAATATTAACAGCTAGTCGGCAAACAGGTTTGTTTTTCACCTTTTTATTAGTGATGACACTCTGTTTATTTATGCAAGACCCCATTTTGGAACCCTATGCAGGACAGGTGTTTAAAATGCCTTTGGCTGAAAGCACCAAGCTGAATGTTTTCTATGGCATTGGTCTGCTAATTGCCTACAGCGTTGCAGGCTTTTTTGTTGTGCCACGTTTGGGTAAGCGCAAAAGTGCCCGCTTAGGTTGTATGTTGGTGGCATTTTGTGCAGTATTACTGGGTTTATCAGGATTCACAGCCAATCCAGCTTTTTTGAAGCTAGGTTTAGTCTTGTTTGGTTTAGCTACTGGTTTCTTAACTACAGCAGCAATTAGCTTGATGTTGGATTTGACAGCAGCAGAAGCCGCAGGTACATTCATTGGTGCGTGGGGACTAGCACAGTCCATGTCTAGGGGAGTGGCAGTAGTTTTAGGCGGTACGATCTTAGATGTTGGTCGCAGATTGCTACCCAATTTGGTGCTAGCCTATGGATTGGTATTTGCCCTCGAAGCTGTAGGGATGGTGCTGTCGATTTGGTTCTTGAATCGAGTTAATGTCACCGAGTTTCAAACAAATACCAAACAAGCGATCGCTTCTGTTCTAGAAAGTGATCTAGACTAAACTAAAAGCTGCCCAGCCAAAATCTGAATTTACCTATCTTGGCTCAGTAACGCCTTTGCGCGAGAATTAATCAATGAATGATTTTTGGACAACAGTTCTCGATTTTGCCCAGACTACCACTACCAGAGTGGGAAAGCAACTCATGCAGGACTTTGGGCAAGTGCAGGCTTTACAAAAAGCCGATGGTAGTTTGGTAACGCGGGCGGATAAATGGGCTGATCAAGAAATTCGCGATGCGATCGCCTCTACTTTCAATGGCTATGGCATTTTGAGCGAAGAAAACGATCAAGTCTTTCCAGATAGAGAGTGGTGCTGGGTAATTGACCCTCTGGACGGCACAACCAACTTTACACGGGGTATTCCCATTTGGTCGATTTCTCTGGCTTTACTCTATCAAGGCACACCGATTTTTGGTTACGTTTACGCGCCGCCACTCAATCAAGCTTTTCATGGTTTCTGGGAAGGTGCATCTGGTTTGGCAACGCCATCGGGTGCATTTCTCAATCATCACCCCATCCACACCAGTGTTGATCCTCCCAGCAACAATCATTTTTTCAACCTCTGTTCCCGTAGCACTGCCGTCATCCAAAAAGGATTTCCCTGCAAAATTCGCATGTTGGGTGTAGCGAGTTATAACTTCCTGACCGTTGCTACCGGGGCAACATTAGGCGGCGTTGAAGCGACACCAAAAGTTTGGGACTTGGCTGGGGCTTGGGTAATTGTTCAAGCTGCTGGTGGCGTTTGGTCATCACTGAAATCAGAGCCGTTTCCTTTGATACCAGGACAAGATTACAGCGATCGCTCTTTTCCTACCCTTGTGGTCAGTCGTCCGGAATTGATTCCGGTATTTGAGCCATTTCTTAAAGAATTGAAAATCTAATCGGTCGCTTTTTTCACAAATTCATTAAGCGACGTGTACAATTTGCCTACACTTTTTACGCAAAGTGTAGGCTTTTGCTATACAAATTTAACGATAATTTGAACTGATGATGTTTGATTGAAAGTGCTGATTACACAAGGTAAAACTACCGTCTTGGCATATCTGCTGAATTCAACTGAGTGTTGAAAAATTGTTATACTGTTCACCGAGTAATGCGGTTTATACCAGCTTAAACAGTGATGAAAGGACTCTGGCTCGAAAACAACGAATTACAACTACGCACAGATATTCCTATTCCTGAACCACCACCAGGAGAAGCTTTAGTGCGTGTCTTGCGTGCGGGTATTTGTAACACTGACCTCGAATTAAAAAAAGGTTACTATCCTTACACTGGCATCTTGGGACACGAATTTGTTGGTGTCGTGGAACAAGGGCCAGAACATTTATTAAATCGGCGCGTGGTTGGAGAAATAAATGCTGTCTGCGGTAAATGTCGTTTTTGTCGTAGCGGACAACCAACTCACTGCGAAAACCGCACAGTATTGGGCATTGTCAACCGTCACGGTGCTTTTGCAGAATATCTCTGTTTGCCAGTGGCAAACTTGCATCCTGTACCGGATCATGTGCCAACAGAAGTAGCAACTTTTACAGAACCATTGGCAGCTGCACTAGAAATTCAGCAACAGGTATCTTTGGGTCAAAATGACCGAGTGCTTGTGGTTGGAGATGGGAAATTAGGACAACTGGTAGCCCAGACATTAGCTTTAACAGGTTGTGAACTTTTGGTAGTGGGAAGGCATCAAGACAAACTTGCTAACTTAGAAGCGAGGGGTATCAAAACGGGTCTAGCCGAGGCTGTGACAGACAGGGCCTATGATATCTCAGTAGAGTGTACCGGCAACCCAGAAGGATTTGCGATCGCTCGCCGTGCCTTACGTGCCCGTGGAACTTTGGTGCTTAAAAGTACCTATGCTGACAATCTCAACATAGATGTCTCTTCTTTAGTAGTAGACGAAATTACTCTTATTGGCTCTCGCTGTGGCCCTTTTCCGGCTGCCCTTGAGCTACTCGCCGCCAAAAAAGTAGACGTACAGCCCCTAATTCACGCCCATTACCCTCTGACTGAAGGGCTTGTAGCTTTTGAACACGCTCAGCAGCGAGGGGTTTTAAAGGTCTTGTTGGAAATTAGTTAAGAGTTAGGAGTTAGGAGTTAGAAGTCAGTTGTCAGTTGTTATTTCTCCCTCATCTCCCTCATCCCCCTCATCTCCCTCATCCCCCTCATCTCCCCTATCCCCCCATCTCCCCCGTTCCTAATACAAATAGGGATTCGTTTTCGCTTGAAAATCTAAACAATTGATTGCTGCTTCTGTGTTGGCAATAGAGGGGTGTACAGTGCATTTTAGACGGTAGTCTGATGTAAAAAATTGGCAGCCAGTGCAGGGAATTTGATGCATTTGCTTGGCAGCACTCACACTATCTCGTGCTGCCACCCATAGACTCCAAACGCAGAGAATAGTTACAACCCAAGCACCAACAAAACAAATGGGGACTAAGAAAGGTTGAATCCCATGAATGATAGAAAGTATCAGTTCCAACACGGCAAGTCCTGATAAAAATTAAGAGTTAGAAGTATATTACCTCTTAACTCCTCATTGATAACTTCTGACTACAGAAGTATAAATTTAGTAGTGCTGAGTAATACGAATTTGGGATTTTAAATTTGGGATTTGGGATGAAAAATCTTTATTAACGTCAGCTTAATTAGACCTCTCCCCCAACCCCTCTCCTACAAGGAGAGGGGAGTAAAAGGCTTTGTTAAATCCCAGCATGACCTAGTGCTAAACCAGCAACAAGCATTCCCAAGACGAGGAAAGGCTGGGCGCTGGCTTGATATTTAACATCATTTTTCAAGGGGTCACGCAGAAAATACATATCCTGAAAGGTGATTTGGGGGATGATTAACAGTACCAAAATTGCAGCGTAGAAATTTTCGTGGATGGTGACGAGATAAGCGGCAATAAATCCTTGAAATAAATCAATCATCAGCACACAAATCCATGCTGCTGTGGTGATACCAAACATTACAGGTAATGATTGTAACCCTAGCTGGCGATCGCCTTCTACGCTCTTGAAGTCATTGACAATGGCAATACCCAATCCTGCCAAACTGTAAATTAGGGTGAGAACGACAATTTTCCAATTAAGTTCGCCAAACAAAGCATGACCTGCCCACCAAGGTAAGGCGATATAACTAGCACCTAGAGCATAGTTCCCCAGCCAACCGTTTTGCTTCAGCTTTAAAGGAGGTGCAGAGTAGATATAGGCGATGAAAGAACCAAATAAAGCTAGGACTGTGACATTGGGAAACTCATGACCTGCCCAGATATCCAGAACAAACGCCAAAGCAATCCCAGATAAAAATAATACTACAATCTGCGTAATTACCTGGGGTACAGAAATTGCACCGGAGGGGATGGGGCGGTAGGGTTCATTAATGGCATCGATTTCGCGATCGTAGAAATCGTTTAGGGTTTGGGTGTAACCTGCTAGTAAAGGCCCGGACAGCAACATACAAGCTGCTGCTTTCAAAACGTTTTCTAGCGTCCAGGTATAGTTGCCAGAAGAAGCTGCACCACAGACTACTCCCCAAATCAGGGGAATCCAGGTGATAGGCTTCATTAGCTGCAACCGGATTTTCCAAATTGAAGTTTCCCCTGGTGCTGCACCTTTCATGCCTAACAGTTGCCTAGTTTTGGCACTGCGATCGCCAACTGCTGTGATCTCTTGACTTTGATTATTGGCTACTGAGTCTGGTGCTTTGCCTGGATTGGTATTTGGAGTAATGGGAGTTGATTCGGACATAAGACTGGTTAGTAAGTTAGGAGTTAGGAGTTAGGAGTTAGGAGTTAGGAGTTAGGAGGAGCGGAATTGTTGTTTTTATTCCTCATTCTTAACTGTTAACTGCTAAAATTTATTCCTCACTTTTAACTGTTAACTCCTAACTTGATTCCTCACTCCTTACTAAATTAAAACGAAATTATCAAATAATTATTTTGAAACTTCGCTCCAGCAACTGGTTTGCCACTCAGCGCTGGGGGTAGGGAAATATTCCGTCGCTGGTCTCCTGCTTCCACGGTGACTTCTGGCCCGTATTGGGTGAGTTTGACTTGCTTTTTATCAAAACCGGGTAAGAAGAGGCGTACCTGACGGTTGTGGATGTCGATTTCGATTGGTTTGGGAGCTTGTACTGCTTGCTCTACAAAGTTGGGTAAAGCGTCTATCAGCGGTTGCCAGTCACCTGTGGTCAAGTCGGGAACAACACTCACCTTCAGAGGTGCAAATTCCTCTGACAGGTTAACGTTTGTTTCAGAAGACACAATAATTGCACCACCAACAGTTAAACCAATTTGTTGGGCACTACCCCACAAATAACGGCTACTCGCTACATCAATGGGGTCTAGTGTACTTACCAAGAAGGCAGCGATGCGTTTGGGGTCAGCAAGAGCAGCTTTACCCTTGTCTAAGAGGTTATTGACTTGATTGGTAGGCTGAGCGAAGTTATCCGCTGTCCAGTTGACGTTGAAAAAGCTGCTAATCAGTGGTTGAATCAAGGGTGATTCATTGATACCCTTGCCCAAATCGGAGTTAGCAAACAATTGCCGAAATCGCCGTACATACCAACTAAGAGACTCTGGTAGCCCTAACATCCGCAGACTGGAGGCATCACCCGTGCCATCATAGACGATCGCGTCATATTTGCCAGTGGCATCATATTCACGGATAGCATTGAGGGCAAGGGCGTTGTCCATCCCTGGTAATACTACCAGTTCTTGTCCGTAAACCTCTTTGAAAATGGGTGTACGGAGGTATTGTGCCTCAAGTTTTTTGACTTCCTCCCAGTTGCGTTCTAACAGTACAGAAGCTTGGAATTGTACGACTTCTAAATTAGGAGCAATTTCTTGGGGGTCAGGAGCAAGGGTTTGGTTTAGCAGGATGGGTAACACTGGTTCTGCCATTCCTGCTAGAAGTACGCGCTTGCCTTGGCTTGCTAGTAGCTTAGCGGCAGCGATCGCAATTTTGCTACGATTGATGCTGCCTTTGCCCAAAAATGTCAATATCAGGGACATTACTTGATTTCCAATTACCGCCTGTCTGTTCAACTTCAACTTAGCACCAGGCAAATACTCTTAGCTTCCGCCTGGAGTTCACTCTACTGTACAGGTTTGATTTCATCCTCAAAAAACCAAGTGGAAGTATTGTCATCAAACTGCACTACTACACCAATACCGCCACCATCCGTCACTTTGTAGCCTAGGATGATGCCTACTTGTCCTAATTTTTTGACGATAGGGGCAGATACGCGATCGCGCAAACGAAACACCTTAACCTTTTGTCCGATTTCCATGCCAACTTAACAATTAGATATAAACCAAGTTTCAGTTTAGCTGAATCCGTACCTGATATGTAATAGATTCAGCGAGATGAGGGGGTGAGGGGATGAGGGAGATGAGGGGGATGGGGGGATGAGGGAAAAATAACAAATGACAACTGACAACTGACTAACAACTTAAAATTAAATCAACAACCAAGTATGAAAATCGCTAGTCATGTATCAAACAGATCCACCACGTCCGCCTCAAGAAACAATGCCTACGATGTATGATTTACCCAGTGAATTAGTAGGGGAATCAGGTTTGCCAGATGAATTCCACCGCATTCAGGCAGATTTGCTCAGTGAGACTTGTCAGCCTCTTAACTATACATCTAACGAAATTTTACTTGCTAGCGACTTGAATCTTTACTATGATCCTCGTCATCCTTTATGGTACAAGCGCCCTGATTGGTACATAGTTTTGGGAGTACCTAATGCTAGTCAACAGCAAGATTTACGCTTAAGTTACGTTATTTGGCAAGAGGGAGTTGATCCTTTTTTAGTAGTTGAATTGCTCTCACCAGGTACGGAACAAGAAGATTTAGGGCAAACGCTAAGAGAGGTAAACCAACCACCGACAAAGTGGGAAGTATATGAACGTATTTTGCGGGTTCCGTACTATATAGTTTGCGATCGCTACGAAAATTATTTGCGTGCCTTTCGATTGCAGGGGACTCGCTATGAAGCAATATATCTACCAGAAAACCGCTTTTGGTTGGAAGAGTTAGAGATGGGACTAGGATTGTGGCAGGGTACTTATCAACAGACAACAGGTTTATGGTTGCGTTGGTATAATACGGTTGGTTGGCTACCAACGCTGGCAGAAAAAGTAGAGCAAGAACGGCAACGTGCTGAACAAGAACGGCAACGTGCTGAACGATTGGCGGAACATTTGCGCTCTCTGGGAGTTGATGCAGACAGTCTGAATTAACCACAAAATCGGTTTTGGCTTTGTGTGGGTAATTTTGTTAGTCAGCTCATGGGACAAAGTTTGCTTCAATAGTATAGAATGCGCGAATAACTTGCCTGTGGTGTGTAGTGGTTTTTGAGGATGACCCTTTCGCTTAAAGATAATTCCAATTGGTTGCGAGTGCGACGTTACTGGGAACTGCTACAAGTCTTGGTATCGCGTAATCTAAAAGTACGCTATCGTGGTTCGTTTTTAGGGGTTTATTGGTCACTATTGAACCCGTTGATTATGACGGGGCTATATACTGCGATTTTTGGAGCAACCTTTGCGTCGTATTATGGTAATTCCATACTAAACTACATGTTGGCAGCCTTTACAGGGCTGGTAGTCATCAATTTTTTCTCAGCTGCTACAATGCAAGCTTTAAGCAGTGTGGTGGCGAATGGGTCGCTCTTGAATAAAATTAGACTGCCAGTTAGTATTTTCCCTGTATCGATGATTGCAGCGAATGTATTTCAGTTTGTAGTCGGTATATTGCCGTTGTTGGCAGTGATGACTTTTATTAATTCCAAAAGTCTAGTAAATGTTCTGGCATTACTCTTTCCATTAGCAGCACTAATTTTGGTTTGTACAGGAATTGGATTTTTAGTAAGTGCTTTATATGTATTTTTCAGAGATTTGCCTTATTTCTATGAGTTAGTTGTATTTGTATTGTGGATTAGCAGTCCTGTATTTTATCCAGCAGCGATCGTTCCAAAGGAAGTACAGCCTTTTTTAGCTTTAAATCCTTTGTCTCCGATTATTGAAAGTCTGCGTCAGATAACATTATCAGGACTATCCCCAGATTTAAATTTAGTTTGGGGTGCTTTGTTCAGTGGGGTAGTTATTCTATCACTAGGATGGGCTTTTTTTCAGTTGTGGCGACATCAATTTATGGACTTGCTGTGAATGGAAGTAATTCGCCTGGATGAAGTTTCGCTTTGGCGACGGACTCAAGAGGAGTTTTCTTATGATCTCAAGAAAACTGTGCTATCTGTTATAGAAGGTAAATATCGCCAACCAGCGAAGAAGCTGGTACTAGATAGGATCGATTTGGTGGTAAACAGAGGAGATAAAATAGGTATTATTGGGGCAAATGGCTCTGGTAAATCAACACTATTAAAAATCATCTCTGGCATTCTTAAGCCAACAAAAGGTACTGTGAGGGTACGCGGTCAAATTGCGCCTTTGATTGAACTAGGTGCAGGATTTGATGCAGAAATATCGGTGGTAGACAATATTTTGCTTTATGGGGTACTCCTGGGTTTTTCTAGAGGAGAAATGCGGGAAAGAACACAATCAATTCTAGAGTTTGCAGAATTGGAAGATTATGCATTTGTACCAGTGAAAGGTTTATCTTCAGGTATGGTAGCAAGGCTAGGGTTTGCTATTGCCACAGATATACAGCCGGATATTTTGATTTTGGATGAAGTGCTGTCAGTCGGCGATGAGAGTTTTAAAAATAAATGCAAGCAAAGGATTGATAAATTTTGGGATGATAACGCCACAGTAATAGTAGTATCCCATGATTTAAGTTTTGTAGAGCAGTCTTGTGTCCGTGGAGTTTGGTTAGATCAAGGAAAAATCCGATTTATAGGAAAAGCTGATGAAACTGTAGATTGCTACTTAAATTCATTAAACCAAATTTAAGGTATATTTTATGTAGTTCAGTCTATATATGATCAATGGTTGTGCAAGCATAGATAAATTTGTATTTTGGTAAATTAATAGTGATTTCATCTATAAAAATACATTTTTTTCTATAAATTAAATCTCAGGAGAATCAGATGGAATCTGAAAAAATAATAGATAGAATCAGGAATGTTTACCAGGAATCTATGAGATTGTATCACCCAAAAAATGAGCAGCATCAGGAAACTAAGGTAATCAATGTAGACACACAATCAAACTATAGTAGTCCTCATGTTACAGAAATAGATGGTAACTACTTGTTATTCTTTAACGAAATATATACATCTTCTCTGGGTAAATTACTAAAAAATATACTTAAAAAACTAACCTGGCACATCCTAAAAAGACAAGTTTATTTTAACTCTGCTATTAGATATATTTTATATGATTTAATGCATAAAATCTATGAATACTCTCTCAAAAACAGAGAAATAAATGAAAAGTTTGCTCAGTTAGAACAGAGAGTAGAACAGCTTTCTCAATTAAAATTTACAATTGAGCAAAAAGTAGAACGCGTACTTCAAGTTGAGCAAAAAGTAGAACAACTTTTTCAACTGGAGCAAAAAATAGAACAACTTTCTCAACTGGAGCAAAAAATAGAACAAATCTCTGCTCCATCACATTCGGCGGACACTGGTATAGTAAATAAAGTTTCTTCTACTGAAGAATCTAAAATGGCAAGTGGTTTATGGTTCAATGAGCCTATAATAGTCGGCTATCACGAGAATGGTGAAGCTTACTGGGCAGGAACTAATGAGAGAATCTTTGAGAAAGCTTTTGTTTTACAAACTCTTTCACGTTTGTATGATTCAAGTAGCATAGGAATTTTAGATGTTGGAGCTGCTGAAAGTCTGCTTTCATATGAGTTAGCTACTCTTGATTACTCAGTTACAGCAATTGATATTCGTCCGATAGCTTTATTTCATCCTAATTTAAAATTTGTTAAAACGGATATCTGCAAGCCTGTATTACCACCAGCTAGCTTTGACTGTGTAATTGCTTTATCTACTCTAGAGCATATCGGCTTAGGATGGTATGGGGATGAGATGGGAGAAAGTTATGATATTGAAGCTGTTAAACAGATAAATATACTTCTAAAGCCAGAAGGTAGTTTTATCCTCACAGTTCCCTATGGCAAAAAAGCTTTAACACCAGTACATAGAATTTATGACAAAGAAGCGCTACAAACACTAATTCAAGACTTCAATGTCATTCAGATAGCCTATGGAATACGCAAGGATGACTTCACATGGACTATTACTGAGAACGAATCAGAAGCTTCTGTGAAAGAGCATAATCCAACTAACTATCTTCCTGGTGCAGTAGCTATGTTGGTATGTAAAAAAAATATCCTATAAAAACATAAATTAATAATTTAATTACCATGAAAATAGCAATTGATATTCAAGCCCTTCAAACCAATAATTCTAGAAACAGAGGTATTGGGCGTTACACCCAGTCCGTAATAGAAGCATTATTTAGCCAGCAAAATGCTGTTAGTTATCAGTTGTATGCTAACAGCACCCTTCCATCTCCAGAATTAGATGAGAAAAAATTTCCTTACAGGTATGTAAACTACCCATATATTGGCAGTTGCAACTACAATGATCTATTGCTCAAAACTGTTGTTTTGTCAGCAGATGTAGATGTATTATTTGTACCTAGTCCAATGGAAGGGTTAGATTCCACAATACCCGATTATACTAATTTTTCTAAAAAAGTTTTTGTTATTTGTTATGATTTGATTCCTCTGATTTTTTCAGATAAATACTTGAATGATCCAAATATACATTCTTTCTACATGAAGCGTTTGAAGAATGTACAAAATGCCGATTTTATATTTGCAATTTCTGAGTCTACCCGTCAAGATGTAATTAAATACCTTAAGGTTTCACCTGACAAAGTTCTTAATGTATCCGGTGGTGTGTCTCCCTTTTTTACTCCCGTTAACAGTAGTGAACACCCATTTTGGTTCAAATGTTTTGCAGAGAAATTTGGAATTTATAAAAAATTTATTCTTTATACGGGTGGCGAGGATTGGCGAAAGAACATTAAAGGATTAGTTACTGCTTTTTCTAAGTTACCAAAAAGTTTACAGGAATACTATCAGTTAGTGGTTGCTTGCAAAGTTTCTGCAAACTTTACTAATGAAATTACTAGCTTAGCTTACAAACTAGGAATTGATAAGTCGCTTGTTTTGACAAATTATATTTCAGATGAAGAACTGAGAGCTTTATATTCTACTTGTTCTTTATTTGTTTTTCCTTCTTTTTATGAAGGCTTTGGCTTACCCTTGCTTGAGGCTATTTCATGTGGTGCGCCAGCAATTGCAAGTAATAATTCATCCTTACCAGAAATTTTGGGTTCTGCTGCTCAATTGTTTAATCCATACTCGCCTGATGATATAGCCATAACAATGCAGAAAGTCCTATCTGATGAGAATTTTAGAAAAAAAATTTCAGAAGATGCACTTCAGCAAGCAGCTAAATTTTCCTGGCAATTTGTTAGTAAAAATATATTTGATGTTTTTCAAGCGCATCAACCATTCAAAAAAGTATCTATTTCTTTTAACAAAGTTAAAAAAGTTGACACAAAGCCACAAATAGCTTTTTTTAGCCCATTTTCACCAGCTAAATCTGGAATAGCAGATTATAGTCGAGATTTATTACCCTCTTTGTCAAAATATTGTCATATTGATTCGTACTACGATGATGGTTACTTACCTGATCTCATTGCAAACAATAACTTATTTCTTTACAGCACATTTGAAGAAAGATTAAAATTTCAAAATTACGAAGCTATTATTTACCAGATAGGTAACAGTAGTTATCATTGTTATATGTATTCCCATCTGATGAAGTATACTGGCATATCAGTATTACATGATTATTACTTGGGAGGTCTGATTAATTATATTAATACTCATCGTTCAGAACTTGGTGTTAACTTCTATAAAGAAATGGAACACCATTATGGTACACAGAGAGCAACAGAAATTTTAAACTTGCTTAAAACAAAAAATTTCAATATTGCTGAAAAGTTACCAGAAGCAGGAATTTATATCAATAGGAGAATTTTTACACGTTCTATAGGAGTTATATTACATAGTAAATGGGCATATGAACGTGCTATTCAAGAATTTTTTCATGATAATGACTGTATTGCTCATATACCCCAATTAGTACCTAAATATATTCATAACGATAAACCTGTTAAAAATGAGCGTCAAGAGTTAGGTATTCCGCAGGATAGCTTAGTCATATCAACATTTGGCTTTATCAGTAGTACTAAACGTCCCTTGCAAATTCTTGACGCTTTTAAAAAGTTCCAGATGAATCAGCCAAATACTTACTTAGTATTTGTGGGTGGTACTGATTATCTTGGTTCAATCAATATTGAACATGAAGTTAGCAAACTAAATTTACAAGGTAAAGTCGAAGTTACTGGTTATGTAAGTATGGTAGACTTTTACCGATATATAGAAATATCAGATATTTGTCTCAATTTACGATTTCCATTCAACGGAGAAAGCTCAGCTTCACTTCTGAGAATATTATCTGTTGGTAAGCCTACAGTTGTTACAGACATAGGTTCTTTCTCTGATTTCCCCAATGATGTAGTATTAAAAATACCACAGCCAGATCAAAGTGATGAAGTTGAGGAAATATTTAAAGCTTTAGTCCTACTAACTGAAAACTTAGAGTATAGAAATTCATTAAGTCGAGCGGCATCTGAGTATGTTGCTAGAGAACATTCGCCAGAACGATGTGCTAGTCTATATGTCGATTTTATGAAGCAGGTTCTCTGCTCACCCCAAGCAAAACGCAAAATGCTTGCTGACTATGTAGGACGAGAATTAGCTCAAATAGAAGCTAATCTTTCTGAAACAATGCTTATTCCATTTGCTCAGCTTATAGATCCTAATGAGGAGCAAGAAAAATACATAGAACCAAAGAATGATTTTAACAAGACTAAGAGACAAATAGAGGAGCTTGAAAAAGAGCTTGATTTTAACGATTTTTTGCATGAGTGCCGCTCTATTTGTATTGGTAAAATACCAAAATCTCAAAATATACTAAGTATTGGATGCGCTGGAATATGGTACTTTGAATGGTTTGATAAATTTTATCCTTACTCTGTTGATAATCACACTGGTATAGATTTAAATCCACAGCCATTAAACTTACCAAATAATGTTACTTGGATTCAGCATGATGGACAAGATTTAAGCATGATACCATCGCAAAGATTTGACTTATTATTCGCTGGTCAATTTATTGAACATATATCATGGGAAGCACAAGTAAGTTTTTTGTTAGAAGTCAATAGAGTAGTTAGACTAAATGGTGTCTTTGTACTTGACAGTCCAAATTATAGTATCAGTAATAGATATGGATGGAAACAGCCAGAGCATATACATGAACTAACTTATAGTCAGGCATGTGAACTTTTAGAAATAGCAGGTTTTGAAATTGAAAATTCATACGGGTTGATTCCAAAAAATTTATTAGGTATACCACCAAAGTTATTTGGTAAGTGTTTAGAAACGGGTTTTGATATAAATAAACTATCCCAAAAGCAAATTCAAGATGCAATTACTCAAGATCCTGATAATTGTTTTGTTTGGTGGATAACAGCTAAAAAAGTAAAAGAAGTAACTCTTGCAGATAACAGTTTAAGTAAGAAGATGCAAGAGTTTTATATAGAAAATCAAAAAAATAAAAATGAGATAATTTTTCATGAAATTGGGACAATTGTTGAAAAAGCACAAGAATATTTTGTTGTGGTAAATCCCAGCCATAAAAGAGGTTTTGCACTTTTTGGCCCATATGATTCTTATCCTGTTGGAAAATATTCAGTTGAGTTCGACATTTTTTCTGCTGATCAGAAGATAGGCAACACAAAAATGGATGAAGTTGTTGCTACAGTAGATGTTGCTACTCAAAGTGGCATGGTAATTGTCGCTAAAACAGAAATCAAAGTACGAGATTTATTAAATAAACAAAAGATAAAACTAGAATTTGTTTTAGATACACCATCTATCACGGAATTTAGAGTGTTTTATCTAGGAATAATTTCAATTTTAGTTGGTGTAAAGCCAAGGTTATCAAGGCTTTAAAAATTTTCAATTAAGCTATTTTATAGGGTAATTTTGCTTTAAAAAATACTCAAATGACGCTCAAGCTTATTGAATAAGTGTCAATTATCATCAAAAGTATTACTTCAAAGCAAATAGATATACTTGTAAAAATTGATTTGGAATTCTATTGCGAGGTATAACTATTTCAAATTTTCACCAATGATTTAGGACTAACACATAATTAATTATTCCTAAATCCTCTATTTAGCCCTCTTAAATTTAGTTTTTTTAACATCAAGGTTATCACTGTGACTAAAAAAGCCCTCATAACTGGCTTAACAGGACAAGACGGCTCTTATCTCGCCGAACTACTAATAGCAAAAGGTTACCAAGTCTTCGGTTTAGTTCGCCGTTCTAGCACCAGTAACCTAGAGCGTATCACCCACCTTTCAGGCAACATTCAAATCGTCTCTGGCGACCTCCTTGACCAATCATCCTTAATGGATGTAGTGAGTGAATGCCAACCCGATGAAATTTATAATCTTGCCTCCCAAAGCTACGTTCCACTTTCGTGGACACAACCAGCTCTCACTGCTGAATACACAGCACTTGGTGTTTCGCGTTTACTAGAATCGATTCGTCGCTGCAAACCAGATGCTAAGTTCTACCAAGCCTCCAGTAGCGAAGTCTTTGGTCAACCCGATGAGTCGCCGCAAACCGAACGTACTGCTTTTCGTCCACGTAACCCTTACGGTGTTGCCAAAGCTTACGCTCATTGGATGACGGTCAATTATCGGCAGAAATATAACCTCTATACTTGCTGCGGTATCACCTACACTCACGAATCGCCTCGACGTGGTACAGAATTTGTATTCCGCAAAATCACACATGCAGCAGCTCAAATAAAACTAGGTCTGGCAAATGAACTTAAATTAGGTAACTTAGATGCTCGTCGTGATTGGTGCTATGCAAAAGATGCTGTTTACGCCATGTGGCTAATGTTGCAACAAGAGCAACCTAATGATTACATCATCGCCAGTGGTGAAACTCACTCTGTCAAAGAACTGGTTGAGTGTGCTTTTAACTGTGTTGGTCTCAACTGGCAAGATTATGTTTCAGTTGACCCCGCTTTTTATCGCCCTGATGAACCCGTACAGTTGGTCGGTTGTATTGATAAAATTAAGGCAGAGATAAATTGGCAACCCCAGTACTCTTTTAATCAATTAGTTGAGTTAATGGTTGATTATGACCTTAAGAAATTGAGCAGTTAAATAGCCTAATCTTCCAATAATTACCAATTAAATATTTGACAAAGTATACAGCAATAAAAAATACTCAAGAACAAATCCATATAGGTTTTTGAAATAAAAATGTATGTTCTTGAGTATTTTTTCATGTCAACAAGAATAAAAATAAATGACTAGGTGTTCAAATGAGGATATTTATAGATTGCACTCACACAGCAAAACATACATACAAAAATACAGGTATCCATCGAGTAGTTCGTGAACTCACGTCTGAACTTTTAAAAATTAGTTCTAGTAGACCAGATATAGAAATAGTAGTGGTTATGTTTGATGGCAAATTCATACGTAGAGTAACTAATCTTAATCCTGAGAATTTAAGCAATTCTACTAAGACTAATTTATATTTTCATTTACTGAATAAAATTAAAAACAAGTTTCATATACTTTTTGTGAAAATCAACAGTAAAGTATTAAATTTAATATTTAATATATTACCCGTGATTAATACTTTATATTCAAATGATAGCAAAAAAAATTCTCTACAATTTGAAGATTATACAATTCAACCAGAAGATATTTATATTATAGCTGATGCCAATTGGGATCAACCTAAAACATACTATACATTTCTAGAGTGTTTAAAAGCAAATAAAACTTTTATTGTATTTATATGTTATGACCTCATACCAATAAAATTTCCAGAATTTGCTTCTGAGAAATTTACTGAAGTTTTTACAAAATTTTACAGAAAATATTCTAACTTATTCGATAAAGTTTTATGCATATCTAAAATTAGTGTTGAAGATTATAAGAATGCACAAAAACAAGGTATATTACCTAGTAGTAATCCAAATTTACAAGTTGAAAGTTTTCGTTTAGGATGTGATTATTATAATCATGATTATTCGCTAAATCTAGAGAATAACGATTTTGATAAAAATTTCAATGAACTACTGACTAAACGCTATATTTTGGTAGTTGGAAGTTTAGTTCCTCACAAAAATATTAAAACTATTATAGCGGCGTTCGATTTATTGGCAAATTCTAATTCTGAAGAGATATATTTACTCTTTGCAGGTAATAGAGGTTGGCATTCAGAGACTGATGCACTCATAGAATATAATACAATGTATGGCAAGCTCATACACATATTGGGTTCAGTTACTGATGCTCAGCTAAAACTTCTATATCAGAACTGTTACTGTTTAGTTCAAGCCTCATTTTATGAAGGATTTGGACTACCTGTTGTAGAAGCACTACAATATGGTAAACCTGTAGTTGCTAGCACTGGTGGTTCTTTACCGGAAGTGGGAGGTGATTTTTGTCTATATTTTAATCCTACCCAACCAACTGAACTGTACGAAGCTTTAAAAAAGCTCCTTGATTCAGAGATTTACTACAATCAGTTGGTAAAACGCATCAAAAATGAATATAAACCGTTTTCATGGCAAGAATCTGCTGAAGAATTTCTCTCTCTTTTATTGAGTTAAATTAAGTTGTAATAAAAGCCTAAAGACTTGTTAATTAATCTTTCTTTTCTGTCTACAAAACCTACAGGTATAACAACCTACGCGTTAAATCTCCTTCCTCATCTACAGTCGCTCAAACTCACATTACTAACCTCGCAGATACTGTCTGAGTATAACTGCTATCCAATTTCACCTAACTTAACACCAGACCAAGGTACAAAAGGGCATTTTTACCGCCTTGTTTGGACGCAATTTCAATTACCAAAAATTTATAAAACTTTACGATCGCGCCTGTTATTTTCCCCACTACCAGAAGCACCTCTATACACCAAATGTCGTTTTGTGGTGATGTCACACGACCTGATACCGTTGCGCTTTCCTAAACCTTTTTCACCGTTGACACCCTACCATCGCTACTACATTCCCCAAGTTCTCAAGCAAGCGCAACACATCATTTGTAATTCCCAAGCCACAGCTAAGGACATCATCGACTTTTATCGAATTCCAGCTAGCAAGATTACTCCCATTCACCTAGCCCACGATCGCACTCACTTTCGCTTTCTCAATCTACCCCAAGGCAACTACTTCCTTTACATTGGACGGCAAGACCCTTATAAAAATTTACACAGGCTCATTACCGCCTTTGCTGCACTACCTAACAGGGAAGACTATCAACTGTGGTTCGCAGGCCCCAGCGATAAGCGTTATACCCCGGTTTTACAGGCACAAGCGAAAAAACTGGGGATAACTAATCAGGTAAAATTCCTCAATTATGTACCTTACAACGAATTGCCAGCAATCATCAATCGGGCGATCGCTCTTGTCTTCCCCAGTCTTTGGGAAGGCTTTGGGTTTCCTGTTTTAGAAGCAATGGCTTGTGGTACTCCCGTCATCACCTCCAACCTTTCCTCCTTACCAGAAGTTGCTGGCGATGCAGCCATTCTCATCAATCCCTACAATACAGGAGAAATTACTGAAGCAATGCAAACAATTGCTACAGATTCACAATTGCGATCGCACCTTTCCACCCAAAGCATAGCCAGAGCTGAGCAATTTAGTTGGGACAAAACAGGACAAGCCACTGCTGAAGTCCTTGAACGATTTCTTTAGGGGACTGGGGACTGGGGACTGGGGACTGGGGACTGGGGACTGGGGACTGGGGACTGGGGGTTGGGAAAAAATATTAGTTCATCAAACAGCGGTTTTTTCCTAATACCCAATACCTAATCCCCAATCCCCAATCCCCAATTTTACGGTGTTCCCACCGCGCCAGAATATACTAAACCCCGTTGCAGATCTAGTGTCAGAATTGCTCCATCTCGAATTACTTGTGTCGCCTTCTTAACACCAACAATCACAGGTACACCGAGACGTAAACCAATCACCGCCGCATGACTAGTCAGACTCTCTTCTTCTGTGATAATCCCAGATGCTTTGCGAATTGCCTCTACATAATCAGCACCAGTGCGAGGAGCAACTAAAATATCTCCAGGATTAAAGTTACTCGCTTCCAAACCAGTGTAAGCCACTCTGGCGCGACCACTCACTAAACCTTGTCCTAGTCCAATTCCTTGTCCTAGCACTGCTGTCACTACCTCAACCTTAATCAAATCTGTTGAGCCAGAAATCCCTTGGAGTGTACCAGCAGTCATGACTACCAAATCACCTTCAGATAATAACTGATTTTCCTGAGCAACATTAATTGCAGCTTGAAATGTCTGTCCGGTAGAAGGTAGTCCCAGTACCAACAGCGGTTTTACTCCCCATACCATCTGTAACTGCCGTGCTACATTAACGTGGGGCGTGATTGCCAATATCGGTGTATGAGGACGGAATTTAGAAACATTGCGAGCGGTTGCCCCTGTTTGTGTTAAGGTCATGATTGCCGCCGCTCCCAGTTGTTCCGCAATTTGGCTCACGGCTTGACTAATGGCATTGGGAATAGAACGCCTGGAATCTCTCATTTGACGTGTTGTGGAGTGCGCCTCTTCTTGCTCAATGCGTTCCGCAATTCTTGCCATAGTTGCTACCGCTTCCACTGGGTAATTACCTACAGCTGTTTCATTGGAAAGCATCACCGCATCCGTACCATCTAAAATGGCGTTTGCCACATCTGACACTTCGGCACGAGTGGGACGCGGGTTGCTCACCATGCTATCTAACATCTGGGTAGCTGTGATAATGGGAATCCCCAAGCGGTTTGCCGTGGCAATCAACTGCTTTTGCAATACGGGAACATCCTCTGCTGGCAGCTCTACCCCTAAATCGCCTCTGGCAACCATCACGCCATCGCACAAAGCCAGAACTGCTTCCATTTGTTCAATAGCTTCATGCTTTTCAATTTTGGCAACCACTGGTACTTGTTTGCCTGTGCTGGAAATTAGCTCTTTAATTTCGATGATATCTTGGGGGTTACGAACAAAGGAAAGTGCTACCCAATCTACGCCTTGGTCTAGACCGAACATCAAATCCTCACGGTCTTTGTCGGTCATGGCTTTAATAGATAAGTAAACTCCCGGAAAGTTCACACCTTTATTGTTAGATAGTTTACCAGCCACAGTCACGCGACAATGCAAATCACCTTTGTCCCGATTAATCTCCTCCACCAACATTTCAACTCGTCCATCGTCGAGGAGGATTTTTGCACCCACGGGAACTTCTTCTGCTAGGTAATCGTAGGTGACACAGCTGATTTCTTGTGTACCGATAACTGGGCGATTTGTCAAGGTGAAGCGATCGCCTTTTGCCACAACTATAGACCCATTTTCAAACCGCCCCAAGCGAATTTTTGGCCCTTGTAAGTCTTGGAGAATTGCCACTGGCTGATTTAGTTCAAAGGCAGTTTGTCGAATTAAGCGAATATTGCGCTGATGGTCGGCATGAGTACCGTGGGAGAAGTTTAACCGCAGCGTCGTTGCACCCGCTTCAATGATTGCCTTCAGCATTTCTGGACTGCTAGTGGCGGGGCCAATCGTAGCGACAATTTTTGTTCGGCGTAGAGAATCTCTTAATTGCATAAGGGCTGGTTCTGGGGAACTGTCTGGGAAATATTGCTAAATTTTTACGGGCCCAAGGTCTTGCGCCCATTGTAATGGTGAGTGCTGAGTCGAAAAAGGATTTTCCTTCTTTGTTATGCCCAAATGGGCAAAGCCGTTTATCTAGAAAGTCATAGTCAATAAACAAGAGGTAATTGATATTCAGTCACATATTATGTTTGTGACTCAAACAGTTATATCAAGGCAGCAAAAGCTTGGAACTGGGGGAGTAATTTTGAAGGTAAAAGGCACTGGGAATTGGGAATTGGGAATTGGGAATTGGTGAGCCAGCGCGGTCAAGAGGGGGTCTCCCCCATGAGCGACTGGCGAACCCGAAGGGGAATTGGTTATTCTCCCTCATCTCCCTCATCTCCCCCATCTCCCCCATCTCCCTATCCCCCCATCTCCCCATCCCCCCATCTTTCCTAGAAGCTTTGGGATAGAGTAGATATCGTACACCAAACTGGGTTCCATCCTCCCTAAGAAGGAGTTTTTCTAATCAACTATTTGGTGACAATTTCGCACACCTGACCGAGCAGCAAAGACTTAGCTCTCGTTTGGAATCATAGCGCTATTCATCTGCCGATAAGTAAAGATGTAGATAAATCTTGCTATACAAAACTTTGCAAAAGTTTATTTAGCCCTAATATTTGTCGTATATTCGTAATGTTTGATCAACAAGGAGTTACGAATGTTCACATTGGAGGCACAGAAGTCACTGAAAATCCCGCCCAAAGAATTTTTAGCGCCTCCTGGTGATTTCAATCCCACATTGTTACTGTTTTTAGCAGCCGTGGCAATGCTGGTAATATCTAATTTTGGTTATTGGCTTTGGCAATGGCCCCACTGGTTGTGCTTTAGTATTAACACCATCGCCTTACATTGTGCGGGAACGGTGATTCATGATGCCTGTCATCAATCTGCCCATCGCAACCGAGTTATCAATGCAATGCTAGGTCATGGCAGCGCTTTAATATTGGCTTTTGCCTTTCCAGTGTTTACACGAGTGCATTTACAGCATCACGCCCATGTCAATCATCCCAAAGACGACCCAGATCATTACGTCTCTACAGGGGGGCCGCTGTGGTTGATTGCGGTGCGGTTTTTATACCACGAAGTATTTTTCTTTCAGCGGCGACTGTGGCGCAAATATGAGCTACTGGAGTGGTTTATCAGCCGTTTAATAATTGGTGTGATTGTTTATATCTCAGTTCAGTATCACTTTCTGGGATACATACTCAATTTTTGGTTCATCCCAGCCTTTATAGTGGGCATAGCACTGGGCTTATTTTTCGATTATTTACCACATCGTCCCTTTGTCGAGCGCGATCGCTGGAAAAATGCCCGCGTCTATCCTAATCCAATTCTCAATATCCTGATTATGGGTCAAAATTACCACTTAATTCATCATTTGTGGCCTTCCATACCTTGGTATAATTATCAACCTGCGTATTATGTGATGAAGCCACTTTTAGATGAAAAAGGATGCTACCAAACTTCAGGACTATTACAAAGAAAAGACTTCTTTGAGTTTGTTTATGACATTTTTTTGGGAATTAGGTTTCATCAGCACCAAGAATAGCCCAAATAAGGGATTATCAAACTCAAACAATTAGATTTTAAAGCAATTGGCTAGTAATTTGTTTCATTAATACTGAGAGGTTGGACAAATATTTTAAAATTTCACTCAAGCGTCTTATTTACGAAACCGCCAATCTACACAAACTTGATTAATATTGCTATTGCTCTTTTAAATAGAAACCTCTTCTTCTAAAATTGGCAGATTCGGAATTCTTCAGTTTAAACATAGGCGGACGAGTACAGATAATTCAGATTCAACCATATTTAACCAACTACCATGTTTCGGCGTATGGTCAATGTCCAGATTTTTGGTAATTGTTATGGCTTCAACTGATGCAAATACTTCATAGATAACAACGCTAGTGTGAGTGTTGGCATTATCCATCACCAATTTAATTACTTCCACTGACCTAACTTTTCATCGAAAAAAACTAGCGAGCATTTTGGGTCTAGTAGTTGATTATACAAGTTAAGTAAATATTCCATTTTACAGGCAAATTCTGAACTCACCTGTAAAATACACTATTTTTTGTTTGAGCCAAAGTTGTAATTCGTTTTTTTAGTTCCGAAAAACTGTACTCTTACTTAAATTATCAAAGATTTTAAGGCTCACAAGCTTATCTACTAAAATTTTTCAAGTCTCAGAGCGCTTCCACATGGTGTATTAGTCCAAGTCCTCGCGATTAAATCTGCTTCTGCAACAGCAGTGAATTTTGGCGTTTTCCCAAATATTTTACTCTTTAATTAGCTTTTTTGACTGCAAAGTTACTGAAAACAATAAACAGACAATTAAGCTCATTATTACAAGTTCACCACCATCTTCCGCAACAGCTATTAAAGCTTTTAAGTAATAAATTTTAAACCCTTGAATCATTATGTGGAACATATCTAGTATGATTCCAAAAAAACCGAGAGCAAATAGCAACTTAATCAAATATTTAGATACTTCTTTATCTAGACGATTTCCAAAGCGATAGGTAATACCAATAGCAGTCAGAAATATCAAACCAGCTAGAGCAGACACAATCAATTCTCCAAAGTCGACTGCTCTTAAGTAAAACATGTTAGTAAACGAAAGTTTAATGCTTATGAAAAGTCCTAATCTTTCATGAATCTGAATAGTATCATCCAAGAATAAATACCAGAACAACAAAGACCACATTAAATATAGAATTGATCGTGATTTTATTGCTAAAAAAAGTAGTAAAAGAGCTGACCAATACTCTTTTATATACTGGAAAATATCTGAATATCCTCTTTCTTTTTGTAGTGAAAAATTGATATTTGAAATCAAGGGAGTATGCCCCTCAATTAAATGCAGGAGAATAAAGCCTATGTCTGTTGCCAAAAATAAGCACAATAGTTGAATTTTCCAATTTGTTACATTTATTTTGATTGGCAATCTTAATCTTTCACTCAACACAGGCATACAACCCTCACTTAATAACGGTCAGCAAAAATTACTTTGGCTATCTTGTGCCAGTGATAGATCCTTCAAAACTCAGGCAGAACCTCAGATAATTATTTTGTTTCGAGCGTTAAAATAATTATATAGTTTATTTAACCTGAAATTAACTAACTTACGCAATGTATATAAATTCATCATTTGCTAAAGTTTGACAAGACTAGAAAAAATAATACTTATATAAATTTTGTCTAAAATACACATACCCCTTGCGAAAACCTGAACAAAACGCAAGCGAGGAAAGCGGCGCGGGGAAATTGACAGTGCCCAAGCCAGATTGATTTGTATAAAATCCCACCGCGCAGCAAGCCAAAAACAGTAATTATAGTGGATATATTTAGGTAAGGCGCTTGCGTTTTGTCTATTTTTCAGGACTTACGCAAAAATTGCCAAAAATCTTAATTTATCGTAGACGCGTTCGCGAAGCGTTCTCGAAGAGTAGCGGCTTGCCGAAGGCTACCGCCAAGATGCCAAGAACGCCGAGAATGCGTAGAGTGTGCGTAAGTCCTATTTTTAATAGAACCCCTCTTCTGTCACTTTCTGGAAGGGTGATCGCGCTTTAGCGTTATGAGGAAATCAATACAAGCTATACTATTAAAAAATAATGGGTCTTAAAAATGATTTATAAAGTAAACCTTAAATTTTAGGGTGCGTTATAGCAACGCTTAACGCACCGAGAAAGACGGTGCCCTGAGGCTAATCCATACTCTCTCAAACTCCCAAACCAAGAGCAAACGCCGTAACACAACGGCAATAAAACGGAAGGAACATCCACGCCGCTTTTTGCCTCCCCTACTTAATATTTACTTTATAAATAACCTCTTATATTTGTTATTATATTTGAATCGCGCAATCGCTTGCTATACAAAAGCTCTAGAATTCACAAATGGTAAAAGTTTTCAAAGAGTGATAGAAGCAGGGTAAGTTTTATTTTTAATCAAAAATATAAAAGTCTTGGTTTCGCTAGCCAAGACTTATTTTTACATTTGAATCATTGATGCTGATTTTTACATATAATTTACGTGGGTATTTTCCACTTTTGACTTAACTACTGGTTGTGATGCTTGTAACGACTGAGGCAAACTCCAGTCTGGACGCAAATTTCTCGCGTGGCGTAGATAAATGTGGTGAATGAGAGTGGAAGTTGGCAGATAAGCATGGATTAAGAACCGGATACAGCGCTGTAAACTACCCTCAACGTGCATTTGCTGCACATCTAACATGGCCACATTATCCCAACCAGGACGCGCTCTAGCGATCGCAGCCGGAAAAATTGCATCCAGATCCCTTGTCACCGAGAAAGTGACACTAATCATATCCTCTGGCTGGAGTTGATTTCGCCTTTCTAATTCATCTAATAACTCCGTTACAGATTCTCGAATTGCTTCAATGGTATTCTCTGAAACGGTTGTTGCTCCGCGAATAGCCCGCATTTGCCACTCCACGCCAAAATCCTCCTTAAAACAGAAAAGTGAGGAGTTAGGAATTATGAGTGAGAAGTTGAGGATCTTAATTCATAACTCCTAACTTCGCGCCTCCTAACTCGTGCTACGGTCGATATAACCACAGTGGTAGACCACTGGTAGACATTTCAAATTCGAGCCAGTCAACACCTGCGCCTAGTCTTGATGAAACCTGACGACTTCCAGGTAAAACACGACTCAATAAAGGTTTCCGTTCTTCTAGCGTATAACAAGGTGTTTTATCAGGATCAAGATTAACCAATTCTGCCGTCCAGCGACGTGCATCTTCTTCTGTTCCCAGACGGTCTACAACACCTAATTCTAGAGCTTGTTGTCCGGTAAAAATCCGACCATCAGCGAAACTTTTTACTGTTTCTACAGCCAAAGAACGTGCCTCAGCTACTGTTTGCACAAATTGCTGATAACTTGTGTCAATCAACTCTTGCAGAATATTTTCTTCTGGTTCGGTCAATTCCCGGTCGAATGCCAAAATATCTTTGTAGGGGCCGGATTTAATGACTTTGAAAGAAACACCAATTTTTTCTAGTAGGCGTTCTAAGTTATTTCCCCGCAAAATTACACCAATGCTACCCGTAATTGTACCTGGGTTAGCCATGATGTGTTCGGCTCCCATGCCGATGTAGACACCACCAGAAGCTGAAATATTGCCAAAGCTGGCAACAATTTTGGTTTTTTTACGCAAACTTTTGAGGGCACTGTAGATTTCTTGAGAATCTCCAACTGTACCCCCAGGACTATCAATGCGTAGAAGTAAAGCAGGAAACTTTTTTTCTTCTACGGTTTTCAAGGCTTCTAATACGCGTTTGCGAGTAGAACCTGCGATCGCACCAGTAATTTCAATCCGGGCAATTTGTTTACGAAACTTGGACTTGAAAGGCCAAACCATGAGTAGTTAAAAAACCTCGTAATAATCTCAATATAAAATGCCCAGCGGTCAAACGACCTACTTTTGTTTGTTCTATTTAGAAAAATCAACAGGCATTGTACTATTCCGAATTTTAATGAAATTTTTCGTTTTTGCGTGTCAGTTGATTTGCCATTATCAACCAAACTACTCATCAAATCCTTAAGATAATGTGATAAAAGTCGTTTTCATTTCTCTTCTACTCGATTTTAGGGGAGTAGGGAGTTGCGAGTAGGGAATAGTGTCAAATCAAAAATCCAGGGTTTTAAGCTTTGTTGTGACAATGATTTGCTCTTGATTTTGCTTGAGAGCAAAATTATTGATACTTGTATAAATAAGCTATGAGATTTTAATACCAGAGAAAATGCCAAACCCTAGGTTTATGTACAAAGGGCCTAGATGTATCGAGGTATGCTAATTGGAGACTAGCAGTAGTAACTTATGTATTGTTGAATGGGTTTTGTCTCCAAAGTTACAGTTTCCTCAATCCAGACTTCAACATAGTCAACTGAAGTCTTAAGCAAAAGATGATTATATTTATAAATTCTTATGTAATCAATGCATTTATATAAAAATTCAAAAACGCCAATTCCTATTGAGGTTGTGGCTAAAAGTATCTTCGACTCTTCATCAATCCGTTAACACCCAACGATCGCCTTGTACTCACTTATGAGTCTATGCGTAAAATTTGACAACGGTAATAAGCATACGTATCAAATAATCCACCCACAAAACTACAAGTCAAGCTAATCACAACTATGCCATGAAAGGCGTTTCCGCTGCCAAAGATAGAGAGAAAGTGTACTATACGAGTAGCACTGATTTCACTTGCTGCTTGTAACCACGGCATGTAACCCATAAGGCTTAAAACCAGCAATAAGCCGCCAGCTAAGAACATAGGAGCGGCAAAGCTGAAAATAATTGTGAGTAGCAGGGAACGTAGGAAGTTAGTAAAAATGCTCATAAAGGCAGACTCCATAAATTAACAGAACAACAGCCGAAAATTTCAATGTCATCTTCTACAATACGTGCGATCGCTCCATCGCAACCAAGATGTCAAAAATCTTAAGTTTTCATTAAAATAAACGGTTACATATTACACAAAATGCATTTGGTTAGAATCAGTTCAAAAATCTATAAAACCCTTGCAAAATCGTGCTTAGTTTCTAAGTGACTTTGCAGCAAGCCCTAAAAACATAATCTCAGCCCAGCTGTATTTTCTGAGAGTAGCTTTAATTTAAGTTAATGTTTTGGCAGCGGATGGGGGAGATGAGGGGGATGAGGGGGATGAGGGGGATGAGGGAGATAATTCTTTACTCCTGACAACTGACAACTGACAACTGACCAATAAATTCCGCTATCCTTAAAGGCAGTTACCGAGTTAGCTAAAGAACATTGAGCGAGACTACATCCAAATCCAGTTTAGGGGCATGGAGTCAGCGGTTGCTGGCAGCGATTTTTTTAGGTGGACAAGTGATAGTTCACTTACTAAAGGGCAAAATCAATTGGCGCAACACTTTAGAGCAAATGGCAACAGTTGGGCCAGATTCTGTCTTTATAGCCTTATTGACAGCTGTTTTTGTTGGTGCAGTGTTTACCATTCAGGTGGCACGAGAATTTATCAACTTTGGTGCTGGCAATCTTGTCGGCGGAGTATTAGCAGTAGCATTAACACGAGAACTTTCACCTGTGCTGACTGCGGTCGTTTTAGCCGGACGAGTTGGTTCTGCCTTTGCAGCGGAAATAGGTACTATGCGGGTGACAGAACAAATCGATGCCATGTTGATCTTAAGAACCGATCCAATTGATTACCTGGTTATTCCGCGTCTACTTGCTTGTTGTGTGATGTTGCCAATTTTAACCCTTCTGTCCTTAGTCACAGGTATGGCCGGAGGATTGATAGTAGCAACAAATATTTACAGTATCTCCGATACCGTATTTTTGGATTCAGCTCGTAACCTGGTGGGCATTTGGGATATTTGTAGCGCAATGATCAAAGCATGTTGCTTTGGCTTGTTAATTGCCGTAATTGGTTGCAGTTGGGGCTTGACGACTACAGGAGGAGCCAAAGGCGTAGGACAATCAACTACAACTGCTGTTGTTACGGCTTTGCTAATTGTATTTGTTAGCAACTTCTTTCTTTCATGGTTAATGTTTCAGGGAACTGGCAGCGCACTTTTGCAAGGATTTTAGAACGGGGTGATGGGGTGATGGGGGGATGAGGGAGATGAGGGAGATGAGGGGGATGAGGGGGATGAGGGAGATGAGAGGATAAACAACTGACAACTGACAACTGACTTTTAACTCATGACTCCTAACTCCTAAAATAAGAAAGATGTTTAGTAAGAAAGTAGGATTTGCAGCTATGAGCAGTTCATTTGCGCCTAACTTGGCATCAACCGTGGAACTCAAACCTAGCTACAATATCCCTATAGTGTTGGTGGTTAGTGCTATTCCACTACTGATTGTGCAACCTTTTGTAGGGGGCGCGATCGCATTGCTTGGGTTATTTCTTTTGTTTCAAACTGTAACTTTGCGTTTGCAATTTACCGCCACAGATTTAGATCTTTACAGAGGCGAAAAATTAATCCGGCGCTTTCCCTACCAAGAATGGCAAAACTGGCGTATTTTCTGGAATAGATTTCCTGTACTGTTTTATTTCAAAGAAATCAACAGCATTCATTTTTTACCGATTTTGTTCGACCCCAACACCCTAAAAACTTGCCTAGAACAACGTTGTCCACGTATTTAACAAGTAATTAGACGTAACCAATTACACAGAATACATAGGACGACTCAGCACGAGCGCACTTTCTAGCCAAGTCAGTTGTATATTGCTGAAAGTTATTTATTCGCGTTATAGGAATTGCACTATTATTTATGAACTCCGAGGAATCTCAAACCCCAGAACCAATTGATGAGTGGTTAGAGCCAGAACAAGAACAAAACTCCATAGGTGAACATCCTTCAGCAAACTCATCTGGAGAGTTAATTTTGCAAACAGAAGCGCAAACTTCATCAGTCGAGACACAACTAAATTACGCAAATTCTCAAGCGTCCACCTCAAATACAGAAGTGACAAATTCTGGTGATGAGCCAGATGCTGAGTTTGCTGTACAGTCACAAGCAGAAACTGCCGCCTTGGGGTCAGAAACAGAATTAGCATCAGACAATAATTTACTATACGCACAAGCAGCGCAGCGAGTGGCAGAGTTGCAACGCACTGAAGCAGCTCTCAAAGAAGAAATAGCCAACTTACAAAGTTCTTACAAAACTCTTCAAACACAAGTTAGTGAAACTCAAAACTCACTGGGACGAATTGTGCAAGAGTCGCTGGCGCATTTAGAACAACGCAAACAGACGTTGCAAATTGCTGTAGAACAGCTAGAACGCCGTCAAGAACGTATTCGGAACGAAATGCGTACCACTTTTGCGGGAGCATCCCAAGATTTAGCTATTCGGGTACAGGGCTTTAAAGACTATCTCACAGGTAGTTTACAGGATTTGGCAGCAGCGGCAGAGCAGTTGCAACTAGTTCCTGCTGTAACAGAACGCGAAAAACCAACTGTCAAAGAAACCAAGCAAGATCAACCCCAGCCAGCAATACCACAGTTTGCTGCACAGCAGTTTCAAGATACTACAAAGCAAATTCGCCGCTTAATCGAGCAATACCGCAGCCAACCAGATTATTATGGCCCCGCGTGGCAACTGCGCCGCACATTTGAACCAGTCCACGCCGAACGAGTTTCTAACTGGTTTTTCACCCAAGGCGGACGGGGTGCTTTGCGGACGATGGGTAGCCGCTTACAGAATATTTTGATTGCTTCAGCAGCAATTTCAATCCTGCACAAGCTATATGGCGATCGCGTCCGTACACTAGTTTTAGCTAATACTCCAGAACGTCTAGGTGAATGGCGGCGTGGTCTGCAAGACTGTCTAGGCATCGGTCGCCCAGATTTCGGCCCTGACCGTGGGGTAGTATTATTTGAAACGCCAGAAGCTTTAGCGCAGAAAGCAGACCGCTTAGTAAAATCCAATCAATTACCTTTGATTTTGATTGATGATTCTGAAGAGCAAATCAGTCTAGCACTGCTACAATTCCCGCTGTGGTTAGCCTTTGCCCCAGACCCCAAAACAGTGAGAAATTATGATAATGACTTTTGATTAGTCAACAGTCAACAGTCAACAGTCAACAGTCAAAAATTTTAGGGTCATAGACTATAGACTATTGACTATGGACTATTGACTGTTTTTAATTTTTTATGGCTATTTGGTTAACTTTATCTGGGATACTACTGCTTGTAGCTTACTTGCTGGGTTCTTTTCCCACTGGCTACATAGCTGTCAAGCAGTTAAAAGGTATTGACATTCGAGAAGTTGGTTCCGGTTCAACTGGTGCAACTAATGTGTTAAGAACTTTGGGCAAAGGGCCAGGAGCATTCGTTCTAGTAATTGATTGCTTGAAGGGAGTATTAGCGATCGCTCTGGTTTACTGGTTATTTAACTTTGCTGAGAGTCAAAATTTAATCCCCCCACAGGTAGATGTCAAACTATGGCAACCTTGGTTAGTAATTTTAGCTGGTTTAGCTGCCATCCTGGGACACAGTAAATCGATTTTTTTAGGCTTTACTGGTGGTAAATCTGTTGCTACTAGTTTAGGGATTTTGTTAGCAATGAGTTGGCAGGTGGGTTTAGCAACGGTGGGTGTGTTTGCTGTGGTAGTGGCGATATCGCGGATTGTATCTTTAAGTTCCATTGCAGGTGCGATCGCTGTTTCCATTTTCATGCTAACTTTCAACCTACCATTACCCTATGTGCTGTTTGGTATTGTAGGTGGTTTATATGTGATTTTGCGCCACCGTACTAATATTGAGCGACTGCTTGCTGGAACAGAACCTAAAATTGGACAGAAGTTAGCAACAGAACCAGAACAAACCGCATAAAATCCGAAATGCCTGCGTATAGACCTTTAGTTCGCTACTAGAGGTTCATAAAAATTATGTTGGCAAATACATTACAAAAAACTTTATTAGCAGCAGCCACAGCACTAGCAATTTTGCCTGGGTTGACAGAAGTTGCTCAAGCTCAGTCTACCCCAGATTTGTATGGAGCGATCGCTTACTCCTCCTCAACAAAAGTTTACGCTTCAGCAACTGGTTCATCACGCCAAGCAGCTGAACGAGGTGCGCTTTATAATTGCAAACAGCAATCTCGCGCTCAAGATTGTTCAGTACCATTATGGTTTAAAAATGCTTGGGGAGCCTTAGCAGTTGGTTCTAATGGTGCTTATGGTACAGGTTGGGGATATGATACCACACAGCCAAGAAAAGGGAGAGCGATCGCAGCGCGGTATGCTCTACAAACCTGTAAAAATTATGGTGGTGTAAATTGTCGAGTTGTTTTCACAACAGAAGCTAGATATCAAGTAATTGATAACGGCCCAGTATTAATTCCAGTTAATGAGTAAAGCTTGAGATATAGGCTTCAGGTATTTTTGTAGGATGAGAAGATGCACTCATAGGCTAGTTGTCTTAACCACTCTTAAGAGGATGTCTGAGAAGTATTCGGCTGTTATCTTAAGTACATTCAGATCCCCCCTAACCCCCCTTAAAAAGGGGGGAACAAGAATTAAAGTCCCCCTTTTTAAGGGGGATTTAGGGGGATCTAAACTCATTTGATACATAGTTAAGGACTTTTCAGACATCCTCTAAGATGCATTGGTTGATTTTAATATTGTGTTCTGAAATCAAAAATCAAATAATCCCGCAGGGTTTATTTTGAGAAAAATTATTACTTTTTTTCAGCCAAATAATATAGTTTTCACCTGGCGACAGCACTTTATTTACAACTACTCTTTCATACCCCTGTGCCGTTCCGGTGATACGTACAGACATCCAAAGACCAGTAGGTTGATATAAAAACTTGCCAGCACCACAAGTTCCAGGAGATGCTACTAAATTAAGTTCAGGAGCAACATTGATCAATGCTCCTGGAATAGATTTTTTTGAGTCAATATCTTTTAACTCAATTGTGACACGTTCATTGGCTTTACACATTACTAGTATCCCACTGAGAAAAAGACAAAGTAAACTAATGCTTAAGACCATAGGCAACTTATTTTTGTACATATTTCAAATATTATTTCAAATCTTATTGCCTTAACATTTCTGCATATTCATCTAATCCTTCTTCGGCTAGTTGACGGTCTTCTTCAGCAAATTCCTTGTAGAGAGAAGCTATATAATTTTTGTCTATTTGCCAGTGCATTGTTTGATGACGAAATTTCAGGAAAGCAATAAAATCACTAACTTGTTTGAGTTGTTCTTCATTTAGATGTTCGATTTATTGTCTCAGCAAATCTTTTAATTGTAGCATATTCAAAAATCCAACATTTTTTACTCAAATATTTTTACAGCAAATTAGCTCAAGTCAATTTTAAAATTTTAGCAATTTTGGGAATACTAAAAGCAAGCAATCTCTAACAAAAGTTACTTAAATGGCTTTGTGGCGACTTGATTATCATCTTATTTGGGCGACAAAAGAACGTCAGCCACTAATTTTACCCGAACGTGAAAGCCAGCTTTACAATTATATCATTGGCAAAGCGGATGCACTTGGTTGCATTATCCATGCAATCGGTGGCATAAACAACCACATTCATTTAGTTGTTTCTATTCCTCCTAAACTCTCTATCTCTGATTTTGTGCAAAATATTAAAGGCAGTAGCACTCATTATCTGAATCATCTCTCGCCTTCACAAGATTTATTTAGCTGGCAACGCGGATATGGTGTTTTTTCTCTAGGTAGCAAACAACTTGAGCAAGCTGTTATGTATGTAAAAAATCAAAAATTGCATCATTTAAATAGAACAATAATTGCATCTTTGGAACGTCATAATCACGAAGATGATGCACCAAATCCCATTCATATTAACTAATGATACTTATTTCATGACAGTCAGCTTTAGCTGAGTTGAGCTATTAGCCTCAGAATTAATTCTGAGGCGGACTTGTGGGTAAAGCCAACATTCAATAATCACATTGGGAATCTTGCATCTCAACCGATTACCCGCCATAGGTTAGAAACCTATGGCTAATAGCGAAAGTCATCTTGAAGATGACTAAACAATAATTGCAGTCAGCTTTAGCTGAGTTGAGCTATTAGCCTCAGAATTAATTCTGAGGCGGACTTGTGGGTAAAGCCAACATTCGATAATCACATTGGAAATCCTACACCTCAACCCATTACCCGCCATAGGTTAGAAACCTATGGCTAATAGCAAAAGTCATCTTCAAGATGACTAAACAATAATTACAGTCAGCTAAAGCTGATTTTGCCTATCGTTACTGAATATTTTTGAAAAAAATAAGCTAGGTATCTGAACTTTGAAATGTTGATAATACACCCTGATTAATTGCCTTACAAATCAAAGCTGTAAAATGCTATTACCTAATTTAATCAAGATTTAGGTGCAACCAAAGTAAACACCGTAATTTCAGGACGCGCAAAAAATCGCAAATGCAGTCCTGTCATTCCTAACCCACGATTCGTATACAAAAACATATTTCCTACTTGATATTTTCCACAGTAAAACTGTTTACCCCAAGGCGGTAAAACCGGCGGCTTGAAAAAAGGTAAACGCACTTGTCCACCGTGAGAATGTCCCGATAACTGTAAGTCAAACCGTTTTGTAGCAGCACTGATATTAACAAAGTCTGGTTCATGTGCTAGTAAAATAGCTTCTTCTTCATGGGGTAACTGCTGCATAACTAAATCCAAACGGTCTTTACCCATCCCCACATCATCTACCCCAGCGATATGCAGCATTGCACTACCCCGCTGGATGGTGTAAACATCATTACTAAGGAGGTAGATACCGCTTTGTGACAGTACTTGTATAATTGCTTTAGTGTCGTTCTCGTGGTCATGATTGCCTAACACTGCCAGAGTCTTGTCTTTGGGTGTGAGTTGAGCTAAAGGAACCCCAAGGGAAGGAATTAAGCTTGACGAATGACGAGTGATGAAATCTCCTGTAATTGCTACTAAGTCTGGTTTCTGGCTATTGACTAGGCGGACGATACGCTGTATACGCTGTGGACTCATCCATTGATCGCGATGAATATCGCTGATTTGCACAATCCGATAGCCGTTAAATTCTGATACCAAGTGCGGTAGAGTCAGTTGTAAAGATTTAACCTCAATCCAATTTGGTTCAACCAGCTTGGCGTATAGTAAGGTACATAAGCCTAGCAATACACACCATCCTAAAAATCGCCAGGCTGATTTACTGGCTTTTACAAGCCACTTACGATTTCTCAAGGCACAATCTCCTTCGATGTGACTGCGAAATTCTCCGTTATCCTATTCCTTTAAATTTGACGGATAATCATCTCTGGGGTTGAGAAATTAAATACAGAATTAAAGTAGCTAAAATAAAGAGATGTGATATACTACATCTCTTACTTAGCCTTGGTTTATGGGACTGCCAATCGTTGCAATTATCGGACGCCCGAATGTGGGCAAATCCACCCTGGTTAATCGTCTCGCCGGGGAACAAACGGCGATTGTCCACGATGAACCGGGTGTGACACGCGATCGCACTTATATGCCGGCTTACTGGCGCGATCGCGAATTTTTAGTAGTAGATACAGGCGGTTTGGTATTTAACGATGATACCGAATTCCTGCCACTGATTCGCCAACAAGCATTAGCCGCCCTCACAGAAGCCAGTGCTGCTATTTTTGTAGTAGATGGTCAAGCTGGCCCCAATTCAGCCGATTTAGAAATAGCTGAATGGTTGCGTACTCAACCAGTACCCGTCTTACTGGCTGTGAATAAATGTGAATCTCCAGAACAAGGCTTAATTCAAGCCGCGGAATTTTGGGAATTAGGATTGGGTGAACCTTACCCCGTCTCTGCCATTCATGGTAACGGTACAGGAGAAATCCTCGACGAGTTAATTAAGCACATTCCCACAGTCGAGGAAATACCGGAAACCAGTGAAATTAAAGTGGCAATTGTCGGTCGCCCAAATGTCGGTAAATCAAGTTTACTGAATAGTTTTGTGGGAGAACAAAGGGTAATTGTCAGCCCGATTTCTGGTACAACCCGCGATGCAATTGATACTGTAATCGAACGAGAAGGGCAAACCTATCGCTTGATTGACACCGCAGGTATTCGTAAAAAGAAAAACGTAGACTACGGCCCAGAATTCTTTAGCATTAACCGTGCTTTTAAAGCGATTCGCCGCGCCGATGTGGTTTTATTAGTATTAGATGCCCTTGATGGAGTCACCGAGCAAGACCAAAAATTAGCAGGACGAATTATCGAAGAAGGTCGAGCTTGTATCATCGTCGTGAATAAGTGGGATGCAGTCGAAAAAGACTCCTACACAATCTATGACTACGAAAAAAGTCTCCAAGAACGGTTGCATTTTACCGAATGGGCAGAAACCATTTTTGTCAGTGCTTTAACAGGACAACGAGTCGAAAAGATTTTAGAACTAGTACTTCAAGCTGCGGAGTCACACAAACGCCGTGTCAGCACATCAGTTATTAACGAAGTATTAGAAGATGCTGTCAGCTGGCACTCACCCCCAACCTCGCGCGGTGGTCGCCAAGGTAGAATTTATTATGGTACGCAAGTGAGTACGCAACCACCAACGATCGCTTTATTTGTCAACGACGCCAAACGTTTCAACGACAACTATCGTCGATACATAGAAAGGCAATTTCGTCAACAACTAGGATTTAAAGGTACTCCCATACGTTTACTCTGGCGTAGCAAGAAAGTCCGCGATGTGGAAAGTGGTAGCGTTAACCGAGCAACTCGCGTTTAATCAAGTTATGAGTTAGGAGTTATGAGTTATGAGTTAGGAGTTAGGAGTTATGAGTTAAAGTTAAAACTCCTAACTGTTATAGCGTTCGCCAAGAGTGTTAGGACATCAACAGATGATAAAACCTAGACACAAAAAGACTTTTCACCAGTCCCCAGTACCCAGTCCCCAGTCCCCTGCTATAACTCTTAACTGCTAACTCCTAACTTTAAAATGGATTTACTGCGATCGCTACCACTAGGACTATACTTAGAACAACCGCAAACTTGGCTACATAAACTCGACCCACGAGTCAAGATTGCTTGGTTGATGAGCTTTTTGACTAGCTATAGTTTCGCCACTAATGAATGGCGCATATTGCTGGTAGTACTGCTGATTCTTTTTACCTTATTTGCCAGAATACCCAGGCGAGTGTGGCAACAACAAATGGGTTGGCTGTTGACACTCTCATTTTTAGTTTTGATTATTGGTGCAGTTAGTCCCGATGGATTAGGTATAGATTATCAGCCGCGCTTACCTGCTAACGAACAAATTTTGACTCAACCAGCAAACGCGAAGGATTCTCAAACTATCACAGAACCAGCAAGTGATCATAAAAAATATAGTTACATTTTGTTTCACAAAGGGCCAGTCAAAGTCACTCGCCGTTCTTTAGATTTAGCGGTGCGCCTGAGTACGATTTTGTTCACAGTGATATATAGTACTAACCTTTATCTACTGACAACCGCACCAGAAGAAATTACCTCTGCTATTGAAAGCTTAATGCAGCCATTGCGACGGTTAAAGTTACCTGTAACTGAAATTACTTTGACTTTAACTTTGTCCTTGCGGTTTATTCCCCTGGTTTTAGAAGAAGTGCAAAATTTAGTTCGTTCTGTGATGACAAGGGCAATTAACTGGAAAAAGCTAGGGTTGAAAGGAACAGTTAAAGTTTGGATGATAGTAGCAGAGCGATTGTTAGAGAATCTGTTATTAAGGGCAGAACAAATGGCTAATGCTATGATGGTGCGAGGTTTCACCAGTCCCAACGAACATCGAGTCAAATGGCATGAATTGCGTTTAAAAGCGTGGGACTGGCTAGCGATCGCAACTTTAACCCTATTTTGGGGAGTCAGGGTAGTTTTAGGAAATCAATTTTAAAGTATTGGGGATGGGAATGGAGCAGGGGTGCTTTCGGTGCAGGGGTGCAGGGGAGATGGGTTGAATAACAACTGACAACTGACAACTGACCCTTACGGGTGACGCTCGTTCCTCGCTACCGCTTCGCTAACGCCAGTCGCTCATGGGGAGCCACTGCGGCCAAGAGGGGTCTCCCCAAGTGGAGCAAGTGGCGTGGAGACCCCCTCTTGGCCGCGCTGGCTCACAACTGACAACTGACATACTTGGCTATTTTGCTCCGTCAAGCGATAATTATGGCAACATGGAGAGAAGTTAGAGCAAACAACAAGTATGAGAGTCGGCTTTTGGCCTGGAAAATTTCAAAAGGTATATCTCGTTGTCACTGAAAGCTTCAAACAAGAGCATAGAAGTTTTTCTGTATCATCAATGGCAACTGAGTATGAATCACCAAGGCTAAATCGGAATATCGATCAACAAGCTGCTACTTTGCGAGTTCTGCTTTACAATACGCTTCTACCCTTCGCATCTGGGGTTGTCCAACCAGTTCTTTTGCAGTGGGAAAACCTTCGTTTTCTTCACTGCTAGCCTCATCTGCCCATTAGCGACTAGATCAAGGTCTTCTGAACCATTATTAAACGGCAAAAACTGCCGAATTTCGCACAACTTTCCACAAATATTCGGGCGAAACAAAGGTATTATCGTCTGAATATATGCCCTTAACTGCGAAAAGAGATATATACTCCTACCTTGACTATAAATGAATCCAGAAAACTCAGAGACTTACATAAATCATCCTACTTGGGGTTTGCTTTATAGAATCTGTATGGTTGACGAAAACCAGGATCTTTTCACTACACTGTATGCCCAACGTTTGTTTTTTTTGGTCGCAAATGATGTTAAAGGTATTAAATTTCAACCTATAGGACGTACAGAAGCTAGAATGTTGTTGGAAAATCGTTTGCGTACTCTGCGTCGCAGTGGTCAATCTCAGGAGTACGATCAGCTTCAGAGTGTTTTCCAACGCACCTTCCAATGACCAGTTCCATTAGCGAACGTATTACCACTATTCGCGCCTCAATTCCGCCTTCAGTACGATTGATTGCTGTTAGCAAGCAAGTACCTGCTGAAGTCATTCGCACTGCTTACGCCGCCGGAATTCGTGATTTCGGCGAAAATCGTATCCAAGAAGCTGCCAGTAAACAAGCCGAGTTGCATGACTTACCGGATATTACCTGGCACTTCATTGGACATTTGCAAAGTAATAAAGCCAAAAAAGCCATTGAGCTATTTCAGTGGATTCACTCTGTAGATAATTTAAAACTCGCACAGCGATTAAATCAATTAGCACAAGAGCTAGGAGTGCATCCCCAAGTTTGCCTACAAGTGAAAATTCTCCCAGACCCCAATAAGTCGGGTTGGAGTGTGTCAGAACTATTAGCTGATTTACCTGCACTCAATCAGTGTAAAAATTTACAAATTCAAGGTTTGATGACAATTCCGCCTTTAGGATTAAATGATGCGGGAAATCTCAGTGTATTTAATCGTACTTATGAGTTGGCTAAAGAAATTGAGTCACAAAATTGGCCTCATCTTAAAATGCAGCAGTTATCAATGGGTATGTCAGGCGACTACCAACTGGCAGTGCAAGCTGGATCAACCATGGTACGATTAGGAACTATATTGTTCGGCGAGCGCACCTAGTGTACAAGTTCTTTAATTGAGGGTGTGGTATTAATACAGCTAGGGATGGAATACTGACAACCAAGATTAAATACTAGTGTTTTATATTACTATTTACTTTAGTATGAACAAAAGTAAATAGTAAAAAAAAAGGCGCTAAACTCGTCTTGGTTTCGGACAATCATTGAGATATAATCTTGACTCATTATTGTATCTAGGTTAATCTACAGGCGTTCCCGTAAACGCTATTTCATCACCAATAGCTGTAATAGAGGCTACAAACAACGATAAAATTACTAAATTGTCCGCCCTTTGTAGCGTCAACAGCTGGCTACATCAGCTAATAGCCATATCAATAAGATAATTTGTACTAGGAGCGTAAACAATGAACAATATATTTTCCAAGCTTAGAGACTTTGTAGGTCTAAACGAACAAGTTGAATACGAATACTACGAAGAAGAGCCAGATACAGATAACTACCAAAATCTGTATCAACAAGAAAATCCCCAGCCAGCACCAGCAGAAGCTACTGCTCAAAATCGACGTTGGCGAGAACCCGCGCCTACAATGGGTGATGATGTAGCAACCGGAACCAAGTCTACAATGGGGAATGTAATAGGTATGCCAGGAGCAATTAACGGAATTTCAGAAGTATTAGTACTTGAACCACGTACATTTGAAGAAATGCCCCAAGCAATTCAAGCATTACGTGAGCGCAAGTCAGTAGTATTAAATTTAACTATCATGGATCCCGACCAAGCACAACGGGCAGTAGATTTTGTGGCAGGTGGGACTTATGCACTAGATGGACATCAAGAGCGTATCGGAGAAAGCATCTTTTTGTTTACGCCGAGTTGCGTGCAAGTTAGCACTCAAGGTGGAGTTATTCATGAAGTACCACAACCGCCTGCTCGTCCTTCACGTCCTGCTGCAAGTAATTCGACCCCAACCTGGGGCAACGAACCTAACCGGATGGCACAATAAAGTTAAATTAGTTGTTAGTCCTTTGTCATTTGTCCTTTGTCCTGGTACAAATGACAAATGACAATTGACTGATGACTATATAATTAATGACTATTAAATTTGGCTTAATTGGTGGTGGGGTAATGGGAGAAGCGTTGTTATCCCGCCTGCTTACCCACGGAATTTATCAACCTTCGGAAGTCATAGTCAGCGAACCCTTACTAGCACGGCAGGGTTTTTTGCAACGGCAGTATGATGTGACTGTAACCGCAGATAATAGTTTGGTTTTCAGCCAAGCCAGTGAAGTAGTATTTTTAGCAGTGAAACCGCAGGTGTTCACCGCGATCGCTCAAGAATTAGCACCTATTATCATCGACACAGGGCACTTACCCCTAGTAATTTCTATTTTAGCGGGAGTATCCCTAAGTCAGCTAGAAGCAGCTTTTGTGCAATTACCAATCATCAGAGCCATGCCCAATACCCCAGCAACGGTAGGGGCAGGAATGACCGCCATGTGTTTAGGTGCATACACCAACAGCAAGCACCAGCAAACAGCACAGCAAATTTTTTCGGCGGTGGGCGAAGTTGTAGAAGTTTCCGAAACCTTGATGGATGCGGTGACAGGACTATCTGGTAGCGGCCCCGCTTACGTCGCCTTGATGGTGGAAGCACTCGCTGACGGAGGAGTAGCAGCAGGTTTACCCAGAGCAATTGCCAACCAACTAGCCCTACAAACCGTACTGGGAACAGCCAGACTGTTAGAAGAAACCAAAATCCATCCAGCAGAACTAAAAGACCGCGTTACCAGTCCCGGCGGCACAACAATTGCCGGCATTGCCCAGTTAGAACGAGCAGGATTTCGTTCAGCTTTAATAGAAGCAGTCAAAGCTGCTGCACAACGATCTCAAGAACTGGGAAAATGAGGGAGTGGGGACTGGGGACTGGGGACTGGGGACTAGGGACTGGGGACTGGGGACTGGGGACTGGGGACTGGGGACTGGGGACTAGGAAGCAATTGAGTTTATACAACTTAGTATTTCTTGTTAATATCCAATCCCGATACCCAATCCCCAATACCCAATACCCAATACCCAATACCCGATCCCTAATCCCCAATACCCAATCCCCATTCTTAACGAAGTTGACAAAAGACTCGTTAATATAGTAAACAGTCTGGTTGCAAAAGTGATTGAGTGAATTATCCCGCGCCGTCTCCAGAACTTGACTTAGGGTTGATATTTCCCTTTGAACTGGATCAATTTCAAAAAGATGCGATCGCGTCCCTGAACGCTGGACGCTCTGTAGTTGTATGTGCCCCCACTGGTTCGGGCAAAACATTAGTAGGCGAATACGCCATTTATCGCGCTTTGTCGCGAGGGAAACGTGTGTTTTACACCACTCCCTTGAAAGCGCTGTCCAATCAAAAATTACGCGACTTCCGAGAGAAATTCGGCTTTGAGCAAGTGGGACTGTTAACTGGAGATGCCTCCATAAACAGGGATGCACCAATTTTGGTGATGACCACGGAAATTTTTCGGAATATGCTCTATGGCACACCCATTGGGCAAGTTGGGATCTCCCTTGTAGACGTGGAAGCTGTGGTACTGGATGAGTGCCACTACATGAACGATCGCCAACGAGGTACAGTTTGGGAAGAATCAATTATCTATTGTCCCCGTGAAGTTCAACTGGTAGCCCTTTCGGCAACAGTTGCTAATAGCGACCAACTTACCGATTGGTTAAACCGCGTTCACGGCCCAACTGATTTAATTTATTCTGATTTTCGCCCAGTCCCTTTAGAATTTCACTTTTGTAATCCTAAAGGGCTGTTTCCCCTGCTCAATGATGAGAAAAGCAAAATTAGCCCCCGCCTCATTAATAGGGGAAAAAGGAGACAAGGAGACAGAGGTAAAGCTGGTAGACCAGAAGCTCCCAGTTTAAGTTATACTCTCAGCCACCTCCAGCAACGGGATATGCTACCGGCAATTTACTTTATCTTCAGCCGCCGGGGATGTGATAAAGCAGTAGAGGAAGTAGGCGATTTATGGCTAGTAGATAATGATGAGTCTCAGATTTTACGGCGACAAATTGATGAATTTTTAAGCCGCAATCCTGAAGCCGGGCGTTCTGGACAAATTGCCCCCCTCTATCGGGGAATTGCTGCCCACCATGCTGGAATTCTACCAGCTTGGAAAGTGCTGGTCGAAGAATTGTTTCAACAGGGACTAATTAAAGTAGTATTCGCTACGGAAACTTTAGCAGCAGGTATTAATATGCCTGCGCGGACAACGGTAATTTCCACCCTTTCCAAACGTACCGACACCGGACACCGCTTGTTGAACGCTTCCGAATTTCTGCAAATGGCAGGACGCGCAGGACGGCGGGGGATGGATAAACAAGGTCATGTGGTGACACTACAAACTCCCTTTGAAGGAGCCAAAGAAGCAGCGTATTTGGCTACATCAAAACCAGACCCGTTAGTTAGTCAGTTTACACCAAGCTACGGCATGGTTTTGAACTTACTGCAAACTCATACCTTGGAGCAAGCCAAAGAACTGATCGAACGCAGTTTTGGGCAGTACATGGCAACGTTGCATTTACGTCCAGATTATGATGAAATTGCCGAAATTCAAGCCCAATTAGCTCAACTCCAAGAGCAAATCGCCGCAGTTGATGAAAATGATCTGGTGATTTATGAGAAATTGCGACAACGTTTGAAAGTAGAACGTCAATTGTTAAAAACCCTGCAAGAGCAAGCACAGGAAGACAAACAAGAACAATTGGTGATGATGTTGAGCTTTGCTGTATCGGGAACTCTACTGAGTCTCAAAGGGAAAAATATTACAGTTTCTTCACCTGTAACAGCAGTGTTGGTAGGAAAATCACCAGGTTCCGGTCAAGCACCTTACTTGGTATGCTTGGGTAGTGATAATCGCTGGTATGTGGCAACTACCTTAGATGTCGTTGAGTTACACGCCGAACTGCCGCGCGTAGAAGTGCCAGCGGATATTTTACCACCGCCAGAGATGCCCTTAAAACCAGGGCAATCACGCCGTGGCAATGAACAAACACTTGCGATCGCTCAATGCATTCCTGATACGCAAGAATCAGCGTACATGTCACCAGAAGTTGCAGAACAACTCAGCCGTGTAACCGCTGTACAAGAGCAATTAGAATCTAATCCTTTACATCAATCAGGCAATGCTGCAACGCTTTTCAAGCGCAGGGCGCGTTATGTAGAATTAGAAGCCGAACTGGAACAGTTACAAACTCAAGTAGAGCAACAGTCACAACGTCATTGGGAAGAATTCCTCAATTTAATCACGATTTTGCAACATTTTGGCTGTTTGGATAACTTAGTGCCAACACACTTAGGGCAAATTGCCGCAGCGATTCGCGGAGAAAATGAATTGTGGCTCGGTTTAGCACTTGCTAGTGGAGAATTAGACCAGTTAGATCCGCACCATCTTGCAGCAGTCATCGCCGCTTTAGTCACAGAAACACCCCGTCCTGACACCAAGGTTAACTTTGACCTATCTGTGGAAGTAGATCAAGCTTGGTCTAGATTACAACCAATTCGTCGTTCAGTATTAAAGGTACAGTACAGACATGGTGTAGCACTGCCTGTAGGCTTAGAAAATCGATATATCAATTTAATTGCTCTTGTGGAACAATGGGCATTAGGAGTGGAGTGGCCAGAACTGTGCGCTAACACTACCTTAGATGAAGGTGATGTAGTGAGGATTTTACGCCGGAGTTTGGATTTATTATCGCAAATACCCCATGTTCCCAATCTACCAAATTCCTTGCAGCGCAATGCCTATCGAGCGATGCAATTAATTGATCGATTTCCAGTTAATGAAGTGGTTGAATAAATTCACTTGGGGCAGATTTTATCTATACAAGTATTTGCCCCTTGATGCAAAAATTGGGCTAAAACAAATATGCTCTGAAACTGTCAATTATAAATCCTAGCGAATCTTAGTAAACTAAGTTGCCAGTACCGTTTAACTGACGTAAGGAATTGATGCAATAAGGACAGTCACATCCAAATAACTTAATTGCAGCTTCGCTTTCCTCATCAGTAAAATCCAGTGCTACAACAGTACTATCTGATGGCTGATTGGAAATCACCATTGACTTAGGTGCAGGAGCAGCTTTAGGATTTCTCTCTGAATCACGGATACAGATAAAGTTGTTGTTACCGTGGGGATTAGTGATGCAGGTACGACCATCATCTGTGTGCATTAATCGCTGAGTAGTAGTAACACCAGCATGGGCTGGATTTACTACTGCTAGCGTAGACATCATAGAGGTAAAAATCGCAGAACTTGAAAGCAAATTCAGAATGAGTTTTTTGTTCATTGGTTTTTCGACCAAACATATCTGATTGCTAAGGCTAACCGATTAATTGTTACAGGTCAAGTTATTTTTTGAAATGAATATCAAGGTGATGAGCATTTTTGTAAAAAATACGCTTTTTTATGAAAAAAAACACAGCTACAACTATCTTGGGCTTTCTGCAAAGAATTAACTTTCTTGGCTGATGTCAAACTTGATGCAATATCTGAGTTGATGTATCTATCTGAAGAGAGAATTAATTAAATAAGATATTTCCAGAAATAAATTATTCATCCTATAGGGTGGGTATCCTGCGTGCTTTGAATCTGAGACGGGCAAGATGCCCATCTCACAAGAAAATCTGGGATATTTTTTATTTGCAAATCCCTAATATAAGTGAGAAATCAGAAATTGGTAATTGGGAAATTGTATAACTAAAGGCTAAAGAATATACATCTCATGAAACCATCAATAAAAGGCATTACTACAGCTACGTTAGCTTTATTACTCAGCTACTGTGCCACACCAGCAGTTGCACTAACCCAACAAATACAATACCCATTGACTGTAGCTAAAATACAACCGTTGACAGACACCTTAATTGTTCCTGGTGAACGAGTTGGGCCAGTGACACGCAACACTACTAGACAAGATTTAGTTAAACTATTTGGTGCGTCTCGCCTAGTTGATAAAACTATTGCAGGTGCTGAAGGAATAGGTAGTTTTGCTGCTACCCAAATAAATTTGAATCAAGGGCGAGCGCTTTTGGTAGTCTGGACTGATAAGACTCGTACCAAACCTTTAGATGTGCGTAACCTGGGTGATGCTTGGAAAACCCGTGAAGGTATTGGTGTGGGTACTTCATTCAGCGAGTTACGCAACAAATTAGGCAACTTTAAACTTTTTGGTTTGGGTTGGGACTATGGCGGAACTATTTTGTTGGATAGTAGCCGGTTATCCCGCTATCAAGGCAAACTCATCTTGCGAGTTAACGCTGCTGCCAATGCTGCCCAGAAATATCCTCATGATTATAAAGCAGTATCAGGCGATCGCACTTTTTATGCCAGCAATCCCCACTGGCAACCTTTGGGAATCAGGCTAGCAGAAATTATCGTTGTTCTCAATCCTAGTCAGTAAAAGCAGCAAACGAGATCACATTGTAGTTAACGCGTAACTTCTAAATTAACTTGCGTGATCCCAATCACTGAGTAATTCATACTCTTGTTTGATTTTTTTGTATTTGCGGAGTGGTACTTTGGGAGTACCAATATCCATAGTAGGAAAAGACTGTTTTTTCTTAGCTGATCTTTTGTTTTGCGTAATTGTACTAGTTTGTGTCGTTGTCATTGATGAATTATCCTTTAAAAACTCAGCACTACTTTAAATCATCAATTTCAAAACAGCAAATTTCTGAAGAAGTAGATTTGGTCATCGTCAGGATAACCTTGACGTGCTACATGATACTAAAATTACAAAATTAACAGTTTTTGACAAGCAAATAACAGTATTATTCACGAATTCTTCAAAAATAGTGAAAAACCGTTGCTGCATTTAGTTGCTTGGCTTTACCTAATGGTGGAGAATCAGGTAATTGTGGAGGCTCAGCTTTAAACCATTTTTGGTAAATTTGCTTATAAGTGCCATTGCTTAATAAAGTACCAATGGCATTATTAATTGCATCCATGTGGGGAGAATTTTGCGGTGTAGCAATTCCGTAGTATTCTTCAGTAAGTAGATCCGCAACTACTTTAATACCTTTTAGCTGACCATTGTTGATTGCATACAAGGTAGCAAAAGCATCACTAATGACAGCATCAACATTACCATTGAGCAAATCTTGGAAAAATTCCGGCCCAGAATTAAACGTACTAATTTTGGCATTGGGGATAGTTTTAGCAAAATCTGCCCCTGTTGAACCAATTTGTACAGCAATTTTTCTGCCTTTGAGATTGTTAAGATTTTGAATATCTTGGTTGTTTTGTCGAACTGCGATCGCTAGTCCGGCTTTAAAATAAGGTCGTGAAAAAGAAATTGTTTTCAGACGTTCGGGAGTAATGGTGATTCCACTAATTGCAGCATCAACTTTGCCAGCTTGCAAAGTGGAAATCATGCCATCAAAGGGTAGCTTTTCAAACTGTACTGTAAAACCTGCACTTGCTGCGATCGCGTTCATCAAATCGATATCAAAACCTTCTAGCTTACCATCGGCTTTGTGAATCTCAAAGGGGACAAAAGTAGGGTCTGTGGCTACTTTGAGAAGTTTAGCACCTGGCTTGGTAGATGGGCGAGAACTTTGACAAGCGATAATCAGTAGTAAACAGCCTAAACCGAGAATTATTTGCTGCCACTTGAATTTGAGCAATTTCACAGATACACCTATTTTTGAGAAAAAATACTTCATTCAAGGAATTATGATTACAGTGCTGCAATCATAAGTAGTTTTGCTCAGCTAAAGAAAGAATAACAGTTGTAGACCTCGTGTGTCCCACTAGTGATACATAAGCATTCCTTGAGGGTAAACACCAGTTCGGAGGAATAACGAAGAATTAAGCTTTTTAGATGGTACAGGAACAAACTGATGGAAGTGTTGCATTTAAGATGCATATGGCTTGCAATTGAGTATCTCACTCACATACTATCTGTCCAACTCACAAATTCATGAAAGATTTCCTCGAATTATGAAAAAACAACCACTTCGCATTGCAATTATGACGGGTGTCTATGCACCATTTTTATCAGGGGTTGGAGTTGCAGTTCATCAACGAGTTCGTTGGTTGTTACAACAGGGGCATGAAGTTTTTCTGATTCACCCAGAAATTAATGATAAATTTCCCATAGAAGTACGCGATCGCAAAGTCCCAGGGTTAGCAGAACTTGAGTTGTACCCTAACTTTTCTTCTTATGCCTATCCTACAAAGCCTCTAATATTTTACAAGTCTCTCCCTGAACCTTTACACTATCGGTATTGGAGCGATACTAAGGTATTGTCGAGTTTTAAACCCGACATTGTGGTAGTTGAAGAAGCACCGCAAATGAGAGGTTTTTATTCACTTTTATTACAAGGTTACGGTCGTCCTGTGGGTTCTGAATATGGCAAACTCACAGGTACTCCAATAATTTCTGTCTTCCATACTGATATCGTTGGCTATATCCGATATTACTTAGGAGATACCTTTTCTAGCTTTTTGCGTCCGATTCTTCCTATTTTCATTAAGCAATTCAGTGAGGCTTACGACGCTAATTTATTTTCTTCTAGAGAACAACTTGCTAAGTATACTAACCTGAAATGTCAACGTAGTGAATATCTACCATATCAAGGTATTGATTGCGGGAAATTTCACCCAAAAAATATTTGTTATGACCCTATTCCCAATGATAAACGACCAACTATTTTATTTATCGGACGTGTGACTGCGGAAAAGAATGTCGATCAATTATTAGATGCTTATCCACTCATTGCTGCCAAAATTCCTGATGTTCATTTAGTTATTGTAGGTAGTGGGCCTTTAGATGAAGAAATTAGGCGGCGTGCCCAAAAATTTGCATCTGGTGTGACTATTTGGGGCGAATCTCACGGTACAGAACTGTTAGGTTGGTTTGCACGAGCAGATGTATTTGTTAACCCTTCTGTCACAGAAAACTTCTGCACCACAAATAACGAAGCACTGGCTTCTGGCACCCCAGTAGTTGCAGTGATTGCACCTTCAACTTCAGAGCAGGTTTTCCCTGGTAAAAACGGCTTTTTAGCTGAACCTAACAACCCAACTGATTTTGCCCAAAAAGTGATTGCAATTCTAGAAAATCCCGACCTCAAAGCAAGTTTGACTAAGCAAGCTCGCCCCTCCATACTAAAATTCGATTGGTCGACATGTATGAAAAAATTTGAAGACAAACTCTACCAAGTTGTGGAAGCATCAAATCCACAGTTATTTGATACTACAAAGTTGCTTGACTCAGATCTTACACCTGATCCTGAGTACCCCTTGAACTTAAGTTCAAGGCTTAGAGCTAAAGTCCGTTAAAACGGAATGTGTCTCAGTAGTAACTTGAATAAATTGATGCCTGGGTAACTACAAGTAATAAAAGCGAAAGCCCTGGCTTTCGCTTTTCAAGGCGAAAGTGCCTAAATACCTGGGTTTCACTAAAAAAATTATTGAAACAGCTGGGCATTTTATTTTCTGGAAATCCCTTAATCAGTTTACCTTCTGATTCGACACGATTCAAAGAGCGAAAGAGTAAGCAAGTTTATTGCATTAGGGTAACTGATGCTAGCAATAGCGAAATATTTTCATAAGGATTAACTACTAATGACTCAATTTTTGAAGCTATCTGGGTTACTGATTGCTGCAACTGCTTTCTGTAATTGTATAGGGACTATTCTGCTCAAGCAGTCACGTTTGACACCCACTAATTCCAGCATTATTCTAACCATAGCTTCTCCTTGGTTGATTACATCTCTGATTTTTTACAGTACTGGTTTAATCTTATTTGCCAAAGCACTTGAACGACTTCCAGTCTCTATAGCAGTTCCAACTTGTCAAGGAATTGGATTTGTTTTAACCGCTTTTCTTTCCCATTGGTTATTTCAAGAAAAGTTGGCATTAAATCACGTAATTGCTATAAGTCTTATATTCGCTGGCATTTGTATCATGACCAGAAGCTAATTTTATTTAAAAAATGCTAGTGCAAGCTTTGTTGATTTGACAATTGGTGATCGCTCTAGTACTCTATTTAGAATCTGTAAAAATTTCTTTATCTATTTTTAAAACCAATTCAATTTTTGAAAATCTTGAAGGGGAAAGACAGAATAAGTCTTAATACAGTACTTCATAAAGTGAAAACCTTAGCGATCGCCTTTGTTGTTTTTCAAAATCTCAAGAACAGAAGTATAGAGCAACCTGACATACTACAAGGAAACGAAACGAAGCGAAAGCTCATTGGTAAAAGTTATACGGCAATAACTTCAATTCTCAAAGGCTTGTGAATCAGAGTTACGATCGCAACACAGTAAGAACCGCTATAATACATTCTCCTAGATAATTAAGCGTAATTGCCTGTTGACAATCGCAGTCGTATTTTAAACATCACCGATGCCTGCCTACCGAATTGCTGATTTGTTCGCCCAACGAGCAAAAAATATAGCACCGCCAACCTACGGCACTGAGTTAACCAAGATTATCACCGTTAGCTTTGCCTACGGTCTAGCTGATCCTACTCTGTTTCCCCACGCAGACTTAGCTGCTGCTACTGCGGCTGTACTTGCAGAACAAGCCCCCACTGTTCTCAACTACGGCCCACCGGCAGCCCTACTTTATGACCAGATTATCTCACGTTTGCAAGCTCAAGGAATTGCAGGCGATCGCAATTCTGTTCTCATTGGCTACGGTTCTGGACAAATCTTAGGCTTACTCCCCGATGTGTTTGTTGAACCTGGTGATGTGGTCATTGTTGAAGGGCCTACTTTTCTAGGTGTAGTTACCAGATTCGCCAACGCTGGTGCAAAATTAATTACCATTCCTGTAGATGAATTGGGAATGGATGTAGACGCGCTAGAAGCAACTTTGCGCGACTTGCAACAAAAAGGCATCAGACCTCGATTTATTTACACCATCCCCACCTTTCACAATCCCACAGGCGTAACCATGCCATTGTTTCGCCGCCAAAAGTTGATAGCATTAGCCGCTGAGTATGGTGTTTTGGTAGTAGAAGACGATGCTTATAGTGATTTACGCTTCCGTGGCGAAATTGTGCCTTCCTTAGCATCCCTCGACCATGAAGGGTGGGTGTTATACGTTAGTACCTTCTCTAAAATTATCGCTCCTGGTGTGCGGTTGGGTTGGGCTTGCGGTGACCCAACAATTATTGAACGGTTGGCAATGTTCAAAAGTGAAGGGCCTGTGGGGCCCTTTGTCAGTCATGTGGTTGCCCGCTACTGTGCTATGGGTAAATTAGATAATCACATCCAGAAATTAATTGCCAACTATCAGCATAAATGTGATTTGTTATTGGATGCGATCGCTTGTGAGTTTCCCAGTGATATAGTTGCTTTGCCTCCCGACGGTGGCTTTTTCGTCTGGTGTAAATTGCCACCAGATATCAGCGCCAAAACTCTGCTAACTGCTGCTAGCGAACACGGCGTTACCTTCCTCCCAGGAACTCGCTGCTATGCTAACGGTGAAGGAGACGACGCTATTAGACTATCTTTTAGCTTTCAGCCACCAGAAAAGATTGTAGAAGGAATTACCATCTTGGGGTCAGTGCTGCACCAACTGCGGCAGTGAGTTTTTAGGGAGTGGGGATGAGGGGGATGAGGGAGATGAGGGGGATGAGGGAGATGAGGGGGATGAGGGAGATGAGGGAGATGAGGGAGAATAACCAATTCCCCATTCCCCATGCCCCATGCCCAATTTTTATGTATAAAGTGTAAAATCCGGTATCTCTCCATTCAATACCCAATTACCAACTTCATACACTTTGTAAGCCACAGGATCATGCAAAGTATGTGTGCGAACATTCCGCCAGTAGCGGTCAAAACGGTATTTATTCGCCGCAGAACGTGCGCCTGTCACTTCAAAAATCTTGCTGGTAACATCCAATGCTACCCTCGTACTTAAAACTTTAGCAGAAGCAACACTCACAGCAAGTTCTCCGCGTTCAGCAGCTGTGAGTTCTTCTCCCTTTTCCCAAGCAGCTTGGGCTAATAATGTTACATGGTCAGCATGGCTAATGGTGGCTGCTAAGTCAACCCACATATTGCCATATTGTTCAATAATGTAGGGGTCTTGAGCGGCTGTTTCTGCGGGAGATATTATCCAAGGTCGAGTGTGTGCGAGTGTATACTTTTTAGCTTCCGCAAATGCACCAAGAGCAATTCCTAAATATAAATGGACAAAAACTAATTGACCAAGGGGAGTAAACAAGGTAGCAAATGGTCTAGGATCATCGTTAGAGTCGGGATTTCCCAGTATCTCGTCTCTACGTATCAAAACGTTGTGGAAGACGACACTGCCACTTTCAGTTTGACGCTGACCAATATAATTCCAATCATCGTTGATTTGTAAACCCTCGCGATCGCTAGGAATAACTGCATAGACCACATTACCTAAGTCTTCGCGCCTTCCCCCAACTAACACTACATCTGAGCATTTTGTGCCTGTGGCAAAGTTTTTTAACCCATTCAGACGAAAGTTTTCCCCGTCTGGTGTCAAAATTGAATCAGGGTCACGTGGATTTGCAGCATCCGACCAAAACCAATTATGGCGCGCACTAGCTTTTGAAAATTCAGCATACTGTTCTGGAGTGCCAAAAAATCGCGGGATAGCACTATTGAAATAGTGATAGCCCAACAGTTGCCCCACAGAACCGTCGGTTTTGGCAATTTCCCGTACTACTTTGAGAACATTAGGCCAAGTTTCTCCAATTCCACCATATTCTTTCGGTATTACCAGGTTTAACAGACCACTCTCACGTAACTTTTTCAGTTCTTCGGTGGGGGTTCCTCCCTTGGCATCACGTAAAACTGCTGTTTTGGCAAATTCTTCTGCTAAGGTAGTAGCGATCGCAAGGAAGTCTGTTGATTCTTTAAGAACTGTTACCATCTCAGATGACTCCTTTAGGTAAAGGCTTTGGCTTCAGCAACAGGTATGGAAGCTTTCTACAGCAAAGGATTTCGTGTCATCTACAAGCCGTTTGTCAATGAACTCATCTACATGCTGTATAAATGCTTCAGCAGCATGTAGTGTAATCTCCATTTTGCCGACTGAGTAAAGAATTAACGCTTCTTCACAACCGCATCTGAGATTATACGGAGTTGAGTTTTGATTGAGGCAGGGGGATGGGGAGATGGGGAAATGAGGGAGATGAGGGAGATGGGGGAGATGAGGGAGATGGGGGAGATGGGGAGGTGGGGAAACAAGGTAAATAATTCTTTACTTCTACCTCCTGCCTTCTGCCTCCTGACAAATGACAACTGACAACTAACTCCTAACTCCTAACTCCTAACTCCTATCTCCTATCTCCTAACTCCCAACTCCCAACTCCTAACTCCTAACTCCTAACTCCTAACTCCTAACTCCTAACTCCTAACTCCTAACTCCTAACTCCTAACTCCTGCCTTTTTTACCCCAATGAGATGCGAGAGGAACGTAAATGAACCCTTAGCAGCCTCAGCCAGCGTAACCAAATTTGTGCGGGTTGCTCAAAGAACGTGAAAATATCGCCGAAACCAAGGTTAGTTTTGTGATGATGTAACCAGTGTCTTTCAGGAGTAGTGATAAATAGAACTTGACACAAAGCATTCACAAGGTTTGGAGTTTGCCAACCCAAGACACTTATATGTCTCCACCACACATGAAATTGACCAAGCAGTAGTCCACAAATAACGCCAATTGGAGAGAAAGACCACAAAACTGCTGCCATTAGTAAATAAGGCAAAGCTCCCAAGATACCATCCAAGAGAACCTGGGGATTAAATGTCAAAATGGCGTAGTGGCGAAAATCCTTCTTCCAAGAATGGTGCGTTTTTAGGTGGAGGCTACCAAAAACATGCTCAGGTACGTGGTAACAAAAAGTAGATAAGAAATCTCCAAAAAAGAGTAATAGCCAAGCAACAGCGATAGCCTCAAGCATTTATAATCCTCACGTTCAGTAAGAAAACTCCACAGAAAAAAGCAAATGTGATGGTTTGGACGTAGATACCTAGTTTTTCTACTCTGCCAGCAGCCGCTGTGCGTCTCGTAGGCCTACGCTTGTGCTAGTCCAGCTCAGAATAATTTAGGAAGTTGTAGTTTCATGAATCTACGATCCTTAATGCAGGGAATAGCAACTTTTGAGTGCTTCTAATCTGGTTTGTGGCTTTAGGTTGATGAACTCTATACATCTAAATCTCGATAGATTTACAGTATTTTATCATATTCACTTCACAATCTTCTTACTAACGCAGATAGCATAAGCAAAGGTTGAGTTAAAATTAGTACAAATTTAGGTTAAGGTTTTCTGTAATGTTGCTCAGTTCACAATCATTGCAATTTAACCTTAATTACAACTTGTCTTAACTCTAAGAAAAGAATTATGTTGATTGAAGTTATTAACTGATGACTGATGACTTTTAACAGTTAGCAACGAATAATTAAAAGGGGATATTTTGATTTTGCGATCGCTATTTTATAAAAAGCCAGCACTAAATATAAATGATGGTGCGTTGCCAAGGGCAACAACACACCCTACTGGCGTGTCAAGGCTAAAATGATGCAATAGATTTCCTCTAATATCTCTGTGTTCTCTGCGCCTCTGCGGTTCGTTAATGCAAAACTTTAGTCTTGACACGCTACTACTAATAATAAATTATTGTGATGTTGGGCATATTGTTTGCCCTTACAACTATTTGCCAGACAGGCGAGTCATTTCAAATAATTGTTGAGCATTATTGCCTAAAAAAGCATCAAACAGTTCTTGTTTTCCAGGTTCTATTTCTACCAAATAGCGTTGGGCAATTTCATAGTAAGCATAAGTCCAAGGAATTTGAATTTTTGCGCCGTTGCTATCATCTATTACTGTTACCATCTCTGTAACTGCTTGAGTTGCGGTTTGACGCAAACCACAATTTACATTACCTTCGATTTCAGCTTTCATCGGCACACCCAAATTAGCCAAACCACGGGCAGTAGTATCTATATCTGGATATTCTGGAGTATTCTGGCGATTAACATAACCTGTAAAATGATTGACAGCGTAACCATGCAACAGCACCCAAGCACCATATTGAGTAACTTTATTCACCTCTTCCACAACAGAACGCAAGGGAGGTTGCCAAGGACGGGTAAAGATTTTTTTGATATCGTCAAAGTTTAGGTTAGCTCGAAATAGCTCTGGTCTAAACTTAATTAAATTAGCATTTGCTATTGTTTGATGGATGAGTTTTATAGTATTGGGGGGTAATTCATCCACAATTAATTCACTGATGAACAGTTTGGGTAAATCGAATTCCTCTTGTTGTGCATGGTGATAGTGACGGGCATAGAGATGAGTTTCAGGAAAAAAATACTCTCCAGCTGCTTCATAACCCAAAAAATTCACAACAGGTTCAAGATAATCAATACCTAAATTAATTTCTCCTTGCGGACTATCAGTTATTAGACGCAAAGACCGAAAAGCAATATGGTCATTAGCAACAGTCCCACCCGCAGTAGTAATCATTTGCTCATATGTGCGGGCATAACTGACTCTAGCACTGTATTCTTGCCAAAGTAAATCCCATAAATAACCGACAGATTCAGAAGACATAAATATCAAACCTTTATCCTTAATTTTGATGCAAAAATACAAAGAAAACTCTCTGCGTCTTTGCGACGGCAGTCGCTTCAAGTCGGGAAACCCGCCCAACGCGCTGCCTCGCCTTTGCGTAAGATTTGAAACATTTTTAAGCTGTTTCACATTTAATTTGTATAAACTGGGCGGGCAAGATGCCCACCCTACAATAATTTCAAAAATTTAATTATGCAAACTTTCAGGTGTTTTAGCTTACTACATCAGAAATAATATCTAACGCAGTCTCAACTTGCTCACTATTAATCACTAAAGGCGGACAAAAACGAATTGCTGCCTTACCGCAACCAAGCAATAATAAACCGCGCGAAAAAGCTTCTTGAATAATACGATCGCGCAATTTATGATCATAATTGCCTTCTTTATCCAATAAATCCACCGCCACCATTAAACCCTTACCTCTAGGTAGGGATATACAGGGAAATTTCTCATGTAACTCGGTAAGACCAGCTTGTAATAATTCTCCCATGCGGGTAGCATTCGCCATCAAACCGCTTTCTAATAGCCGTATAGTGGCAATACCAGCAGCACAAGCTACAGGATTTCCGCCGAATGTGGTAGCGTGGGCACCAGGAGGCCAAGTCATTAACTCAGGACGGGAGAGAATAGCCCCTAAAGGCAAACCACTGGCGATACCTTTGGCAGTGGTAATAATATCAGGCTTCACACCCCAGTGTTCAATGGCAAACAAGCGACCTGTACGCCCCATGCCGGCTTGCACTTCATCGACTACCATCAGAATGCCATAGCGATCGCATATTTGGCGAATTCTCTGCAAAAAACCGTCTTCAGGAACGATGTAACCGCCTTCTCCTTGAATTGGTTCAACTACGATCGCTGCTACTTCATCGGGTGGTAGGATGGTCGTAAATAGGGTTTTTTCTAAATAATCTAGGCTGGCGTGAGTGCCGTAGGGGATGTGAGTCACCCCAGGAACCAAAGGCCCAAAGTTAGCCCGCTGCACTGCTTTAGAACCAGTGAGAGACATTGCACCATAGGTACGTCCGTGGAATGCTCCCAAAAAGGCCACAATTAGCGATCGCTTGGTGTAATATCGAGCTAATTTGATGGCTCCTTCGTTAGACTCAGCCCCGGAATTGGTGAAAAATACCCTGGCGGGGAACTCAGTTTGACCTCTAGGAAAAGGGGCGCGGATGGCTAATTGTTCAGCTAATTCCACCATCGGCTCATAATAAAAATCAGTCCCCGACATATGCAACAGCCGCGCCGACTGTTCTTGAATAGCCCTGACGACTTCCGGGTGTGCATGTCCAGTGGCGGTGACAGCAATACCCGCTGTCATATCGAGAAATACATTACCATCCACATCTTCCACCATACAGCCTTCACCACGAGCCACAACTAGAGGGTAGTCGCGGGTGTAAGAAGGGGAAGTGACAGCGCGATCGCGTTCTACAATTGCTTTAGCGCGAGGCCCAGGTAAAGATGTCACCAAGCGAGGCGCACTAGGTAAAGATAAGTTAATTGGGATACTTAACATGTTTTTTTACATCTTTGTCAAATTATTAGCTGATTAAACTGTCATATACGAGTGCTTACAGTAACATTTGATTCTATTTATGTAAGATTCATAGATAGACAGAAAAATCACAACTTGTGCAGCTTATTTGGGGAAGCTACGACAATTTTTCATGAATCTTAAGTAAAGATTGGGCAAAAAAGTTGCCTAGCTTTGCTATTACTGAGTGTTTAACTTGTTCAGGGAAAAAGTGAATATTTTTTAATTTCAGAGTTTGCGATTAATTTTGCTGTTATGGAAGCTACAGGTTTTTTTGTAGTCCTGATTGAGAGACGATTTCAGTAAATTAAACTACACCACTCCTCACTCCCCGTCCTGAATGCAAAACTCAAAAATACACAACTAATTAGGGGTGCAGGAGTATAATGCACTTTTAGGCTGGTTTGTCCTCTCTAACTGGACGAGGTACTATGCCCAATTGTATACATGGTTGACCCATTGTCAAGTTAGTATCGTACAGATATTAAGCAAGTGTAATTATTAGCAATCATCAGAAATTTCTTTTTCCACTTATGAGCCAGCAATTTAACCCAAAAATCCGCCTTACACTAGGTATTGCTACCTTATTAACTGTTAGTTTAGCCAGTGGCTGTAACTCTCTATATAATAATAGTCAGACAAGAAATAAACAGCTAGCCCCACAAAATCAAGCTATTGAGAATTTATCCTTTACTCAGCAGGAAAACTCCAACGCCCCTCAATCAAACTTTCCCTTAACTTTATCTCAAGCGGCTAGTATAACCACAAGTCCTCACAATTATTTGAATGCCCAAAAAACGCTTGATAATACTATAAACAAACAAAATACATCAAGCTCTAATCAATATACAGCATCAGTACCCGTAACTTATCCAGTCATCGACGAGTGGAAAAACTACAAATATAGCATTAGTGGTAGTAAAATTTTAACTTCAGGAAAACTACCAACCACTAAGGTTAATTTTAATCAAACAGATTTATTAACTGTTCTTGTCAATACTAGAAAGTATTTTCAAAACTATTCTTCACAAGACCCGGATGTTCAACGTAAAGGGCTGCTTGGTACTCAAGGAGTATCAGTCCAAGATATGCTCAAAACCTTGGATTTCATGATTGCTACTTTACAAGAGGATATCGCCAATCGCCGAGCGACTCGTTTACAAGACCCGAATTTCATCAACAGAAATTTTCGAGTAATTAAATGGTCTGCTTATAATCCAAGCAATCGCAAACAACAGAAATTACGAATTACCAAATATGCTGTGTTTACTCATCCAGGTTCTCGCAAAAAAACTGCTAAATTTAACACACCAATTTATAGTTTAAAAGAAAACGCTAATACCGATAAGTTTTACACCAGATATACCAAACAAGATGTTTTGTCAGGTATTTACGAACCAGGTGGTAAAGAATTCGGTAAAGTCAAACCCCTCGCTTATTTAACACGCGATGGTTTAGAAGAAGCATTAATGCAGGGAACAATACTGATTAATTTTACAGATGGTACAAAAGCATTTTTCAACGTTGATAGAAATAATGGTATGTCTTACGTCCGCGGAGTAAAAGCGACAGCACAAAAGCGTTATTGGTATTTTAGAGAAGTTGATGCCATTAAAGGTTATGGATATAAAATAGATGCAAAAATTTCTATTAAGCCAGGAGTGACTTTTGCTGGAGATGTGCTGAATATTGGATTAGGTAAAGTGATTGTACTTGAACATACTCAAGGTGGGCGTAAACGCTTGCAAATGGGAGTGATTGCAGATACAGGTGGAGCATTTTTACCCAATCTTCATCAACTCGATTTTTTAGCAGGTATTTTTCAGAATAAAAATGATTTTGGGCAGTATATTAGGCAATTACCTGAATATGCCACAGCCTACATTTTAGTCAAAAAGTGAAAAAGCTAAAAGGTCATTTTTAAAAATACTTTGCGCCTTAGTGTCTTTGTGGTAAAAAAATCTTAAACCACAAAGGCACAAAGACACAAAGAGGTTTCATACACTAGTCATCAGTCATCAATTCAACCCAATTCTCTACACACGAGTGAGAACTTCCATATTATGTCCATCAATGTCATAGAAATAAAAAGCACGACCGCCGTTTCTATGACTAATCTCACCTTTATTTCGATGCATGGGGTCGCTGCTGTATTCTAGACCGGCTTGTTGAACTCGTGCGAAAATTGCATCAAATTCCTGATCACTGACATGAAATGCATAATGATGGGGGTCAACTGTTTTATAATCTGCAAAAGCAAGGGTCAGGGTATCATTGACATTTACAGTGGCGAAGTGTTCGCCATGAGTTCCAGACTTTAAACCAAATATTTGTGCAAAGAAGCGTGCTGATGCTTCCTTATCGTATGCAGGCACTATAGTATGATCCAGGGTAATTGTCACGTTACACCTCCTATGGTTATTTAGCTAATAGTCAAATCAACTTCTATGAGGGTCGATAACAAGAACGTTTTTGATTAGCTTTGGTGTAGTTTTCTTCTATGGTACTTATCTTTTCTGTATTGAGATCATACTAATGACAGTCAACAGTCATCAGTTATGAACGGTTGTCAATTTGGGCACGTTGCAAACTTCCAGAAAAGTCAACATAAACACTTTTCCATTCAGTAAATACATCTAAGGCAGTAGTTCCTGCTTCCCGGTGTCCATTACCGGTTTGTTTGACACCACCAAAAGGCAAGTGTACTTCAGCACCAATGGTAGGGCCATTAATGTAGGTGATTCCGGCTTCGATATCCCGCATAGCAGTAAAAGCGCGGTTGATGTCGCGGGTGTAAACTGAGGAGGAAAGCCCATAATTGCTATCGTTGAGGATAGCGATCGCTTCCTCAAAAGAGCTAACCTCAATTAATGCCACCACTGGCCCAAATATCTCTTCACGGGCAACGCGCATATCCGGGGTGACATCATCTAAAATAGTAGGCTGAAAAAAGTAACCTTGTTTCAGTGAACCCTCACTAGCAATTTCCCCACCAATTAACACCTTTGCTCCTTCTTCACGAGCAATATGTAAATATTGATTTACCCGTTGCAGTTGTCTTTCGTTAATTATCGGGCCGATATCTGTATCAGGGTCAGTGCCAGCACCCAGGCGTAACTTACTGGTACGCTGATGCAGCATGGTAGTAAATTTTTCTTTGATGTCACGGTGTAAAATCAAGCGGCTAGTTGCCGTACATCGCTGACCAGTAGTACCAAAAGCCCCCCAAACTGCTCCATCTAACGCCAGTTCCAAGTCAGCATCTTCCATCACCACTTGAGCATTTTTGCCCCCCATCTCCAGACAGACACGCTTGTGAGTGCGTCCGCAAGTCGCGCCCACAAAAGCACCCGTTTCTGAAGAACCGGTAAAAGACACTAAATCAACATCAGGATGTTCAACCAAGGCTTTACCCACCTCTTCACCCACACCATGCACCAAGTTAATTACTCCTGGTGGTAAACCTGCGGCTGCAAAAATCTCAATTAATTTAGTTGCACAAGCTGGCGTATCTTCAGCTGGTTTGAGAATCACAGTATTACCACAAACCAAAGCCGGCATAGCTTTCCAGCAAGGAATTGCCATTGGAAAATTCCACGGAGTAATTAAAGCACAGACTCCTATGGGCATCCGTACCGTCATGGCAAATTTATTGGGCATTTCCGAAGGTGTAGTTTGCCCGAATAGTCGCCGCCCTTCACCAGCACTATAAAAAGCGCAATCAATGCCTTCTTGTACATCTCCCCTAGCCTCAGTCAGGGGTTTACCCATTTCTCGACTGATTAATTGAGCAAGTTCTTCTTTATGCTGGAGTAATAATTCACCAATGCGAAATACATATTCTGCCCTAGCTGGTGCAGGAACTTTGCGCCAACTTTGATAGGCTTTGCGGGCTGCGGCTACCGTTTTATCTACATCATCAGCTTGGGAACGGGGAAAGGTAGCAACGATTTCATCTCTCAAAGCAGGGTTGCGGCTTTCTAGGATAGTTCCTGCTGTAGCATTCAACCATTGACCATCGATATAATTGCGGCAAGTTAGTGGAGTTGTCATAACCAAATTCCAATTCCTCAAAGGTATACAGATGGGGAGGTGGGGGGATGGGGGAATGGGGAGATGAGGGAGATGGGGGGGATGAGGGAGATGAGGGAGATGAGGGGGAGAATAACTAATACCCAATTACCAATTCCTAATTCCCCATTCCCAATTCCCCATTCCCAATTCCCCATTCCCAATTCCCCAGTCCCCAGTCCCCAGTCCCCAGTACCCAATCAATCCCCAATCCCCATTATGGCGGGGTATTTGCTTCTAGCCAGTATTCCACAAATGCTTTAATCGTCTTTTGTAGTTGCTGAGCATTCATTGGCTTGACTAGATAGCCATTTGCACCTTTTTGGTAACAATATTCAATATCCCTAGGGTTAGATGATGTGGTAAAAACAACTATGGGAATTTCTTTCAAGCTCCTGTCTTGCTTTAGCCGCTCTAAAATGTCACGACCATCAATTCCTGGTAAATTGAGGTCTAGTAGGATTACTGAGGGGCGTGGTATTATATCAAAACTGTTTGCAGCTTCGCCAATGCTTGGGCGATCGCTTTTCTGCTGATGGAGAAACTCTAAAACCTCATCCCCATTAGTACAGCGATATATGGGATTCTGCACAGCCATCCGCCGCATCAGGCGTTGCAGCATCTTAAAATCTTCATTGCTGTCCTCGACAACGAGCAGCGGTTCATGAAGTTGGGTTGTCATTCTTGTTCTTAAAAAAAATTTACAAAAAAAAATATTTGGTAATTATATTAGACTATTCCAGCGTAAAATAGAAGGTTGACCCAACGCCAACGGTAGACTCAACCCAAATCCGACCGCTATGCAGCTCAATAATCTTCTTGGCAATAGCTAGTCCTGCACCTGTACCTCCGCCATACTTTTCTTGAGAGTGGAGCCGCTTAAAGAGTCGGAAGATGGTTTCCATATGATGCTCTGGAACGCCAATACCATTATCCCGGACGTAAAAAGTGATTGGGGATTGGGGATTGGGGATTGGGGATTGGTAATTGGTAATTGGTAATTGGTAATTGGTAATTGGTAATTGGTAATTGGTAATTGGTAATTGGGTATTAGTTATTCTCCCCCTCATCTCTCTCATCTCCCTCATCTCCCTCATCTCCCTCATCTCCCCATCTCCCCATCTCCCCATCTCCCCTGCTTCCCCTATGTAGCCAATCTCAACCCAAGGCTGTGCTTTATCAGTATATTTGAATGCATTGCTAATCAGGTTACTGAAGACTTCGTTCACGAGAACTGGATCACATTGAATTGTTGGCAAAGGTCGAGGAATGCGGATGTCTGCAAGTTCACAGTTGTTATAACTAGCACGAAAGACATCAATTACTTGATTGAGTAATTCGTTGAGATCAATTGTTTGCAAGCGTAGTTGTGCTTGTCCTAACTGCGACAGTCGCAGCAAAGCATTAATTAAAGTTTCCATCCGCATGGCTAAGGAAACTACTGTTTCCAAGCATTCAATTCCGTCATCATCTAGCACTTGGGCGTAGTCTTCCAAGAGTACTGTGGAAAAGTTATAGATACCTCGCAACGGTTCTTTGAGGTCATGAGAAGCGGCGTATGCAAAAGAAGCTAGTTCTCGGTTACTGCGTTCTAATTCGAGGTTAATTTTGGCTAACTCATCTGCTTTAGAAAGTACAATACCGACGATCGCATTCTTCAAAGCTAAAGCACTGTCAACCTCACACTGTTGCCAAGGTAGGGAAGTCAATTGTACTGTTTCTTGCCAATTCTCAAAGGATTTACGGGGAGAAAGGGTAAGGCTACCATCCGCTTGTACTTGAATGGATTCATTGGGGTTCCCTGCCCAGTGTACAGTTTGGATCACTTCGGGGCGAAACCAAATAATGTAATAGCGTAAGACTTGAGAAATCCTCAATAGCAGCAAGCCACTAGCAGTATCTTTATATGCAACAGCCTCCGGGTAACGCTTTGCGAGAGAATCAGTGACAAATAAATTTTCACTAACTTGGCTATTTGTCCATTCAATTATTGCCTGTACTTGCTGAATATCTGGTGTTACTCCCACAAGCGTAATTTCATTATCCAAACAAACTGCTGCGCCAGTTGCACCCACAAGATCCAGTAAGCGGATTTCAGGTTTAATCAATGCGTCGATAAAATTATCTACTTGAGAAATCGACTTGATGAACTCTGACTGTAGGGATTGCAATTTGACTTTATAGTCCAATTCTGACTGAGTAACTTTGTGGGTTAACTCTAACGATACAATCCGTCCTAAAAACTTGCATATATTCCGCGTTTCATAGGAAATATGTTTAACTGTTTGATGATGACAAGCAATTAATCCCCAAAGCTGCTGCTCTTGAATGAGGGATATCACCAAAAGCGCCGTTACTCCCATATTTTGATGATATTCTACACAACAATCATCAAAACTCCTGAGTATGGACAAGCTTAAATCGAGTGGTTGATGTGTTGTGGGGTTTTCAATTGGAACTAGCTTGACTCTTTGAGCTTGCAAATCGGGGATAAATCGCAGCAAGCAGCGTGTATATAATTCTCTAGCCTGCTCTGGAATATCTGTAGCAGGATAGTGCAGTTCTAAATATGGTGATAAATCTTCTCGTTTGGCTTCAGCAACCACAGAACCAGCTTTGTTGTGGTCAAATTGATAGACCATCACTCGGTCAAATTCTGTAATTTCCCTGATTTGTTCTGCCACAACATGCAAAAATTCTGCCAAATTTGAGGTATTTTGCATCTTAGCGATCGCTTCATCCGCCAAACTTTGAAAGCTGGCAAAACTCAACTCAAACCTAAATTCAGTCGGCTCTAGCTCCAGAATTACTGCATCTTCTGTACGATGAACAATGCCATCAAAGTATCGTTCACCACTAGCAGTCATGATTGATACTTTCAAAGCATTAGTACTGCTAAATTTTTTCACCAAACCCTGCTTGATGGCTTCAACTTGCCGAGCGTCAAGCAAGTAGCTTAGTGGTTGGCTAAGTAAATCCTCTGGTGCTTTACCCAAATATTCTTGGGTATTGCTGCTAACTTGCACTATCTCTAGGTCGTTACTGAGTGCTAGTAATACACCATGAGGTTGAATAGAGCCAGGTATATGAATAGGTTGGCGATCGTGGTTAGTCAAAGAAGGTGTTTGGGCAGCAATATCTTCAGACTGGCTCATAAATCAACCAATGGAAAGCTGATTTTTACAAAAATGCAATTTAATTTTACATTTCTTCAAAGTATATCCCAAATTGCGTAGACGCAAAGTAGTGAGAGAACCGCAGTCTTGGAAGGCACTTGCTTTGGCTAGCGTCAGAGAGTAGCTTTGTGCTTGTCGATTGTTATCTCAAGAGCATTGTAGCGGTAATTCATGAATTTCCACTACATGAAGATTAGGGCTTTGGCTATTATTTGCGCCAGTTCTACAATTTCAACTTGGTGATGAAAGTAAAATTTCTTAATCTTTGTCAATGATTAATCATTTCCGAATAATCATTAGTTATAAAAAGAGTATTCACTTACTAAGAACCTATTGCAGTGGAAATTTAACTTTCTTCCACCAAATGATATGGTGAAAAAGTCAAAAGGTATATCCTTCAATAGTTACAATTAATTCTCTAGAACGAAGCTTTTTAGAGTTGAATTTGACAACATATAAACATAGTAAAGAGTCTCTCGTTACTCAGCAGTGCAAGCGAAAGGTCAATCAGTAAGACTAAATATAATTATTCTTATTTGTTGACTTTTACTGAAAAACTGCTATTACCTATATACCGAATTGTTTAAGTTATAAAACATCTTCAGTATCAGCAAAGTTGCTGTTGTCATATTATCTAATGCTTAGTCAGCAGCAAACAACCATCTTAAAAAGGATCTGAACTATGGCTGGACAAATGTGTTGGCTGCCCACAAAGGGAAGTAATGGTGAATTGATTTTGCACTTAAGAACAGCGCCAAGTCAACCTTGGCAACCTTACAGAAGCCGTGTAGAGGCTGTACCAGACTATGATATTCCCCACGGTTCTAAGGGATGGGCGACTTATCAGAAATTGCGTCAGTTAGGTTGGACTTTAATTCCAACAGCCCAAGCTAAAACCATTACATTAGGACAGAAATTGAAAACTGCCTAAGAGGATAATTAGAAAGTCGTTGTGAATACTCAAATCCTGGCTTTGGGGGAGTTGGGAGTAGGGAATAGAGAGTAGAGTAAAACGAAAAATTTGATGTTTTTAGCTTTGTTTGAGGTTGATTTTACTTAGATTTTAGGGAAAATCTTAATTATTGATACTTTTTAAACAACCTCTAACTTTTCCAAGCGAGAAACGTTAATTATCTAACCACCTAACCCCAATTATCTAAAATTTAGCAACCTATTCCAACCCAGAAACCTATACAAATATAAATTTCTTAATTACGAATTACGAATTACGAATTACGAATTACGAATTTGTATAACAATTGTGTGGAGTGTAAAGATGTTTAGTCAAACTCAAGTCATTCCCTATTTTGATTTATTGCATTACCTGCGCCAAAAGCTGGACTCAATTGAAATTACTAATTCTAGAGTTGCTAGATTCTTCTGTTGGCTGATTCCAGCTTCTTGCCCATTTGAACGAACTATCACAGTTTTTGAGCGAACACTATTTCATATTCCGCCATTGTGTAAGCTCAACCCACTTTATGAACAACTCGTTGGCATCCGTTTTCGCTCACTTACTTACCTTGCAAGTGAAGGTAGTAAAATTTAACTTTTTAATCTTAAATCAAACAAAACTATTTGTAATTGAAAAAGGATTTAATCATGATGGCAGTAGTGGCAAAGATACCTAGATTTAAAAAAGAACAACAAGTAAGCTTTTTGGGAGGCTTAGGCATCATCAAAGACCACCTACCAGAAGCAGGAACTTGGACTTACCTCATTGAGATGGAAATGGGTTTAGAACCTCCAATGGGTAGAATAGGTAGCGAAACTAGAGTTTTGTTACCAGAAACTGATATTTGTTTAAACCAAGATTAGGAAGTGGGAAGATGGGGTAATACCAATTCGTAATTCGTAATTCGTAATTCGTAATTAACAAAGTCTTATATGGGATGGCTTTTGGGGTATCAATGTGTTGCCTCATTTTAGAGAATTGGTATAAATAACAAATGACAACTAACAACTGACAACTGACAACTAACTCCTGACACAAATTAAATAAAAATTGTTACATGTAGCAATGCAACGCTAACATCTAACATCCAAAAACCAAAATTAAGTATGGAGTTAGGGATTTTTAGTTTAAAGGATTTCGATTTATTAAAGTCACTACCAAGCGCTTGTGCTAGTTCTGTTGTACTTAGAGACTGGACAAGACTTAAACCAAGAGACTGACTTGAAATGGTTTTGGCATAAGCAGCGTTGAGGTAAGGTCTATATTGTGACCTTCCTGCAACATAAGTTTGGAAGAAAGGCAAACTCAAAACATTCATATATAGACGCGCTTGGGAAGCATCACCAACTACATCCGCAGGTAGTGACACTTGTTGGCTTGTGGGGTTACTGTTGCCTATGGTGGAAAAGTGAGTTCCACCTAGAAGCATGACGAGATACTTTGGTGAATTCCCGACCCATGAGAAAGGCAGAATTTGCTCGTATAAAGCTGGTGCAACAGTGTCCTCACTACTACCAACGACCATTACAGGAGTTTTGATTTGCCTTAACCCGACTTTACCGAAAATAGAACTGGTAACTGGGTTAACTGCGATCGCGGCTTTTACTCTCTCATCCCGTAAATTATACTCTTGATTAAATTTGCTGCTATTCAATGCCAAAGCACTACATTGAAATAGTAAAGACATATTCCAGGTTTCATGTAGCGTCTGGGGTTTACAGTCTTGTTTTAGTTGTTCAAAGTTAATCTTAGCGCCAGCCAAAGTTAAAGCTGTGTAGCCGCCTAAAGATTGACCAAAGACACCAACTTGTTGCAGATTTAGCCTACCTTTAAACCGTGAATCTGACTGATTACTCTTTTCGAGTTGATTCAATACATATTTAATATCTAGAGGTCTGTCTATAAATTCATCTGGTTCTACTACTTCATTAGTGTGTCCATTCAAGGATAGTTGCAATTGTTTGGCATCACTACCTGGATGATTGGGAACAACCACAGCAAATCCGTAAGAAGCTAGATGAGTGGCTAAATATTGAAAGTTACTGCTATCTAGACCTAGACCGTGAGAAACTACAATCACGGGTGCAGGATGGACATTGGGAAGATAAACATCAGTTAATAAAGGTCGATTGCGTGTAGAGTCGAAAAACTCCAAGGTATATTTTTGCGACTTAAACTTTCCTTGACCCCGTAATTCTGGTAACTCTGAAGATATATGCCCAGGAATGTTGGCAGCTTCTATATTAGACTTTTTGGCAACTGTAGCGATCGCTTGATGGGTTTGATTGACTAGTTTCTCTAGTTCCCCAGCGATGGCGAAACTATGTGCTAAATCAATCCGGATACTGCTGCTGGGATACTTGCGTAACAAATTTAATAACGTTAAACCTCCTGGTTCAGCAGAAGCAGAAATTAACGCCGACCGTAAAGTATCAAATTCAGGCTGTGGTTGACGAAATTTAGTTTTAATTGCTTGTGCTAAACGCTGTAATAGAGTTTTTCCTTGAGGTGTATCAAGAAATTGAGAAGCTACTACCGGACTCACTTTTACAGGAGTCAGTAAAACTTTTTGTAATTCCTGAAACTGTTGTGGTGGCAAATATTTTTGATAAACTGCCAATTCGTGATCAATTGTACCTTTTTGGGCATAACTTTCTAAAGCAGCAACTGAAATTGACATTTCTATTGCTGAATAAGAAGCGTAAATTCGCTCTGCTGCCATTACAGAATTAGTAAATCCAAAAGTTGGCAGCAGCATTGAAAGAACCAGCAAGAGCGAGTTTTTTCTCAGGGTGCTGGCCAAATTACCAAACAAACTATTCATCGCTCAACTGTTTCGGTGATGTTGTTTCACGAGGCGTTAGCTTTGGTAGTTATTCAGACACCCTAGTGAATACCAATTTATAACTTCTAATTTAGAAAGCCAGATTTTATGTGGGTTTATATATTTGAATCTTGAGCTTTCTATTTTCCAATTGGTATGAATTAATCTTATTCGCCTCGATTTTTATGGATTTTCTTGATTTTTTTTCTCTTGAATCAAAGGTGAAAATTTAAATTTGATAGAGACGCACACATAGAAAAATTATCCACCTAACAAGAGATTTATTTCCATGCATTGCACTTACGGTAAAATCATAACAAATGAAAAATTACCCTGCCTCAGTATTTATGATGTAACTTTGGATATGTAATAAAAATATTATTTTTTAGTAGGTAAGAATCTAGAAAAGCAATTCTATTGATGAGGATTTTTCCAGGCGATCGCTACTGAACCACCTACTACTAAACACGCTCCGAAGATTGCCATAATTGTTAGGTGTTCTGCTTTCATAAGAGAAGGTGCAATGACTGATACAATCTCAACTGCTAGGATTGTAACAATAGGCCCTAAAGCTATGACTGCACTTACTCTTGATGCTTCCCAATGTTCTAATGATTCTGCAAAAGCACCATAAGCAATTAGAGTATTCAAAGCACAAAATATTAGCATGGATAAATGCAATGTATCTAATGTAAAAATTGTTTTTATGCTGGCTAAGGGAGTGAATAATAAAGCACATCCTCCATAGATAACCAACATAATATGAGCAGAAGATAAAGATTGCAACAATTGCTTTTGTGCCAAAGCATAAGCAGCCCATGCAGCAGAACCTAATGCAATCAAACCACTGCCAAAAAGATATATAGTACGACTTGTGAGTAAATTCGTTATTTGTTCATTAAAAAACAAAACATAACCAAAAATCAGCACACTGACGCCAAGCCATTGATGCAGCGTATAAGATTCTTTAAAAACAATTAAACCTCCTAAACCTAATAAAAGCGAAGATAATTGAATGACAACTTCAGCGTTAGCAGGTGTTGTTAACGCTAAACCTTGCATAAACAAGAAGTAATTAAGCGCTAACATGAAAGTAGCGATCGCTAATAATTTTCCAGAAGCAGAACGCAATTGTTCTAACTTTGGCAATTGACCGCGTACCCCTAAATACACAGCAAGCAATGCAAACGATGTCAAAAAGCGAAACCAAATAATTGTGTAGACATCAAGCGCTTGCAGCGTTATAGTCAGCGCAATAGGTAGAATTCCCCACAAGAAAACAGTCAACAAAGATAACGCTAGCCCTAAACGCCAGCGGCCGGAACTGTGGTGCATAGTATGCATAATAAATTAATTAGAGTTTTCAGGATCAAGGGTCGAGACACCCCAGGGGGTGCAGGGGAGATGAGGGAGATGGGGGAGATGAGGGAGATGGGGGGATGAGGGGGATGAGGGAGATGAGGGAGATGAGGGGGAGAATAAGTAAACCAATTCCCAATTCCCAATTCCCAATTACCAATTCCCAATTCCCACTTCCTGCAATTGAGTCATTCAAGTATACGTTTTAAATCTTGTAAAGCTGCGGCGGCTGATTGGTAGCGATCGCTAAAATGATAACGTACCATCTTATCTAAAATTCCTGCTAATTCTTCACTAACTTTTGTTGTTTGTCGCCACATAATATTACCTGTTTCTGGGTCTGGCTGGAGTTCTTGGGGTGGCATTCCAGTAATCGCTTGAATACCCATCATTCCCAAAGCGTAAATATCACTAGACAAGCGGGGATGACCAGCCATTTGTTCTGGAGGTGCATAACCACGCGTTCCGATGGCTACTGTTGCTAATTCTGTTTGTTCGCTACTGGGTGGTTGCATCAATTTGACTGCTCCAAAATCAATTAATACTAGTCGATTATCTAGAGCAGATCTAATAATATTAGTTGGTTTGATATCCCGATGAATTACACTATGCTCATGTACAAATGCTAAAACTTCTAAAACTCCTTTGAGCATGTTAATCACAAAAGATTCACTCTGGACACCTTGTGCAGGTGATAATTCCTCATCTAAAGTGTGTCCAGAAATATATTCTTGAACTAAATAAAATTCTTGATTATCTTCAAAATAAGCCAGCAAGGCAGGAATTTGATCATGTCTACCCAAAGTTTGTAAAATCTCCGCTTCGGTCTGAAATAATCTTCTAGCAACTTGTAAAAATTTTGTATCTCGACGTGCTGGCATTAATTGTTTAACTACACAATTAGGATGACCTGGGCGCTGAGTATCTTTGGCTAAATAAGTGCGACCAAATCCACCAGCACCAAGAACTTGAGATATTTGGTAGCGTCCACCTAAAAGTAAGTCCCCAGTTGTTTTTGCTGGTATCTTTGGTGTAGATTCAGTGTGAAAATGTATATCACTAACTGTAGTTTCGTCTGGGGTAGTTGTAGATTCTTTTAAAATAATATTTAACTGGGCGATCGCTTCTTTTTGTTGTTCAACTTGTACTATAATTAATTGAGTTTGCTGCTGAGTCTTGTATGTGGTGTAAAGCATGACACCAGCACTACTTGTAACTAAAGCGATCGCTGAAGGAATTAACGGCACCCACCCAGCTTGCAGAAACAAACCAGCGCCTATTCCCACCAAGCTAGCTAGGGTTGTACCTCCAACTACTAGCAGCAGTAAAGGGTGTCGTAACTGCCATGCTAAAACACCACCCACCAGCGACCAACTCCACATCCACAACAGTTCCGCCCAGTCATCCCAGTACCAAATCAAAGGTCGTTGATCCAGTACAGTACTGAGGAGTTGACTTGTGATCTGTGCATGTAAAAACACAGCAGGCATTCTCGCTGGTTGCTGTGGTGAAGCACTGTAAGGTGTGTATAAACCCGGATGTAAGCTAGCGGCTGTTGTGCCGATAATTACAAGTTTGTCTTTTACCCAATTCGGGTTGAGTTGATTGTTGAGGACTTGTGTAAGAGTTACTTGCTGAACTAAATGTGCTGGATGACGATAATTTAAGAGTAATTGATACCCAGCCGTATCGAGATTTTGGTAGCTACCAGAATTCGGTTTGAGCGTTTGGAAATAAGTTTTACCCAGATGGAAATTATATTGGTCAGGAAAATCTATTTCCAAACCTTCTTTTTCCAGATAAGTAACTGCTAATAAAGCAGCAAATGAAAATTTAGTTGTACATTTGTTGTCTGTAGATTCAGAAAATAACAAACTGCGGCGGACAATTTGGTCTTCTTGGTTATCAGGAATTAAATCAGCATAACCTATATTATCTGTAGATAAATTAGGTGGCGGTGGAATTTCCGATCTGCTCATACTACTATAAGAGCAAGTGCCAATGATATTATTTGGATTCTTCAATCCAGCCGCCAAACTTTTTTGCTCTGGTCTATAAATATTTAAACCAATGACACGCGGTTGATAAGACTCTAATTTTGCTAAGAGCTGATTAATTTTAGTATCCGATAGCGGCCATTTTTCTCGTGCTATATCTTCTTCAGTAATTGTAACCAGTAAAATGCGCGAATCAGGTGGCTCCACAGGACGCGATCGCAGCATTTGATCATAAACTTTTAATTCCCAAGACTGCAACCATTTCAGTTCCCTAACGCCCCATACCGAAGCAGTGACACCCAAACTAGTAACTAAAATAATTGGCAACCAATTTTTATTACTAGAAGTGTCACGATAACTCTTATCTTTTGTCAACGCACCTCGGAGTTTTTCTAATATTCCATTAATCACAGCGTTGCAGCGGTAACTTAAATTTAATAAATGTTGCTGTTTACAAACAAAAGTGAACACTGAGCGTTAACGGTTATTCCACCAAGCTCTATATTAATTTAGCAATTTACTTTAAAGTGTTGGGGAATTGGGAATTGGTAATTGGTAATTGGTTTACTTATTCTCCCCCCATCCCCCTCATCTCCCTCATCTCCCTCATCCCCCCATCTCCCCCGCCCCCCTGCCTCATTTAACCTCATTCGTTATATATTTGAGTTCAGGGTGAAAAGTGGAGATAAGAGCGATGACACAAGATACTGTTGAGATCACTAATTTTCACGCTCATATTTACTACGATAGCGCTAGTCGTGATATAGCTGCGCGTATACGCGAAGAATTAGGCGCAGGCTTTGACGTGCAACTAGGGCGCTGGCATGACAACCCCATCGGCCCACACCCAAAAGGAATGTATCAAGTATTATTTTTACCAGATCAGTTTGCTAAGGTCGTTCCTTGGTTAATGCTCAATCATCAGGGGTTGGATATTTTAATTCACCCTTCGACAGGCGATGATGTTGCAGACCACACAGAACATGCCCTATGGTTAGGAGAAAAACTAGAACTTAATATTGGGTTCCTTCGACGCATTCAAACAACCTAACAAAACGTAATACAGTTCAGTTAAGCATTTCTCCTTCTGTCTATGGACTCTGCCCTTCTGTGGTAGCGTGCGGCAAGCTGTTTACGTATCTACGTAAAAAAAATCGACTTTCACAAAGAGTTTTAGCTTGAACTGAACCTTAATCTTAACGTGAGTTCGATGAACCTCTCCCTCCCGGCCTCCCTCCTTTCAAAGCCGAGGAAGGAGGAACAAAAAAATCACGGTTTTACTCCCCTCTCCTTGTAGGAGAGGGGCCGGGGGAGAGGTCAAAACAGCACCTGTCGAACTCACGTTTATCCTATTATTTGTCCTCGTCTCAAAACATAGAAAACATTAGAAGACAGTCAAACGATATGTACCACGTTCCCGTGGATTATTGGAAGTAACAATTAGATAATAAGTGTCATCTTCAGGCAACCTCGCTCGGTCAATCAAAGCACTATATAAACCATCTTTACCATTATTAGCAGCAATTCTCTCTCCTTTAGAATTGAGCAAAACTATATAAGGTGAAAACTCTTCATTGATACTATCTACACGAATACTAACAAGCTGATTTTTTTTGCCTTCAAACTTAGAAACATTGTAAGGACTGCCACTTCGTTTAATAACTGAACTTTGGGCAGTCAATTCCCCTGATTCATCTACAGCATAACTCGCTCTGTCATTCCTCAGAGCCAAACTATAACGACCTGTATCTCCAGGATTTTGGCTAGTAACTGCAATGGTATATGTACCTTTCACAGGTAATCTGGCAAATATGAATGCATCCCCAGTTGCACTTGTTGTTCCCGCGCTACCTCTTTTTAAAATCACATTGTTATCAGGGTCAAGCAGAAACAAAAAAGGACGCAACCGCAAATTATTTGAGCGACGTTGGTCAGCACTGCCAATCAACCTAATTTGAATCAATTGATTTTCTCGCCCCTGAAACTGGTAGAAATGAAAATATCTACCTTGAGATTTAAAATCATTTTTAGACAGAATACCAAAAGCAATATCAACAAAGTTAATTTTCTTGTAAGGTGGTGTTACATATGAATAAACAGGCGCGCCTTTGGGAATTTGATTGCGAACTCTACCTTGGTTAGGAATTGGTTTTATATTTCTCCCTGAACTTGGAGTAGGCTGGGGTGTCGGGTTAGAGTATCTGCGTCTAGTGGGTGCGGGAGTAGAAACACCTTGTGAAGGTTGGGGTGCTGGGTTAGAGTATCTGCGTCTAGTGGGTGCGGGAGTAGAAACACCTTGTGAAGGTTGGGGTGCTGGGTTAGAGTATCTGCGTCTAGTGGGTGCGGGAGTAGAAACACCTTGTGAAGGTTGGGGTGCTGGGTTAGTATTTCCTGTTCCAGAGGGTGCAGGAGTAGAAACACCTTGTGAAGGTTGGGGTGCTGGGTTAGTATTTCCTGTTCCAGAGGGTGCAGGAGTAGAAACACCTTCTGAAGGCTGGGGTGTTGGGTTGGTATTTCCTGTTCCAGAGGGTGCAGGAGTAGAAACACCTTCTGAAGGTTGAGGCGTTGGGTTAGTAACTTTAGGCGATACACGAGCAGGTATAGGAGAATCAATTGGTTGGCTGCGCTGTGCTGGAGTTACAGGTGGTTCAGAAGTAGGAATTTGCTCGATTCCTTGTTGTACCGCTTCTGGTTCTCTTTCATCTGGAGTTTTAGCAATTCTAAATTCTTCAGACCGTTGTGGAATTTCTAAAGCACTTATGGGCAGGATATTACTTGCTGCGATCGCTAAACTACTTGTTATAGAAAAAATTAAAGCCAAGTCAAATCTAAACTGATATTTTTTGTTATTTTGTCCTGCCATAATTTTACTCCTCACTTTTGTAGTTTCAATCTAGTTTTATTCCCTTAGAGAGATACTTGGAACTGCTTTTTAATGGTATTTACCAGCAAAATCAGTTGCCATCTTGTTATATGGAGTCCTCTAAAACAAGCTATACATAGCGACGATCACAGTAGAACGTCGTTGACAGCTTACTGATCACAGTTATCTTTCATCAGTCAATACAATGAGATATACAACTTTTGTGTGGTATAGATGAGAAAACAATACCGTTTTTAATTTTAAATTGCTTAGTTACTCCTCAATTACGTCTTTAAAGTAAAATCATAATTCTGGCAACTTCATAGCAAAATGATATGTAATGAATTAATATATACTCAAACTGCAAATGGATTCCCAGGATGCTCTGCTGTTTAAATCCCGATTGTCCTAATCCTCAGAATCCCGATGGCAACCAGTATTGCCATAGTTGCAGTACACCATTAATACCCCTGTTGAGAGGTCATTATCGCGTCATCAAGGTGCTATCTGATGAAGGTGGATTTGGCAGAACATATCTATCAGAAGATGTAGATAAGCTCAATGAATGGTGCGTAGTCAAGCAATTTGCACCAAAAGTTCGCGAAACTTCAGCATTAAAGAAAGCAGTTGAGTTATTTCAAGAAGAAGCTCAAAGACTGCAACATTTAGGAGAACATCACCAAATACCTGCACTTTTAGCTTACTTTGAGCAAGATAATTATTTGTTTTTGGTGCAACAGTTTATTGATGGACAAAATTTACTACAAGAATTGCAACGAGGAATAACGTACAGCGAAAGCCAAATTTTAGAACTTTTGCTAGATTTATTACCCATCCTCAAGTTTATCCACGATCGCGGCGTTATTCACCGAGATATTAAACCACAAAATATTATTCGCCGTCGCAGTGATGGACGATTAGTACTAATTGATTTTGGTTCTGCCAAGCAACTCACAGCAACAGTACACACTCAATTAGGAACAACCATTGGTTCACATGGTTATACGCCAATTGAGCAAATGCAGGATGGAAAAGCTTACCCAGCCAGTGATTTATTTAGTTTAGGTGCAACTTGCTTTCATTTACTCACTGGCATTCGTCCATCAAAATTGTGGCTGCAACAAGGCTATAGTTGGGTTAATACTTGGCAGCAATATTTAAATAATTCAGATAGAAACGGCACAGCTTTAAGTGTCAAGTTGGCTGATGTTTTGGATAAATTATTGCAAACAGATATTAAAAAGCGTTATCAATCCGCTGACCAAGTAATGCGAGACTTGAGAAATCAGCCATCACAACTACCAGAACCCTCAACCCTCCTCACAGACTCAACAACAATTTACAGTCCAGTTCCACTAAAATTAATAAATCAAAAGCTAAAAAAACGCTTGCTAATCAATGCTGCCATTGTACTGTTGGCATTAGGAGGAACCTGGTATTTACAGTACATCCCCCAACTAATTACCAAGTCTTCAGAAAGTTCTTACCAACCCAAAACTCTCAAAGGTCATGCCAGTGATGTGAATTCCGTCGCCTTCAGTCCAGATGGCAAAACCCTAGCTAGTGGTAGCGATGACAAGACCATCAAACTATGGAATCCTACAACTGGAAAAGAAATCAACACACTCAAGGGACACTTTGAATGGATTTGGACTATTGCCTTCAGTCCAGATGGCAAAATCCTTGCTAGTGGCAGTAAAGATAAGACCATTAAATTGTGGAATCCGGTAACCGCAGAAGAAATTCGCACTCTCAAGGGACATAGTGAGGGAATTACTTCCGTTGCCTTCAGTCCAGACGGCAAAACTCTTGCCAGTGGCAGCTTAGACAAGACAATTAAACTGTGGGATTTAGCTACAGGAAAGCAAATCCGCACCCTAGAGGGACACTCGCAACCAGTTGCAGCCGTTGCCTTCAGTCCAGACGGCAAAACCCTAGCCACAGGCAGTTGGGACAAGACAATTAAATTGTGGAATTTAGCCACAGGAAAGCAAATCCGCACCCTAGAAGGACATACTAACTTGGTGCTTTGTGTTGCTTTCAGTCCAGATGGTAAGACCCTTGCCAGTGGTAGCAAGGACAAGACAATTAAATTATGGAATCTGGCAACGGGAGAGACAATCCGCACCTTAAAGCAACATTCTGATAAAGTCAATTCTGTCGCCTACAGCAAAACTCTAAATAATGTCATCCTTGCTAGTGGCAGTAATGACAATACTATTAAATTATGGAATCCAACAACAGGACAAGAAATTCGCACCTTAAAACAGGATTCTGGCTACATTTATTCCGTAGCCATCAGCCCAGATGCAGGGACTCTGGCCAGTGGTGGTAGTGCTGATAACATTATCAAGATTTGGCGGTTGTCTCACTTTTAATGGAATATTAAATTGGTATTTTATTTCTTATTTTATACCCAAGGTAAGCCAGCAGAAAGTACTTCTATAAAGCTGATAAATTATTATCTTAATAACTAAGTCGGCGATCATATTTATAACTATGTTAATAGATGTAAATTTAGTAGCGTGACAAGGCTAAAATAGTGCATGAAATTTCCTCTTGTGATGGCTAGAAGCCCGCCTCACAAGAAAATCTATTGCAACATTTTAGCTGTGTCAGTCCACTAAGTATGAGGAATTTTGACAGTAAATGTTGTTCCTACTCCTACATCACTTTCTACAATAATTTCTCCTTGATGGCGTTCTACACATTTCTTGACAACTGCTAATCCTAGCCCAGTGCCTACAATGTTTTCAACATTTTGGCATCGATAGAAAGGCTCATAAATTTTTGGCTGTTCTACTCTGGGAATACCTATTCCTTGATCGATAACTTGAAATAAAATAGCTTCAGGTTCAGAATTTAAAATTAAGTATATTTTTTCTTTGTTTGTTGAATATTTAATAGCATTTAATAGCAAATTACTTAAAATAGAGTAAAGTAATTTTTCGTCTAGATTGGCACGAAAACACTTACCATTATTCAGAAATTCAATCGGGTGTGGTATTGTACCAAAAAGCTGTATATCCTCCACCAAATTTAAACAAAAATTTTCTATGTTTAGCAAATGAGGTTTATAGTCTAGTTTACCAGTTTCTGCTCTGGTTAAAGTTAATATGTCTGTCAACAGATGATTCATTAACTTTGCTGAAGATTGAATGCGATAAAGATTTTTTAATTGTTTTTCATCTACTAACTCTGTCAGAATCTCTTTTAATAACTGAGATGAAAGTAAAATTACACTCAAAGGTGTACGAAATTCATGAGAAATCATAGAAAATAATTGTAGTTTGAGTTCTCCAAGTTTTTTTTCTTGAGCAAGGGAAGATTTTAAAGATTCAATTTGTTCACGTTTTATCCATTGACGCTCTAGGATAATACCTAGAATAAAAATCACTGCAAGGCTTAAAATAGTTCCTAGGATTTCTATAAAAATTCGCAAATTTATATTATACTGTGATTGCTCTAGAGAACTTTGTAGATAACGCTTTTCTTCAGATGTAATATCTGCGATCGCAGCCATAATCTCTTCTCGCAGTTGGATGCTGCGATCGGTAATATTAGTTTGTGTTTGTAATGCTGTTTTCTCTTTTTGATAAAGTTGTATTGATTTTTTTAATAGAGTTAATCTTTGATTTACTAATGAATTCAACTGTGCTACTCGCTGTTGCTGAATCGATCTAGTATGATGTATCTGTTTTTCTAGTAGTCTAAGTTCAGACTGCATATTGATCACTTCATTATGATAACGCTGTAAATCTTGGCTATTACCCAAAAATATATAACCACGCCGTGCTGATTCTGCACTAGTCATTGCCGCAGAAAAATTTGTCAAAGTATTGAGGGTTTGATAAGTATCTTGTACTTGATTAGCACCTTGTTTGATTTCATTTGTATTGTTAAATGAAGCGAAGATAACTAGTCCCATAAACAACAAGGTTAAACTAAACCCTGCTGCAATCCATTTTCCTTGGAAAGGCCATTTCATCAATTGCCTAGTCATAACCTTGGTTGAACAAAAGCTTGCTTGATGCTTACTGATTCTATAAAACAGTCAAGCAACGGTCATTACAGTAGAACAGCTTACATGATACAGTTAACCTCATGTCTACCTGCTCACGTCCTGCTAAACAAGAGTTAATTATCGGATAAATTATGAAAATTCTTGTAGTTGAAGATGATATTCAACTGGCGGAGGTATTAACAGAAGCTTTGAGCAGACGCCAGTATGTAGTAGATGTTGCCAAAGATGGAGAAGCAGCTTGGAATTGGGCGGAGTCAATGAAATATGACTTAGTAGTCTTAGATGTGACGCTGCCAAAACTAGATGGTATCAGGTTTTGCCAACGTTTACGTACTAGTAGCGCAAATAATTTGGCACATCAGAACTCCAGCGTACCAGTGTTAATGTTAACAGCCCGTGATACCGTAGCTGACAAAATAGCTGGGTTAGATGCAGGAGCAGATGATTATGTGGCAAAGCCATTTGATTTAGAAGAGTTAATGGCTCGTATACGTGCTTTACTCAGACGTGGTAGTTCTGTAAGCACAGTCAATCTTTCTTGGGGAAAACTGTACCTGAATTCAAGTACCTATGAGGTTTATTACGATGGTTCTCCTTTATCTTTAACCCCAAAAGAATATGCCATTTTAGAATTACTGGTTGCCAATGGCAGAAGAGTATTAAGCCGTTCTAGCATTATTGAGCAGGTTTGGTCAGTGGACGACTCTCCAGTGGAAGAAACTGTTAGATCCCACATAAAATGTCTTCGGCAAAAGCTGAGAAATTTAGGTGCCCCGGAAAATTTTATTGAAACAGTTCATGGACTCGGCTATCGTCTTCAATAGGATGGGGAGATGAGGGGATGAGGAGATGGGGGGATTAGGGAGATGAGGGAGATGAGGGAGATGGGGGAGAAATAACTAATGTACTTAATTCCCAATGCCCAATGCCCAATTCCCAATTCCCTTGTGAGTAAAGTTTTTTATCTACACAAATTCTACACAAATTCTGCACAGTGATTGCATGTATGGGTTATATCATTACTGTTCAGACGTGAGCAGGTAAAGCACAAGCCTTCAATCACTACACCAGGAGGATAATTGTGGATGAAGTGCAAAGATTCATATCATGGTTGGTTGATTGAATTAATACCAATGCCTGAAGGTTACATGTTTAAGTGTTGGATGTCAGATGGGCAAATAGGGATTAGCAACTATCATATTTATCCCAGCTTATATCAAGCTATTAAGGCAGGTAGAAAGAGGGCAAAACTGGAGTCTACAAGTTTAGCGCTCATTCATTTTTTAAATGAATCATTCAAAAATTGCAATCTTAATCTTGCAGAACATGTGGCTCTGGTCAGTTCCATTTTGGATTTTACTAATTCAGCCAGTAAACCTCAAATTATTGACTCGATAGACTTAGCAGATGGATAAGCAAATTCTTTGTTTTTACAAGAACACAACTAGTCAAATCCAAATTGCTCACATTCCAAACATAGTTGCTAATTTGCGCTTAGAGCAAGTAGTGTTTCCAGGAGAAGAGATTCTATTTGAAGCTGATACTGATGCTGAACTGAAAATCGATGCTGACACTGAAACAGGTGTAATTGAAACAAATAAAATTCCTTGTTTTTCACTTCAAGTATTAGGTGAAATTTAGATTAATCGAAATCTAATTTATTAGATAGTCTGCTTGAGATTATAAATATTTCATCAAAAGGGTAGGTAACTTTTTGTGGGTATTAAAAAAGATGGTCGCGGCAGTGGTAGATATTACAGCGTCTCACGATAATAAGAATGGGGTGTTGCTGAATCAAAATATGAATCAAGCGATCGCTTGAAGTTTGCGATCGCTACCTGGGCACATTACCACACAGCCATACTTAATAGAGTATTTCAGTATTTCATTGGTTTTAGTCTACTGAAGCAGGGCCAAAACGATAGCCTTTGCCATAAACAGTGTGAATTAATGTAGTTTCTCTACCTACCTCAATCTTACGACGCAGCAGGCGGATCAACGCCGCAATCACATTACTACTTGGTTGTTCACTATCTTGCCAGAGACTTTGCAAAATCTGGCTGTGAGTTAAAAGCTGTCCGGCGTGTTCCATAAAGTATTGTAGTAGCTGGCTTTCCTTTTGGGATAGTTCAATAATTCTTCCTTGACGATAGGCTATTTGATTGTCGCAATCGAGTTCTAAGTCACCTACCGTTAGCCGTCCAGTAGTAATTTCATAGCTTTGAGAACCGGAACGACGCAATAGGGCGCGGACTCGTGCTAGCAATTCCCGTAATTCAAAGGGTTTGACCAAATAGTCATCTGCACCAGCATCTAAACCTTCTACGCGGTCATCTAAAGTATCTTTGGCGGTAAGAAACAGCACCGGCGTAGTTTTGCCTTGGCGGCGCAATTCTTGACAAATTTCTAATCCCGTTTTTCCTGGCAGCATCCAATCTAAAATCAATAGGTCATAACTGCCTGTTTGTGCAAGTTCACTACCACCCGTCCCATCATAGGCGGTGTCTACAGTGTAACCTTCACGAGTTAACAAACGACTCAAAGGGTCAGTTAGTTCAATTTCATCATCAACTAGTAAAATTCTCATGCTGCTTATGGTAAGCAATAGAGATATCCTCAATATTAATGAATCGACAAGCTGCCAAGGACACCAAGAAAAAAGAATGCTGACTGTTGCGTTGCCAAAAGGGGAACTACTTAAAAATAGCATCCGTTTGCTACAATCTGTAGGATTGGACTTTAGTGCTTTTTTAGATTCTGGAAACCGCCAACTTCAAATTACTGATGCTAGTGGACAAGCAACAGGACTACTAGTACGGGGTCAAGATGTCCCTGTATATGTAGAATACGGTCAAGCACAACTGGGTATTATCGGCTACGATGTGCTGCGGGAGAAAAAGCCGCAAGTTGCACATTTGGTTGATTTGCAGTTTGGGTATTGTCGCATGTCAGTGGCTGTCAAAGCATCGAGTCCTTATAAATCACCTTTAGATTTACCGCCTCATGGTCGAGTTGCTTCTAAGTACGTCAATTGCGCTCGCGAATATTTCCATAGTTTAGATTTACCTGTGGAAATAGTACCGCTATATGGTTCAGTAGAACTCGGGCCAATTACGGGGATGTCGGAAGCAATAGTTGATTTAGTGTCTAGTGGGCGGACGTTACGCGAAAATGGCTTGATTGAGATTACTACTTTGTATGAAAGTACAGCACGATTAATTGCCCATCCCCTAAGTTATCGCCTCAATACAAGTAATCTCAGCCATTTGATTGAAAAGCTACGCCAAGCAGCTTTGGCAAACATCTAGAACATCGATTCAGTAATCAAAAACCTAACCCCCCAGCCCGGGTAGCTCAACTCCCCTCTCCTAGGAGCTACCGTGTACACACAAGTCGTATTACCCCCCTTAATCCCCCCGATCTTCGGGGGGAAAAATTGAAAATCTAGTTCCCTCCCGCCACATGCGCGGCTGTCGGCAAAGCCGCCCAACGTAGTGGCTGCCCTTTATAAGGGGAGGGTTAGGGAGAGGTAAAACCCGGATTTCTAAACAAATTCAGACAAAGTGTGTACACTGTAGCTCCTAAAAGAGGGGTAGGGGGAGAGGTTCTTCCAGGATTACTGAATTGGTGTTCTAGGGAAATTCTCAAATCATTATTCAGTAGTCAACAGCCCCAGTACGGTACTGGGGCAAATTATTTTGTTTACACTAAAATTGTTCCAGAAGTAAAAGTGTAGAACAAAAGCTTTCTACATTTTGCGTATAGCCTTAGTAAAAATCTAAAAAATTTCCTTGACAAGCCAGAAACAAACAGTTAATTAAGTAATCTAAATCAAGATTAAGCTAGCAATGAGCATTTTGAATGCTAACTATGCCTGATTTTACAACTTTTTAATAAAAATTGAATTGATGAAAGCTGAATTTAATAATGACGAAGCGGGGAGACTTGAAGCTCTGCGCCAGTATCAGATTTTAGACACTGAACCTGAGGAAGCTTATGACAATCTTGCCAAGTTAGCTGCTTTTATTTGTGGTACTTCTATAGCCTTGGTAAATTTTATCGATGAAAACCGTCAGTGGTTTAAGGCAAAACTCGGTATAGATGTACCAGAAATGCCACGTAATGTCGGCTTTTCTTACCTTTGCCAAGAGAAACAGGGGTTTGTGGTGGTTCCAGATACTTTAGCAGATGAAAAGTTTGCGAAAAATCCGGTAGTAACTTCCTATCCTTATGTGCGCTTTTATGCAGGTGTACCTTTGATTACTCCTGAGGGAGATATGGTGGGGACTCTGTGCGTACTTGACCAAGTTCCACGGGAATTAAACCAAAAACAGGTGGAAGCACTTGTGGCTTTAAGTCGCCAAGTGATCAGCCAACTAGAGCTCAGACGTAATTTAGCTCAAGTATCTCGCTTTGCAGAGGAACTTACACAAGTAGAAGCGGAATTGAAACGGCAAAATCTGCGATCGCAATTATTTTCAGAAATCAGTCTCAAAATTCGTGAATCTTTACACTTGCCGGAAGTTCTCAAAACTACGGTTACTGAGGTACAAAAACTACTACAAGCTGACCGAGTTCTGGTTTTTCGGCTTTGCGCTGATGGTTCGGGAATAGTGGTAGAAGAAGCTGTACTACCAGGTTGGCCCATAGTTTTGGGGCAAAACATTCTCGATCCCTGCTTTCACCAAGATTATGTAGAGCAATATCGCCGAGGCCGGGTCAGTGCAATTGTAGACATTGAACAGGCTAATATCCAAGCTTGCCACAGAGAATTTCTTCGGCAGTTTGGTGTCAAAGCTAACCTCGTAGTGCCGATTCTCATTAGGGATAATATTTGGGGCTTGCTAATTGCCCATCAATGTGCTTCACCTAGACAATGGATTAGCTTTGAATTAGAGTTATTGCAACAGCTAGCCAACCAAATTGGTATTGCCCTCTCCCAGGCGCAACTGCTGGAGCAAGAAACCCGCCAACGTCAGGAACTAGCTCGTTCCAATGCGGAATTAGAACAGTTTGCTTATGTAGCTTCCCATGATTTACAAGAGCCGTTGCGGATGGTAACTAGTTATTTACAGTTATTAGAGAAAAAATACAACAATCAGCTAGACAGCAACGCCGAACAGTTCATCGCCTACGCTGTAGACGGCGCACGTCGGATGCAAACCCTAATCAACGATTTATTGAACTACTCCCGTGTTAGCAGCCGTGGACAGCCTTTTGAGCAAGTTGATTGTAAAGTGATTTTTGAACGAGCGATCGCTAATCTCAAAGTTGCCATTGAGGAATGTGGTGGAGAAATCACTCATGATCCTTTACCCGTAATCATGGCAGATCGTACACAACTGGCACAAGTGTTTCAAAATCTCATAGGTAATGCCATCAAATTCCGAAAAGAAGTGCCACCGCGAATTCATATTGGAGTAGTGAGGAGAGACAGGGAAGATGGGGAGCAGGGGAGCTGGCGAGCAGAGGAGCAGGAAAACAGAGGAGCAGGAAAGCAGGGGAGCAGAGGAGCAAGGGATCTGGGGAAAGTAGGGAAAAACAATTTAATTTCTTCATCCCCCTCATCCCCCTCATCCCCCTCATCCTCCTCATACCCCCACTCCCCACTCCCTACTCAAAATTCAGAATGGCTATTTTCAGTGCAAGACAATGGAATTGGTTTGGAAAGTCAATATGCTGAACGGATTTTTGTAATTTTTCAACGCTTGCACGGTAGAAGTAAGTACTCTGGTACTGGAATTGGTTTGGCAATTTGTAAGAAAATTATAGAACGCCACGGTGGTCGTATCTGGGTTGAGTCGGAACCGGGTCAAGGCTCGACTTTTTACTTCACAATTCCAGATAGAGCAGGTCAAAGCAATTCACACGGGATTGGGGATTAGGTATCAGGTATTGAGGATTAGGTATTGGATATTGCGATGAGGAAATAAAAATGCAAATTTTTCATTGTAGTCCCCAGTCCCCAGTCCCTAGTACCCAGTCCCTAGTACCCAGTCCCTAGTACCCAGTCCCCAACCCCCAGTCCGGTCAACAATCGTGAATCAGACAGCAAATATTATGCCTATTGAGGTTTTGTTAGTAGAAGACAATCCTGGTGATGCCCAATTAACGCGCATTGCTTTGGAAGATAGCAAAATCTCAATTCACCTGAATGTAGTCGAAGATGGTGTAGAGGCGATGGCATTTTTGCGAAAACAGGAAAAATACGCTCACGTTCCCCACCCCGATATTGTACTGCTGGATTTAAACCTACCCAGAAAAGACGGGCGGGAAGTACTGGCAGAAATCAAAACTGATGACAATCTCAAACGAATTCCGGTAGTTGTGCTGACAACTTCCCAAGCAGAAGAAGATGTTCTTAGGGCATATGATCTGGCCGCTAACTGTTACATAACTAAGCCAGTTGACTTCGATCAGTTCGTTAAAATTGTACAATCCATAGAACATTTCTGGTTTGCAATTGTAAAACTGCCACCGGAGTAATGGCAATGGCAGGTGAAGTTATTAAAGTTTTATTAGTTGAAGACAACCCTGGTGATGTCTTTTTATTGCAAGAGTTTTTAAAGGAGGTAACTACAGCTAGGGTAGAATTACAGCCAGTTGAAAGGCTGAGCGAAGCCCTGGAATGCCTAGTTAACGATAGCTTTGATGTAATGCTGTTAGACCTTTCATTGCCTGATAGCCAGGGAATGGAAACTTTTGTCAGAGCAACTCATCAAGCAAAAGCAACTCCCATCATCGTGCTGACGGGTATAGATGATGAAACTTTGGCTTTGCGAGCAATGCAGGAAGGAGCGCAGGATTATTTAGTCAAAGGACAAGTAACTGGAGACTTGCTAGTGCGTTCTATGCGTTATGCTATTGAGCGTCAACAGGTAGAAAATGCACTACGACAAAGTGAAGAGCGATTTCGAGTTGCCTTCAAAAACTCTCCGATTTTTGTCTTCAACCAGGATAAAGAGTTACGTTATACCTGGGTTTATAATTCGATTTCTGGTTGGACATCTGAAGACATGTTAGGTAAACATGACTTTGATCTAATGCCAGCCAAAGATGCTGAGCGCCTGACTGCCATTAAGCATAGTGTACTGACTAGCGGTATTGGCACTAGAGAGGAAATATCTATCACTACTCCTCAAGGAATTCGATATTATGATTTGACTGTTGAGCCATTGCGGAATGAATTAGCAGAAATTGTTGGTATCACCTGCGCTAGTATTGACATTAGCGAACGGCAAGCAGCATTGCGCGATCGCCAGCTGGCTCAAGAGAAAATCAGTGAACAAGCTGCATTATTAGATATCACCACTGATGCAATTTACGTGCGCGATTTAGAAAATAAAATTTTATATTGGAATAAAGGCGCAGAAAATCTCTACGGTTGGAAGGCTCATGAGGCTTGGGGCAAAAATGCCAGCGAGTTGTTATATAATGAACCCTCCCCAGAAATTGAAGCAGCTTTGTTAAATGTCATCACTAAAGGTAAGTGGCAAGGGGAATTAACTAAAACTACTAAAACTGGCAAGGAAGTTTTAGTTTCTAGCCGTTGGAGTTTGGTAAGAAATTCATGGAGTAAGCCTAAGTCAATTCTGACTGTTGATACAGACATTACCGATAAAAAACACTTAGAAGCACAACTATTTCGTGCCCAACGTCTGGAAAGTATAGGTACATTAGCTAGTGGCATCGCCCACGACCTCAACAATATCTTGACACCAATTTTGGCAGGAGCGCAACTCTTACCACTGAAATTTCCTGATGCTGATGAACGGACTCTGCATCTATTAGAAATTTTGGAAATTAATGCTAAACGTGGAGCTGATTTGGTAAAGCAGGTGTTGTCATTCGCACGGGGTGTAGAAGGTAAGCACATCACATTGCAAATCAAACACTTAATCGTAGAAGTTGCCAAAATCCTTAGAGAAACCTTTCCCAAATCTATTGAAGTTTGTATAGATATTCCACACGAATTATGGATGGTTTCTGGTGATAGTACGCAACTCCATCAAGTGCTGATGAATCTATGTGTTAATGCTCGTGATGCCATGCCTAATGGCGGCAAATTAATTATTGCTGCCCAAAATCTGTTTATTGATGAAAATTACGCCCGGATGAACGTCGAGGCCAACGTCGGCCCATACATAGTTATAAGTGTTTCAGATACAGGAGTTGGTATTTCAGGAGAAATTTTAGATAGAATTTTTGAGCCATTTTTTACCACAAAACCAGTAGGACAAGGTACAGGATTGGGACTTTCTACTGTTATTGGGATTATCAAAAGTCACCAGGGTTTTGTGGATGTGCTGAGTGAGGTAGACCGTGGCACCTGTTTTAAGGTATATTTGCCAGCAGTGGGGGGAATAGAAAAACATGATATAGAAGATTTATTACCACATACAGGACATGGTGAATTAATTTTAGTTGTGGAAGATGAACCCTCAATTCAGGATATTACTAAAACATCGCTGGAAACTCACCAATACCAAACTTTGATAGCTGGTGATGGCATTGAAGCGATCGCGCTATATGCTAAACATGCAGATGAAATCAGTGCTGTATTAATCGATTTAATGCTGCCTTCATTGGATGGTTTAACTGCTATCCGTACTTTGAAAAAAATTAACCCAGAGGTAAAAATTGTTGCTACCAGTGGACTTGCATCTAGAGAAAAACTAGGGGCAGTGGAGGAGATTGGTGTTACTACCTTTTTACCAAAACCTTACACTGTGAATGAATTATTGCTAGCTTTACAGAAGGTACTCAACTAAGAGAAGTCAACCGATTTTGGATTTTAGTTACTGATTTTTCTTCTGTCGGTTGTTTTAAATAATGGGATGCTCATAAAACCTTATTGATTATTGAAAAAGTATAAAAATTTACTAAGATTGACAGCGATCGCATAAACCCTGAACAGTTACTTCATAGGATTCGCCACGCAAACCAGGACGCAGGCTGTTAAGCTGTATACACTCAAAAGTATTCCAGGCGATATCTTCAATTGCACCGCATTGGCGACAATAGAAGTGATGATGGGGTTCAACATGGGCGTCATAGCGAGAAACCCCTTGCTCTAAAAGAACCTCTCGCACAAGACCCACTTCTCTTAAAGCTTGTAAAGAACTATAAATTGTCGCCTGGGATGAAACTGGAAAATCTTTGTTGAGATCCGTCAAGATTTGTTCAACTGTGGGGTGATCCGCACGAGATAACAAATTTGCATAGACTGCAAACCGCTGAGGAGTCACCCTCAAACCTTTAGACTTTAAGGTTTGAACAATTGCGCTTGCTTCTTGCTGCATAATTGCTGATATATTTAATAGTTCGTGTGGTTTATTATAATGCTTTATATAAATGTATCTATCTCAGGTTTGAATAAATAAATTTTTTAAGCAAATATAACTATTGAGTATTTACTAAATCAGAATTATTCTGAGTTTACCTGCCCAATGTGATTAATCGTCCATAAAATTAGGATGTCAATTATGGCTGTGATCGAGAGAGTTCCCGACGTTGTATTCAAAACCCGTGTGCGTGATGAGTCTGTTCCTGGGCCTAATCCCTTTCGTTGGCAAGACCGCACCACACAAGAGATTTTTGGTGGTAAGCGTGTTGTTGTGTTTTCACTACCTGGGGCTTTTACTCCTACCTGTTCCACATCACACCTTCCCCGTTATGAAGAACTTTATCCAGAATTTCTAGCTCTGGGAATAGATCAGGTAATTTGTATATCTGTTAACGATGCCTTTGTTATGTTCCAATGGGGTAAACAGCAAGGTGCTAAAAATGTTTTCTTGCTGCCTGATGGTAATGGTGAGTTTACCCGTAAAATGGGCATGTTAGTCGATAAGTCGAATATTGGCTTTGGAATGCGTTCTTGGCGCTACTCGATGGTAGTTGATGACGGCAAAATCGAAAAGATTTTCATTGAGCCAGGTTTTGACGACAACTGTCCCAGCGATCCGTTTGAAGTCTCGGATGCGGATACCATGTTAGGTTACTTGAAAGGAGCTAAAACTGCGGTCGCGGTATAAGTTTGGGCACAATTTCATCATTGGCACATCCACATCATAGTAGGATTGCACAGTAAGCTGAGCGCTCCTATCAGAAATTTAAACCTTGGGGGACACATGAAGCTCGATTTCGACCTATTTGTAATTGGTGCAGGTTCCGGTGGTATTGCAACTGCCAGACGAGCAGCAGAATATGGTGCAAAGGTAGGGATTGTTGAGTTTGACCGATTAGGTGGAACTTGCGTCAATCGTGGCTGTGTCCCTAAAAAGTTAATGCTTTACGCCTCCCAATTTCCTGATTTGTTTGAGGATGCTCAAGCATACGGTTGGAGTCCTGTCCAAAGTTCTTTGGATTGGGAAAAGATGATTACAGCAGTCAACAATGATGTGAATCGTCTGAATGGAATTTATCAAAAAATGCTGGATAATTCCAAGGTAGAAGTTTTGCAGGGATACGGCAAATTTGTTGATGCCCATACAATTGTAATAGGCGATGCCTCCGGCGGGCTACGCCAACGCCAAGTAACAGCAGACAAAGTTTTGATTGCCGTAGGTGGACATCCTGTCATACCAAAGATTTTGGGAATTGAACATGCCATTACTTCCGATGATATTTTCCACCTTAAGGAACAACCCCGGCGCATGGTGATTTTTGGTGGAGGTTATATCGGTGTAGAATTTGCCTCTATTTTGAACGGACTCGGAACTGAAGTTACCCTAGTTCTGCGCGGTGACAAGATTTTGCGCGGTTTTGATGAAGATTTGCAAACTGAAGTGCAACAGGGAATGGTGAATCATGGGATTCGTATTCTCAACAATATTGAACTGGTTGCCATCGACAAAACCGCGGAAGGGGTGAAAGTCATACTTGGTAGAGATGATAAATCTGAAGAGACAATAGTGACTGATGCTGTCAGTTTAGCTGCGGTTGGTCGCAAACCAAACACAAAGAATCTGGGTTTAGAAAATACTAAAGTTAAACTGCGTGATGGTGCAGTTGTAGTTGATAAATACAGCCGCACCACAGAAGAAAATATCTATGCAGTGGGAGATTGTACAAATAAGATTAACCTAACTCCGGTAGCAATTAACGAAGGTCGAGCCTTTGCAGATACCGTATTTGGTGGCAAGTCCCGCACCATGAGTTATGAAAATGTGCCGTCAGCCGTCTTCTCAATACCAGAAGCAGCAACCGTTGGACTCACTGAGGCACAAGCCAGAGAAAAGTATGGTGATGCGGTAAAAATTTATCGTAGTCGTTTCCGTCCGATGTACTATACATTACCTGGAAAAGATGAAAAAACCATGATGAAATTAGTGGTGGATGGCAAAACTGATCAGGTGTTGGGGGCACATATGGTGGGCAACCATGCCGCAGAGATTATTCAGGGGGTAGCGATCGCTGTTAAGATGGGTGCTACTAAAGCTAAATTTGATGCCACAGTAGGAATTCATCCTACTTCTGCTGAAGAATTTGTCACCATGCGCTAATACGTTACAGTTTATTGATGTAGGGGCAATTGATCAATTGCTCCTACAAACGCAAAATATACAAAGAATCGTTTGGTTGCCAATATTGACGTGTTATGGCGTAGTACACGACATCGAAGTTGTAAAAGTGGGCATCTTTCTCATACTTCATGCCGATTTTCTCAAATATACGTATTGAAGCAATGTTTTGAGGTTGAGCGATCGCTACTATACGATCCAGGTTTACCTGCCAAAACCCATACTTCAAAGTAGCCACAGCAGCTTCTGTCCCTAATCCCATTCTCCAATAAGATTTGTTAAACACATAGCCAAGTTCAACCTCTGGGGTATTTTCCAAAAAACCCAATCCACAACGCCCAATCATTTTCCCGCTATCTTTGTGTATAACTGCCCACATCCCAAAGTTGTGTTCTTGCCAATGTTGAATATGTTTGTGTAAACTTGCCTGTGTCTGTTCTCTGCTTCTTTTCGACAGATATCTCATAACCTCTGCATCGCTGTAGAGGTCATACAGATCATCTAAGTCATCTAAAGCAAAGTGTCTGAGTCGCAGTCTTGCGGTTTCTATCTCAGGCATAGTATTAATGCTAAGTGCGAATGTTACATTAATTAAAAGTCTTTTTTCTATTGTAAAAATTAATATAATGCTCTTACTATGAGCATCTACCAATCTGTCAAAAAATCTGACAAAAAAAACCGTTGGCGTCACAATGACTGGCGGTTATTCCTGCGTTTATTACCATATGCCCGTAAGAATGGGAGACTGTTAGCCTTAGCACTGTTTCTAATTGTGCTGATTGCTATTGCCGTTGCTGTACAGCCATTGTTAATTGGACAGATTATCTCTTTAATTCGCAAAGAACCTAGCACATACGAGTTTTTCAGAAATCGCCCCTTGTGGCAAGGGTTAAATATCCTGCTAGGATTATTGCTAGGTATGATTCTGATTAAGCTGATATTAACAGGTTTTCAGGGTTATCTCTTACAGAAAATTGGGCAACAAATTACAGCGGCAATTCGCCAAGACTTATTTAATCATGTAACATCCCTGGCAGTGCGTTTTTTTGACCGCACGCCCGTAGGTAAAATAATTACTAGGCTTACCAGCGATGTGGAAGTCTTAGGAGATGTCTTCTCTACTGGGGCCATCGGCATTATATCTAATTTGTTCACCATGCTAGCGATCGCTGGCTTGATGTTTTCTATCCAATGGCAACTTGCTTGCTTGCTGGTGTTAATTTTGTTTCCAATTACTGTAATAGTCAATTACTTACAACAGCAGTATCGTCAAGCCAACTATAAAGTACGGGAAGAACTTTCTATCCTGAACTCTCAGCTACAAGAAAATATAGTCGGCATTAATGTAGTGCAGTTGTTCCAACGAGAGAAATTTAATGCCGAAATGTTTCGCAACACTAACAAACGCTACACCCAACAATCAGATCAAACTATTTTTTATGATTCAGCTGTTTCAGCAACTTTAGAATGGATCGCCTTGATTGCTATTGCAGGGGTTTTGTGGATAGGTGGTTGGTTACTTTTGGGCAAAAATCTCACTTTTGGTACATTGTCTGCATTCGTTTTATATGCACAGCGGTTATTTGACCCTCTGCGGGAGTTTGCGGAACAATTTACTGTGATTCAATCTGGGTTTACCGCCATTGAACGAGTAACTGATATATTAGATGAACCGATAGAAATACGCGATCGCGGCAATCCTCGGTTTTCAATCTTTGATGCTCAATTTGGCTACATAGATGAAATAGAAGCCAATCTGGAAGCACAAGAACTCAATATCACGCCAGAGTTGGGAGAAATTCGCTTTGAACATGTCTGGTTTGCTTACAAAGATGATGATTATGTAATCAAGGATTTAGATTTCACGATTCATCCTGGTGAAAAAGTTGCATTAGTAGGCCCTACTGGTGCTGGTAAAAGTTCCATTATTCGTCTTTTGTGTCGCCTCTACGAACCCACTCAAGGACGGATTTTAGTAGATGGCGTGGATATTAGGGAATTACCACAAGCAGAATTGCGACGCTATATGGCAGTGATTTTGCAAGAAGGTTTTTTGTTTGCTGGTGATGTCAAAGGTAATATTACACTAGGCGATCGCTACAGTTTTGAGGAAATTCAAGAAGCTGCACAAAAAACAAATATTGCCAGTTTTATTGAACAATTGCCTTTAGGATATGATACTCAACTACGAGAACGAGGCACAAATCTTTCTAGTGGACAAAAGCAACTTTTAGCCTTTGCGCGTGCAGCTATTCGTAATCCCCAAATTTTGATATTGGATGAAGCAACCGCTAGCCTGGATGTGGGAACAGAAGCTTTAATTCAATCAGCATTAAACGAGCTTTTAGCGCAACGCACTGCTATAATTATCGCCCACCGTTTATCTACAATTCGCAATGTGGATCGAATTTTTGTGTTGAAGCGAGGCGAATTAATAGAACAGGGAAGCCATGAAGAATTATTACAACAAGGCGGAATGTATGCTACCTTGCACAACTTGCAAATGTTAGGAACTTAGAAAACTCCAAAAAATAAAATATCCAGGTTGAAGTAGGGACCGATTCACAAGTATCAAGAGGGCTATTAAGTGATAATATTTATTAACCCGCCCTACTGATGAGTATTTTTCACAAATTAACGTTGTAACAAATTATCTGAAACTGAGGCGATCGCACTTGGTATAATCTCCTAACTAAATTCTTTCTTTATATAATCTTTTCAATATTGCGATCGCCCTCACCCACTCCTGACTATTTGTATATTTAAACAAGCTAGTAGCACTACCGGACTAAAATAGTGCATTAGCAACTCTTGTGGGATGGGCGTCTCGCCCGTCCATTATTGGCGGGTATCTTACCCGCCCCCAAGAAAATTTATTGCAACATTCTAGCTGAAACAGTCCACTACAGATACTTAAATTTTTTCATAAATCAAATCGGATTACTATATATTTTTATGTACTATAAGTAACAATTTTGCTAGAAGCTAGCCAGAGACTATCCACAGCATATTTCACATAAACTAAATTTTTAGTCGCATTACAAGAACTCTTCACTTGTAATGTTTTTGTTTCATCTTTGACAAGTTTAGCCTGGTAAGTGTATTGAGAACCAGAACTTTGTTCACAAGTTAGTTCTCCCAAAATAGTATTGTTGTCTAAACTTTGCTCAATGATTTTCCCTGTTACTTTGTAACTAAACCAATCCCATCCATGTTGCAGAATTAATTCTCTTTCTAAAATCTGCATCGCAGCCGGCAAAATTCCCCACCCTCTATAAACTTTATTTAGGCATTGAATGTCACCACTGCGTGTCAAAATCGATTGAAAAGAATCTTGATTTAAAACACCATAATATCTTCCTTCTGGCAAATCTATCGCTGTTGGCGCAAATCGATGTCCACCAAAGTGGCTAGATTTCCAAAGGCGAATATTGTTGAAGTCTAAATTAGAAATAGTAGCGTTAGCATAGAAATAAAAAGGATTACCATATCTAGCACAGCACTGATCATGGCTACCATGTGTACAGACTAAAATATCTCTGGTTACATTTGTTTCTATTTCATATCCAGAGCTTTTACCTGATAACCATTTTCTCACTGCTACTGGTACTTGTTCAATATTTGGCAGTTTAAATTCGTGCTTACTATATCCTTGGCTTAGTCCCTCAAGTCTATGATAAATCAATAAAGTTGTATGATCTACTTTGTGTGATGAATCATTAGCAATTAACAGAAACCTGATCGGCAGTCTAGCAGACTGTACCTCTTCTACTAAAACCTGTAAGTTATTTGGCACCCATTTGGAGTTAAAAGCTTCTGATGTCCAAGGTGGTGGACACTCCACTAGAATGTAAGTTTGGTAATTAGTTGCACTACCAATAACATCTTCTCCTACTTGTCTTGTATAGTCAGAACAGAAAAAGGTATTCATTGCTCGTACTCATTCGGTTTATCTTATGGGCAAACGGTATAATTCGATGAAATTGTGTCCTTGCTTACAATATCTTTGGCTTAGAAAGATAAAAAACAATAATCTTGGATTTACTGGTTAAAACAAGGTAGCCACTTTATAACATCATTTTCAATAAACGTCTTTCCGGTTAATCAAATCTCTAAAATTGAGTCAGGCAATTTTTTCAGATACACCTCCATAACTACAATAATACTTTTCCTCGTTTATTGCTAATAATTATCAATAAGCTGGTAAATATTAGGTGCAACTAGCTCAAGGGTGATTGTTTTTACACCCTAGATTCACAATGTCTGGGTTTCATAAAAAAACCAGTTAATAAACATCATGATAGCAATGAATCACCAATACCAACAAATTTGGTGTTCACCTTGTGACCTCGTTTGAGCTACTTTAGCAAGGGTCGTAGTTTTTGAGGTCTATGCATTGACTCTAACTGAAGTCTATAAGGAATGCAAGTATTTGATAAATTTTATAACTTTTGCTAATATGTTTGCTCCTTAAATGCTAGCTAAATTAAAGTTTACAGGCAAGTAATCACTCATAGAGCTTATGGAAATAGGTATTACTACTTTCTATATAATAGATAAATTTTCTCAATTATGTAGAATTGTTGCATATAGTTGAGTATCACTTCTGTTGTTCCTATCTATAGGAAGTAGCAGATATTAATACATCGAGATTATTAACTATTTAAATAAATTCAATCATGGCTATTGCTTACTTCCACTTTCATGGAGAGTTGAATGATTTTCTACCACGGCATAAAAGGCATACTAACATAGGATCTTTTTTCACAGAAAGAGCTTCAATTAAGGATATGATTGAGTCCTTGGGTGTGCCTCATACAGAAGTTGATTGTATTGAAGTTAATGCGGAAAGTGTAAATTTCAGTTACATCGTTCAAGATGAAGATAACATCAATATATATCCAATTTCTGCTAGGAATTTTATTAATCAGAAAATAGGACTACGACCAGAACCATTAAGCAGTATTCGCTTTGTTTTAGATATTCATTTAGGAAAGCTAGCGACATCTTTAAGATTGTTAGGTTTTGATACCTTATACCGCAATGACTATCAAGATGAGGAATTAGCACTCATATCACACAATGAATCACGAGTACTTCTGACTCGTGACAAAGGTCTACTGATGCGTAGTTTAGTAATTTATGGCTATTATGTCAGAAATACTAATCCACAACAACAAATAGTAGAAGTACTGCAACGCTTCGATTTATTTAATGCAGTCTCACCTTTTCAAAGATGTTTGCGTTGTAAGAGGATGTTTTAAAAGTCAAATTGAGTCAAAAATTATGCTAGTCGTCTGACCATGATACGAATCATCGCTATATATATAAAAGTCTCCGAAGTTTTGGGTAGCCTTTCATAATCTTTACTTAAACGGCGACACCAATTGAGCCATCCAAAAGTTCTTTCGACAACCCAACGCTTTGGTAAATGGACAAAACCTTTTTTCTCCAATGGTCGAAGAACAATTTCTACAATCCACCGAAACATATCCATCACCCAATGCATAAATTCTTCGCCTCGGTATCCTCCGTCCATCCAAATGATGTTTAACCTTTTGACGTGATTGCCTGTATTGTGAACTCGTTTGAGGACTTTTTTCGCTCCTTCACGTTCTGGAACACTTGCAGACGTTACCAAGACCCGCAAAACTAGCCCTAACAAATCTACACTTAGATGTCGCTTGCGCCCATGTATCTTTTTTCCTGCGTCATAGCCGACATCAACAGTAATCATCGTTGCTGTTTCTACTGATTGACTATCAACCGCCGCTTCTGATGGACTCTTATCACGTCCTGAGTCTACCCTTACCCACCGATAGAGTTGGTCATGAACCTTCAACCATGTACCATCTTTTCCCCATCTCCAAAAATAACCATAAACCGTTGACCACGCCGGAAAATCTCCTGGCAAACCTCGCCATGTACAACCTTCGCACAGAACATAGAGAATTGCATTCACGATCGCAAATAATGCTAATTTTCGGGGACGACCCCCTGGTTTTGATTCTGGGAATAGGTCTGCAATTAATTCCCATTGTTCCCATGTCAGATTACTACGGTATGCTTTAGTCATTCGCTCACAGGGTGCTGGTTTCTACAAATTTCAGCATACGCCTTGTGAGCTTTCTTACAATACCCCCTACTTTTAAAACATCCTCTTAGTCAAAAACTATGACATTAATCTTAGCACTGGATTTTGGTGGGACTAAATTGGCAGCAGGTATCGCACATCTTGGTTCTAGGGAGTGGTTGCGTTATGAACGTCGCCTTTCACCAGCAAATGTAGATGCTAAAACGGACTTAGAAATTATGCGATCGCTCATTTATTCTTTACTACAAGGAATAACTCCCTCTGTAATCGGTGTCAGCTTTGGCGGCCCGGTAGACGCTACTACAGGGACAGTGCGACTATCCCACCATGTAGCTGGATGGGAAAATATTCCCCTCAAAGAGTTGCTAGAGGCAGAGTTTGGTATTCCTGCTAGTGTAGACAACGATGCCAATGTTGCTGCTTTGGGTGAATATCGTTTCGGTGCAGGTCAAGGATGCCATAGCCTGTTTTACATTACCGTCAGTACTGGTGTAGGTGGTGGTTGGATACTCAATGGCAAGCCTTGGCGAGGTACATCAGGAATGGCTGGGGAAATTGGACATATGGTTGTAGACCCAAATGGCCCGGTATGTTTGTGTGGCAAGCGTGGATGCGTGGAACGTTTGGCATCGGGGCCTTATATGGCGCAAAATGTGAGAGAAATTTTGGAAAACGTAGACGTGCAAGCGGCTTCCCGAAGGGTACCACAGAGACACAGACAAGCCAGTGTGTTGCGGGGGTTCCCCCCATTGAAGCAACTGGCGCGACACAGAGGGGGAGAGGTACTGAGGGGTTTGGTGGGGGATAATTTACAGTTGCTAACGGGTCAGTTGGTAAGTCAAGCTGCGGCAGATGGGGATGATTTAGCTAAGGAGGTTTTGTATCAGGCTGCTTGGGCGCTAGGTGTAGGTATTGGTAATGTGGCAAATTTGATGAACCCACAACGTTTTATCTTGGGAGGTGGTGTCACAAAGGCAGGTGAGATTTTTTGGCAAGGATTGCGAAAAGTGGCACGGGAGACGGCTTTGCCAGAAGTTACTTTTGAAATTGTTCCCGCAGCACTGGGAGATGAAGCACCACTGTGGGGTGCCGTAGCCTTAGCTGAATCACTATTGACAATGAAATAGGTGAAAATCTCTTTCCCAATTCCCAATTCCCAATTCCCCATTCCCCATTTACAACACAGAAGATTTATTTTCCGTTGCTTGCATAAAAGCCTCAAATTGACCGTTGGGTGTCCATTGGATAGCGCCATCTCGCCCAGTAAAAAATAGTTTTGTTTGGCTTTTACTCAGTTCAGATAAAGTTTTGGCATCAAGGTTGTTTGAGGAAGCGATCGCTACCTGTGGTTTTAGTGCTATAACTAAATCTCGTAAAGACTCAGGATTACACCACAATACCTGTGGGCTTGGCCAACTCCCTGTTTGAACTAGCTTTAATACTTCTTGTGGTTTGACATTTCCCACTATTAGCCAACTTTGTCCTAAAATTTGCAGTTGTAAAATAGGCTGGTCGTTAACTAATTGTGCGAATGTTGAACCAGTATTTACTGTTTGACCGATTAGTGAAGGCTGATAGATTCCTTGCTGTTTTTGCAATAATTGTTGAATTGCTTGGTCAGCAATATTATTTTCGGTTTTAGCTGAATAAGTATAAAAAGTTTTAATCGGTAAATTTTGCAGTATTTCTAACCAAGCATCAGTTTCTTTCGTTTGGAAATCACTAGCGATCGCTGCATCGATTTGATTGACACCTTGTTGTTGCAAAAATGGTACAATTGTGTAACGACCTGTACCTTCATCTCCACTATTAATCAAGGTAACTTTCCCTCGGTCTTGAACAACTATAACTGGTTCTGTACCTGTTTCTAATAGGGTTATCTTCAATAATGTGTTGGCAGAATGCCAAGCTGGAACCAGTACAATACCAAAAGCTATTAAACTCGCAAACCACCAGCGTTTTTTCCACCAATCTACCAGCCAAGTTAATATAATTATTGTATAGATTGCTAATAATTGCCACGTGGATATGCTGCCTAAAGCAACAGAATTGCCTGGTAAATTGATAAAAAATTCAACTAACTGAATTAGCCAATCAGTAGGGTAATGTAACACTCCAGCTAAAACACTTCCTGCTGCTGGCCAAATTAATGCTGCTATGGCACTAACAATACCACCAATACTAATAACTGAAATTAAAGGTGTGGTAATAATATTTAGTAATAAACTATAACTAGGTACAACTCCAAAAACAGAAAGTTGTACAGGTAAAGTCCAAATTGTGGCAGCAAGGGGCACAGCAATCAAAGCAGCGATCGTAGTTGGTAACCATGCTAAACCTCGAACAATGGGGGATACAGTGACGATTAATCCCAAAGTTGCTAGAAAGCTTAACTGAAAACCTAAATCCCAAATCCATAAAGGATTAAATATTAATAACAAAGTTGCTGCTAATAGTAATGAGCCAAATTGTTGGACTTTTCGATTTAATAACAGACCAATTAATGCTGCAAAACCCATAATTACAGCTCTAAGAACCGCAGGCTGGAAACCTGTTAAACTTAGAAATATAATTAAAGCTAATAAGCCAAGAGTAAATTGTGTTGCCTTTTTTGTCCGCTTTGTCAACTGTAAGATCACACCTAAAATCAAGGAAGTTTGAAACCCCGAAGCTGCCAAAGCATGAGCTAATCCTGCTTGTACAAATAAATCGCGGATATCGTAGGGTAAATCAACTGCTTTGCTACCCAAAACCATTGCACTGACAAGCGGCCCTTCTGGAATACCCAACCAACGAACTTGCGATCGCACAATTCTCTCCCGAATTTGCCACCATCCCCATTGACGTTTCTCATCTGCATCTAGAATATTAATCTGCCGTCCACTTAAACCAGCAAATGCTCCTTCTTGTTTGAGAAACTTCTGAAAGTCAAAAGCACCAGGGTTGGATGCAGCTTTTGGTTTGTACAAAATCCCAGTTATGGCAATTTGTTGACCAGGGTATAAACCAGTAGCCTGAAGCATAGGTACTGTTACGTACAATTTTCCAGTTACACCTTTGGGGATATCTGCTGGCCCCTGATCATTTTTTACCTCATCGAGCTGAGTTGCTTCTAACCAAAATTGTCCTCGCTGGCTGCGAGTCAAGCGAGGATTGCTTGCCACTTGACCACGAACAATTACTAATTGTTCTTGAATATTGTTATTTTCTGGGGGAACAAATGTACTGATATCTTTTGCTCCTGGTTGCGGTACTCGCCATTGAAAATATACAGTTGCCAATAAACCTACTAAACCAGCAGCTACCCATACTCGTGGATGGAGAATAGTTTGCTTGCTATTAGGTATTGTCTTGGTTTTCCTGTCAGTCTTTTCTGGTGGTTTCAGTGGAAGTTGCCGTGATTTGGGATAACGTCTTCTAAATAAAACACCTCCCACTATTCCCAAAATCAAAATCCATACTCCACCCCAAGGAACTGCTGTAAACAGTAACCCTAGAATGTAGCCAAGACAAATAATTACACCACTGGTTTGAATCATAAAACTTCTGGTAAAAGCATCTGGCAAAGATAATTTGCAGCTGAGTTAAGAATAGCCAAGGCAGCAGTCAAGAAAAATTTTGATGCTTGTGGTGAAGTATAGTTCATAGAGTTTATACAAACAAAGCCCGCGTTTGCAGGCTTTGTTGGTGTAGCTTTACGCTATTTAAACTAAATATTATGACAGCATCATAAAGATATGCCTAACTTGAACCCCAGCGCCGCGTGGAGAAACAGAATCCCAAGTGCTACGCTTCCCAAGTAAGCATGTACTGCACGTAACCCTGGTTTGTTGCCAGCAAATCCACTTAGAGAAATTGCACCATTGACGAGTAACAGTAACAGCACCAGCGAACCAGTCCAAAAATGGGGACTTTCAAAAATTGGTTGACGCTGCATTACTAGGGACAACACCCCACCTGTATAACCACCCGCCAGGAATAAAAACAGCCACGGTGCTAATAGTCGATGAGCAATCCGACTTTTAATAGCAGCATCTTTATCTTTACCCTCAAGCAGTTTTCCTCGCCAACCTGCCACTCCTACAAAAGTACCGACAACAAAAATAACGATCGCCATCATCGCCGGATGTCCCCAATGTACAATCGGCTCAGGGATTCCCAAAGAACGAAACCAAGCTGCGATCGGTTCTAGAAGCTCACTAACATTAACCATATATCTCACACCATCTTTATGGCTTACAGTAATGCATTACCTTCAATATTAAGTATTGCAAATATTGTTGAATTTTCAAAAAGATTGGCGCTTTCTAGCTATATGGTTCTACATCTAACAATTACTACGGCAGAATAACCCCAAAAACTTGACTTTTGGCAGGCAGGACTGTAAAGACCCCTATTCTTCAACAGACTTTTTGCAAAGTCCTGCTTGAAGTCTCTTTCTTTGGCTGTTTGCAACTTTGCACCAGACAAACATTTAAATAGTCAAAGCAGTCAATTTAATTTTGACTAGCACAGGCTGTTGAGGTAATCGTGTTTAGCTGCAAAATACTCAGCAACTTCTGTGGAAGTAAGCACTATCACTTCTGTTCCAGGACGGATTGGTTGTAATAATGCGTTTACGCTGCACTGAAAACTGCTAGCCTTTCTGTACACGCTGCTAGCACTTATACCAGGTATGCGAAAGTAATCACCAATGTGTAGTTGTTCAAAAGTCATCATATAATCAACCTCAAGAAAGAAGGAGAAGATAAGGAAATAAGAGTAGGTAAATAGAAAACTCCTTATCTTGTTTATTTTCTTTCGTTGTGTTGTCCTTTGCCAACACTACTTAAACTGCTATCTTCTGGAGTAGCGGAAAACCTAACTTTTCTCTTTGCTCAACATATAAATGAGCTATCTTGCGTGCCAAATGACGAATCCTAGCAATGTAACGAGTTCTCTCTGTTACCGAAATTACACCTCTGGCATCCAGCAAATTGAATGTGTGTGAACACTTCATTACATAATCTAGGCTAGGTAAAACCAATCCACGCTCCGTTAATTGCGTAGCTTCCTGCTCGTACAGATTAAATAGTGTCAGTAGCAACTCGGCATTTGATGCTTCAAAGTTGTAGGTACTTTGCTCAATCTCATTTTGCAGGAAGACATCTCCATAAGTAATTTTGTCTGTCCACTGAATCTTTGTAAATGCTTCCACTTGCTGGAGATACATCGTCAACCGCTCTAACCCGTATGTAATCTCAATGGACACCGGACGGCAATCGATTCCTCCACACTGTTGGAAGTATGTAAATTGAGTAATTTCCATCCCATCCAACCATACTTCCCAGCCAGTACCCCAAGCTCCCACGGTCGCATCTTCCCAGTTGTCCTCCACAAACCGGATATCGTGGTCTTCTGGGCGAATGCCTAAAGCCCTTAAAGAATCAAGATAAATTTCTTGAATATTATCTGGTGAGGGTTTAATCAGGACTTGGTACTGATAATAGTGTTGGAAGCGATTGGGGTTTTCGCCGTAGCGTCCATCCGTTGGACGACGGCACGGTTCAACGTAAGCAACAGCCCAAGGTTCTGGCCCCAATGCTCTTAAAAATGTGTGGGGGTTTTTGGTGCCTGCTCCCTTTTCGATGTCATAGGGCTGGGCAATGAGACAACCGCGATCGCCCCAAAATTGATGCAGCGTAGCTATAACCGACTGAAAAATCACGCTAATACCTCCATATTCAGCACAATGCATACACCATTGTTGCTCACAACCCAGTGCTGTGGGGAGTTTTAGCGGGCGAAAAAAATATTTCCAAAAAAAGAGTCAAAAGAGTTGACACTCTGGAGTAGGTTAGTTATATTGGATAAGTGCCGAACAGAGAGCGCACGAGAGCGCAATCCGAGAGGCACCCGAACCATGAAAATATTATAGTTTGAAAGCCATAATACCACAAGTAGCCTGCGTCAAGTAAATGAGAACACCAGGCTGAGGTGGGTAAAGAATCAGCCAAAAAAGAGCTGTAGAGCTTTCCAGAACAAAATGGAGAGTTTGATCCTGGCTCAGGATGAACGCTGGCGGTATGCTTAACACATGCAAGTCGAACGGTGTTTTAGGACACAGTGGCGGACGGGTGAGTAACGCGTGAGAATCTGGCTCTAGGTCGGGGACAACCACTGGAAACGGTGGCTAATACCGGATGTGCCGAGAGGTGAAAGATTTATTGCCTAGAGATGAGCTCGCGTCTGATTAGCTAGTAGGTGGGGTAAGAGCCTACCTAGGCGACGATCAGTAGCTGGTCTGAGAGGATGATCAGCCACACTGGGACTGAGACACGGCCCAGACTCCTACGGGAGGCAGCAGTGGGGAATTTTCCGCAATGGGCGAAAGCCTGACGGAGCAATACCGCGTGAGGGAGGAAGGCTCTTGGGTTGTAAACCTCTTTTCTCAGGGAAGAACACAATGACGGTACCTGAGGAATCAGCATCGGCTAACTCCGTGCCAGCAGCCGCGGTAATACGGAGGATGCAAGCGTTATCCGGAATGATTGGGCGTAAAGCGTCCGCAGGTGGCGATGTAAGTCTGCTGTTAAAGAGTGAGGCTCAACCTCATAAGAGCAGTGGAAACTACATAGCTAGAGTGCGTTCGGGGCAGAGGGAATTCCTGGTGTAGCGGTGAAATGCGTAGATATCAGGAAGAACACCGGTGGCGAAAGCGCTCTGCTAGGCCGCAACTGACACTGAGGGACGAAAGCTAGGGGAGCGAATGGGATTAGATACCCCAGTAGTCCTAGCCGTAAACGATGGATACTAGGCGTGGCTTGTATCGACCCGAGCCGTGCCGTAGCTAACGCGTTAAGTATCCCGCCTGGGGAGTACGCACGCAAGTGTGAAACTCAAAGGAATTGACGGGGGCCCGCACAAGCGGTGGAGTATGTGGTTTAATTCGATGCAACGCGAAGAACCTTACCAAGACTTGACATGTCGCGAATCTGAGTGAAAGCTTAGAGTGCCTTCGGGAGCGCGAACACAGGTGGTGCATGGCTGTCGTCAGCTCGTGTCGTGAGATGTTGGGTTAAGTCCCGCAACGAGCGCAACCCTCGTTTTTAGTTGCCAGCATTAAGTTGGGCACTCTAGAGAGACTGCCGGTGACAAACCGGAGGAAGGTGGGGATGACGTCAAGTCAGCATGCCCCTTACGTCTTGGGCTACACACGTACTACAATGCTACGGACAGAGGGCAGCAAGCCGGCAACGGCAAGCAAATCCCGAAAACCGTAGCTCAGTTCAGATCGCAGGCTGCAACTCGCCTGCGTGAAGGAGGAATCGCTAGTAATTGCAGGTCAGCATACTGCAGTGAATTCGTTCCCGGGCCTTGTACACACCGCCCGTCACACCATGGAAGCTGGCAACGCCCGAAGTCATTACTCCAACGATTCGTCGGGGAGGATGCCTAAGGCAGTGCTGGTGACTGGGGTGAAGTCGTAACAAGGTAGCCGTACCGGAAGGTGTGGCTGGATCACCTCCTTTATAGGGAGACCGAATCCACTCAGATATCGAAAGCGAGCGTGCAAATAGATAATGAGATGGTCATTCCTAGGTCGGTCGCAGATATTTGTGAATAGCTTTCAAACTATGATTTGGTTCGATTTGGGCTATTAGCTCAGGTGGTTAGAGCGCACCCCTGATAAGGGTGAGGTCCCTGGTTCGAGTCCAGGATGGCCCACCTGAAGAGAGTTAAGAGTTTGAAGTTAAGAGTTAAGAGTCAAAAAACTGATAACTCATCACTAAAAACTCATAACTTTTTGTCTGGGGGTTTAGCTCAGTTGGTAGAGCGCCTGCTTTGCAAGCAGGATGTCAGCGGTTCGAGTCCGCTAACCTCCACCTGTAAAAAGCCAACAAAACAAGGGATAAGATTCAGCAACATGACATGTAGGTGTCAGACTGCTGAGTGAATCTCAGCCAGAACCTTGAAAACTGCATAGTAACGCGAACATTAGCAGGCAGACACAGACATTCAAGTAATGAATTGTGTTTGCAATGGTGAACACCAATTGTAAGTGGTCAAGCTAATAAGGGCTGACGGTGGATACCTAGGCACACAGAGGCGAAGAAGGACGTGGTTACCGACGAAATGCTCCGGGGAGTTGGAAGCAAACATTGAGCCGGAGATATCCGAATGGGGCAACCCTATGTACAGCCTGTTGAATATATAGACAGGTATGAGCCAACCTGGCGAACTGAAACATCTTAGTAGCCAGAGGAAAAGAAATCAAGCAGAGATTCCCTAAGTAGTGGTGAGCGAACGGGGAAGAGCCTAAACCAATTGGTTTACTGATTGGGGTAGTGGGACAGCAATATCGAATCTAGAGGTTAGACGAAGCAGCTAAATACTGCACCAAAGAAGGTGAAAGTCCTGTAGTTGAAAACTGACTAGATAGTAGCTGAATCCCGAGTAGCATGGGGCACGAGGAATCCCATGTGAATCAGCGAGGACCATCTCGTAAGGCTAAATACTACTGTGTGACCGATAGTGAACCAGTACCGCGAGGGAAAGGTGAAAAGAACCCCGAAAGGGGAGTGAAATAGAACATGAAACCGTCAGCTTACAAGCAGTGGGAGGACGATTGTTCGTCTGACCGCGTGCCTGTTGAAGAATGAGCCGGCGACTTATAGGCACTGGTAGGTTAAGGCGAAAATGCCGGAGCCAAAGCGAAAGCGAGTCTGAAAAGGGCGTAGATCAGTGTTTATAGACCCGAACCCTGGTGATCTAACCATGGCCAGGATGAAGCTTGGGTAACACCAAGTGAAGGTCCGCACCGACCGATGTTGAAAAATCGGCGGATGAGCTGTGGTTAGGGGTGAAATGCCAATCGAACCAGGAGCTAGCTGGTTCTCCCCGAAATGTGTTG
>NZ_AP018288.1:4240627-4385627 GCF_002368335.1 Nostoc sp. NIES-4103 | reverse complement strand
TGATGCAGATGGATATTTACAGATTCTCCAACAATTAATGCCGACTACAAAGCATGTAATTGTGTTTGACTTGATGCAAGAAACTACTCACCAAAATTAAAATCTACTCTTAAAAAAGAGTTAGCGATCGCGCATTTTTGGTTTGATAATTCTGGGGCGATCGCTAACACTATTTTAGATTTTGGATTTTGGATTGTGAAAATTTAGTAGATCAGCTTTTGAGTACTCCATTGCCTTACTCAACTTTTTCAACACAAAAACTCTTTTATGGTCGCTAAGATAATAAAATCATACACCTATTATTGAGATGAGGTGGCTAATTATGATGGAGAAAAATTACTAATTCCTCAAGAGTTGGCAGAGGCACTCAAGCAAGAAAAATTGGCGAGGCAACAAGCCCAAGAGCAAGCAAGACAAGCTGAATCACAAGTGGAAAGATTGAAAGAACATTTGCGATCGCTTGGTGTTGACCCTGATACTATTTAAAATTAATAGACAACTGCGATCGCAAAGCAAATTCGCTTTAGAAAAACCACCCGTAAGAATGCAAACCTTTACCTAAAAGATTCACACCAAGATAGCAAATCCAAACAACAAAAAAGCCAGTGGCGGCTAAAATTGCCGGACGCAACCCTTGCCAACCACGAGTGATGCGGGTATGTAGATAGGCGGCGAAAACTAACCAAGTAATTAATGCCCAAGTTTCTTTCGGATCCCAACTCCAGTAAGAACCCCAAGCTTCGTTAGCCCAAACAGCACCAGCAATAATGCCAATGGTCAGCAAGGGAAATCCCAATCCAATGACGCGATAACTCATGTTGTCGAGGGTTTCTGCTAAGCTAAGGCGCTGGGGTGAAAGAGGTTCTGAATTTTCGATTGATTGTTGGTTTTGAATTGGGGTTGCGAGTACTGTTCCTAGAACAGCTGTACTAGCATTACCATTGTTATTGCGCTCATGACGAGCAAAGCCGTTATTTTCTACAGGGGGTGTTGATGGTTGAGAAATCAGTTCACCTGCTTTTTGCAAGCGGTAGCCATTGCTGCGATAGCCACCTGTACCAACAGAACTACCCTGTAATTGAATGTTTTGACCGCGAGTCACAATTAGAAAAGCGATCGCTAATAAAGAACCCACCATTAAAGCGGCATAACTTAACATCATCACACTGACGTGCATCATTAGCCAATTGGACTTCAAGGCAGGCACTAAAGGTTCTGCGACTTGCATTTCTGATGGCAGTGTGAGAGTTGCAAAAGCAGTGATCCCCATAGCCACAGGCGCGGTGACAACTCCTACTAAGCGGCTACGGCTGGTATTTTCGGCAATTAAATGAATGGTAGTAATTCCCCAAGTTAAGAAAAATAAAGATTCATACAAATTACTCAAAGGAAAATAACCAGCTTCTATCCATCGTGAGCCTAAAAGGGTCGCTATGCACAAATTAGTGATCGCCATCCCCGCTGTACCCAAAGCCGCAGTTGCCGACAGATTGGGAAAAGCAGCCCCCACCCAATATACCAACATGGTCAGGAATAAGACGGCAAACGAGGCATTATCCAGCCAATTCTGGAGTCCAACCAGATTCATAAAGCGTTCTCCCCAGTGAATTCTTTAAAATATTAATTCTGACTTTTCTGATCCTATCTGCTTAGAGGCTAACTCTGGCAATTGTGATCATGGAGATTGGGTGATATTTGGTGTGGGTGCAGCATTATTGCTCTTGTTGGGTATAACTGAATGATTAGCTTTTTTGAGTGCAAAAAAAATGTCGTAGCGGGTACTGCGATTGTCGCTAACAGCTGCTGTTACCCCTATTGAACGTGTTGCTGCTATTAAAGTTTTTTGATTGGAGAACAGCGGTGGTATGGGAAAATTTTTCATCGTCCGTTCCACATCTAAGAAAAATTGCCCATTATTCGGATTGAGTTCTGTGGGAACTGTTTGTTGGAAGGGAACAGTGCTAGCTAGGGTGTTATTGGGTTTGGGAAAAATTTTATCCATGACAGGAGCGCCTAGGATCAAAAAAGCAGTATCTTGATCTAACCAGCCGTGAGTTGCAGTTAAAGTACCAAAAGGTGCAATCCAGTTGACAATTGGTTGACCTGCGACTGTTCTCGGTTGAATCTGGAACTGGTATTGATTTTTCATCACATCATCCAGTTTTTGCAGGGAAGCTTCAGCTAATTTGCGATCGCTTGCCTGTACCATGAACACCAAACCCGCACGAAAATCTTCTGGTGAACCATCTTTAGGGCTACTGGGAATCACTGAGACTGAAAATTCACCTTTCATCCAACTGAGCAAATCTTGATCTAAATCAAGATTTGTTAAAGATTTCACACCACCTCGTAGCTGTTCTGGTGCTATGGGTGAAAGAGGATTTCCTTGGGATGTTAAAACATAATCCCCCCACAACCTTTGTAAGTTTCCACCAGACAACATCATTAATGTTTCTGCTGGTAAGCGGTTTTGCATTTTCCCGGCTTGGTTTTCCACCGCTAGCACACGCTGACTGTTAGGGTTGAGCCATGAAACACCTTTTAAGCTTATACCTTCAGGCTCTAGAGTAATTGTTCCTGCTAAACCTTGGTTATTCTGAAGTTGGGCTAAGACTTGTGCAGGCAAATGGCGGTTGGGAGAAGCAGTGGCTATTTTGGCGGCAGTTGGTACATTGACATAAAACTGGGCAAAGGGGCGATAACTGGCGATTTTGGAAATATTTTCCGCAAAGCCTCCTGTTGTCGCCAGAGTTGTTTTACTTTTATAGGCATCAATCGCTCTTTCTGTGGTTTTGGGATTGTCAGTAATCACTAGCAAATGCCCATCTATTAATGTCGCAGAAAGGCTTTCCCCTGCCTGTCCATCAGTTTGTTTAATGTCTAAGCCTTGATATGTGCGCGAAATCCATTTACCAAGTTTGAGGGCTTTGGGTTGTGTCCAGATGCTTTTGGCTATTTCTGGGTTCTTCACAGGCAACACCATCACCATGGATTGCTCATTGCTGGTAGCATCTTGGTTGCTAGCCACTGGTTTAATTTGAGGTTTACTTGCTTGTGGAGCTAAAATTGCCAGGGTGACTTCATCACCGACCCAAGGTTGAATGTCTTTCTCGAAGTTGTAACCATTACTAGTAAGAAAGCGATCGCGCAATTGTACTAAATTTTTCTCCAGTTCTGCTTGGGTTTGTTTTGTCCCAAATTCATGCAATTTCTGCCATTGTTTGACATCTGTAGTTAAAGAAACTGCAAACACAGCGTCTTGAGGAATGATGTTTGCACCCACTGGCAAATCTCTCCACAGTGGTTGCCCTTGGGTTAATAACCAGTATGCTGTACTTCCCACAGCAATTAATAGCCCAGCCGCTGAAAGCGTCAGCACCAGAGCTGGTTTCTTTGTTTTCTTCATAGGAATAGACACAATGGGCAGTGCCATAAAAAACTCTACCTTATACTTGCGAACTTAATTATTTGCTTGATTGATCAAGTAAACCAAAAAGTTTCCTTGTCTTTATGGCAGGTAATTGCTTAATTTTTCCACCCTGAACCTTTAATAAAACTTAAGTTATAAAACTTCCTACTATTTATTCAAAAGTGGTGTATTTATAGCTAGTTAACCTTTTTAACACGCTTTGTAGAATTTTGCATTTTACTTTCGCTCAGCTGCTTATACCAGCAATTCCTGGGCATATGGCTCTATGATTTCCAACACTCTGAGAATATAACTAACTTGAAAAAGCTGCAAGTCATTAGCAAGCCATACTAATCTATGTAGATAACACTTAAATATGTTGTATTCGTTTTTATGAAATGAGAGTAATTTAATTTATCAACTTTAGTGTTGTTAGGCGCTTTTGGCAGTCATCTACCTCATATAATCAGCAATTTTATACTAGTATATTTGTTACATTAACAACGATTGTTATGATTTTTGATCATGAGCGATCGCTATTTTTATCGCAGCGTACAAAAATACTCATTTAACGAAGATTTTCGGCTTTAATAATGACTACATGGCAATATTTGCAGTTAATACCTGGGGATTAGGCGCTGGGAAACTCGGCTCCCCACGACCGTCGTGAGGAGCCACTGCATTGCGGTGAGGAAGTCTGGTCTTAGGGTCTCACGCCACTCCCCTCAAGTCGGCAAAGCCGCCCACTCTTGTGGCTCCCCGAGAGGATCAAGTGGCGTTGGGGATTAGGGGCAATGGGGATTAGAGATTAGTTATTAAAAATTGCGGATTGGAAAAATTTATAACTATATCTCTTTCCCAGTCTCCAGTACCCAGTACCCAGTCCCTAGCTTATACCTTTCCATTAGTGGAGCTGAGCTGCATAGGCCCCAAATACTTGGTTAAATAAGGCGAGAAAACTTCATAAATCAGTGTTAGCGGTTGTCCATGATGCCAAAACAAGTAGTGGCGACCCCAAAAAGGCCCAGCCACCTCAAACCCTGACTCTAGGGCATCTGAATAACCATAGTAAATTCCTCGCACATCACGATACAACTCTGTGCGCAGACGCGCCAAACTCGCCCAAATTGGCAATGAACGATTTTGCAGGTACTCATCTACATGACTGGCTTCCCACCACGAGCTAGCATACGCCAATCGCTGACCTGAAGCGGTGCGTAGCCATACCTGTCGTCGCAGTCGTGGCCCTGGTACAGCTTGAATTAATTCGGGAGCAGCATCTGAATCCATGCCAATCAATGACATGCCAATCACATCTACTTCTGTAGGTTCGCCTGTAAGCAACTCTAAATGCCTTGTCGGCGAACCGTCCCCTAAAAGCAGCATTTGCCAAGTTGGTGCCAGATGAGTATGAGGCAAACTCTGCTGGATAACTTCCTCCCCACCTTGCCAAATCGGAGTGAGGCGATGCCACGCTGCTGGCAGTGTTGGGTTGTCTTTCGGAGTAAAAGTTGCAGTCAATGTTCTTTACAAAAGTTCACCTATCTCTATAAAAGCACAAAAAAGCAACAGTGAGTCTATAGTAAAAAGTCTATAGTCAACAGATAAATAACAAAATATCAGCAGTCAATGACTAATAACTCTTGTCTATTGACTACTGACCTTGACTATTCACTAAAAAATGCGGATGGCGAGACTCGAACTCGCAAGGCAAAGCCACACGCCCCTCAAACGTGCGCGTATACCAATTCCGCCACATCCGCATAACTTATCTAATAAAAAATAGTAGCACAAGAAAGTGAATATAGTAATGTAATATTTAATTTTTTGGAATTTACCAGAAATTTAAGTTGAAGCGATCGCCAATTTCCAAAAGTGGATATCAGACTGACAGAAATGTAGTAGCTAATCAAGAGATATTAAAAGGGGTATAGCTACTGTGGGATATACCGTGCGTTTGCAAAAGCCTAGGAGAGGGAAACTGACCAAGACTAGCAGCTGCAATAAAGTTGTTAGTCTAGTTAAGCCCCGTAGAGGTGAAAAGTCAGATCCTGCATCTGAGCAAACTGCCACGGATACTTGCTAGCCTCTGGGCAGCGAGACAGCGCTAGCTCACCATGCAACTGTCCTTGGCAACGCAGTGTCTACTGGAGGCATCTACACTTTGCTTGGAACGAGGCTTGGGAATCTCCTGTCATAATTTGAGATAAAGCGAAAGCGTTGTTGCAAATGGGATGGGGGAAAATGTCAATCTACTGGTACTAATATCGAAGCTAGACAATGAAGTTTGACAAAATATTAATTGCCAATCGGGGAGAAATCGCCCTTCGCATTCTTCGCGCCTGTGAAGAAATGGGAATTGCGACAGTTGCGGTTCACTCCACCGTTGACCGTAACGCTCTCCACGTCCAACTTGCCGATGAAGCAGTTTGCATTGGCGAACCTGCCAGCGGTAAAAGTTATTTGAATATTCCCAATATTATTGCTGCGGCGTTGACACGTAATGCCAGCGCCATTCATCCTGGTTACGGTTTTTTGGCAGAAAATGCCCGATTTGCAGAAATTTGTGCTGATCATCACATCGCCTTCATCGGCCCAACTCCAGAAGCCATCAGGCTCATGGGAGATAAATCCACTGCCAAAGAAACCATGCAAAAAGCTGGTGTACCCACTGTACCAGGTAGTGAAGGGTTGGTAGAGTCTGAACAAGAAGGATTAGCACTGGCCAAGGATATTGGTTATCCAGTGATGATTAAAGCCACAGCTGGTGGTGGTGGACGCGGTATGCGGTTGGTGCATTCTGAGAGCGAATTTGTCAAACTCTTCTTTGCTGCTCAAGGTGAAGCGGGAGCAGCTTTTGGCAATTCTGGCGTTTATATAGAAAAATTTATCGAACGTCCGCGCCACATTGAATTTCAAATTTTGGCTGATAACTACGGCAACGTCATCCATCTAGGTGAACGGGATTGCTCAATTCAGCGCCGCAATCAAAAGTTATTAGAAGAAGCTCCTAGCCCAGCTCTAGACTCAGACCTGCGCGAGAAAATGGGACAAGCTGCTGTCAAAGCAGCCCAGTTTATTAATTACACTGGGGCAGGTACTATCGAGTTTTTGCTTGATAAATCCGGTAAATTCTACTTTATGGAAATGAACACCCGGATTCAAGTAGAGCATCCTGTTACAGAAATGATTACTGGGGTGGACTTAGTTGTTGAACAAATCCGGGTTGCTCAAGGAGAAAGACTCAGACTTACCCAAGACCAAGTAGTGTTACGGGGTCACGCTATTGAATGCCGCATCAACGCTGAAGACCCCGACCATGACTTTCGCCCTGCACCTGGACGTATCAGCGGCTATTTACCTCCTGGTGGCCCCGGAGTCCGCATTGATTCTCACGTTTACACCGATTACCAAATTCCTCCATACTACGATTCCTTGATTGGTAAGTTAATTGTTTGGGGGCCAGACCGCCCCACTGCAATTAATCGGATGAAACGCGCACTGCGAGAGTGTGCAATCACAGGACTACCTACCACAATTGGATTTCATCAAAAAATTATGGAAACTCCACAATTTTTGCAAGGTAAAGTCTACACCAATTTCATACAGGAGATGAATATTTAAGGGACTGGGTACTGGTGACTGGTGACTGGGGACTGGGGAGCAGGGGAAGCAGGGGGAGCAGGGGGAGAAATAACTAGTGTTCTATGCTCTATGCCCTATGCCCCATGCTCTATGCCCCATACCCCATGCCCCATGCCCTATGCCCAATTCCCTAACTTACACGAGACAGCATGGTAAGTATTCCTTGCTGACCTAGAAGAATTTCCCGCACTAAACTAAAAATCCCTACCCAAATAATCGGGGTGATATCCACCCCGCCTATGGGTGGTACTAGCTTTCGCAACGGCACCAAAAAAGGTTCAGTGGGCCAAGCTATCAGGTTAAAAGGCAAACGATTCAGATCAACTTGGGGATACCAAGTCAGAATGATGCGGAAAATAAACAAAAAAGTCATCAGTCCTAAAATAGGGCCGAGAATCCAAACAGTTAGATTAACACCAGTCATGGGTTTGAACTACCATCTGTGAACAAAAAACGCGCTGGGCGAAAGCCAGAAAGTTTTAAGCTTTGTAAAGCACTCTCTACATATATTTTATTTCAATCAGTGGCTTGAAAGTGCTGAGTGCTGAGTTAAGAGTGAGGAGTTAAGAGTGAGGAGTTAAGAGTTATTTTTTCCCTGCTCCCCTTGCCCCCTGCTCCCCTGCTTCCCCACTCCCCACTCCCTACTCACTTGAAAAGGAAGTGATACACCATATTAGAATTATGATGAAGTGTGTAAAAAAAGGTTGAGAACTATGACGCCTGCTTTAGCAAATTTTCTTTGGAGTCTGTTTTGGGGTACTGTAATTGTCGTTATCCCTGCTACAGTTGGTTTAATTTTCATTAGCCAAAAAGATAAGATCCAACGTTCATAATCCTTGGAGGAGTCAGTTCGACTCTTACAACTGATGGTCTGTCAGCTATCTATCGAAATTTCGCTATTAGCATAAAGTTGTCTTTGTGAAGACGAGGTATACTGAGCTGACAGACATCAACTTTTTGAGTTTTCGGTAAATAGCTTCAAAGCTTCTTTGCCAGATGCTTTGGAGCTTTAATATATTATCCTTGTGACTGATTAGAGTAGTGATTTTAATTGTGACTCGCTAACATAGATTTGATATTGGGAAAAGAACAATGCTAAATTTTGGGCTGAACTCAGCCAGTGTTCTGGCTCAGGTCAATGTTGGGACGAACTCAGCCAGTATTCTAGGAATTGTCCTGGCTGTGGCTGGGGCAGCACTGTATTTTCTTCGCACTGTGCGTCCAGAACTGTCCCGAGATCAAGATATCTTTTTTGCCGCAGTGGGTTTACTGTGCGGGTTCATTCTTATCTTCCAAGGATGGCGCTTAGACCCGATTTTGCAATTTGGTCAGCTGCTTTTAGTGGGTACAACTGTATTTTTTGCAGTTGAAAGTATTCGCTTAAGAGGTATAGCCACCCAACAAGCCAAACGCAACACTCCAATCGTTGACTCAGAGCGAGAGGTGAGTAACAAGTATTCCTACAATAGGAATAGGTATGAGGCTCAGGTAGAGGCAGAGTTAGAACCACTGCCTTATGAGGAAGACGATGAAGATCGTCCTGTGCGTCGCAGAATTCGAGGAAGCAGGGAAGAACGTTCATCTCGTGATGACTACTACGAGGATCAACCACCCCGTCGTTCAGAACGCCGCAATACTGGGACTGAAAGAAAAGACACAGGCGATAGAAATCGTCGCCGTAGTTCTGGGCGTCCAGTGAGCCGTCCTGCTGATAGTTATGAAGAAGATTGGGGTTCTTCCTCCAGGGAAGTTGAGGATTGGGAAAGTTCTAGCGGCGAAGTCAGAAAACCTTCTCGTCGTGGTAATAATGCGCCTGTGCGCCCAGAAAGCCGAGAGGATGATGTTGCCCCCAGACCAAGAAGACGGCGTTCTCCTGGTGACTCAGCTTCTCGCAGAGAGCGCGTAGATGATGAGGCGATACCAACTGACTATGTACCATACAACCCGATTGAAAGATCAGAAGATAAGCCAGATAATCCTACCAATTTTGACGATGTTTAAAGTACCTCGGATGGATGTAAGCTTAAAGGCGATAAAAAACAGTAAACAGTCGAGGTGAAAAAATTTACACCGAAATTTTGGCTCCAAAGACTAATTCATTGGAGCCTGATTTTTAGCTTTGCAAGTTGGCTTACATCTTGTAATTCCGACAATATTCTTATTGGGCCTAATTCCCTCAACAGTCGCTACACTGAGGAGCAACCTGCATTGAGTGGAAATGGGCGCTTAATCGCGTTCATTTCCAATCGTAATGGTAGTCACCAACTGCTGGTTTATGATTTGACAGAACAACGGTTTGTTCCCACACCAGGGTTAAATCGACCAGACACAATTGCCGAAAGTCCGAGTTTGAGCTACACCGGGCGTTATATAGCTTATATTACTAGCGACCAAGGTAGACCAGTGGTGGCGCTTTACGATCGCGCTACCCAACAATCACAAATCCTCACTCCTGCTTATCGCGGTTGGGTGAGAAATCCCAGTATCAGCCCAGATGGACGTTATGTGGTCTTTGAAACCGCTAGCCGTGGTCAGTGGGATGTGGAAGTATTAGACCGGGGGCCAAATCTGGAGTTAGATATCCCCAATGGTGCAACTGTAGGTGCGCCGCCTAATTAGATTGGGGAGTGGGGAGTGGGGAGTAGGGGTGCAGGGGTGCAGGGGAGATAGGGAGATAGGGAGATAGAAAGATAGGGAGATAGGGGAGAAAATAACTAATGACTAATGACCAATGACTAATGACTACTGACTAATGACTAATCGCACTATTTTTGTTCCTGTGCTTGCTTGCTTTGGTTTGTTGACTGGTTGTTTTGGTTATCCGCGCTTGGTAAGTTATCCGTTTGATCCGGGGGGTCGCAGTATCAACAGTTTAGCCTCAGAACTAAATCCCCAAATTTCTGGGAGATATATTGTTTTTACTAGTGACCGCCGGGGCAGTCAAGATGTTTATATGTTTGATCGGCTGACGCAGAATTTGATTGATTTACCAGGTTTAAATTCCTTGGATACCATCGCCTCTCATCCTAGCGTTTCACAAGATGGTCGTTATGTTGTATTTGCTGCTAGTCGTCTGGGGCGATCGGGTATTTTTCTTTATGACCGCGAAACACGCCAGTCACGGAATTTAACTAATAACTTGCAAGCAGAAGTGCGTAACCCCACCATTAGCGCCGATGGTAATAGAATTGCTTTTGAATCCACTAACAACGGGCAATGGGATATTTTAGTCTACAACCGTTCTGGGCAACAGTTGAATGTGCCGTAGATTGGGGATTGAGAATTGGTAATTGGTAATTGGTAATTGGTAATTGGTAATTGGTAATTGGTAATTGGGAATTGGGAATTGGGAATTGGATTCTACTATTACCCAGTCCCCAGTCCCCAGTCCCCAGTCCCTAATCCCCAGTCCCCTGTTGTTGCACAGATTCAATGAGCGATCGCACTTGTTGTGTCCCTTCTGAAGGCTCAAAGGATAGGGGGAATTTACCCCGGATAATCATTCGTAACCCCAAGGGTGCTAAACTCAGCAATCCTCTCAAGTCTTTAAAGTAGTTACCGACAACTTGTAAACCAAATTGCCTTTCATCAATCCAGCCACCTTCTTTCACCAAATCTACTAATACTTTCCGGTGACGAATTGAGCGAGTTTCATCGACAAGTTGTTTGTTTGCGAGAATTTCTTGTTTGATTTTGGTGATTTGCTCTAGTGGTGCCACATCCATTGGACAAACACTATCGCAGTATAAGCAACGGGTGCAACCCCAAACTCCTTTGGTGCCTTCGTTGTAGCTTTGTAGGCGATTTTCAGTGTCACTATCGCGGGAGTCTGCAACCATGCGGTAGGCTTTGGCTAGGGCGTGGGGGCCGACAAAATCGGGATTCACTTCACGGGCGTTGCATTCAGAGTAGCAAGCGCCACACATGATACAGTTACCAGTTTGGTCAAGGCGCGATCGCTCTTGGGGGGATTGCAAAAATTCCCTTTCTGGTACAAGTCTTGCTTTTGTACTTACATAAGGAGCTACTGCTTCTAAATTATTCCAGAAACTGCTCATATTCACGACCAAATCTTTAATCACGGGCATATTCCCTAAAGGGGCGATGGTGATTTCTGGAATAGAATTGGCTCGATTTGTTGTTGCAGCAATCTGTTTTAATCTAGCAAGTTCACTGCCAACATTTTCTTTACAGGCAAGAGCTGAACGTCCATTGATTCGCATCGCACAGCTACCACAAATGGTATTACGACAATTTTTGCGAAACGCTAGTGTTCCATCTTGCTCCCACTTAATCCGATTCAGACAGTCCAGGATTGTATTGCCAGATTCCGCCTCTACAAGGTAAGTTTGCACTACAGGAGCGGAATTTTGTTCTTGGCGAATAATTTTAAAAATAACTTCCATTCTCACCAACCAAAGTCTTAAAATTGTTTCACCAGCCTTAGAAATCAACGCTCAAGGCAGGTAGTTACGAAAAGTGAGCCATACTCTTGTTGCCCTTAATTCAAAGCCAGGTGTTAAGAGACTGATGAGCAAAGAGCGACTGATTCTAGTTTCAGGATAACCATTAAAATTTTAGTTGTATCAGCACCACAGGCAAGATTTGTGTTAAGTTCTAAGTCCGACCGCAAAACAGCTAATTACAGCTTCACATTTAATTTACCTGTTGGGAAGTGGAAGAGAAAGGGGGTTTGTCTAGAGAAGGACTTATGTTTATCCCCGCAAGAGCGAAAATATCCTTGACTCAATCTACGAATGCTTCTCAATACTTCTTCATACCTACAGCAGTTCCTCTAGTTGAAAAAATCCCTCCACTAGTCACCAAGAGGAATTATTTGATTATATAGAAGTGTTAAAGCGGATGATGAACATCTAGTAGTGTCAATCAAGCACTTGCCAGATTTGGCTAAATTTATTCTTCCCATAGACAGAAGTATAGAAGAGCTGCCTGCTTTTTGTCTTGTGACAATAAACCATGATCAAAATCCTGACAGGTTTTTGTCTCCTCGAAATCAAGCAAATCAAAGCATCTAAGTCACTTGTCAAAACTACTGGCTAAATTTAGATTAATTTTTATAAAACCCATGTTGCTGTACTTACTAGGGTAAGAAACAGCATTCAAAAACCTGACTGCTTTTTACCTCCTAGAGTTAGGGGATTTAGATAAAACTTCACCAGCAAATTAAATTCAAAACTTAACAACTATTTTGCTATTATTAGTCCATGCTAGTATTTAATAGAAAATTACGAAGTCACAAAACCAGAATCAATAGCCGTATAAGCGCGGCTACTGCTTTGTTACTTCGTAATGAGGAGACATGAAAAATTCTTGTCTCTCCAGGTAGGACAAACGGGTGTATGTCCAAAAGACCATATTCAAATACTGTGCTGTCCTAAGCTTGAGAGTAAGAGTGAGGAAAACCTTACAACTCAAAGGCAACAAAGACAAGCAATGAACGTGGAAAGCCTGCAATATATAGGTTCTGCAACTTATTTGTAGTAGAACCTAACGGCAAGAAATTGGGAGGAAAATCAACACTGATTTTTGCCTCTCCAATTTGTAAAGGTGGCTTAAAGTGACACAGCTACAGTAGCGCCAAAAGAGAAAATAATTTGATTTCCGATGGCGAATGATGGTTAAAAGTGCCGTAAAATCACTGAAATTAATACCTGTCACACCATGACTTATCATCTATTGTGGGCAACCATAATAGAGGCACTTGGATTTTCTCTCAGCAGGAATTCACCCCTCACCCTAGAGTCACCAGTAGCTCTATGCAGATGCTAAAAAGTCAAATACTGGCATAAAACGACATTGTTTATCAGTTTGGAGAGAGTAAGGAAAAATTGAGCGTAATGACTGAAACCGCAACCGCACCATTAACAGGAAAAGCACTGCTGGCTAAAGTAAAAGAACTTTCCACTTTACCACGCCGAGAAAGAGCCAAGCAGTGTGGCTATTATACGGTTACTAAGAATAATCAGGTTCGTGTTAATCTCACAGATTTTTATGATGCATTGCTATCGGCTAGAGGAATTCCTCTTAGTCCAGAAGCACCTAAAGATGGTCGTGGTCGTGAACCGACATATCGGGTTAGCGTCCATCAAAACGGTCAAATTGTGATAGGTGCTACTTACACCAAAGCAATGGGCTTAAAACCTGGAGATGAGTTTGAAATTAGGTTGGGATATAAGCATATTCACCTGATTCAACTTGGCGAAACTGATAAAAAAGGAACTTCACAAGATTTAGACTCTGATGAGTCAGACGAGGACTTGGAAGACGAAGAATAAATTTGCTGATGGTAGAGATAAGTTGCTTGAATACTGAATAACTTATCTCTAGCCTGACAGCAAACTGCTAGTTAGATTGAGAGAATTTCCTCTCAGTAAAAAATACGATTAGACCCCTTGCAAAAGTCACTAATTTTAGTAGAGTCTTGATTAAAAAGCAAGAAATCTATTGGGCAAGGAATCAGTTGTGTTTTTAAAGTTTGTTTTAACAAATTTATTTGAGCCATCATTCAACTACTTACTGGCATTTATGGAACATGCATCAGTACTAGTTGTAGTGATGGCATTTTTTATTTGCTGGGTAGGTTGCTGGTTGCCAGTAGCAGCAATAACTGCGATCGCACTTAATTTTCAATTCAGCAAATCTTTGCAGCCAGAGCAAAAGTTGCCGTTAATGGTGTCACTTTATTTATTAGCTCCTCTGGTACTTTGGGGATTTATGAGATTAACTAATAAGTCTTTTTCAGATTATGGCTTATTAGTGAATATTTCCATGCTTACTTCTTTAGCGCTCGGTTTTGGGTTGGGAGTGCTGAGTTTAGCTATTATGTTTACCTGTGAATACTTTTTGGGTTGGTGTAGTTTACAAAAGTCGAATTTTAAGTTAGTTCCACCCATGTTGCTACCAATTTTACTAATAGCATTGTTGGTTGGGGGTATAGAAGAGTTAGTTTTTCGTGGGTTTTTGTTAACTGAATTCGAGCGGGATTACCCAATTTGGCTAGCAGCAGTAGCTTCTAGCTGTATTTTTGCGGTTCTGCATTTGGTTTGGGAGCAACGCGAAACCATACCCCAACTTCCAGGATTGTGGCTGATGGGAATTATGTTGGTATTGGCAAGGGTTGCGGACGCTGGCAGTTTGGGTATAGCTTGGGGACTACACGCCGCATTGGTATGGGCGATCGCTACCATAGACACAGCACAACTAATTACTTACACAGGTAAAGTCTCAGAGTGGTTTACTGGTAAAAACAAAAAACCCCTAGCTGGGGTAGCAGGAATTATTTGTGTGCTGGTCACTAGCTTGATTCTCTGGGTGTTTTCTACTTTCCAGTTGGGATGGTAATAAATAGTTTAGTAAAATATAAAGTATTATTTAATACTTTAACTGAAGTGTTTTTACCAGAAAAATAATTATTTACTTGATGTTAGACACATATATATGCATAATAGTGTCGCTGCAAAATCACTTATTGCAGAAGATGCTACTTAAATCTGACTTTTCACGATAAGTCTTAAAACCCTTGTTGATTCTGGGTGTAGGGGGTAGGGGAAATCATGAAAGTCTTACCACATCCACTTAGCCCACACCCCACACCCTGCCCATTTTTCCAGATGACGTGAAAAGTCAGTACTTAAATAAGTATGTGGTCGAGAAACTAATGAATCAAAATACAGTACAACCTAGTAGCGTGACCGGACTAAAATAGTGCATTAACGAACCGCAGAGGCGCAGAGAACACAGAGATATTAGAGGAAATCTATTGCATCATTTTAGCCAAGTCACGCCACTAGTGGTCTGTCCCATTAATTATGGGGGGTTAAGGAACGAAGCGCACCAGGCGCAGAGAACACAGAGGAAGAAAAAGAGGAGAAATTATGTATGAAAGAAAAATCTACAATGAGACAAAAAGCTCTTCATTTAGAGTTTTAGACCTTTTCGCCGGTTGTGGAGGGTTATCTTTAGGTTTTCAAAATGCTGGATTTAATATTGTAGCAGCATTTGATAATTGGAAAGCAGCTATAGATGTTTATCAAAAAAACTTTAGCCATGAAGTTTTTGATTACGATCTTAGTAACTTGATGAAAAAGTATCAAATTTTTAGAGAAATACGTCCCGATATTATTATTGGTGGCCCCCCATGCCAAGATTTTTCTAGTGCTGGTAAACGTAATGAAGATTTAGGAAGAGGAGATTTAAGTATTATATTTTCTGAGATAGTTACAAGTGTTCTTCCTCAGTGGTTTGTGATGGAAAATGTAGATAGATTTTTAAAATCTAATAAGTATGCAGAATCGCGTAAGATTTTCAAAAGTGCAAATTACAGATTAACTGAAATAATACTAGATGCAGGTTTGTGTGGTGTTCCCCAAAAGCGGAAAAGATTTTTTTGTATAGGTGAGTTAAATGGAAAAGATAATGCTTTGACACCTTATTTAAAAGCTAAATTATCAAAAAAAAACTTAACAATTAGAGAGTATTTAGGCGATTCTCTTGGTATTGACTTTTATTATAGGCATCCAAGAAGTTATAAAAGAAGAGCAATTTTTAGTATTGACGAGCCTAGCCCAACAGTTCGAGGTGTAAATAGACCGATTCCAAAAACTTACAAATTACATCCAAAAGACGCAGCACCGATAACACCTGAGCTTCGCCCTCTTACTACTATTGAGAGGAGTTATTTACAAACTTTTCCTCAGAATTTTATATTTGAAGGCTCTAAAACTGACTTAGAGCAGATGATTGGCAATGCTGTGCCTGTAAAGTTGGCAGAGTATGTTGCAAAATCTCTTATAGCCTATATTCAAGATAAAGATAAAAGCACATTTAAAAGTAGCACATTGCAACTTCCCTTCATGTTGTAATATCAATAAACGAAAGTCTAGAACCTTACCTGAGAAAAATGGCAAAGGTTTCACCTTTTGTGAGTAGATGTAATCATAGAGACTTCCAAATAAATAAATATTCTATAGCCTGGAAGTTCGGGGCTTAAAATCCCAGGTTGAAAATTTTTGGAAATGAATGAGTGATAAATTAATAAATTTTTTTATTTTGCAGCTTTTTAAAATACGATCGCGTTGGTATGGCGCGATCGCATTTTCATCCATACCTTAAGCAATTAGCTTGATGGCTGCACTAATCAGATGATGGGTAATTGGCAGGCTATCTACCACCATACCCAAGCACAACAGCATCATGTAGGAGATGGAATAAAGAAACAATTCTCTAGCGACAGTGCGATCCTCTGGATTTTGCAACAAGCGCCAAGATTTGTGAATAAACAATCCGCCCAAACTCACGGCCACTGCTGCATAGACAACTCCACTGGCGTGCAAGGGATAAACCAATAACAGAGTTGCTGTCACCGTGACCAGAGTATAGTACCAAATCTGCTTCACAGTTGCCGTAGCACCTTCAATTACAGGTAACATTGGTATCCCGACTTTTGCGTAATCATCCTTAATCATTAGCGCTAAAGCCCAGAAATGGGGAGGTGTCCACAAAAAGACGATAGCAAAAATTAACCATGCTGCCCAGCTTAAAGTGTCAGTGACAGCTGCCCAACCGACTAACGCCGGAATTGCTCCGGCTGCCCCACCAATCACGATATTCTGGGTACTGTGACGTTTTAGCCAGTGGGTATAGACCAACACATAAAAAACGATCCCCGAAAATGCTAGCACTGCGGCTAAAAGATTTGCAAACACAGCTAGTAGGGTAAAAGACAATACAGCTAGAGCTAGAGCAAAAATCAAAGCATCACGCGGCTGCACCTTACCGGCAGGCATAGGACGATGGCGCGTCCGCTCCATGTCATAATCTATATCGCGGTCATAGATACAGTTAATCGTTTGGGCGCTAGCAGCAGCCAACGTGCCACCAATAAGAGTTACTAGCAACAGCAATGGATCTACTTCTCCTTTTGCAGCAATCCACATACTGCCAGCGGTGGTAATCAAAAGCAACGGGATAATCCGCGGCTTGGTTAGCTGGTAGTAGCTTTGAATTACTTGGAGAAAAGTTTCGTGGTGGCGAGAGACATTAGTCTCAATCATGTTGACTCTACTTCCTTATTTTTCAACAACTTATATGCAGCCCTTGCTCAGTCTGGTTATTAAATTTGAGGGAAAACACAGACTTTTTGCACCTGCTTGGGTCACAATCTTTGGCGTTGCGGTGAGTCTGGCACTATGGGAGGGAAACCTTGCCCCAGGTGACTGGTCTTAGCGACGTTAAGAGCGTTATCCAAAGGGCTTTCATCAAAGAGTGCTACTAACAGCTTTATTTGTAGAGTCACTGACTTGTAGTCTCTTGGAGTGCAGGCGAAGGTTAGGGATTGGGAATTGGGGATTGGGGATCGGGGATCGGGGATTGGGGACTGGGGATTAGGAGAATTGATCACTATATTTTTTTCCCAGTCCCCAGTACCCAGTACCCAGTACCCAGTACCCAGTACCCAGTCCCTATAAACTAGCGTTGATTTCACGACTAGCAGCCCAGTCACGTAGGGCTAGGACTGTGAACGCCGCCAAACTACCAAGCAAAGCAGCTCCTACAGCTTGGTGAGAGACAGTTAGCGGTTCGACTTGCAGGTGTAAGCGGAAGGTAGCAACTCCCAATAGGATTTGTAAAACCAACAAGACACCAGCCATATTTGCCAGTCGTCGCAAAGCTGGATGCAATGCTGGTGTACGCCAGGAAATAAACACTACTGCCAAGGTGGCTACAGTTGGCGGTACTAGTCCGAAAATATGGCTGTACATCACACTGCAAAGTTGAGAATCGCCAAAGCATTGGTGTAATGCCCAGCGCGACCCTACCAAAGCACCTAGTAGACTTTGTAAGTAAACTAAAATAGCCGCAGTTAAACCTACCCAAGGCAAGTTACCAACAGTTCCAGTTCCTTGATAGGGAGTGAGTGCTGTGCCGACAATTAGCAGCGTAATGAAAAACAACAACGCTGTTCCTAAGTGGGCGGTGACGATATCAAACCGCAATAGTTCGGTGACGGTAAGTCCGCCCAAAACGCCTTGAAAGACGATTAAAAACAAAGCGAATGTGGATGCCCAAGGTAGCCAATTGGGTAAAAAGCGACGATGCCACCAAGATAAACCAAATAGGGCGATCGCGCTGATTCCAATCAAACTTGCATCCAATCGATGAAACCACTCTAGGAACACTTGGAAATTCATTTGCTTGGCTGGCACCAGTTCCCCGTAGCATAAAGGCCAATCAGGGCAAGCGAGTCCAGCATTCATTACGCGGGTGGCGCTGCCTATTGCCATCAAAATCAAGGTGGCGATACACATCCTCCACACTAGGCGACGAATCAGTTCCTTAGGCTTTTGTTGCTCTGCCGCCGCTTCATTTTGTTGTTCTAGGACAATTTCGTTCATCAACAATACCTTTTGCCCGCTTTTGGTAGGGCTTGAAAAATCCTCAATTTTTAGTACCGACCCATCTTTACCCTAGCGTACACACTAAGGTTTATAAATTTAGCTTTCACTTATACTTTGAATCACTTTAACTAGTTTTCGCCTGAAGCTTTAGGTATTTTTCAAGATGTCAACAGATGTTAAATGGCGGTTAAATTTGCTATCCTAAATTTTTCCTTAAATTTCTCACTGAATTAGGTCTATTCTTGGCAGTATCCAATAAGTCTCTTGTACTCAAGATTAGTAAATTAGCCAAAAAAATTAACAAAAATTTCAGACCACTAGACTCAATGTCTTCTGGTCTAGACTACCTTAGTAAGTGAGTAGCTTCGAGATAACGTAGTAAATTCATTTAAGTAAACCGTGAAGATTCCAAGTTCAATCTGGACATTACTTATAGGCATCGGGCTAACGCTAGTCAGCCTTTGGTATGGTCAAAATCACGGTCTGTTGCCAACAGCCGCCTCAGATGAAGCCGTCTTGGTGGATGGTCTGTTCAACACGATGATGATCATTTCCACAGGTATATTTCTGATAGTTGAAGGTGTCTTGATTTACTCTGCATTTAAATACCGTCGGCGTGCAGGTGACAATGAAGACGGCCCACCAGTTGAGGGGAATGTACCTTTAGAAATACTCTGGACGGCGATCCCAGCAATTATCGTTATCGGTATTTCTGTGTACAGCTTTGATGTATATAACGAAATTGGTGGTTTTAACCCTCATGCTGTGCATGAAGCCCCGATTACTCAGAATATGTCAATGAAGATGCCGGGAGCAGCGATCGCTGCAACGTTGAACGATACGCCACCCAGCACAGAACCCAACCTGAATCAAGAAAAATCTGATGAGGCGATGCAAGACCCAGCCACCGCCGCAGTCCGCAATGCTGACCAAATTCCCCAAAAGCGGAATGCTCCCGGTGTAGGTGTTGTTGCGCCCACCATTGGCCCAACTCCTGATAAAGCTGGCAAACCCCCAGAATTAGTGGTTAACGTCACCGGTCTACAGTATGCTTGGCTGTTCACCTATCCTGAAACTGGTATCACCACAGGTGAACTACACCTTCCCATCGGGCGGGAAGTGCTAATTAACATGACAGCCAACGATGTGATTCACGCTTTTTGGGTGCCTGAGTTCCGCCTGAAGCAAGATGCGATCCCTGGTAGACAGAGTGAGATTCGCTTCACGCCCAAAATAGCGGGTGATTATAACCTCATCTGTGCCGAACTTTGTGGCCCATACCACGGCGCTATGAGAACACAAGTGGTTGTAGAAACCGAAGAAGCCTTTGAAAAATGGACGCAAGAGCAGCTAACTGCTAGCAAAGAAACTCTCAATCAAGCCGTTGCTCTTAACCCTGCGAATTTATCAGCAGATGAATTTCTCGCTCCTTACACCAAGGACATGGGAATTCAACCCGAAATACTCCATCAAGTTCACAAATAGTCATTAGTCATTAGTCATTAGTCATTAGTCATTTGCAAAACACAACTGACAAATGACAACTGACAAATGACAAAGGACAACTAACTCCTATGACACAAGCTCAGTTGCAAGAAACTGCCAACATCCCCGCTCATGGTGAAGAACCACCGGCCAGAAAATGGCAAGACTACTTTGGCTTTAACACCGACCATAAGGTAATTGCGATTCAATACCTTGTGACGACGTTCATTTTCTACTGCATTGGCGGCGTTTTGGCTGACTTAGTTCGCACCGAACTGCGGACGCCTGAAGTAGATTTTGTGACGCCTGAAGTTTACAACAGTCTATTTACGCTGCACGCCACAATCATGATTTTCTTGTGGATTGTGCCAGCGGGTGCAGGGTTTGCTAACTTTTTGATCCCCTTGATGATTGGGGCCAAGGATATGGCATTCCCACGGCTGAATGCTGTGGCTTTTTGGATGATCCCGCCTGCTGGTTTGTTGCTCATCGCTAGTTTAGTAGTGGGTGATGCACCGGATGCGGGTTGGACTTCCTACCCTCCCCTGAGCTTGGTGACAGGTCAAGTGGGTGAGGGAATCTGGATTATGAGTGTCCTCTTGCTTGGTACATCATCGATTCTGGGGGCAATCAATTTCTTAGTTACATTGCTGAGGATGCGTATCCCAGGTTTGGGATTCAATCAATTGCCTTTGTTTTGCTGGGCGATGTTTGCCACCTCGGCATTAACTTTGGTGTCAACGCCAGTGCTAGCAGCTGGTCTGATTCTGCTGGCTTTTGATTTATTTGCCGGAACAACATTTTTTAACCCGACTGGTGGTGGCGACCCAGTTGTGTACCAGCATATGTTCTGGTTTTACTCCCACCCGGCGGTTTACATCATGATTTTGCCCTTCTTTGGGGCAATTTCCGAAGTGATCCCGGTGCATTCCCGCAAGCCGATTTTTGGCTATAAAGCGATCGCTTACTCATCCCTAGCCATTAGTTTCTTAGGCTTAATCGTCTGGGCGCACCACATGTTTACCAGCGGTATTCCTGGTTGGTTACGGATGTTCTTTATGATCACTACGATGATCATCGCCGTACCCACAGGCATTAAAATTTTCAGCTGGTTGGCAACTATGTGGGGCGGCAAAATCCAACTCAACACTCCCATGTTGTTTGCCATGGGTTTTGTGGGTACCTTTGTGATTGGCGGTATCAGTGGTGTGATGTTGGCAGCAGTGCCTTTTGATATTCACGTTCACGATACATATTTTGTCGTCGCCCACTTGCATTATGTCCTCTTTGGTGGTAGTGTCCTCGGCATTTACGCGGCGATTTACCATTGGTTCCCGAAAATGACGGGACGAATGATGAACGAATTTTGGGGTAAAGTTCACTTTACCTTGACAATTGTCGGTTTAAACATGGCCTTCTTACCCATGCACAAGTTGGGCATGATGGGCATGAACCGCCGCGTTGCTCAGTATGACCCCAAATTTACGTTTTTGAACGAAATCTGCACCTATGGTGCTTATATCCTGGCAGTTTCGACATTTCCCTTCATTATCAATGCGATTTGGAGTTGGTTGTACGGAGAAAAAGCAGGTAATAATCCCTGGAGGGCATTGACCCTAGAGTGGATGACAACCTCACCGCCAGCCATTGAGAATTTTGACAAAACCCCAGTATTAGTTACAGGCCCCTACGACTATGGCTTGGAAAAGGCTAATGAAGGTGTACCTTTATCTGACCCCAATCCAGTCTTATCCGGCGGCCCTAACTCAGTATTAAGAGCAGAACCCGAAAGTGCGGTTGCTGCTAACCCTGAAGACCGTAAATAGAGGGACTGGGGATTGGGTATTGGGTACTGGGTATAGGGTTTTGGGTATTGAGTATTAAGAAAACTCTTTCCTAGTCCCCAGTCACCAGTCCCCAGTCACCAGTCGCCAGTCCCCAGTCACCAGTCCCCAGTCACCAGTCCCCACTCACTTAATTAAAGATTCATGCAAAGTCAAACAATTGACCCAGCGAAAACTGAACTGAATCATCACCACACAGCAGAAGCAACTGTTGGTCATCACGAAGAACATCCAGACCATCGCCTGTTTGGGCTAATTGTCTTCCTGATTGCTGAAGGGATGATTTTTATGGGGTTGTTCGGAGCTTATTTAGCTTTCCGTTCTACCTTACCTGTGTGGCCTCCAGAAGGTACCCCAGAGTTGGAACTGTTGCTACCTGGTGTTAACACCATCAATCTGATTGCTAGCAGTTTTGTTATGCATAATGCTGATACTGCTATCAAGAAAAATGATACGCGCGGTATGCGTACTTGGTTGGCAATTACTGCGGCGATGGGTGCGATTTTCTTGGTAGGACAGGTGTACGAATATACACATCTGGAATTTGGTTTGACTACCAACTTGTTCGCCAGTGCATTTTACGTTTTGACTGGCTTCCATGGACTACACGTTACCATCGGTGTTTTAGCGATTGTAGCAGTGTTGTGGCGATCGCGCGTGAAAGGTCACTACAGTAGTGAAAAGCACTTTGGGATTGAAGCTGCGGAAATCTACTGGCACTTTGTTGACGTGATTTGGATTATTCTGTTCGGATTGCTGTATTTACTTTGAGTATTAATTATTAGTTATTCATTCCACGCGAATAACGAGATCAGCCCCCTTTGGGGTTTTTTTTTATAGTTTTATAAAACAGAATTCAGGAGTCAGGAGCCAGAATTCGCTTGGGAATTCTGTGCTACTGGTAGATGAATAAATGGGTTTAAAACCCCCTCCAAAGAGTGAAGGTCACCAATCCCCGACGAAGAGTGATTCTGACTCCTGAATTCTGACTTCTGAGTTCTTCTTCAAAAAACTTAATTACGTCACACTTTTGTGAATTGCTGGGTCAATTCAAGATTAAGTTTTTCTATTTTATGGAGAGTGTATTTAAGCTCTTGTTTTACTATTTATTTATAAAAACGTTAGACTTCATACTAAATTTTAAGTTTTCCAACTAACTAATAAAGCATAAAGATAAGCGATGGCTTCAGATATAGTTACCCGTACACCTTCGCTAGTTTTCCACCAGTTATTTGAGTCATAATCTAGTGGTTTAGCAGCAATTATACCCACTTCAATTTGGGGATAAAAGACATTTTTAAAAATCATCCAGCTTCTACGGGCGTGAGCGTCAGCTGTCAACAGATTTATTGATTTTATCGGTAAATTTGACTTTAATATCCACTGAAGTAATGTAACAGCAGATTCATGAGTACGATTCCTAATTACTTTAGGGTTATAAACAGGTATTAATTTTTCTTTTGGGATACCTAGTTTGTTTAAGGTAGCTGCCGTAATTTCTGCAAAGGTTTTGTATTCACTCAGATAATAACCTTGCTCTATTGTACTTCCTATGGTAATGATTTGGCGATAGGAACCACGTTGTTGAAATTCAGCAGCAGCTTGTTTTATTTCGTTGTCTGAGAGCCAGCCATCAACAACTAATGTATCCGCTGCTTTCACAGGGGAAGTTACGGCTAGAAATGGGTGTAAATTAGTAATTGCAAAAAACATTAAAGCAATTACACTTGCAAAGAATACTCCCCATCCCTGAGCCGTCAATGTCCATATTTCTTGGCGTTTTATTAGCCGGATTTTTGGAAGTTTTTTATTTTGATGTTTTTTCTGCATTAAACCTTACTTGAACGCTGTTGTTTCAAATAAACAAACACAGACTTATCACCAATATCTGGAGGAATTGCTTGCAGTGCTTTCCGCAGGGCAAACACTAAGAATAAAGTTGCCCAAATTCCTAATAAAACTTGTTCAGCCTGAGTTGGTAAAATCCCTACTAAATGTCCTAACAATAGTAGTGGAACTGTGACAGTTAATACTTTTGTTTCTAGACGGTTGAAGCAAAAAGCTTCTTTGAAGTAAATACCTGTCAAAGCAACAAAAGTAAAACCAACTCCAAATAAGGTAATGGGCTGATTGTAAACAGTCACAGCCAGAGGTTCACTGTTAGAAAGTGCCAATATCAATGATGCAATAGTACCGATCGCCCAAAAAACTTGCAAAAGTCGGTGCAGTGAAGCCATGTAGATATGGATGGTCAATAAACTGACACCTAAAGCGAGACTAAAACAGGCATACAGAGGCGTTAATATGGTGGAAACCGATGAATTATGATTGAACAATACCAAAGCACTGCCGATGGCAAAGCTGAGTGCAGCTACCATTAAACCAGCGCGGTAGATAATTACGCCAGTGCGATCGCTTTGGGTAATTGTAAATTCCCCAAACTGACCTTGATAAACTTCTGGTGCAGTTATTGTTTGCGTAGTCATAGGAAAACAGCGATAAGAATTAAGTTGGCTATATTTTGTTAATCAACCCTACTACCTAGTCTAATAACTAATGACCAATGACCAATGACCAATGACTAATGACTAATGACTAATGACTAATGACTAATAACTAATAGACCATCTTGCAAGTTGATTTGCAACTGTGAGTGAGCATTACCGCTATTGATGGCAATTTCTATCCAGCCGTGACTACCCACTAAAGCGATCGCCTCTCCTACTTCAACATCAGTGTAAGTATCACAACCTGGTATCGTCAAGCCAGCAACTTGCACAGACCAAGTTTTACCTTGCACGTAACTTTCTGGGATGTTGCTGACTAAGTTGCCAAAGTGATCTATGTATTGAATGCAACCTACCACACCATTTGCTGTCTGATTGCAGCTGGTTATATTCATCTGTACCAAAGTTGCTGGATCAATTTCTTGTCCTAGCTGTTCGAGGGAAACACCACTGGCCAGATGAGCTGCTACTGGTGCAAAGATATCTCTACCGTGAAAAGTTTTGCTGGGTTTTGGTGTTCTCCAATAGTTAAGATTTGTAAGTTCAACTGCGGCGATCGCTGGACTTTGACTGAGTACTCCACTGAATATGCCATTATCTGGGCCTACTAAAAACCCTTGGGCAAATTCTACGGCGATCGCTCTGCGTCTGCTTCCCACACCTGGATCTACCACCGCTACATGCACTGTACCCACTGGGAAATAAGCATAAGCATTCATCAGACAAAACCGAGCTGAGGCAATATTTTGTGGTGGAATCTGATGTGTTAAGTCTACTATGGCTAGCTTGGGGTTGATTTGGGCTATGACTCCTTTGATCACGCCTACATACACATCGCGATCGCCAAAATCGCTCAGCAGAGTAATAACACTTGTGTGCAAAGGTTTCTGCCGTTGTGAAGCCTCTGAATTTTGATTTGTAGACATGACTCAATAATTAATTTAATATTAATTTTGATTTTTCTGTAACAACAGCTACAAAATATGTGTTATGTTAGGGAAACAAGACATAAAGAAAAAAATTAAACTAGGTAATCTTATGAGCCAAAACAGATTGCAAGTTGCTAATCAAGCAAAGCAAATGCATAGACTGAATATTCAAAGAAACATAGAACACCGCTTGGAAGTAGCCAAAGCCAAGGGTGACGAAAGACTAGTTCGCCAACTCGAAGCAGAAATTAGGTACTTCGGCTAAATCAAAGTTTGTTGTTCATAGTGTTGTGTGGAACCCGCTTCGGCGGGTTTTATTTTTTTATGGAATTGGGAATTGGGGATTGGGGATTGGGAATTGGGGATTGGGGATTGGGGATTGGGGATTGGGAATTGGGAATTGGGAATTGGGAATTGGATTTTACTATTACCCATTACCCATTACCCATTACCCATTACCCATTACCCATTACCCCTGCTGTAACTTAAAACCAACCTTCTTGTTCTAGAGTTTCAATCAGCTGCAAGCCGCGAGGATCGCCTACGCCTAACAGTGAAGCTTTAGCATCTTCGCGCACTCCCAAATCTTGGTCTTCAGCAAAGGCTTGAATTAGGGCATCGATCGCTGTGGCATAAACTATGTTAGAAGGTAATTCCCGACATAACTGTCCAATTGTCCAAGCACAGTTACTTCGCACTGGTGCTACTGGGTCTTGGACTAAGGCTTCAATTAATGGTGGGATGGCTCCAACAACTGCTTCATAACCCACCTCTGCCATTTGCGCCAGGGCACTAGCAGACCATAAACGAACTGCGGAAATATCAGTTTTTAAGGCGTTTGCTAGGGGTGCTAAAGAACGGCGATCGCGGCAGTTTCCTAAAGCCCAAACTACACCTTTACGCACATAGCCATTCCAATCTCGGTTCAGTTGGGCAATTAACGGTTCCACCGCATCTGGACTGGGATTACGTCCGATACCATAGGCAGCACTGACTCGCACTAGAGGACAGGTATCAGTTAATAAGCGAATCAGATAGGGAATAGCTCGTGTATCTTCAATATCACAAAAAGCACGAGCCGCTAGCATCCTTTGCTGCGGTTGGGGATTTTCCAAAAGAGCTAGCATTACTTCTGGATCGGGCTTTGCCACAACTGAATCAGCAGTGAGTGGCTCCATTTTATCTAGGGGGCTTTCTAGCTCTGACTCTGCATCGAGTAAGCTTAAATCGTCTTCGTCATACATATTTTATTTGCATACCCAGTTGGGATTTTTATGTAACCCCCCACGTCACCAAGTCAAAGCTTGATAGGTTTTAGTTGGATTATTGTACACTTTCTCACCCATCTATTTGAACTGGGGACTGGGGACTGGGAGGACGACTGTGGACGGGGATTCAAACCCCGCCCAAGTCCTGTAAAAACTTTTCCCAATCCCCAATACCCAATACCCAGTCCCGGAGCGGCGTTCCTCCCCAACCAATTAAAAATCTGGTTGGGGACTCCTCGCCGCGACCCGTTGACTTTTAGCCGCAGGAGAATTGCCATAACTAACACGCTATAGGATGCTAACTCTATGCACCGGTTTGTTTATTGCTATTGAGTGATTTTACCATCCACAGAGATTGGGTTTCATAACCGAGTTGACTGTAAAGATTTAAAGCGGCTTGGTTGGATTGAAACACCTGTAATCCAATTTGGCGATCGCCTCTTTGAGTTGCCCAATTTTCCAGATATCGCAACAAAGCTGTACCAATTCCTCGCCGTCGATGTTCTGGCTCGACGTAAAGCAGAAAAATGTGAGCGTGGCGATCGCCTCGGACTTGATCTATGGCATTTCCCACCCAGAGACAGGCGATGGGGGAGTGGGGGGATGGGGGGATGGGGAGATGGGGGGATGAGGAGGAATTTTCTTCCTTATCTTCCCCTGCACCCCTTCCCCCCTGCTCTCCTAAAAAATCTACCCACCACAAGGGTGTGTCACTGGAAAGGTATTGTTCGACTGTTCGGGCTAGGTGGGCAAAATCTTGCTTTGGGAATAGATACTGGTAACTTCGCTGCATGAACTTTACCAGCAGCGATCGCTCTAATGTTGAACCACGACGAATAAAGTATCCAGGTAGCAGTTGCTTAGACACTGATAGAAATTTTGGATTTTAAATTTTAGATTTTGGTGAAGCAGTGCGCCCTTGCGGTTAAGAGACAGCCTTTGCAACTGCTGAACCCGAAGGGATTAAAAGTCTTTATCACAAGGCTGTTGCAGGCATCTCAAACATACTACTTAGGACTGACAAATCAAAAATGTCCTATTGTAATTGTTTTAGCTTCCTGTTCACAGTTAACAATGAAAAGTGCGTTCATTGAAAGACCGCCCACAAGGGGCGGGGCGTGTACCTAGTGCATTCGTACTGAGTACTTTTTATTTGACTCAGCACTAAGTAAGGTCAATTAGTGGCTGAGTATGAGTGGGTAAAAAACTCACACCTACTTCTTCAATGGGTGCGGGGGCTGCCATATCAGAGGGAAGAAAGATGCGGGCGCTAACTGCCACTAGGGCAAATATAAATACCAACACTACAAGTAATGGGGCGATGTACTGACGGAAAATAGCCATATGTAGATTACAAGTAGCTAGGGTCTTTTTTGATCACCTAGCTGAAGATTTGTGAATTTTTCTTGACTTATTTTAGCGACTTTTTGAGTACGGGAAACATCAACTTACTGCTGATCGCGCTCTAAATCATCGAGTACTTTTTCGGGATACCAGTTTTCAGGCATATCAGGATAGTTCTGTTTTGCCTGTTCAATTAACCGTTCGGCTGCGACTGCATCACCACCTAATTTAGCAATCAGCTTGTTTTTGAGATTACTCTGTGAGATGCTTTCGTTGATTTGGGTGGGTCTTTGTGCTGGTAATACTTGTGACTGTTCTCTCTTTAACTGCCAAAATAAAACGTAATAAAGTGTACCAAAAATTAAAATCAGACTGAGTGTTCCGAAAAGAGTTAGTAAATTAAACGTTAGAAATCCTAGAACTAACTGTGAGAGAACGTAGCCAAGTAATAAACCCGTCAGTAAGAGAATAAATGTGCCGACAATAATAACTACTTGGTTCCCCATAAATCCTCTTCTTCGTCAAGTCCTGGTCTAGATAATGCCGCTGGTTTAGAGTTCCAGGGGGCAAAAAATGGCAACAGAAGTAGTCCCGGTATAGCAGCGACAATACTAATTATGAAAAATAATGGCCAACCCGTACTTTTTGCTAAAGAGCCAGCGGGGGCTACTAGAATATCACGGCTGATAGCCATGAAACTGGAGAGCAAAGCATACTGGGTGGCGGAAAAGCGCTGGTTACACATGTTCATCAGAAAGGCAACAAAGGCTGCTGTTCCTAATCCAGCACAAAAGTTTTCTATGTTAATTGTCAGCACGAGTGCTTGATAGTTTTTACCGACTTGAGCAAGTAAGAGGTAAGCTAAGTTACTCAATGCTTGTAAACCGCCAAACACCCAAAGTGAGCGATTAAGACCAATTTTACTCAAAACTGCTCCACCTGCGAGAGTACCAACAATTGTGGCAATCAGCCCTAGACCACCTTGAATTGCACCAATATCGGTTTGGGTGAATCCGGTTTGCAGCAAAAAGGGTGTGGACATATTGTTGACAAAGGAATCGCCCAGTTTGTAAAGGACGATGAATACCAGAATCAAAAAGGCTTGGAGGACACCTTGACGCTGGAAAAATTCGCCAAAAGGTAAAATTACGGCAGCGGCTAAGGTTTCTGGTGGACGAATTGCCTTTGGTTCTGGTGCTAACAAAGTGCCAATCATGCCGATCGCCATGCCAAATGCCATTAATAAGTAAACTGATGACCAGGGTAGGCGATCAGCGAGTATCAATGCCAAAGACCCAGTAAGCAATAGTGCTATGCGATAACCTAGAACGAAAACTGCTGCACCAGCGCCTAGTTCTAATTCTTCTAAAATGTCAGTGCGGTAGGCATCAGCCGCAATATCGTGAGTTGCACTAAACAAAGCGATCGCAAAAGCGTTGATTGCTAGTAACTGTAGTGTTTGTTTGGGTTGTTGGAAAGCCATCAGGGCGATCGCTATTAATAACCCGACTTGAAGTGTAATTAACCAACCCCGTCGCCTTCCCAAAAATGGCAGTGTAAATCTGTCTAACAAAGGCGACCAGAGAAATTTCAACGAGTAGGGCAAAGCCACAAGGCTAAACAAGCCAATGGCTGTTAAATCTACCTTTTCTACAGTCATCCAAGCTTGTAAGGTCTTACTAGTTAAGAACAATGGCAAACCGGATGAAAAACCTAGTAGTAATAAGGCCGCCATCTTGCGGCTACCGAAAACTTGCAGCAGCGATTGCACTGGATTCATATTGTCAAGGTTCCTCTTCACATCTTGTGAATTGCAGTTATCTTGCCATAGCTGCTGTGTAATTATATGCAAACATACCAACTAACCAATATTTCCTTAGTAGATATCAGCATCAGGAATGCCCCTTTGAAGGAGATGGGGGAGATGGGGGAGATGGGGGAGATGGGGGAGATGGGGAGATGAGGAAGAATAGCAACTGACAACTGACAACTGACAACTGACAACTGACAACTGACAACTGACAACTAACTCCTAACTCCTAACTCCTAACTCCTAAGTTTTAACTTTGCGCCTCAGCACTTAAATACTTCATGCCCTCTAATTTCTACTCCATGTGCGGCGAGGCATTTTTTCCAACCTTCGCGGGTACCGATTTCGCTTTTGAGCTTGAGGAGTCCTAATTGCTGTTCTTGTTGGGTGAGTTGAGCAAATTCTTCATAGCGGGGGTAGTTATTTGTGACAAAATTTTCTTTGCGGTGCAAGATGGGGGGATTTGCTCTATTCTCATAGTCTCGGTGAGTTATATATAAAGTTTTTAAGTCAATAGTTATACTTGCTTTTAAGGCTGGATGGGGGTCATTGTCAAAGTCGGGATAAAAAAGATAGGATATTTGCGGTTTGTCGGTGTAATATTTGATTAGTGTGGCTTGATCTACACGCCCAATGGTACGGCTAGCACAGCCTTCGTAAATTCGCAGTAAGGGGTCTAGTGCTGCTAGGGCAGAAACATGAACGTACAAAGCGCCGCGAGTATGTTTGCCAATTTTGCTTTTTTCACAGGCAGTTTGTACAACTTTGGGATTGCCCAAGCTGAAAAGCTTTTGGTCGGCTACAAGGCATGCTTCTTCATAGCTACCGAAAAAGGCTTTGATATCATAACGCATTTCTGGTGCTAGCTGATGGAATTTTGGGCGTTGATCAAAGTGAGTCAAAGCAAGATAAACTTGGATATCTAATGAGCGACGGTAGGCGATCGCATCCCATTCTGCTTCATCGGTGGCTTGCAAAACTATAGCAAAGGCACGGCGAAAATTACCAAATTCGTTTAGCAATTCTAGTTCATTTTCTAATTCCCCTTTCACAGGTAATCTGCCGCGTTTGGTAAAAAAGTCCATCAGTGGTTCGAGTTTTTCTTTGTAGTCTTCAAACCGCTTGATGGGGATGCGGACTCGTGGGGTGGAAGTGCGAGAAAAAAAGCGGATAGCTTTGTAGTTCTCTTTTTGGGCTTCATCACGAAAAACAAAGTAGACCCCCAACGCCACCGGCACTGCATCTACATTTAAAACTTCATCAATGTATGTTTTCAGTTCTTGTTGTTCGTAATATTTCTGAAAAGTATTGCGACAAGTGACGATACCATCGCTATAAGCAAGCTGGGCTTTGCTGGGGGCGTTAATCAAGACTTGAGCTGCGACAATTAAAACTTTCTGGGTGAGTTCCCAAGCTTGAATCAGGCTTTGGCGGCGTTCCTCTTGGTCTTCAATGACGTTGAGGACGTAACCCAAGTTCACTACATCGGCGGCGGTGATTGGTGTATTGGGGTAGTAGTAAGGATCCCAGCCGGCACTGGTGTAGCCTAATTTAGCTACTCGCTCGACATCACCACCGTATCCACAACCGTAGTCAAAAAAAGTGGTATCCTGATTTAGGATTGCGGATTCTATTGCCAATCGTACAGGGCGAGATATGTCATGACGAGCGATCGCAGCTCTATGACGCTCAATTTCTAGCGCTTGGGACATAATATTCAGTTAACTGTTAACTATTAACTGTTAACTAATATCCTTTCAATCTTTAACCGCTAATTCAATTAAATCTTCAATTTTCTTGATATTTGGGTCGCCTGCTAAGTAACCAATGCCACGGTGTAAGTGTAAGCGGAATTGAGTGGCTAGGGTTTCTTTGTCTGTACCTAAACCATCATTGTAACAGCGTTGTTTGAGGGCGAGGAGGAGAATATCGGACATTTCACCGCCAAAGACGCGCCAAGTCATTTCGACGTTGCTATCTTGGGGAATTGGTACGGGGGAGGGTGGAGTTGGTTCTGCTAGGGAACGACAAAACGCCCAACGGCATAAAATATTCCATTGGTCGATTTTGGTGTTACGTTTGAGTTTGAGGAGTTGGTCTTTGGCTGTTTGGGATAGTTTAATTCTTTCGATTGGGGATTCCATAATAATTCGTAATTCGTAATTCGTAATTCGTAATTGTTTTATACTAATTCTCTGTGAAGCTGCATATTTTTTTGACCCCTCCTAACCTAAGCGCAAATTCAGGGAGATGCCGCAGGTGATGGGGTTATTTCTGTGCATCTTAATATAAAAATGGTATTAGACTGTGGTTTTTTCTTGGGACATGGGATAGATTTTTATTCTCATCTCAACTAAAACATATGGTAACTAATATTAGTATTACTGAGCGGACAAAAAGCTTTGCAATCAGAATTGTTAAAGCTGGTTGCTTTTTAGATGAAAAACCCGGAATTTATCGAACCCTCTCCAAACAGCTTCTCCGTTCTGGTACTTCGATAGGTGCAAATTGCCGAGAAGCTCAGTCTGCCCAATCTGACAAAGATTTTATCAACAAATTAGAAATCGCTTTGAAAGAAGCAAGAGAAACCCAATACTGGTTGGAAATCTTAATTGAATCTGAATTAGTTGATAAACAAAGGTTCCAGCTACTTCTCCAAGAAGCAAACGAAATTGGCAAGATTCTAGTTACCTCCACCAAAAAACTCAAAGGAAAATAATTACGAATTACGAATTACGAATTACGAATTACGAATTACGAATTACGAATTACGAATTACGAATTACGAATTACGAATTACCAAAAATATTGATTTTCTACTACTGTTGTTTGGCGGGTGGTGGAGTCGTATTTGAGGAGGTATTGGCGGGCGATCGCTTCATTGTTTCGCAGTGTTTCTACTTCTTTTTTACCGATTTCGGTGTCAGTGGATAGCAGAATTACTTGATGGCTGGCGGATGGAAAGTAGCGTTCAACTAAGTTGCTGCGGTGGGAGGAGTCGAGTCTGCCTAGTGGTGTGTCTATTGCTACTGGTAGGCGGCGTCCAGAGACTCTGGCTAAACCCCAAAGGAAAGCGATCGCTAATAGTTGTTTTTCACCGGCTGAGAGGCGATGTTTGGGAACGAGTTGACCGTTTAAGTCATAAAGGGAAAGGCTGAAGGTATTGGTGTCAATGGCGATGCGATGCACTAAATCAGATTTGTGCAGCAGATAACGGAAGCACTCTGTAACATCGATTTCTAGTTTGTTCAGTTTTCTCAGGGTTAATTTTTCCCGAAAAATCTTTAGTGTATTTTGAACTTTACCAGCAGACGCAATAATATGTTCGTAGTTTTTGCGGTCAAGATTTTGCTTAGTATATTCTTGTAAGTCCTTCTTAATATTTTTAATCTCAGCATCTAATTCATCACAGCGACGTTTAGCAACTTCGCTAGTAGCTTTAATTTCAGCAACTTTATTTTGTGCTGCTTCTAATGCACCTACTAATTGTCTATAAGCTTCTGGTTCGGCTGCTGTTTGAATTTGTCTTTCTAGCGTGTCAATTTCTTCTTCTTTATTTTTGAGAATATTTATTTGCTGCTTGGCAATATTTTTAAAATTATGTAAATAATAGAAAACATTACCCAATTGGCTCAAAGTTTCAGCATCAGCTAATAACCAAGATTCTTCCGCTTGGATAAAACTTGCTCGTAATGTCTCTTCATCTTGTGCTAAGAAGACTTTAATTTTTTCTACTTGTTCTTCGGAAATACCTACTTGACTAATCCACTTGAGTAGACGTTGATCTCGCTCAAACAATAAATCACTTGCTACTTGTGCCTGTTGAATGCGAAACTCTGTTTCTCCCTGTCTTTGCACTTGAGTAAGTAAATTTTCAATCAAAGCTAAGGGTAAAATGTCTGCTGCTAATTCGCACATTCCCTGACGTGCTTGTTCTACTTCAGCAGTCTTTTGCTTTTGCTGTAATTCTAATTGATTGCGTTCTCCTGCAATTTTACCACCTTCGGAAACAAATTTATCAAATTTTTCTTGTTTTTCTTGTTCAGCTTTTTGTAATTCTATTTTTAATTCTTCTAACTGGTTATGAGTAATTTCATATTCATTCTGTTGCTGTTTGAGTTTTTCTTCAATTTCCTCTAAATCTGCTAAATCCTTACTATCAGCCAGTTCTTTGCGTTTGCGGTTGACTAAAATTTCGATATCAACTGCTAAACGTTCCGCTAATTCTAAACCCAAAAGTCCGCGAATAGCATCTACTAAAATTGGTGGAGGTACTTCTTGTTCTGCCAGTTCTTTAACCTGTTCTCCATCAAAGAGAAATAAATTAGAGATTCCTAATGGAAGGAGATTTTCAATATACTCATCCCAAATATTAACTAAAGCTGTGTCCAGCCATTCTTGAGCATCTAAAATTCCCAAGTGGTCTTTACCGTCTTTAGGATTTTTTTCCCAAGTCCGCACAACACGGTATTTTACTGGCTTGTCGTTTTCAATGTGTTCAAAAACCAATTCAAGACGTGTTTTTTCTGTTGGATCAGCATAGCTGTTAACGCATTGTGTGAGGAAATCGCTATAACTCAAATTGTTGCGCGTAGAACATTGGGCGCGTTGTCCATAAAGTGCAAGACGAATAGCATCCATGAGGGTAGTTTTTCCCCCACCATTCATCCCGCCTAAGAGGATGATTGGACAAGAGTTTTCTTCATCGATTTTGGGGTCAAGGTTAATAACTTGACGACCACAGTAAGGGCCAAAGTTTTGTAGTACTAATTCAAGAAATATCATTTAATTAATTCGTAATTCGTAATTCGTAATTTTAGGGTTTAAGTATTTTTTATAGGGTGTGCATTGCCCACCCTATCATATTTTCTACTACCTGAATAATAGTCAAGCCCTCAAAATGTACCGTACTAATATACTCATGAATTCGCCAGGGTTGGAACTAGGTAATAGAGGACTCCATTCGTTAACTTGGGCAAAACCGAGTTTGTACAAGGTGAGAATTGTGCTATTGACACCTGTTTTAGAACCAAAAATTACCACTCTCACAGGTTCTCTGCTTGATGTTATTTCTGCGGGGGTGCTGGAAGAAATTGACGGTGTGGGGGTTGGAAAGGCATTAACCAAAAAGCTTGTAGTCATTGAGGATTACTTAATTTTTTAACAAAAAGTTCTGTTACTTAAAAGTAACAATACTATCTTACACTGTTTGTTACATATACAGAACATTTACTCGGTTATAAGCCTTTGACACAATCAAAGGCATGGGAAAAGCAGGCAAAGCGCTTAAACAGGTGTTAGAAATCTATGGCATCAGCCAAAACAAGTTAGCTGTGACGATGGGAACCGGTCGTCCCAATGTACACCGCTGGGTTAACGAGATGACAGATCCCGTAGCCGAGGCGGTTCTAGAAATTCGCAATGCACTGAAGAAAATTAATTCAGCAGCGGCGGAAGAATTTATCAGGCTGTATTTGGAAGATTCCGATGAAGACGATAAAAAAACCTAGTACAACACGACGTAACCAAACAGTAATTACGAATTACGAATTACGAATTACGAATTACGAATTACGAATTACGAATTACGAATTACGAATTACGAATTACGAATTACTTTTGAACTTGATACTTGCCCAATTAGATTGTTTACCACTTTCATTGTTACCTTCATCTACAGCATCCCCCAAAGTTAGCTGCTTGACTTTTTTTACATCACCTTGATCAATCGCTGTTTTTAAATCGCGTTTCAAGTGAGCATTTTTAATCGCTTCCTCTGGAGAACGCGAACTCGTCTTAAAACAATTCTCTAGAGTGTCGTATATTCCGACACGACGAGCCATTTTTCGATACTGGCGTTCTGTGTCTAATAATTTAGCCATCAATTCCAAGTGCATTGGATCATCTTCGCAAATTTCTTCTAGTACAGTCCATTCATCGCTACCCAGTAAACTATAGCCAGCACCAGGACGGGTATCTTTAAATTCTTCTCCAGTCACTTCTTGATAAATGCGGGGTAAACTATCATCAAATTCATGTCTTTCTTCTAGCCAGATGCGGCGAATTTCACTCAGTTCTTCAGGAGTGATTAGGGTAATATCGCGCATATTTTCTGGTGCAGTTTGTCGAATTTGTTTTTCAACTGTAAGTAGCTTCCTTAACCAGTCTTCTCGCGCTTCTTTAAGATATGGGCCTGGAATAGGCTCAACAGATATTTCACCCTCTAAGTTACGCTCATACAGCTGGACATCACCATTTCTACGTCGAAAATCCCGTCTCTCACGGTTTTCTTCAGCATCCAATTCTTTACGTAAATCAAGTAGAGGTTGCATCCATTCTTTTTCTTCGTCATTTTGAATCATAGCTGCCAGTGATTTATCCTGACTAACTAATGTACAAACCCAGCAACCAAAACGAGAGCTACCACAACTAGGAGTAGATGTATCAACAACTAAAGGACATTCATTATCAGCAGAAGCACCTCTATACATAGCGAATAAATCTTTATTGCTGTATCCCCAAGGATTTTGCCACTGCATTAAATAAATCCAAACTTCATCATTTTGCCAGTCTTCAATAGGACTATAAACTAGAGAGTTGGGTAAATTCATGTTAGGGCTGAGGCGATCGCGTACCCTCTTGGCTTCAAATTTTTTCATCCGAAGAGCGCGTTTTGTACTTTCAGCCTTACGAGTACCCAATACAACAATGGCTTCCCCACTGGCTCGGATAACGTCACGAATAAAGCGATTAGAGGGATTAATTTTGAGACGTTCTGTACACCAGCGAAATTTTCCTCTTGGTGCTGGGTACCCTTTACCAATTAAACCTACCCAAAATGTCTCTTTAGGTTCTGGCTGTAACAGATGGGGTTCAAATGGTAATCCTTGGGCTTGGGCTTCAGATTTCATCTGTTTTAGAGAATTGCGTACCCACGCAGCGACAATAGGATTTTCTACCAGTGTGTCTGTGGTAATAACGTAGATCGTTTTGGTTCTTTTCTCAGGTGGAAGTCCTGCGATCGCATTCCAGACAAGCTGCAAAGTCGCTGTGCTATCTTTACCACCTGAGTAGCCCACAACCCAAGGTATTTGGTCTAAGCAATACAATTCTTGTATTTCGGTAGTAAGAGCTTGTATATCTTCCACTAAATCTGCTACAGTACGCGTTTGCTGACCTTTATTTTCTGGTTGTTGTGCTGTAGTCATTTCTCCCTACCTCTGAAAACACGGGCGTTACCTCATATCTAAAATCTGGGGAATATAATTCACCACTTCACAGCTAAACCTCTGTAAGCGGATTGTACTTAATTAAAGTTTTTAAAAACTTGTCCAAATATTCCCGCATTTCTAGAAAATTAAGCTTAGTATACCACCTAGTTTTTAAAAACTGTTATGAGAGATAGTACATTTGATCCAACTGCTGACATTGCAAAAGAGTATCTAGAACGGGAAACCAAGGATAAACAGGTACTTGCTTTACTACTAGAGAAGTTCCTGCAAAGAAAGGATCAGATTCTGGTTCAAAAAACAGAGATGGGTGGTACTGAGGCTTATGTTGGCTCCGTAACTTTGGAATGGTTTGCAGGTCGTGTTCACTTCGCCTCTGGGTTACCGTTGCTTCAGAAAAAGTACAATCCAGAGACTGATAACATCGAAATTGATGCTGATAGCATTGATGAAATTCAGCAGCGTCCCCTTGATTGGTCACGTCAAGCACCTCTAGTACAGTATTTAGCAGCGCGGACAAATCATAAGTTTCCCCCGGTTCTGGTGGTTATTAATCAACCGTGGGTAGATAATCTCAAAGCTGGTGAGTGGGATAGTGAGGGACGCGCCAAAAAATCTACTACCGATTTTACGCCTTTAGATGCAGATGGTAAGGTTGGTCTATTGAATGTTTCTGAAGAGGATGTAACCATTTATGCATTAGATGGTCAACATCGATTAATGGGTGTGCAGGGGTTAATAGAGTTAATAAAAACTCGCAAACTTCAGCGTTATAAAAAAGATAAAACTGCTGACGAAAGTTTTATTACTGTAGATGATTTGATAGAACAGTACCAAGTAGACTTGGATTATTTGCAAAACTTGCCTAAAGAAAAGATTGGTATTGAGTTTATTTGTGCGGTTGCGGCTGGGGAAACTCGTACTCAGGCGAGGCGAAGGGTAAGATCCATCTTTGTGCATGTCAACTTAATGGCTGCACCTTTAACTAAAGGTCAGTTAGCACAGCTAAATGAAGATGATGGTTTTTCAATTGTTGCGAGAAAAATAGCAGTTACTCATCCACTTTTAGAACAACGCCAGGGCCGCAACCCTCGCATTAATTGGAATAGTGCGACGGTAGCAGCGAATTCTACAGTTTTAACAACGCTGCAAGCCCTCCATGATATGTCTGAACGATATTTAGGGCAAAAATTTCCTCATTGGAAACCTTTAGAAAAAGGTTTAATTCCTATGCGACCAGAAGATGAGGAACTTGAACAGGGAATTAAGGAATTTAAACAACTATTTGATGGTTTGGCGAGTCTTCCTAGTTATAAGCTGCTGGAAGAAGAAGATACACCACCTTTACGACGCTTCAGTTTTGAAAAAGAAGGGGGTGAAGGAAATATGCTGTTCCGTCCTGTTGGTCAAGTCGCAATAGCCCAAGCTTTGGGAATATTAGTTTTTAAAAAAGGTTTTTCGTTAGGAGATATTGTTAAGAAGTTGCGGAAATTCGACCAACAAGGCGGTTTTAGTGGGATGGAGTATCCACAATCTCTTTGGTATGGTGTTTTGTATGATCCAAATAAGAAACGGGTGCAGGTTGCGGGACGAGATTTAGCAGCGAAGTTACTAATTTATATTCTGGGTGGAATTCAGGATCAGATGGAACGTGCTGAACTTCGCAAGGCTTTAGCTAATGCTAGGACTGTAGAAAATAAAACAATAGGTTTTGATGGTAATTTTGTTGAACCGAAGCAAGTAGGACTGCCATCGATTATATAATTCGCAGGTTCAATAACATATTTTCAGTGCGGTTTTTACTGATTTCAAAACGCTTAAGCTCAGCATAATATGTTGGCTACGCGACTCAAATGATACACTCATTTTTATGGATCAGACAAACCAGGATAGTGCTAATACCATTCCACCAGAAGATAAAGCTAAGTTTAGTGCCTTTATTGAACCTTTTTTTTCCAAATATCACCGTGAGCGGTGCTATCCTGGACTAATTTTTAGGCATGGTAAGCGGACTATGCTACAAATCAATGTGCCTGCGAGTGATTTTTCTGGTCTTCTGCAAGCGAAACCATCTGAAGGTAATGATCCTGATTCCGGTAAAAATCGCCCAGAGGTAAAAGGTCATGCGGAGGAAATTAAACAATATATTGTTGAGCGTGCCAAAAAGGGAAAACCTTGGATTGTAGGAACTCTGACTGCAAATGTAGACCCAAAAGATATAACAATTCTGGAATTCGGTAGAGGTATTTGTTTAGTTGTCATTCGTCGAGGAGTTAAATTAGATATCACTGATGGACAGCATCGTAAACGTGCTATTCATGGATTGATAGAAAGTGCTGACAGCAATTTAATTAGTGATGATGATTTTCCAATTACATTAGTTTTAGAAGGTGATTTTCGCCAATGTCAGACAGATTTTAGAGACATGGCTCAAACAAGGCAATTAGATAAATCTTTGTTGTTATCATTCGGTGAGTTTTCTGGTCGAGTTGGCATTACTAAAGAATTAATACAAAGAGTGCCAATGTTTCAAGGTAAAACAGAAAAGATTAAATCAACTCCAGCAACTAAACAAAAGCTGATTTATACAACTAACTATATAGCTAGATTTGTCAGTTGTGCTTTTACTGGAAATCCAAGTGATCAGCTTCGAGATTATGAAGTTTATCAAGCATCTGATGCTTTGGTTATTTGTCTGAATAGATTTTTCTCAGAATGTAGCAATACAGAATACATTTTTGATACAAGTCCTGAAGAATTAACAGAGGATGAAGTAGCAGCATTTAAAGATGACTGTATTTTAGGCGTAAGTGTTGGGCTGGAAGTTTTAGGACGTTTATTGTACTGTACTCAAGAAGAAAATTATTTTAATGAAGAGAAAGTATCGCAACTTTCACAGATTGATTGGTCAAGAGAAAACTCACTTTGGAAAGATAATATAGTTAGGATAGATCCGAAACCAAAAAATCCAGATAAACCTTACAAACTATCTACCGCTGCAAACGCTGTTACAGATGCAGTGAAGATGGTAAAAATTAAACTTGGATGGATTTAAGTTATTGTTTTGCTTTGCGGGTATTTTAAGAGAGGAATTTAGTCAAATCAAATTCCTCATCTTGTTTTTCTTCATTCATACGTTCATAACTGAGAAATAATAAAATTCGCTCTGAATAATCTACTGCTCCACGCAACTCATTTTGTAATATTTCTAGTCCACCGTTAGCATACTCTTCAAAAATCTGGTTGCGTTGAGTATCGTATTCATCTTCATTTAGAGATAATATTTTTATATCCTGAGTTTCAGTCATTCCCAGTAATTTGATTACTATATCATTTCCTACTGAAGCAAAATATTCTAATCTAATTGGAGATGGTTCTCTTTTAGAAATTTCTCCTAGAGGTACTCGCTTTTGATGTTTTGCACCTAAAGCAGCTGCAAACACAATCACATCAGCGAAGGTTTGGAAAGGCCCAGTTCCGCCATCTGAGGATGTTAAAGCTTTGACTAAATCTGCTTTATCTTTAGCAACCCTGATTCTACCAGTTTCAGCCATGATGTTGATATCTACGTTGTTGCTATCTTAACCGAAGAATAGAGCGATCGCTCCCTTCCCCAGTAAAAAAAATCACAATTCCCCTTTATTTATAAACAACGCAACCGTACATAAAAACTGGTTCACTGGTTTTCAACACTGGTGTTGATAGTTCGGCTTGCCAAGCTGCAACTGGTAAAATACCTGGCGCAGTTAATTGCCAACGTCCTAGTAGCGGTTTAATCGTGGTAGGATTCCGCATATACAAATGTGCGCCAAATGAGTCCAATAATTCTAGTAATTGAGGATATTCTGCCCCAGCTTCACCATCGAAATCTAATGCTAAGATAGTTCCTGCAGGTGTCCAATCATAAAGTTTATCAAGTACCTCAGTTAATATTTCATCAGGAATAAAAGCTGCGACACCTACAAAAACTACACCTAAACGTCCTAATGTTCCTAAAGTCTGAGTCACCACAGATTGGTCAAGGCTATCCAGATTTGTAGCATCACAAAATGTATAATTAACATTAGAATGATTGGCTAAAAGTTGCTGACCTAGTTTAATATTGTCTTGATCAATATCCGTATATAATACCTTCGCTTGCGGCACAACTTCATGGACATTGCCACAAGTTGGTAATCCTGAACCGAAAACAATAAACTGGTTGATTCCTTGTGATTCAATGTAACGCGTTACACGCCCAATGTATTGTCTAAGCGTGCGAAAAACATTTGGAGATTGAGGATATACTTGCTCAAAAACTTTAGCAGCTTCAATATCAATAGGAAAGTGATGAGAACCACCAAGCCAATAATCAAGAATTCTGCCTGTGTTGGGAACTGATGGAACTTCCATTTTACTGAACACCCTGAATTAAATATAGGAATCCTACATGTTTTTTGAAATTTCGCGTCTGGGTTGTTGAGTGATAACTGTTGATATAGATTAACAATCTCTTCCCTCTCTGCACCCTCTGCGCCTCTGCGGTAGCCTGCGGCAAGCCGCTACGCGTCTACGTTAATTACCCATTACGTTCCACCTCGACAATTTCCGTATACTCAAACTCATTGGGACTTTGCCTAACCAAAGGATATCTTTCTTTGCCTAACTCAATATAATCCTGCTCACAATCAGGCTTAGAAGAATAATAAGTCAGCACATATTCCCTACCAATTCTCTCACTCATTTCCTGTGCAACTTCACCCCGCCATTGAGTCTTAGTTACCAACACAATTAACTGATTCGCCAATTTAGGAATGGTCTTAGCAATTTGACGGCGATAAATTTCATCCAAACTACCAAATGGTGAATCCATCACAATTGGAAAGTTGCTGCTATCGGGAAGCATCAGCATTTTACGCTTTTCACTCCATTCCCGGACTCTATCAATGATACTAGCAATAAAAGATAAACTGAGAATTTGATTTTCACCTGTGGAAGCTGCAACAGATGCTTCTACACCTGCTGTATTTTCTACTAAAGTCAATTCATATTTTTCACTAATTTTCGGAATGTATGGTGTGAAAGAAATATCGGTAAAAATCTCTTGCACACGCTTTTCTAGTTGGATGCGAAACTGCTTTTCTTGACGGTTTCTGACTTCTGTTAACCTTTCAATAGCATCTTGGGTAGCGTTAATCCGTCGTTGTGCTAATGCTTGCCTATCTTCATTGAGTTTCTGTTTAGCAATTTGTTTACTTAAGGCATCTATTTCAGCTTGGAAGTTAGCGATTTGTTGCTGATTTGCACCTTGTTCCCGGTTTAATTCATCGATTTTACCTTCGATTTCATCTAACCGTTTTTGCAAACTGCTAATTTCTTCATTGGCATCTTTTCGCAAGCGTTCTTGAATGTTATCTAATTCGCCTTCAACTTGGGATATTGTTTGGCGTAACTGATTAATTCTAGCTTGTTCTCTGTCAACTTCTTCCCAAAAGGTATTTGCTTGTTTATCAATTTCATCTACTTGGGCACTCATGCGAATTGCTGTTTCTTCTACCGCTGAAGAACCTGCCCTATCTAACCAGATTTGCACATTGGTGTGGGCATGACTTGCTGCGTTTAATTCTGCACCACAAATACAGCGTTTAGATTTCAGTAATTCATTGACAAATTCCCGTGAAATGCCAGAGGTTAATTCCCCTTGCTGTTTTAAATTATTGATAATCTCTCGAAACTGCGCTGTCGTTTCTGAAAGTAATACGGTGTAACCTCTTGCGGAAATGATTTTTTTTAGCGCTTCCTTTGTTTGTCGCAGACTTTCTTGATTAGATAGTTTCTGCTTTTCTAATTCTTGCCTTCTTTCTTGCAGTTCCTTGGCGGCGCTGAGTTCTCGCAAACGGTTACTTGTCTCTTTTTTAAAAGTTTGTTGATATTCTAATTCTTGGTGAATTTCCGTTTGGCGCTTGGTGATGCGTTCTATGTCACGTTCTATCTTTTCCTGTTGTCTCAAAAGCTGTTTAGTTTCCGAATCACCGATAGCTTTTAACTCATTTTCTAAGCTTTTTTTGGCTTCTCCCAAATGTCTGATAGAACGGTTAATTACCTCCACACCCAAGAAAATCTTTGTGGCTTCTGCAATTTCAGATTTTTTATCAGAACGAACTATCTCTTCAATCCGTTCGCCGTCAAAGAAAAAATATTGATGTAAACTTGCAGGTAAAATTTGTCCAATGATTTCTTCTGGTTGCTGGAGAGGAAAATACCATCTGCCATCATCCCCAGCTACCTGCATCAATAATTCTGTCTTGCCAATGTCGAAGTCAATTTCGTTTTTATAAACTCGACATTGGCGTTTCACATTGTAGCGTTTGCCTTCATGTTCCCAACTGATTTCTACCCAACATTCTACAGTTTGTCCGGTTTTGGCTTCTGCGATCGCTCTTTTATTTACTAACTGTTCTGTGGATGCAAAGGCGGCAGTAAATTTCTCATATAATACCCAAGTGAAGGCATTGAGTAAACTGGTTTTACCAGAGCCATTATTGCCATGAATAATCGTGGTGTTGTGATCATCTCCCCCTGCCAGGATGATCTCTGGTGTCTTACCATAAAAAGAGCGAAAGTTGCACAGCTTGATTGCAGTCAGCTTCATCGCACTGCTTCCTTCACAATTGCCAAAATGTCATCATTAATATGGCTGAGACTTTTTTTATCTAGTCTGCTTTTTTCTAGATGCCATACCCGCTCGATAATTTGTCGCACTTCCGGCGGAGCGCAGGTAATTGGCTCTTGAACATCATCGATATTCGCCTCTTGTGACATCTTGGTTTTTAAATAGCTTTTTTTCTATTCTAACCGTCTCTATTCCTGCCTTTACATCGGTAAAGCTACTATTTCCAGTATTTTGATTTTCTGCAAATTTAGAAAAATAAATTTCAAATTTTTTTGACAAAAAGCTTTATTTTTAGAATATTTACTGATATATTGTAATTATGTTCAAAATTTTCTTCATAATGGGGTGTTTGTCGCTTTAAAAATTTTGCAAACATCCCATTATAATATGGTTTAATCTGATACTTAAGTATCTTCCCATATCTGATGTTCTGATGTCAATTTTTAGAAAAATCTTTACAAAATAGTTGACAGATGAATTATGACCAAAGCAAATGTTTACTCCTATCCCGGTGTAAAAATATCTATTTTTTTTTACGAACCACAGAGGCGCAGAGGAGGGCAGTTGCGTGGGCGGGTTTCCCGACTTGAGCAAACTGCCCGTAACACAGAGCTAGAGAGATTATAGGTGATCTTATGCTGGGATGGGAATAGGATTGCTATAAAAGTCCCAATTCCTCATTCCCCATTGCCCCTTATCCCCAGAGGGGGCCCCGAGTTCCCCATTCCCCATTCCCCAATTCAAATATCTAACAATCCATAGCGCTTTTGTAAATCGAGCAATTTCATTCTGGCTTCGCCGGCGTTATCTGCTAAATCAGCAAATTCGACAAAGCGACGCAATTCTTTTCTTAATAAGTTACGCTCTACTTCTATGGTTTCTCGATCTAAATCTGGTGGCAAGACTATCATATCAAATATGGTGGCGCGTTCTTTACCTGGATGAGGGCGTAAAACTCGCCCGCGTCGCTGGATAAATTGACGAGGATTACCAGAACTTGATAAAATCACTGCTGTTTGAATTGCTGGAATATCGACTCCTTCATCTAAACAGCGAATTGCCACCAAACCTTGTAATTCGCCACTTTCAAATTGACGGCGTAAAATTTCTCTTTCTTGTAAAGGTGTTTGGGCTGTATATGTACTAACTTTATACCCTAGTTCTCCTCCTAAAATTTTCGCAACAGCTTTGAGTTGACGCAGCGATGAACGTTGCCCAACTTCTTGGGAACCATCACTACAATAAAAAAGTGTATGTGTTGTATCTTTGCGAGTTGCCATTAAATCTCGCAAAGCAATTAATTTATTTTCGGCTGCACCAATTAACCTCGCCCTTTGCATTAACAAAGGCTTTAAATCTTCATTGTCTTCAAAGTTTCCCGATTCTCCATTTTCTCGTTCTCGATATAGCAGCGATCGCCCGATTCTTTTTGTTAATTTTAAATAAGCAATGCTTTCGGCTTCAGTTAATTCTACGAGTATTGGATAATACAGATAATGTACCAAAGCCCCACAAGCGATCGCATGACTTAAGGTAAACTCTGGTTGCAGAACTGGGCCAAAATAATCAAATAAAGATTGCGTCCCCCCATCATCAAAATACCTTTCTGGTGTGGCAGATAAAGCCAGTCGCAAACCGCAGCGCCTTGGTAAACTTTCTTCTAACTTAGGCGCACCCAAATTATGGGCTTCATCCCCAATAATTAAAGTCTTGGCAGGAAAATATTTAAGTTGAGACTGAAACCCTTCTCCAATTAATGTGGAGTTGGTGGTAATTACCGTGACAAACTGCTGCGAACCAGAACGTAGATTATAAATTTGTGTGGAAAGTTGACTTTGCCAAGTGCGGAAATTATCGAAAGCTAAAATCGGTTGTAAGTTAAATTTTTCACATTCTCGCGCCCATTGCGTCACCAAATGGCGGTAGGGACACACCACTAACAATACCTGTAAATTAATCTGCTGATATAATTCACAAGCGATCGCTAGTGCTGTGATCGTTTTACCACTACCAGTAGCCATTTTTAACGTACCTCTGCCATTATTCGCAAACCAGTTAGCAATAGCTTGTTGCTGATATTGCCGCAATTGCAGAGATAAAGGTAATCTTGGACATCCTGGTAATGGTTGCCGAGTTTCATACCTGCCCTTACTTTCCCCTACAATTGGTAATCGCAGGCGAAAAGAGGGCAGTTGTTGCACTGGATTTCGCGTCAAGTACATAAAATGTTACAAACAATGGCGATGAACCCTAATAAAGAGTAGGGAGTAGGGAGTAGGGAGTAGGGAATAGGGAGTTATTAATTCAAAACTCAGCACTCAGCACTCAAGACTCAGCACTCAATTGTACCCACGCCAAACGCCAATAAGGGAACCTTGTACTTGCACTTGCATAGCTGGGACTTCAATGGGGTTGTATTTGGGGTTTGCTGGTTTGAGAATGACGCGATCGCTTTGGCGATAAAAACGTTTTAAAGTTGTACCGTAGCCATCAACTCTCGCGGCGACGATGGTACCATTTTTCAGATGTTCCGGTTCTGGTACTGGACGCAGAAATACTAAATCTCCATCCGCAATTAAATCTTCAATCATGCTATCGCCAGCTACCCGCAACGCGAAGCTTTGGGGAGGTAATGAGAAATTAGAAAAGTCTAAATGATCTACTGCATCGGTAAATGGTTCTATTAAACCACCAGCCGCAATTGTGCCTAAAATTGGTACACCTTGTTTTGTACCACGTAAAATGCGTATAGTCCGCGCTTTACCTTCCGTCCATTCAATATATCCTTTCGTGCGTAAATGTTCTAAACGACTTTGAATTGGCGCGGGTGACTTTAAGTTCATCGCTTGCATCATCTGCCGAATGGAAGGTGAATGCTGATGCATTCTAATATATTCTGCCAACCATTCATAAAGTTCTTTTTGAGCTTCCGTTAATCGTTCCATAAATTTGTCGGGAGATAATTATAAATGTCTCTAGAACATTAGTACTACAAAAAAACTCCCATAACAAGATAAAAATTAGAAGTCTCAAGGATAAAGTGAGAAATTTAATTTTACTTTATCCTGTAAACTTTAGCTTTTAGGCTTCATTGAGCGCCTAAAATGCTCGCCAGTAAAGCTTTTTGGGCGTGCAAGCGATTTTCTGCTTGTTCCCAAACTCGTGATTGAGAACCTTCAATGACAGCTTCAGTAATTTCTTCGCCACGATGTGCTGGTAAGCAGTGTAAAACAATTGCCTCTGGTTCGGCAAGACTTAATAAAGATTCCGAAATTTGATAAGGTTGAAAAATTGGCAAGCGATCGTCTGCTTCTGTTTCTTGTCCCATACTTGCCCAAACATCGGTGTAGAGTACATGAGCTTCCTTAGCTGCTAATTCTGGGTCATGGGTGAGAATTACGTCAGTTTTATTATTAGCGATCGCGCGTGCTTGTTCGACAATGCTAGCATTTGGCTCATATCCACTAGGCGTGGCAATCTTAACATTCATTCCCACCAAAGCACAGCCCAGCATGAGAGAATTGGCAACATTATTACCATCGCCCACATAGGTCAAACTTAAGCCAGCAAGAGTGCCAAAACTTTCTTGAATCGTCAATAAATCAGCCAATACCTGACAAGGATGTTCTAAATCGGTCAGCGCATTAATTACAGGAATTTTGGCATAGTCAGCAAAAATTTCTAACTCCTGCTGTGCAAAAGTCCGAATTGCCAAAATATCCAAATATCGATCCAACACCCTTGCTGTATCCTGTACAGGTTCCCCGCGACTGACTTGGGTGACATTGGGGTTGAGGTCAATTACCTGTCCACCCAGTTGGTACATCGCCACAGTAAAACTAACTCTTGTGCGAGTTGAAGCTTTAGAGAACAACAAACCCAGCACCTTGTTACACCGCAACTGCAACTGTTGTGATTTCAATTGCGTCGCCAATTGCAGGAGTTCTTGTAATTCCGTTGGACTGAGGTCAGCCAAACTCAAAAAATCTCGTCCGCTTAATGCTGCCATGCTTGTGATGTATGATGAACGATTATCTATTTCTGTTTTTCGTCCAGAAATTGAACAGGACTCACGCAAACAACAGCCAAAACCCTGATTTTCCAAGTATCAAATCGGGTGTAGGGTTGCGTAAGTCCTATGGAATTAGCTTTTGCTATGCATATTAATTTATCAACTTTCTTTGTGATTCAAATCATGGATTTTTCGCTTTCGTCACATTTCTCATGCACAAGACGAAACTACCCCAAGGTGTTTAGGTGCATACCCCAATCAAATAAATTTAGTAATTGCTAGACAAATCACTTATTTGTGGTACAATAAGAAATCGGTTGGTGTTTGAGAGTCATCACCAAGCTTGCCAGCATAGCACAGTGGTAGTGCATCCGACTTGTAATCGGAAGGTCGTCGGTTCAAATCCGACTGCTGGCTTTATGAATATCAAGGGGCATATAGGGAGGCGAATAATGGGATTGGCTGGGGTAAGAATTGTCTTGGTGGAACCAGCTGGCCCTCTCAACGTGGGTGCGATCGCACGGGCAATGAAAAATTTCGGGCTACATCAACTAATATTAGTCAACCCCCAATGCGACCCGCTATCAGCGGAAGCGATGAAAATGGCAGTCCACGCCAAAGACGTTTTAGAATCTGCGGTCATAGTAGATAGATTACCAGCTGCCTTGCAGGGATGTATTCGAGCGATCGCCACAACTGGGCGTATGCATGATTGGCAAATACCCTTAGAAAATCCCCGCACAGCACTACCTTGGTTACTAGAATCACCAGGTCAACCCGCAGCCTTGATTTTTGGTAGGGAAGACCGGGGATTAAGTAATGAAGAATTAAATTATGCCCAGCGGTTTGTCCGTATTCCCACAAATCAAAATTATCCATCCCTGAATTTGGCTACAGCTGTAGCTTTATGTTGCTACGAACTCGCCCAATGTATACCACCCCAAACACCAACCCCAAGTGAAATTGAATACGCACCTTTAGAACTTGTGGAAGTATACTATCAGCAATTAGAATCACTACTATTGCAAATTGGTTATCTGTATCCCCATACCGCAGCCAGTCGCATGGAAAAATTCCGCCAACTGTATAATCGCGCCCACCTGCAAACAACAGAAGTAGCAATGCTACGAGGAATTTTACGCCAAGTAGAATGGGCATTAAGCAATCATAATAATGAATAAAGGGCATTGGGCATGGGGCATGGGGCATGGGGTATTGAGAAGAATTTATTACCCAGTCCCCAGTCCCTAGTCCCCAGTACCCATTACCCATTACCCATTACCCAGTCCCCATTCCCCAAATTTTAATATTTACGCAATCATCTCCCCAAACCAGATAATATGGCTTAAACTAAACACGAAACGGCTACCGAGTAGCAAAAAGTGATTTCCGCATCAAGCTGCTTCAGGAGTGAGTATTGGGTCGGGAGTCTGCAAGGAAAAAGTCAAGTGGGTCACAAGGAGTAGTAGTGTCAGAATCGGGTGACAAACTAACAGCTTTCTCGCGGCGTCAACCCCCAAACCGCCGCCAGCGATCGCCTAAAGTCCAAAAAGTAGAACGCAAAAAAGCCAAACCCAAACAGCCCCAGCGAACTCCCGCAGGGGAAACAGCGCTGGTGCGGGTAAATAATCATGTTGTTACCCCTCCCCCAGTTGGTGCTGGCGCCCGCAAGTCAAAAGCAGGCGTCATGATGCCAACAGCAGTCAAACCAATCCCTCATGTCAAGGGCAAGATTCCTCCCTCAAACAACACTGTACAGTTGAAGACAGTGCGAGTGCAAAAGCAGCCAGTGCAAAAGATAGCCAGACGAGTGTCACGCAAGACGCGGTTAAAGCCCATGGCCAGAACTTTGTTGTATGCTTTGAGGTTATTGATTGTCGGAGTTGGCATGGGGGCCATTGTCGGTACACTGTTGTCAGTCTTAGACCCTGCTAGTCGCATGACTGTGGTACCTTCAGCCCAATCTAATACTAATAAGGTTGGTCAAGCCCAGCCACAACCGACCCCCAGTGCTTTAGTTGCAGGTACAAGTTTATACTTATCCCAAGAAATTACTCCTTTAAAAGATGCTGTGCAGAATTTGGTGGCAGCAAACCCAAATCTCTCACCAGGAGTTTTCTTAGTCGATTTAGATACAGGCAGTTACGTAGATGTGAATAGTACTGCTAGTTTTCCTGCTGCTAGCACAATTAAAGTACCAATTCTGGTTGCCTTTTTCCAAGAAGTCGATGCCGGGAAAATTCGACTGGATGAAATGCTCACCATGCAACAAGATATGGTAGCTGGTGGTTCTGGACAAATGCAATACAAACCAGTGGGCACCCAGTACAATGCCCTGGAAGTTGCCACTAAAATGATTACAATCAGCGATAACACGGCAACAAATATGCTGATTGCCAGGCTAGGAGGTATGGATGCCCTGAATCAGCGCTTCCGCAGTTGGGGATTGACAACCACAGTGATTCGCAATCAGCTTCCAGATTTACAAGGGACAAACACCACTAGCCCCAGAGAATTAGCCAATTTGATGGCTATGCTAAATCAAGGAAATTTCGTGAGTATGCGATCGCGCGATCTGATGCTAGATATTATGCGTCGCACAGCAAGAGACAACCTCCTGCCATCTGGTTTGGGGGCAGGCGCAAGAATATACCACAAAACGGGCGATATTGGCACAATGCTGGCAGATACAGGTATAATTGATACTCCCACAGGTAAGCGCTATATAGCTGCGGTGATGGTACAACGTCCCAATAATGACCCCCGCGCCGAAAAACTAATTAGCTCAATTTCTAGGGCTGCTTACCAACAATTCAACCAAACTGCTGTTACACCAAGCAATCCTACAATAACTGCGCCCCCAATTAATTATCAATCTCCAGTAATCAATACTCCCGTACCCAACGGAACCACGACTACTGTACCTATGAACATTTATCAGCCTCCAGTTATAACTAGTCCCATACCCAATACTATGCCTGCAACCGGTTATCAATCGCCTGTTATGAATCCACAATATTATCCACCAAGATAGGAGCAGGGGAGCAGGGGAAGCTGGGGAAGCACAGGGAGTGAACTGTTATCAAGAATTTCGTGAAATGGTATAAGAGAATAATTCCTACCTCTTACCTCCTACCTCAAAACCTGTAGCTTTTGTATTTCATCCCAAGGAAAACTGCTGTATATATGCAACTTTACTTATGACATCTACCACCCCTTCAATTCAGTTTTTTGCAGGCATTTTTGAAGAACTAAGTAATGTCAGTTTGCGACGTGAAGTCCGTACTGATAAACGTATAGTATTGATGATATTCAATCAATTAGAAGCTTTATCAGGATTTAATAGCTTCACGAAACCATCTTTGAATTCCATGCTATTAACTGATGAAGAAGGTGAAATTAATGTCACTCCTTCTTCTACTCGATTCATTTTTGGAGGAGATGAAGGTGATGAACTACAGCGGGTGGAGTGCAAATTTGAAATTGAGCAGGATGAACATTGGCAGCGATTTATGCGATTTATGCATCGTTATGCGGAGGCTAACGGTATGGAGTATGGCGAATCTTAATTGATACCAATTTGAAAAATGATTGTAAAAGAAAAAACTCAGGTTAATTACGAATTACGAATTACGAATTACGAATTACGAATTACGAATTACTATTACCAATCGCGGTAGAGTTTTTCTGCATAGAACATAATCTCTTCATTTGGTAGCCTAATTTTTGGCTTTTCACGGGGATATAAGCTTTCAATCATGGTACTATCCTGTTCAATAATTGTCGCTGCGGCTGACAAAAATGATTTTTTAAACAACAATTTCATCAGAGGATTAATGGCTTTTGCATAAAACAAAATAAATGTTTTAGTTCTGTTTTCTGTTTCAGGGTAAAGAATGTGAGTTTGAGCAATACTACCAATAGGTGATTCGGCAAATACAACTGTAGTTGAAGGAAAAGCATATTCAAGCATATTATTCAGAGTTTTGGGAATAATTCCCATAGCAGGATTTTTAATAATTTCTCCTAGCGTATTTTTAGCTCTTTTAACTTCTTGTTTGACTGTGGCATAATATCCTTGATGTTCAAAGGAAGTAACATTACAAGAGGTGATTCTAAACAGTTCTTTATGAGTACCATTTTGGTGGTTATAGTCATAGTTAACCATTATGTTACTCAAAAAGTCACCCTGAATACTTTTTTCCCCAGTCACCCCGATAAATTCATATTCATCTACTATTCTTTGATGCAATTCTGGAATGGGTAATCTTGGCTCAAATCCGGCATATGTCCAAATGCAATCATTGCTAACTATTAGCTCTAATTGCTTGATAATTGGTTGAGTATCCTTTTTATTTTCTCGATAAAGTCTACCTTGTCCATCAAATTCTAGTGCATGAAAAGGACATGCAATAGTATCTCTGTCTTTACATATCCAACCATCTGATAGAGGTGCTTGCATATGTGGACAAATATTATCGATGGCAAATAATTCTCCTTTTTGGTTTTGCCAAATAACATAATCCTGTCCATTCAGGGTGATTTTATGCGGTTTATTTACTCCCAGCATTGATCTGTGAGCAATCAACCAAGGCGCACCAGGTAAAATTGGTTTCATGTTGCCTCTAAACTATTTAAGTTGTTGAGTGATGACTGTTGGCAATTAACTAACTAATTTTTTAGTTAGTTATTAATCTAATCAATTTTATCTTCCGTGTCAACTACTAACCAATTTTTTAGTTAAGATATTTTGGTGATTCAGATGGAGAACCGTGGGTCGTTCAACGCAATCAAAACTTACATTTAACAAACCGCGTCAAGTGCGTGATGCAGAGGCAACGAAAAAGCAGATTCTGGATGCAGCAGAAGCAGAGTTTGCCAGACGAGGACTGAGTGGGGCGCGGACAGAGGCGATCGCTAAAGGTGCAGGTGTCACCACAGCGATGATTTATTACTACTTCCAAAGCAAGGAAGGACTATATCAAGCTGTTTTGCAACGTCCTGCCGTGGAAATGCACGAAGGATTTAAACAGCTAAATCTGGATCAGTTCCCCCCAGAAGAAGCCTTAAAAATACTGGTCAAAGAAGCGATCGCTTACGAAGCTGCACACCCGCACCGGGGGATGCTTTGGTTTCAAGAAGCCAACCAAAATCAAGGAAAGTATTTCAAACAGGGGAATTGGCAAGAAAATTTTGCGTATCTGATCAAAATTTTAGAAAGAGGCATGGCAGAAAATTGTTTTCGTCAACTCGATCCATTTCTCACCACCCTGCATATTATTGGGGTTTGTAATTTATACTTCAACGCTTACGAAAACATCAAACATACTAGACCAGATTTACAACTGCTGAGTCCAGAAATGATTGAACAGCATACTCAACAGGCAATTAATTTTATTTTGGCTGGAGTACGAAGTATTGGGGAATAGGGATTGGGGATTGGGTATTGGGGATTAAGAAGAAATACTAAAGTATCAACTAAATTGTTTCCTAGTCCCCAGTCCCTAGTCCCCAATCCCTAGTCCCCAGTCCCCAGTCCCCAATCCCTAACCCTTAGGCTTCAACTTGGGATAAGCAATGCGTTTGTGATGGAATTGCTGCCAAACTTCGACAAAAATTTGGGCAATTTCGGTCATTTCATCCCGCGTTAGTCCAGAATCTACCATTTGATTGTCTTGCCATCGGGCACGCAAAATATTATTCAGCATTGTTAATGCTTGTTCTGGTGTGCTGTCTTTGAGCGATCGCAACGCTGCTTCGCATGAGTCTGCTAACATCACAATTGCTGTTTCCCGCGATTGGGGAATCGGCCCATCGTAGCGAAAATCGGCCTCGTCTACTGTGATGCTAGGGTCTGCCTGTGCCATTTGCTGTGCTTGGTGATAAAAATAGGCGATCGCCATTGTTCCCTGATGTTCAGGAATAAAAGCTTGAATCGCTGTAGGCAAATGGTGTTTCCGTGCCATCACTAACCCTTCAGTTACGTGCTTTTTAATAATTTCTGCACTCTTCCAAGGGTCATTAATTTCTGTGTCGTGTTTATTCGGCCCCCCCATTTGATTTTCAATAAAGCTGAGGGGGTCGTGCATTTTACCAATATCATGATATAATGTCCCAGCCCTAACCAATTCCACATTACATTGCAATTTTTTGGCAGCAGCTTCGGCAAGGGTAGACACAAATAGGGTGTGTTGAAAGGTTCCAGGGGTTTGGGTGGCGAGTCGTTTTAACAAGGGGCGATTGGGATTAGCCAGTTCTGCCAAGCGAATGGGGGTAACTAAATCAAATAGTTGTTCCAAGTAAGGACTCAAGCCCAAGGCTACAATACTCCAGACTAAGCCAGATAGAGCAAATAACCCTGCTTCTTGAAGTACAAGATACCAGCCTGCTCCAAATGCCGCACCAACTATCAGCTTGGCAATCAGGTAAATACCGCCCTGAGTAAAAGCTATGGCAATACCTAATAGTGCCAGTTCCTCGCGCGATCGCAGTCTTTGGGCTATGCAACTGCCTAGTATTCCTCCTGCTGCACCAGCCAAAAGCCCGATTATGCTGACTTCCATACTGATGGGTAGCAATAACAACAGCAGTACAACAACAGTTATACCCAAAGTACGGCCGTAGAAGCTACCCAACAACAAACCAACCCCGCTCCAAGTCGTATATTGTATACCCATTGCGATGACACCTGGTGTACTCAGAGTCAACAGCAGTACCAACAAGCGATCGCGTTGCCGCAATTGGGACTTATTTTGTTTTTCAACCCAGACAAAAATGCCAATTGCGATCGTCACAAATCCTGCTAGCTTCGCCAACTCCAGCCAGTTGTTCTCCCGGCGAATCAGTTGATAATGCTCCAATACCTCAAAGCGCCAAGCAGTTATCAGCTTTCCTTTGGTAACAATCACCTCACCTTGCTGCACTTGCACCATCACGGGTGTCACCCCAGCAGCAGCCTTTAATGCTTGTTGTTTGGTTTGTTCTTCATCTTGTTTCAAATTCGGTTGCAGCACAGCCAATAACAGTTTAGTTGCCAATGGTTCGGCATTTTTTGGTACAAACCCTTGTACTTGTAAACTGACTGCATTGCGTAAAATGGTTTGTGGTAGCCCGTGGGGAATACCTTGAGTGAGCATCCGTTCTGCACTCTGGCGAATTCCCGTTTGTGTTTTTGCCCACTCATCATCTGGCAAGTCTAGGAGCATAGTTTCGCTATAAACTATCTCCGAGTTGTCTGAGTTTGTAATCTCTGGCTGTAGAAGTTGAGCGCTGGCTTGGGCGTATGCTTGGCGTGCTTGGGAGATTTGGGCAATGAGTGATGACAAATTTTGTTGTGAAGTCGTGGTGCGGTAAGCTTCTAATTCTGCTACTGCTTGAGTAAAGTCTGTTTTTTGAGTCGGGAATTGGGAGTTGGGAGTGGGCAATTGGGAGTGGAAATAATTTTCCTGCAAGCCTCTAAGAAGCTGCTTTGGAAGTAATAATCCTAACTTTTGTTTGCTGTTATTTTCTAGAGTTGCCAGTAGTGCTTGCCATTCCAAAGCAGAACAAGAACGAAGATAATGTTGGATATAAACAGATAAAATTGAAGTGTCAAAAAAAGGAAAAGACCCGGCAGTGGTACGAATTTCATTGCCCAAATCCAGAAGCTGTTGCAAGTTTTGATTGATTTTTTCAGTGGCTCCTACATCAATCATCAAAACTGTTAAAGAATTATTACTGACAGCTTTACGCTGGGCTTCAGTTTCTCTTTTATCTTCGATGATAGCAGTGTAGGGTGCTTTAATTGTCTCTGGTGCGCGAGTTCCCACTTTCAGTTGGGGTTGGTTGTACAATTTATGCCCCATTACACCTGTGAGAGATACTATTGCGATCGCTAAAACGACGGTGAAACGCTGCTCATGAACCCAGCTGCAACCTGATCTATCAATTCCAGCCTGAGTTTTGAGCGATTTTGTCATTGAGCCTAGGGCTATTTCTCGTTTTTGGTGTTCGCTGTTGGCGCTGATTTTTTTTAATATATATATAAGCACATAGCTAAACACATCCCTCTTCAGTCTCCTGCGTCGCTTGTTGGCACTTTCACTTTTCATTGCCCCAAGCAACTGTTTTTTATGGCGTAATGCTTTGTACCATCGTCGCCAGTGAGTCAATTGCCGGGTCAAAGACTGAAAAAATCGCTGTGTTTTCATTACATGTGGCTGCTTACTTTGATAGCTCAAAACAAGGCAATCCTAGGGAAAGTGCAAGCGGTGGCGGCAAGGAGGGCCATTTCCATGTCAGGAACTAATTGAGGAACAATTGAGAAATTGTAATGTAAAAAACTACTAAATTCGCTGGTGGATAACTAAATTGATGATACTTGCTGAGCATTAGATTAACGCGATCGGATGACGCGAGGAGCTGCATAGACGCAGAGCAAAGCTTGTTCATCAGACATGACACATCCCTCTTGTTGAGATTCACTTGGATGTAGAGCAACACTATACACTCCTGACCACACAGCCACTAGTGCATCAGCCAATTCTAGCATTTGGTCAAGACTGGTCAATTCCCAGGCTGCTAAATTGCCTGACGAGAGCAAAATCTGCCACTTGACGGGAATACCAACAGTGCTGTTGTAAGCTCCTGATAAGGCTCCAGTAATTGCGCCTATAGTCTGCAAGTGTGAATTCCTAGCCTCAAGCCTTGCGACATTACCATTGTCAGTAGCCCGTAAAACTGCCAGGGGGAAGTCTTCTAAGGTACTAAGAAAGCAGTAAAATGCCATAGCAATAGCATTACTCCACTTTTCTTGTTTACTAAACTCGGCTTGGGCTTTTTCTAACCCGACTCCTTGCTCTAACAAATCATTGACTTTCAACAGCTTTTGTGGTATTGATGTCGATGTTTCTCCGAGAAAAGCAATTGTTTCCGGGATGAGGGTTCGAGGTTGAAGTTTTTCAGTGAGAGATTTCGCGATCGCATAACCTACTGCTAGTGTTCCATCACGAACAACTGGGTCATACTCCCAGATTTTTAACACACGCAGCAAGTTTTCTCGCAGTTTAATTTTATTTTCATGAAAAAAAAGTGCCACAGGGATTGTGGCAAGAATAGCTTGTAGCGAGACTTTATTATTGATCTCTAAATCAGGAGACTTTTGTTGCTGACGCTTTAGCCAATCATCCAAATCTAATTTGCCCAGACTAATTAAACTTTGAGTACCCAAAATGGCTGTTTTTACCATCTCAGAACAATTTTGAGACTTTTGTTCATAGTCCTTGGCTAAAGTTTGTCCTAGTAATACCCCAACTATCGTACCTCTAAACCGACTTACAAGTGAGTAGCGCATAATCCATACAGAGTTAAGAGTGACTAGTCAGGAGTGAACAGTTGATGATAGAAAGACAATAGTTAACTTCTAAGGGACTTCCAAGTCAAAAAATATGCCACTGCAACAGTCAACAGTAGAGGCGGGTTAATAAATATTGTTTTTGAGCAAGCGAGGATGTTTGTGAACCCGCCCCTAGTTCAACCGGATAATTAATTCTTGGAGTTCCCTAACTCCTGACTTCTAACTCCTAACTTTTCTCTGTTAAATGATGTACCAAAGCTTGTAAGCCCAACAAGTAACTTTGGACACCAAAACCACTGATTTGCCCAATCGCTACTGAAGATATGTAAGAATGATGGCGGAATTCTTCCCGGCGGTAAATGTTGCTGAGATGCACTTCTACTGTGGGTAAATTTACAGATGCGATCGCATCTCGCAACGCTACACTTGTATGGGTATAAGCCGCAGCATTAATCAAAATTCCCTGGTGTTTCCCTAGGGCATCATGAATAGTATCTACTAAAACTCCTTCATGATTTGACTGCACTGCAACAATTTTCGCCTGTAACTTTAGTGCTTCTTGTTCTAACAGGCGATTAATTTCAGCCAGAGTCAAAGAACCATAGATACCTGGTTCTCGCTGTCCTAGCAAATTTAAGTTTGGCCCATGTAGTGCCAAAATGCTTAAGGATTGCAATGTCAACTTTAGTACCTTAAGCTTTTTAGCGACGACGCGATCGTTGATCTACAGGAATCGGAATCAGTTCCGGTTCCGGCTCAGCCTCTGGCCCTAACAAGGCCTCAATCAGCTTGCGGGCCAATTCCTTAAGCTTTTCCAGCACCTTTTCTATATAGTCCATTGAACTGACTGCTCCTGAGATACTACCTCAAATTTTGATTAACAGCTACGCGCAAACAGGCGTAATTTTGCACCTCTAGCCTGGAAATGGGCTAACACACACCTCCTTGTTTTAGGCATAAGCCACTTCTCAAATTTGGTGTTGTGATCTCCCTTACTTTTTAGAGTATCACATCAGGAACCTATAAGGCTGCATTCCTCCAAGGTGGGTATTTTGTATCAATAGTCAACAGTCAGTAGTCAGCAGTCAACAGCCAATAGTCAGTAGCGAAAAACCACTGACCCTTCGGGTGACGCTCCTGCGTCGCTAACGCTGCGCTAACGGCAGTTGCGCGGCTGTCGGGCATTGCCCGCCCAACGCACTGCCTCACAACTGACCACTGACCACTGACAACTGACCCTAACTAAGCTTTTGCATCTTTTTTTCTGGCAGTAGTCGTGGATGACTTAGCCGTTGACTTGGCTTTTGCACTTGTTGATTTAGTGGTCTTGCGAGTGGATTTTGTTGTCGATGCTTTAGCTGCCAACAATTGCAGTGCTGTAGACAGCGTTACATCTTCTACCGATTGCCCTTCTGGGATACTCACATTAGTTTTGTCATGCTTGATGTAAGGGCCATAAGGGCCATCGTAGATATTCACTGGTGTGCCATCATCAGGATGTACACCCAATTCGCGTAAGGCTGCTTTAGATTTGGCATTAGCGGAGTTACGTCCCTTTTTCGGCTCAGATAATAATTCCAGTGCCCGTTCTAAGGAAATTGTCAAAACATTATCACCAGCTTTCAACGAGCGGTAGTCTTTTCCTTCCTTACCCTGGTCATGAACAATGTAAGGGCCAAAACGTCCTAAACTGGCTTGGATTTTGCCACCAGTCACTGGATGAACTCCTAATGTCCGGGGTAGTGCCAATAGACCCACAGCAATGTCTAAGGTAACGGTTTCTGGGGTAACACCTTTGGGTAGGGACGCTTGTTTAGGTTTGGGATTTTCATCAGACTTATCACCCAACTGGACGTAGGGGCCATAAGTGCCGATTTTCACATAAATTGGTTCGCCAGTTTCGGGATGGCGACCTAGTTGGTCGGGGCCAGTGGTTTTTTGCCGTAGTAGTACTTCTACCTGTTTGGGGTCAAGGTCAGCAGGTGTCAAGTCTTTGGGGATGGAAGCAGTAACAACACCGTCACCATTTTCGACTTCGATGTAAGGCCCATATTTCCCAATACGGACTTTAGCCTCTAAATTTTCTAGTTCTACGGTTCTGGCCTTATTGGCATCAATTTGATTTTCTTGTTCTTTGACTAAAGTTTCTAAACCTTTGTCTCCCAGATAAAATTTGCGTAAATAGGGTAGCCAGGCTACTTCACCGTCGGCAATGTCATCCAAGGTTTGCTCCATCTTAGAAGTAAAACTGGGATCAACAATGTCAGGGAAATGTTTTTCCAATAGGTCAGTAACGGCGAAAGCAGTAAAAGTAGGAACCAGAGCGTTACTCACCAATTGAGCATAACCTTTGTCAATAATCGTACCGATGATGCTGGCGTAGGTACTGGGACGACCGATGCCTTCACTTTCTAGGGTTTTTACCAAAGTGGCTTCGGTGTATCTGGCTGGGGGTTGGGTTTCATGCCCAACAGCTTCCAGGTCGGTACAATCTGGATGATCCCCGACTTTCAGGCTAGGCAAAATTACTTCTTGGTCTTCCAATGCGGCTTCGGGATCGTCTGAACCTTCAACATAAGCGCGTAAGTATCCAGGAAAATCGATGCGTTTGCCAGAAGCACGGAAACCTGCATCTTCAACTTGCAGCAGTACGGTAATTTGAGTTTGCCGAGAGTCAGCCATTTGGCAGGCGACGGTGCGCTTCCAAATCAAATCATAAACAGCAAGTTCCCGACCGCTCAAACCTGTTTCTTGGGGAGTGCGGAAAGTGCTACCCGCAGGACGAATGGCTTCGTGTGCCTCTTGGGCGCCTTTAGATTTGGTGGTGTATTGTCTGGGTTGGGGGCTAAGGTATTGTTTACCGTAAAGTTTTTCCACACAGCTGCGGGCTGCTTCTATGGCCTGATCTGATAAATGCACCGAATCTGTACGCATGTAGGTAATGTATCCTTGCTCGTACAAATTTTGGGCAATCCGCATTGTGTCTCGCGCTGAGAGACGCAGTTTGCGGTTAGATTCTTGTTGCAGCGTCGAGGTAGTAAAGGGTGGCGCGGGTTTGCGCGTGACTGGGCGTTCTTCTACATCGGTGACAGTCCAAGGTTTATCAGTCAGGCGTTCTTTGAGGGCTACGGCATCCTCTTCGGAAAGTAACACCACATTGCGACCAGCGGCAATTTTACCAGTTGCTGGGTCGAAATCGCTGCCAGTTGCCACCTTCGTACCTGCCACTGTCACCAACTGGGCGGAAAAAGGATTTTTTTGCTGCTCTAAATAAGCTTTCAAATCCCAATATGTACCTTCACGGAAAGCGCGGCGTTGGCGTTCTTTGTTGACCAAAAGTCGCACAGCTACCGATTGGACTCGCCCAGCGGATAATCCCCAGGCAATTTTTTTCCACAACAGCGGAGACAGAGTATAGCCAACCAGCCGATCTAAAATGCGTCGCGTTTCTTGGGCACGAACCAGTTGCTCATCAATATTACGGCAGTTTTTCAAAGCTTTTTTGATGGCATCTTGGGTAATTTCATGAAACACCATCCGCTTTGTGGGGACTTTTGGCTTGAGCAACTGGTATAAATGCCAACTAATGCTTTCACCTTCCCGGTCTTCGTCCGTTGCCAGGATCAATTCATCTACATCTTTGAGCGCATCTTTCAGTTGGGTGACAACTTTCTTTTTATCTTTGGGGACAACATACACCGGTTCAAAGTCGGCATCGACATTTACCCCAAGCTGCGCCCATTTCTCTGCTTTGATAGCGGTGGGAATTTCACTAGCTGATTGGGGTAGGTCACGCACATGACCCATAGACGCTTCTACCCGATAGTCTTTTGGCAGGTAGTTGCGAATGGTACGAGCTTTGGTCGGAGATTCGACGATGACGAGAGTTGACATGGAAATTTCAAGAAAAAGAGTAGCTGCTAAGCTAAACAGTCAAATTGAGGCAATTTCTGCGAAATGTCAAGATGAAACGTCAACTAAAGGATGAAGTCACAAGTGTGAATTATGAAATTTTTCATTTTTATCCTTCCTGGCGGCTGATACCGCTTTCTTTTTTTCATCCTACCCTACCCTTTGGGTTCTCCTGTGGAGTACCAAATGAGAACACTGCTTTGCTAAGGACAGTTGCCTGGTGAGGCAGTGCGACTTCTAGAGCGAAAATCCGCGCTGAATTTTGGCGCAGTTCTTCTTAGAGGATAGTAGACGAATGTTAGCTGTGAATTGCCAGCTATTTCAATCTTTAACTTATCTAGTGCATAATTGACGACTACAGTTTTTAAAATACCCCGCAAGTGTAATACTATGACAGCTTATGGGGATTGGGGATTGGTAATTGGGAATTGGTAAATAATGTAACTATTTTTCTGCCCTCTATCCTCTATCTACCTGCTCGAAAGATGATGTGCCAAAATGAAATCAAACTTGAGAGCGAAAGCGAAGTGGGGTTGATACTCAATCCTCAAAGGCAAAATTATGCAACCAATTCGTCAAGGTGATGTCATTTTAGTACCTATCCAGCAGGTTGATGGACAAAAGATACATCATTTAATTTTGGCAGCAGGCGAAGTTACCGGACACAAACATCGCATTTCTGAAGGTGAGGCAGAGTTATTGCAAAAGGATGGCACGCTGTACTTACGTGTGTTTTCACCAACTGCATTGCTGACTCACGAAGAACATGAAGCGATTCCAATTCCTCAAGGTGATTGGATGGTGAAAATTCAACGGGAATACGAGCCTGAAGGTTGGCGCTATGTCGCTGATTGATAAGTTCACACCTCAACAAGAAGCTTTAATTCCAGTTTACTGGGAGAAGTGGCGAAAAATTGCTCTTTCAACTAAGCGAATTGATCAACATAAAGCTGCTGAAGCTGTGAAAGCTGCCTATATTGCAATTGATTATGAACAGCCTGAAATCATTTTTCAGGATAGTCCTTATGCAGCTTGCAACTGGATGCTAAAACGTCTTTCGCCGGAATTTCTAGAGAGTTATCTCCATGAACCAAATAGTTTAGGAAGCCTATTTCCGGCTCACTTTTTTCAACAGCTTTCAACAAATCTAAATCAAGAGTTGGCGTTTCAATTACATACAAAATTAAATAACTCTTTTTATCATGTTGTCGAAGACCCCTTAAATCATGAATTATTTAATGATTTACTGGACAAAATTAGTACTCAATTAACTAAGCAACTAGATGATAATTCGTGGTGGTTTGAAATTCAACTTAATGAATGCTTTAAACCCGAAGGTTACATTCATTGGATGGCTGGGTTTGATTTTTGTATCTCTGTTCTGAATATTGTTTATCCTCAACAGGAATGGCAGGTATTTCAATCTTTAATTCAAGAATGCGGTTGGTTGTTTGCCTATGAAGACATTTGTATAGTATGCGATCGCCCGCTTCATCTTCGCTTCGATCATCAAAATCGCCTCCACGCAGAAGGCGAACCCGCCATTGAATTTACCGATGGATATAGCCTGTACTCCTATCACGGTGTTACCTTGCCTGACAAATACGGCAAAATCCACCCGCAGCAATGGCAAGCTACTTGGCTTTTATCAGAGAAAAATGCCGAACTGCGGCGAGTGTTAATTCAAGGTATTGGTTACGCCAGAATTTGCCGAGAATTACAGGCAGTAGAATTAGATACTTGGGCTGAATATACATTATTGAAAATCGATGCCGACGTTGACTCTGAACCAATATATTTATTAAAAATGACTTGTCCCAGCACAGGATTGATTCATGTTTTGCGAGTTCCACCTGATATGGAATCAGCACAACAGGCAATCCGTTGGGTAAATTGGGGAATCGATCCAGAGGAATTTTTGCGACAAACTTGATTGTTTAATTGCACAATCAGCTAAAAAAATAGTATCCATAGTTAAACGCGATGTATATTACCATAGATCAGCACCAATGGACAGATTTAGTCTTTTACTATATATAAAGTTGTGTTAGGATAAAATTAGAGAAGTTAAGTTCGGCGATACGGATCTTGTTTTTAGTAATAATTGCAAGCGGCTCTCCGGATAAACATCTCTGCATCAATGGATTCTGGAGAGTTTCATGTCAATATACGTAGGTAACCTATCCTACAACGTCACACAAGACGACCTCACTAAAGTATTTTCCGAGTATGGCACTGTAACGCGAGTTCAACTACCTACAGATAGGGAAACAGGTCGTGTTAGGGGCTTTGGTTTCGTAGAAATGGAATCATCAGCCGCAGAAGATGCTGCCATTCAAGCTCTGGATGGTGCTGAATGGATGGGGCGTGTAATGAAAGTCAATAAAGCTAGACCTAAGGAGGAGAAACCGGCTCGCTCTGGCGGTGGTGGCTGGGGAAAAAATAATGGTGGATACTCACGATAGCAAGGCAAAAGCACAAAAAGCATTCGCCTAGCGAAATTTATTATAAAATCAGCAGTTTAGGAGATAACTGAACTGCGTATTTGTGTGTAAGCAGTTCAGTTGTTTCGTGAACTGCTTATTTGTGTGAAAATTTAAATTGAATTACAAAAGCTGTTGTCTCATACCAATTCTATGTGAGGTAGCGGTTTATTTACGTAAGGGTAATACCCTGCAAGAAGCCCTACTCTTCTCCTGACAAAGACGCTACGCGTAGCTTGCTTAAGCGTAGGGGTACGAGTTCTGCTTTGCAGTACGGGTGACGCTACAAGCGTCGAAGATCGCTGTTGAGATCGCTAGTCGCTCATGGGGGGAACCACGCCACATGCGCTCGTCTGTCTGACAAACTCCCTCTCCCGTTGGGGGCTACCTCACCGCTTTGCGTCTACATGAATTGCCCTACATAAGGTATAGTTTTATGTAAGTTTTATGCTTCCATTTTTATATAAAATTGATGTAAATCCAAGGCAATACGCATAAAACAGGAATAGACAACCCCAACAGAACGTGAGTTTCTCTGTTTGGGATTTTACATTTAATTATGTTTGGCAGCTTATTTTGTTTAAATGCAAGCTCTCAATTTTTGACTGGAGCATAGTTTAATCTGATAGTAAGCATAGTAGAGATAGTATCGATGTTTGCTTGATCCACTATTACATCTGGCACTAGCCGTTTTGGCGCGATCGCACCTTTACACGCCGATATAAAATTTTAATGCAACTTTGGTGAAGAACAATAGATAGAATGAACTCAGCTAGCCTTAATATCTAATCGCCAAAACCTGTACATCTCATGGATTTTGCTAATCTTGCATCCCAGTTAAATGCTGGAACGATTTTGCCAGAGGGGATTGTAATTGTCACCCTCTTAGGGGTTTTGATTGTTGATTTGATTTTGGGGCGCACATCCTCGCGCTGGATTGGATATCTAGCGATCGCAGGTTTACTTGCTTCGATTGTCGCCCTTTATCTTCAATGGGATAATCCCAACCCCATCTCCTTTAGCGGTGAGTTTAACAGTGACGACCTCAGTATCGTCTTTCGCGGTATCGTAGCATTATCTGCCGCTGTGACTATATTGATGTCAATTCGCTACGTTGAGCAGAGTGGCACCGCTTTAGCTGAATTTATCGCCATTTTGCTGACTGCTACCCTTGGAGGCATGTTTTTATCCGGGGCTAGTGAGTTAGTAATGATCTTCATCTCTCTAGAAACCCTGAGTATTTCCTCTTACTTACTGACAGGTTATACCAAGCGTGATCCCCGTTCCAATGAAGCGGCGCTGAAATACCTGTTAATTGGCGCTTCTAGTACAGCAGTATTTCTGTATGGCGTTTCCCTGTTATACGGTCTATCTGGTGGACAAACAGAACTAAATGCGATCGCCAACGGCATTTCTGGTGCTAACGTTGGTCAATCTTTAGGTTTGGTAATTGCCCTGGTTTTTGTCATTGCAGGTATTGGCTTTAAAATCTCTGCTGCACCCTTCCACCAGTGGACACCAGACGTTTACGAAGGCGCACCCACTCCAGTGATTGCCTTTTTATCCGTTGGTTCCAAAGCAGCCGGGTTTGCCTTAGCCATCCGCTTACTGACGACAACCTTTTCCCTCGTCGCCGATGAGTGGAGGTTTGTCTTCACCGCCCTTGCAGTTCTCAGTATGATCCTGGGTAATGTAGTGGCCCTGGCGCAAACCAGCATGAAACGAATGCTAGCTTATTCATCCATTGCTCAAGCTGGGTTTGTGATGATTGGCTTAATTGCTGGTACTGAAGCAGGATATGCCAGTATGGTATTTTACTTGCTCGTCTATTTGTTCATGAACCTATGCGGTTTTACCTGCATCATTCTGTTCTCCTTGCGGACTGGAACTGACCAGATTGCTGAATACTCTGGTTTGTATCAAAAAGACCCACTGTTAACACTAGGGTTGAGTATCTCCCTACTCTCCTTGGGTGGTATTCCTCCACTAGCTGGGTTTTTCGGTAAGATTTACTTATTCTGGGCTGGTTGGCAGGCTGGTCTTTACGGATTAGTTTTGCTGGGATTAGTTACCAGTGTCGTCTCCATCTACTACTACATTCGTGTAGTCAAAATGATGGTAGTCAAAGAACCTCAAGAAATGTCCGACGCAGTGAAGAATTATCCCGAAGTGCGTTGGAATTTGCCTGGTTTAAGACCTTTGCAGGTAGGGCTGGTAGTGACTTTAATCGCCACTTCCATAGCAGGGATTTTATCAAATCCACTGTTTAAACTGGCTAATAACTCTATCTCCCATACTGAAATGTTGCAAGCAACAACAGTTAATAGCACTCAACTTAGCGCCATGCCTTTGGCAACGTCTGCGACGAACCCTACTAAACAATCAAAAGCGTTCTAAGCTGGACTATTGCTGATGGCTAATAGCTATTCGACAATGACAGCGGTTTTCAATTGATTGAACTACACGACTCCCTAAAAGGAAGTTAAAAGTAAAAAGGCAAAAGGCAAAAGAAATTTTACTTTTGACTTGCTAGCCCCACTGACTGTATAAACTGTAGTCTCTCAAGAATGAAGATTGCTGTTGCGATTAGCTATTAGCCATTTTTAGTGTTTGCACAAGTGTGTAATTGCAATCGCAAATAGTTGGAATAATAGTATTTTTTACTAAGTATTAGTGTCAGTGTATTAATTAAGCTTAAATAATTACAGATATTTGCGGTTACGATTTTTTGTTTAAAAAATAACAATCATGGTAAGGATTCAGTTTTGTAACCATCAAATACAAATTTACTCACAGCAGCAATAGGGGTATTTGTATATAATCTTGTTTTGAAATAAAATTTTATGTTCTGACATTCATTCCTGAAAACAAAACTATTCACAAGTTGATGATGTAGGTTTTATAGACTTTGGCTATAGCCTGCGATCGCTATTCCTCACTCCCTAAGTATACTTAGATCATCTTACTTATCTATGGGTACAAATTCATTGAAATCTCAAATTAGTCTGAACGATTGTCTGAATTTAACATAATATTTTCTGCTATTGAATTATCTTTTTTGTTTTTTTCAATACCAATTTCAGACATGAAATTGAATTACGAGACATAAAATCAAAACGATGAAAGAAATACTGACATTAATAGAAAAACGAAAACAAGAGTTCGCTCAATTACCATTATTTAATTATATGAAAGATAAAAGTATAGACCCTAGGCATAGGTTATCTTGGGCACCTTGTGCTGCTCCTTTCATCATGAATTTTGGAGAATTGAACAAATATTGCTTTCGAGAAGAACCAGCTAGCGATCCAATTCAAGCGATAATTAACAAACATACTTATGAAGATGACCATCACTGGCTATGGTTTTTGGAAGATTTAGAAAAACTTGAACTTGACAAAACACTAAAATTCAGTGATGCCCTAAGACTTCTTTGGAGTGAAGAGATCAAGAATACTCGCTGGTTAAACTATGAACTATATAGATATGCTTCTACAGCTACTCCTATTCAAAAGTTAATCATAATTGAAGTCACCGAAGCCACGGGAAATATTATGTTTTCCTATGCAGGAGAAGTTGGTAGAGAAATTAAAGAACTGACTCAAAAAGAATGCCGTTATTTTGCAGATTCCCATCTCTCAGTAGAAACTGGACACATAATAGGTTCATCTTACACGCAACAATTCCTCGAAACAATTCAACTATCAAAAGAAACTCGACAAGAAGCTTTGGAGTTAGTTGAAAAATTATTTGAGTATTTTGGCAAATTTATCAATGGGCTTTTATTTTATACCAAAAACCACAAAAATTATCAGGAAAAATACTCAGTCACTTTAGTATAATTATACTAATAAATCAAATATTTACTATTGCACTTTAGCTCTTCATTAATGAATTAATTGCTAATTAATACTGATTTGCATACAGTGTAAAAGATGAGGAAGTAATTTCTTCCCCTGCTCTGTTTGCTGATGTGTAAAATAAACCCTGGCATATGACAATTCAGCATATTTGTATTATTGGCGCTGGTATTAGTGGTTTAGTCACAGCCAAGACCTTTATTGAGGAAGGTTACACAGTGACTATATTCGAGAAGCAGAAAAAAGTTGGCGGTGTATGGGAGGAGTCTCGCACGTACTCAGGACTAACTACCCAAAACTCCCGTGATACATATGCTTTCTCTGATTACCCCATGCCAGCATCTTATCCAGAGTGGCCTACAGCTGAGCAGATGCGGAATTACTTAGAGTCCTACGCGCAAAACTTTGGCATTTTAGAGAAGATTCGATTTCAAACAGAAGTTACTCAAGTAGAAAGAAACACTGCCATACAATCGGGATGGGTAGTTACAATCAATTCTCATAATGATACCAATGGTGAAATCAAACAACAGAAGTACGAGTTTGATTTCGTCCTCATCTGTAATGGTCTTTTTAACATTCCAAAAATACCTTTATTGCCTGGTAAGGAGGAATTCATAGCATCGGGAGGTAAGGTGCTACATTCCACTGAGTTTAACGATAGTTCGCAAATCAAGGGTAAACGAGTAATTGTTGTAGGCTTTGGTAAATCGGCTACAGATATAGCTACTTACGCTGTCGGTCAAGCCAAAGAATGCACTTTAGTCTTTCAGCAAACCTTGTGGAAAATTCCCAGATTTCTCCTGGGTTTAGTAAATATTAAATACATTCTTTTAAGCCGCTTTGCAGAGGCTTGGCTACCCTATCGCCAACTTCGAGGATTGGAGTGGGTACTACACACCATAGGAAAACCACTTGTGTGGGCTTTCTGGCAGATACAAGAGATTATTCTGCGCCTACAGTTCCGTCTTGATGCTTGTGGGATGTTGCCTGACAAACCTATGTATACATCGGTTAACTGTTCCACTGCAATTGCACCCGAAGGTTTTTACGAGTATTTGTACACTGGCAAATTACAGACTAGGAAAACAACAATTGCTCGATTTTGTCAAGACGGAGTGGAACTAGCCAATGGTGAACGATTGCAGGCAGACGTAGTTATTTTTGGAACAGGATTTCGCCAGGATGTCCCTTTTCTGGAAGAAAAGTATCGGCAAATGCTGATTGATAACCAAGGCTATTTCCACCTATACCGCAATCTTATTCACCCTGATATTCCTGAGATAGGTTTTGTAGGCTACAGCATCAGCTTCTTTTCCCAGTTAATCTCCGAGGTTGGAGCTTGGTGGCTAGCAGAGTATGTGAAAGGAAGTATGACCACACCCTCACGCGCTGAAATGATCAAGGATATGGAGATAGATTTTGAGTGGAAGCAGACTCAGTGGTCTGTAGGTAGTAACAATGGCACATGCATATCTCCATATAACTATCATTACTTAGAACAGCTAATACAAGATATGGGTGTAAGCAGTCATCAGAAAGGCTGGCAGTGGATAATAGAAGTTATGACACCAGTAAATCCATCTGCCTACAAAAAAATCCGGCAGGAATTGCGGAAAAAAACCTGTAAATCATTCTCTTGACACAAAGATATGCGCTATTTACATCAGTCTTGATAGTCTATCTATTGCATTGGTATATCAATTACAAACTCAGTTCCCTGTCCTAGCTGGGAATTACAAGTTAACTGACCCTTATGTTTATCAACCACAATTTGATAGCTAATCGATAACCCCAACCCAGTGCCACTACCTACTGGTTTTGTGGTAAAAAATGGATCAAAAATTTTCTGTCGCACCGCTTCTGTGATACCAGAACCATTATCAGCAATGCGAATTCTGATAATATTAGAGTCCACTTGTTCAGTGCGAATGCGAATTTGGGGTTTAGTCAAAAGTCCATAGTCCATGGTCAATATTCCAAGGTTGTTGACTGTTGACTGTTCCAAAGCATCGATCGCATTACTGAGGATATTCATAAACACTTGATTGAGTTGACTAGCATAACAAGTCACTTTAGGTAGGTTTCCGTATTCTTTGATAATTTCAATTTCCGCAACGTTTTTATTTTGAAGTCGCCTTGGTTGTGTGTTAGTTTTCTTGAGTCGATGCTGCAAAATCATCAAAGTGTTGTCAATGCCCTCATGAATATCTACAGGTTTCTTTTCGGACTCATCCAAGCGGGAGAAGTTGCGTAAACTCAAAACAATGCTGCGAATGCGCGAACTGCCAATTTTCATTGAATCTATAATTTTTGGCAAATCTTCTGCTAGGAAATTTAGCTCAATTGCCTGAGATTTTTCTTCAACTAAAGGTGAGGGCTGGGTGTATTCTTGTTGATAAATTGCAATTAAATCTAATAAGTTTTTGACATATTCACTAGCATGATTGATATTGCCATGAATAAAATTGATGGGGTTATTAATTTCATGGGCAATCCCGGCTATCATTTGCCCCAAAGAAGACATTTTTTCACTTTGAATCAATTGAGCTTGAGTATGCTGTAATTCTTGTAGAGTTTGTTGGAGACTGTGATTTTTTTCATTGAGTTCTGCTGTTCTTTCCAGGACTCTCTCCTCTAGTAAATGATTGTATTCTTCCAAGCGTTCATTAGCTTGTGCCAAATTTTTGTAGAGTATAGCATTTTCTAAAGATATTGCTGCTTGCGTAGTGATCAGTTTGAGGAGTTCTAGGCGATCGCGTGTAAATGCTCCCGTGGTCAGATTGTTTTCTAGGTAAAGAATGCCGATAAATTTACTTTGCTTAATCATCGGAATACATAATATACATTTTGGCTCTTCCTGGGTAATGTAAATATCTGTTGATAAGGAAGACTGAGCTTTTGCATCATCAATTACTAATATTTCTCGTGTACGTTTGACGTAGTTAATCAAAGAAATCGGAACTTGATAGCTAGACTCTAAGGGAATTTCTATAAACTCTGTGCAGGTGGGTACAAAAGTTGAACTATTACTGACTGCGGTGACAGTTAAATTCAAGTTATTACCTTCACTCAACATCAAAACACACTTAGATGCCCCAGCATTTTCCATCACAACTTCTATTAATGTAGAAAGAATTTTTTGCAACTCAATTTCTCCAGAAATTGCTTGATAAGCTCTAACAACAGCCGCCAAATCGAGCATATCTGAAATGCTTGTATGAGGAGCAACAACGGTTTCATTAGTACTGAGAAGAGTTTTAGTGCTAGGTGTAGATATAGATATGTTCAGTTTAGTTGTGCTGTTTTCACTGGAAACTAGACTCAATTTTTCTTGTTGGATAATGGGTGTAAGAAATTGAGGATAGTGTTTTTGTAAGTCGTTGACTTTAGCTATTGCTCCCCAGCGAACGTAGCCATAGTAGGCATCAATTAAGTAGGTTTGAGCAATCTTAATTTTGCCCCATTCTAAATAGAACTTGGCTGCTAGTTCGTTAGCGAGAGCTTCTTCATGGATGTACTCATATTCTGTAGCCAGGGTGATGGCGCGATCGTAATATTCAATTGCTTCGAGATATTTCCCTAAAACCCGATGATACTCAGCTTCTACCAAATAAAATTTATGTAAATGATTTCTGGGAATATGGTTTGCCCATTTACGCATCTTTTCTTGGTTGGCTACTACTTTAGCCAAAATTTCTTTTTGCTGAAGTAGCTCGCTATGATGATATATTGCTAGCCATGCTAAAGAATTATAAAAATAAAATTGAGGAACTATAAATTGTCCTGCTCCACTCACTAAATACTTTTCTACCTTCAGAGAGTTTTCAACTGCTTGGGGGTAGTCGGCAAATAGATAACACAATTGCAGCTTACATAAATATGAATATATAAGTGCAGTTCCATCATTGGCTTGCATTTGCACCGGAAGCATTTTTTCCTCGTCATAAGCTTCACCAATTAAACAACAGGGATTTTGAACTTCCCCTATTAGATTCAATACTGTCTGTCGATAAATTTCAATCCAATGAAAGACACCATTCTGTTTGAGTTGTCTGACAGCATAACTGTAGGTTGCCATCTCCCGCTCAAGTTCCGTCAGTTCTTTACCACTGAAATATGAAATGTAGCAGTATGCTTTTAGAGAATAGGCAGCAAATTCTAAATCTCCTGTTTCTATGCCAGCAGCATAAGCTTCCAGAAGCGGCTTGAAGGTTTCCCTAATAGATTCTTTCCAATGGATAACGTGAGCATTAACTGTCTGGATGACTTTAGCTTTAATTTCTCTAATATTGAAGCGTGATAATAAATTTACAGCTAATTTACCAAACTGGTAACCAAGTTCGATATCTTCAAAAAGTCCGCAAAGCATTAATCCGTAAACAGCATATGCATATGCTGATAAGGGAGAATTGCCGTGTTTGAGCGATAGATTAATCTTTTTCAAGCAAATTAGCGGCATGAGTTCTGGGACAGCTTGATAGGCAAGAGCGATCGCACTTGATAAAATACGCATTACTGCCAGTGGTTCTACTGCTGTCATCTGCGGTAGGTCAATTAAATCCTCAATTCTTTGATGAGCGAGATTTGAAATTGTGAGTTCTATTTCTTTGTCAACATCACTCTGGCTGGGATGTTCAGGAAAATTCACTCCCAACAGCTTCAAGAAAGCTAGTCCAGCTTTCACAGCTTCTAGTGCTTTATTTTGTGCGCCAAATGCCTGAATAATCACTTCATAAACTTTTACTTTATCCAGCGGTGTTTTAGCCTCTGCCAATACAATCTCTGTTAATTTTTGCATCTGTTCAAAGTCACCACTAAGATATGCCGCCTCTGCTGCGCTTTCATACAAAGCTAGGGTTAGCTCATATTTAGTTTTCCAGCTATCAACTGCCAGCAGTTCAATACCAATATTTAAATAATTAACGGCAGCTGAGTAAGCTGTTGATGCCACAGCTTTACGTCCAGCAGTTAGATTCATCGTAGCTAACTCATAACGTTTGGCTTCACGAGTAATGAATTCCACTGCCATATTGAACTGATTGACAAGATCAAAAATTTTTTCTTCGCGTTCGTCAACAGGAATATTACTCAACAGCAGTAGCCCAATTTTTAAATGAATTGATTTTCTTTGGTCTTCGGGTATTAGAGAATAGGCAGCTTGCTGCACCCTGTCATGTACAAATTTATATCTAGGCAACTGATAATTACTAATTTGTACTTCTGTTGATTTTTTTTGGCTATCAATTACTTTTATATTATCATCTAGAAAAAAGTTATAAACTTCAGTTTGAGGTAAAATTAAGCTGTCAAGTAATGCTGTCCATAAATCTGATGCTGTATCTACTAAAGATTTCTCATGAATAATAGAAATAGTTTTTAAATCAAATTCATTGCCTATACAAGCTGCCAATTTTAGCAATTTTTGACTATTTTTTGGCATTTTTTGGATTTGAATTGCCATAAATTCTACAACATCATCTGTAAGTGATAATGCTTGAATTTCTTCAATTTGGTACTGCCAAAAACCAGTTTCCAAGTTAAGTCTAATCAGTCCATCTTGATATAAAGACTTGATAAATTTAGTTGCAAAAAATGGATTGCCTTGAGTTTTAGCAAATACCATTTGTGTCATAGGAATGGCTATTACTTCAGGACAATGAAGTGTGTCAGCAACTAAATGGTTTAAATCAGCCTGAGTTAAAGGCAAAAGCTTAATAGTATTAATATTTGTTTTGGTTTTGCAAATTTCTTTGAGTGTGAAATATAAAGGATGTGTATTAGAGACTTCATTATCTCTATATGCACCAATTAGCAAAAACCCATCTTGAGTATCAAATATATTCACTGTTTCACCAACAGGAGGAGAAGATGTGTTCTCAGTTATTAATAATTGAATGAGTTTTAAAGAAGCTAAATCTGCCCACTGTAAATCATCCAAAAATATTACCAAAGGATGCTCCTTATTAGTCAAGGCTTTGATGAATCGTTGAAACAGTAAATTGAAACGATTCTGTGCAGCACTACCTAGGAGTTCTGTAACTAGTGGTTGCTTGCCAATAATTTTTTCTAGTTCTGGAAGAACATCAATAATTACCTGAGCTTGTATACCTAATGCCGATAAAATTTTGGTTTTCCATTCTTGAATTTGGGCATCACTTTCTGAGAGTATTTGCTCAATGAAATCTCGAAAAGCTTGTACCAACCCTGACAAGGGAATATCACGTTGAAATTGGTCAAATTTACCTTTAATGAAGTAACCACACGATCGCACAATGGGTTTGTGAACTTCATTCACCACAGCGGTTTTACCAATACCAGAGGAACCCACAACTAATATCATTTCAGTTTGACCACTTGTTACACGGTCAAAAGTCGCGAGTAGGGTTTCAACTTCGCGTTGTCGGCCATAAAGTTTTTCAGGAATGACAAAACAGTTTGATATGTCTCGAACTCCCAACTCAAAGTGTGTGATAGTTCCAATTTCTTGCCATTGGTTTCGACAGACTTCTAAGTCATGTCTGAGTCCATGACCACTTTGATAGCGGTCTTCGGCATTTTTAGCCATCAGCTTGCTGACGATATCAGATAAAATCAGCGGAATATTGGGGTTAATCAGATTTGCTTTTGGGGGTTCCTTGGCAATGTGAGAGTAAACTAATTCCATTGGTTCAGTGGTGGTGAAGGGTAACTGTCCAGTTAGGAGTTCAAAGAAAGTCACACCCAAGGAATAAAAGTCTGTACGGTAGTCGATACCTCGGTTCATGCGTCCCGTTTGTTCAGGGGAAATGTAAGCTAGAGTTCCTTCTAAACTGCTGGGATTTGTCATAACTTGAATTTCTTTCGGTAAGAGGGTAGCAATACTAAAGTCAATGAGTTTGATATCACCTGTGGTGGGGTGAATTAGAATGTTAGCAGGTTTGATATCTTTGTGAATGATGCGATGACGATGTAGTCCATCAAGGATGGAAGAAATTTCAATAGCAATGTGGAAAAACTCACTCAAAGAAATAGGATTTTTCCCAATACCTTGCTTTGTCTGTCGCCAGTCTTTGAGAGAGATACTACCAAAATCTTCCATGACTAAAATATAGCCATTCCGATAGTTTTCTAAGCTATGGGGTTTGACTATGCCAGGTAGGTCAAGGTCTTTGATAATGTTGTATTGATTACGAAACTGAGCAATTTCAACAAAACTAGGATATTCATTTCGCATCAGTTTCAAGACAACTAGTTTTTGGTCTTTTTCTCTAATACCCCGATAAACCAGAGTTTTACTGCCTGAGTAAATTTGCTCAGTAATTTTATAACCAATTATAGGATATATTGTATTTAATATTACTACCATAATTGTGTATACCCATACTTTTATTCCTATTGTTCAGTATTCCCATTACTCAAGATAAATTATCAGTAAAACTTTCCCATTTATTTCTGAATATTTTTTATTTTTAAATTTAAATCAACAACTTTAAATCAAGCTAATTGTGTTAGATTTATTAATATGAAAATCTTGCTTTTTTATTTCAATTAAAAATTACACTCAGTAATACTAAATAATATTTTTAATTATTAGTATTTATTTATCGTTTATCGAAAAAATAGGGTCTAAAACCTCGCCTTTTAAGGCGAAAAGTTTTTAGAACGAGGTATAAATGCTCGTTTCAAAAACGGCCTCCTGCCTCCCGCCTCCTGCCTTCGTTAACTCTAACTCTTAAGAAACACAGGGAGTATGGAGTGGGAGAAAAAAGTGTTTCTTTCATTCGTGGCAAGGAAGATTAAAATTTTGACTTTTGACTTACCCTCATCGGGCGCTCACATCTTGCACCAGTTATTTGATGACAACTTTTGTAGGGTGGGCACTGCTAGTGGTTCACTCAAACCCTTATTTTTACGTTCTGACCAGTGCCTACCTCTACGCTGATTGAAAATGGTGCAAAATATCAGCCTTTCACAGGAGCGAAAACGTACCTGCAAAATATTAAATAAACACTTTCTTCCCCCACTTTTTACTCCCTATTCACCACTCGCTGTGTTTCTTAAGAGCTAAGCAGGATTGATATCATGTATACATGTTTTAGCTAGCAAGATATATGTTTAACCAAACAATAAAAAACCTGCCGTTACCCTTGACAAAAAGTGAATTACGGCAGATTTATTGGATATATTGCTGCTTGGCATGACACGGCAGTTGAGGTTAATAGTCCTTGCTAGTCATAAGACTCAGATATTTTGATTTTAAGTCTATCAAAATAAGACAGACTAATATACCAATTTCCAGAGTGGGAAAATTTTTATTCCTAGTTTAATCGTTAAATAGAACAAGAGTAGGTCAATCCTATTTCAAGCTTGAGTTTCACATTAGTGCTACTTGTTTTTCCTGTTCTGAGGTGCTTTGAACTAACTCTCTTTACCCACCTTCGGATATCTGTTTTTCAGACTGGGTATTCAGGGTGGCAAGGATAATAGTAAGCGCAAATACTATTTGATTTTCTGTTTAATAAAAGTCACAACTTGAGTTAGTTGTTTCTTCAAACCCTCAATTTCTGCTTGCATTTTAGCAATTTTTTCATTTAGTGCTTCAATTTCTGCGGAGGAAGCCGCCACAGTATCAGAAGTTGTTATTGTGCCGTTTGTAGCAGCAACGGCTGCTGCTGGTGTACCATTTGTAGCAGCAACGGCTGCTGCTGTGCCATTTGTAGTGGCAACGGCTGCTGTGCCATTTGTAGCAGCAGCTGCTGGTGTACCATTTGTAGCAACGGCTGCTGCTGGAACTAGTTCTGGGCGCGGTAGTTTCGCTTTTGTCATCGCTAACTTAATCGCACCAATTAGTTGTTTTTGATCAAAAGGCTTGCCCAGAAATTCAAAATACTCAAAAGGTTCTGAGATTTTCTCTGTCACCTCTTCCTTTCGGCCAGACATGATTACTAAAGGAATTTTTCTTAACTCAGGGTGAGCTTGAACTTGCTGGAAAACTTCCCAGCCGCTCATTTTAGGCAACAGGAAGTCCAACATGATCAAGCTGAGTTTTTCCTGACGGATAAGATTTAGTCCTTCCAGACCGTCTTTTGCTTCCAAAACCTCAAAGTTGCCTGGAGGCAACATTTCTCTGACTTTTACCCTGACAACTGTAGTGTCATCGATAACTAAAATCTTGTTACTTGCCACGTCTAATTGCTCTAACAGAAAATTTAAGTGTAAATAGCGGTTAAACCGCTTGTCCTTGAGAATCCTCCCACTATATCCAAAAGTTTTATGGATTGGGGGATAGTATATTTCGGTATAAATGTCATTACTAGAAGTGTTTTATAAAACTCTTGCTTATGTACTTCTCAATTTGTGTCATGGTGATATTTAAGGCTTAATCCTTGCTCAAAAGCATAGTCAACTCGCCCCACAGCACTTTTGGATCTTGCTTGCATATCTATGACTTCCTCACAATCAGCCCAACTCAAATCAGAAATTACGAAAATGCCTCACTGGTTACGCCGCTCGATTGGCAAAGCCAGTGAACTTTCCACTGTACAACGCATTATCAAGCAACGCCAAATTCACACGATTTGTGAAGAGGGACGTTGCCCTAACAGAGGGGAATGCTACGCCCAAAAAACCGCAACTTTCTTACTACTAGGCCCAACCTGCACACGTTCTTGCGCTTTTTGTCAAGTAGATAAAGGTCATGCACCGATGCCTATTGACCCAGAGGAACCACAAAAGGTAGCAGAGGCGGTGCAACTTTTGGGATTGCGTTATGTGGTACTGACTTCCGTCGCCCGTGATGACTTGTCGGATCAGGGAGCAGGTCAGTTTGTCAAGACAATGGAGACTATCCGCCAGTTAAACCCAGACACGCAAATTGAAGTGCTGACACCAGATTTTTGGGGTGGCGCAGGTGCTGGGGAATTAGGTCAACGCCAGCGGATAGAGATGATTGTCAAAGCCAAGCCAGCTTGTTTCAATCACAATATTGAGACAGTGCGACGATTAACTGGGCCAGTGCGGCGAGGAGCTAAGTACGATCGCTCGCTACGGGTACTAGCAATAGTTAAAGAACTCGATGCCAGCATACCCACAAAATCGGGTTTAATGCTGGGACACGGTGAAACTACCCAAGAAGTAATCGAAACAATGAAAGATTTAAGGGCAGTGGGATGCGATCGCTTGACAATTGGTCAATATATGCGTCCCTCCCTAGACCATCTGCCAGTCCAAAAATACTGGACACCGGAGGAATTTGAGCAACTAGGCGGTTTAGCATGGAAAATAGGATTCAATCACGTCCGTTCCGGGCCTTTGGTTCGGAGTTCTTACCATGCAGGTGAAGAGGGAGTAGGGAGTGGGGAGTAGGGAGTGGGGAGTAGGGAGTGGGGAGTAGGGAGTGGGGATGCAGGGTAGCAGGGGAGCAGGGGAGCAGGGGTGCAGGGGGAATAAGTAATGCCCAATGCCCAATTCCCAATTCCCAATTCCCAATCCCCAGTCTCCAATCCCCAGTCCCCAATCCCCAGTCCCCAGTCCCCAATCCCCAATTCCCACAAATATTTCTAAAGAATTTGTCTAATTGGCACGCCTGTTTGGTATTTCTTAAAAAGTCCTGACTTTAGGAGAACGCTTATGACTGCTAAAAGCAAGAGTTCCGCTGTTGCTGAAACTGGTGCTAAACCTCCCTATCCCTTTCGCACGGGTTGGGCATTGTTGTTGCTAGCTATCAACTTCCTGGTAGCAGCTTATTATTTCCACATCATTGAATAGTTAGAAGTGGAGTGGTGCTGCTCAAATCGTACCTTTGAATAAACCTTTGGGACGAATGAGCAGCACCAAAATCATAATCAACAGTGCTACACCCTGTTTATACTGAGAACCCAGCCAGGGGATACTGACTTCTTGGGCAATTCCAATAATGAAAGCTGCGGCGATCGCTCCGTATGGGTTGCCAATCCCTCCTAAAATAACTGAAGCGAACAAAGGTAAAATCAAAAACCAGCCCATGTTCGGGCGTACACCTGTGGTTAAGCCGTACATGCTGCCACCCAAGGATGTAAGTGTACCAGCAATCACCCAAGTCCAAATGATCACTTGATTGACATTGATGCCAGAAACCCTAGCTAAATCTATATCGTCAGCAACGGCTCGCATTGCTTTACCGATTTTAGTATTTTGCAAGAGGTAGTGCAGCGCCAAAATTGCTAAAACTGCCAACGCCAATACTAACAATTGATCTTGGCGCACTTTTAGACCCCAGATATCTAAAGCCGGCATCACAGGTAATTTGTAATTTTGATTTCTACCACCCCAAATAAAGATAATGCCATTGCGAAGAAATAAGGCAAGTCCGATGGAGATAATAATCAGTGTTGTAGAACTAGCGCGGATCTGGCGCATCCTTGACCACAACAACTTTTCTGATAACAGCATCACTACCACTGTTCCCACTGCTGCCAGAATCATCGATAGCCAAATATTTACGCCAACAGTATTTACTAATAAAGTCAAATAAGCTCCCAAGGTGAGAAAATCACCGTGGGCGAAATTAGATAACCGTAAAATTCCGTAGGTGAGAGTTAGTCCTACTGCTGCTAAGGCAATAATACTACCTACAGCAATGCCATTAACGATTAATTGAGCGAGTTGTACATCCATAGTTTTAACTAAATAGTTACTGTAAATAAATTTTAGGAGAGTGATTTCATAAAAAAGTTTTGTTACATGGGTTACAATTGACACTAGAAATTATGTTTTACAAACAAAAAAGAATTGTGAGCTAATATACATAGAATCTTCGCATTTTTGTGCGAAGCCAAATTTGTTCAGCGGTCTAGTTGACCATGCAGCAGTATTCAAGCTTACCAGAACAGAACTCACAAATAGATGCAACGCCAACACCTTTGATCAAAATCCAGCAACTTCGTGCCCAGTTGTGGCTGGAGCGCAGCCTCAACCATTTGCAAACCAGCCTTAATGATTGCCTGCTTGCTGCTTCTAATAATGTCCTACAGGGAAGCAGCCCAGAAGCAGAAATTTGCCAAACTGTGGTGAATGAACTCGACAGTGCTTTGAATGGTGACCGGGTGGCGATCGCTCTGTTTCAACCACAAGAAACAGTGGCTAGAGTTTGCTACGTTTCTCATTCTTCATCAAGAGCAGAATCTTTTGTTGTCGAGGTAGTCGGGAAAAAAACCAAAAAGCTACGGTTGAAATTGCAAGAAGTAATAGCACTCAAAGATTTGCAGCAGATTGAGAACCAACAACCCCCTAGTGCTTGGCAATTAACTGACGATTCTGGGGGTGTTATGGGTTGGCTAATTGTCGCCACAACATTTCCTCAGTCTGATTGCGAACCCTTTAGCGCGTTACAAGCTCAACTTAGACCGCAATTGATGACAAGAGCTGCCAAATACTGTGCTACTGCACTAGCACAATTAAGGCAAATACAATCTTGGCAGCAACACTCTCAACAGTTAGGTAGCTTTAATCAAGAATTGGAGCGCAGCAATCAACTTAAAAACCAGTTTCTGGCAAACACTAGTCACGAAATCCGCACACCGCTGAGTTCAATTATTGGTTTTACCCACCTTTTGTTAGCTCAAGGCTATGATCCAAGCAAAGAACGGCATCAAGAGTATTTAAAGATTATTCAATCTAGCGGCAAGCATTTACTAGCATTAATCAACGATATTTTAGATTTGTCAAAAATTGAAGCCAATCAGCTAGAGGTGCAGTGGGAAAATGTAAATGTGCCAGAGCTATGTCGGAATGTTTTGGCTCTGGTAAAAGAGAAAGCTGCTAACAAGGGTTTGAAACTGCGTCTGGAACTAGACTCCAATGTGACAACAGTTGTGGCTGACCCCTTACGACTCAAGCAAATGCTGTTGAATTTGCTTTTCAACGCTCTCAAATTTACCAGCACAGGTGTTGTGGGTTTAGAGGTAGTAGCCAAAGGTGTATTCGTACATTTTATAGTTTGGGATACAGGTATTGGCATCTCTCAAGAAGATCAGGCTCAACTGTTTCAACCCTATTTCCAAATTTCCAATGTCACTAGTCGCCATGAAGGTACTGGTTTAGGGTTAGCGGTAACTCGTAAACTTGCTGAAATTCATGGTGGTTACGTGGAGGTGGAATCGGAAGTAAATCGCGGTTCGCGTTTTACTATCATTCTTCCGTTTACACCTTTTTTGGAAGCAAAAGAACTGGGGGAAGATAGGGGAGATGGGGGAGTAACAACTTCTTTATATCCTCTGGCGATTACACCTAGTTCTTCAAAGGAGATTTTATTGGTAGAAGATGACTTACCTAATGGTGAATTGATGCAAACTTATTTAGGTAAATTGGGTTATCACGTCACTTGGGTAAAGACTGCTAGCGAAATGTGGACATTTCTCACAGAACTAGAGCCAGCAGTAATTTTAATGGATGTCAATCTACCAGATGGAAATGGACTGAACTTAGTACGGCAGTTGCGGGAAAATCAGCACTATCAAAAGATTCCGATCATTGCTCAAACAGCAATGGCGATGAAAGGCGATCGCGAAATTTGTCTGGCTGCTGGAGTCAATGACTATATCTCTAAACCGATTGATTTATCACTGTTAACTAGTCTGGTGGCAAAGTATAGCAGGGTATAGGGAATGGGGCATGGGGCATGGGGCATGGGAAGATGAGGAAGATGAGGAAGATGAGGGAGATAAAGACAATAACTACTGACCACTGACCACTGACCACTGACAAATTACAAATGACAAATGACTATTGACTATTGACTAAAATGATATTTATTGGGTGTAATCAGGCTTGGATGGGATTGGGAAATGATACTGACAGAAAAACTTGAGCAAATAAAAGCTATTTTTACAGAAATGGAGCAGGCTTTGATTGCCTACTCTGGTGGCGTGGATAGCACTTTGGTTGCCAAGATTGCTTATGATGTGTTGGGATCTCGCGCTTTGGCGATGACAGCGGTTTCTCCTTCACTGTTACCAGAAGAGTTGGAAGACGCTAAAATTCAAGCTGCAACTATTGGGATTCCTCATCAAATTGTCCAGACTCATGAAATGGACAATCCCAATTACACTTCTAACCCTGTTAACCGCTGCTATTTTTGTAAAAGCGAATTGCACGACACTCTTAAACCTTTAGCTTTGGAGTTGGGTTATCCTTTTGTGGTAGATGGGGTCAACGCCGATGATTTGCACGATTATCGCCCAGGTATTCAAGCAGCTAAAGAAAGAGGTGCGCGATCGCCTTTAGCAGAAGTTGGTATCACAAAAGCTGAAGTCCGTCAACTTTCACAACAACTAGGATTACCTTGGTGGGATAAACCCGCCCAACCTTGTCTGAGTTCCCGCTTTCCCTATGGTGAAGAAATTACTGTAGCCAAGTTGCAACGAGTAGGTAGGGCAGAAATTTATTTGCGAAAGCTAGGTTGGCAGAATTTGCGCGTGCGCTCTGAAGGAGACACAGCACGCATTGAATTGTTACCAGAACAAATTAAAGAATTTGTTTTAACTACAAATTTACCCTCAGTAGTTTCTACATTTCAAGATTTTGGCTTTATCTACGTCACCTTAGATTTAGAAGGATATCGCAGCGGTAAGTTAAATCAGGTGTTAAACCAACAACCCTTAAGGGTTAACTCCTAAATTGATGATTGGTAATTTGTTAACAATCTCCCATTCCCAATTCCCAAGTTCCCCATTCCCAATTCCCAATTCCCAATTCCCAATTCCCAATGCCCCATTCCCAATTCCCATTAAATAATTTCAGCTTTCACAGACACTAGAAAGCAACCGTTAATTCTCCAGGTATCGTCTGGCTGTTTTTCCATAAAATATAAAGCTCTCAAAGGAACTCCATGAGGACTAAGTAGCAACACTGGCTGAGTGATGTTGCCTTGGATACTTATAATCTTCTCAAAGAAGACAGAACGAGGACGGTAGACAGCAGGATAGTGCTTTCTCACCATCTGCATAAAATTTTCTGGAGTGCAAAATTGTTCCTGAATACCAGGACTGGCAAAGGCAAAAGCACCTTGAGCATCATCTTTTTGAAAGGCTTCTAATTGACGTTCAATGACAGAACGTATGGTGACAAAATCTCTATCAGTAATTTTCATAAATTTAAAATGCGATCGCTCAAAAACCGCGCTGAGTCAGCTGAAATTCCATCTGCTCTAGTGCTGAGCGCCAAACATCATACCCATCTGGTGATAAATGTAATCCATCTGTGGTTAACTCTGGACGCAAATTTCCTTGATAATCCACAAACCAACTATAGATATTGAGATAAGTGACTCCTTCTTTTTTTGCAATTAACGCAAGTTGTGCATTGATGTGACGAATACGGCTATTACTGATTGTTTGTAGGCGAGTAGGCAGAATTGATTGAATAATTATCTTAGTTTTTGGGTGACTGTGCTTAAGACTGCGGATAATCTGGCGGTGATTACGCAAAATAGTTTCATCACTAGCACCTTTGCGTAAGTCGTTAATCCCAGCCATAATGTAAATCGCCTCTGGTCTTGTTGGCGAAAAGGCTGCCAATCTTTTTAAAATGCCTCCAGCAGTATCTCCAGATATTCCTTGATTTAGCCATAATTTACCAGCAGGCAATTTTTCTGTGGGAAACCACATACTTAAAGAATCACCTACTAAAATGCTCAAATTATTTGTACCTTGAATTTTAGTGATTGTTTTAGCTTCTAAAGCTAATAAATTTTTCCAGTCTTCATAAGTGAGTTGCCGCTTCTGAGTTGACTCCGATAATGACAGCACGCTATGACCATACATATGTGTATAAATCTGGCCTGTTTTTAGCGCCGCTAATCTTTGGTAATAAAGTTGATTTCCAGATGTCGGTGGGAGTTTAGCTGGTTGGTAACTGTGATTGACTAATGGTTGTGTTGGCGATGTTGATACCTGGCTGCTGAATTGTGGTAAGGATGTGTCCAAGCTGGCGATGCTTTTCTTAGCTACTTTTGGTTGCAAAGCATGTGAATATGGCAACATCTGACTACTGAATTGTGCGAAATAAATTTCAAAGCTGGGAATGCTAGTTTTACTTACTGTTGGCTGGGAATTGTGTTTTACATCAGACAGGAATTGAGAACTTTCTGGTAGCATCATCGACACTTGTGGAAGAGTCGATGTTGGTAATGCTAATCCTGTTAACAAGCTTGCTGCCAACAGATAAGGCTCCCTCATCGCTTTGTCTCTCCTCTAATTACTGTTTTTCACGCTTGACAGCATCAATTGCCTGTATTTACGGCAATTTTACTTTGGTCAAGTAATTATTCTCATGGTAAATGTATAGTTCTGTAAAGCGACTTAACGAGATTCTATTTGACAATTTACAATTTCTTTAACGCATCTTTTTATCAGCTGAAAGTACTCAAATTTCTCAAAGCCACAACTGGCAAGAGTTTTTGCTTTTGATTTGGCTAAAACACTAAATATTTACCTAAATTCGGAAATTTGAATTCAGGTAAATTTTGGTAATCGCTTTAAGTTGGCTATATTTGAAAGTGATTGCTCTTGACTTGCTTTTCGGGTGAGGCTCGTACCTCGGTGGCTCAGCGCTTTGCATCTACGCTTTTTCATTTCTCATATAAAATTGAAGGATGCGATCGCATCACTTGTCAAGTATGGGATTAGTCAGATTAAAGATTCGAGAACTAGCAAAAGAGAAAGGCTGGACTCTGAAGGAGGTTTCAGACCGCTTTGGGGTGATTTATAGTACAGTGAGAAGCTATGCCCGCCGTTTGCGAATGACAACATTTAACTAATGAATATATTCTCAGACAATAGCGCAAGCTCTAAGTGCATTTGCCTATTAAGCAGCAAGCAGAAAGTTAGTCAAACTGATAGTTATTAGTTACTATAAACAAGTATTAAACGTCAAATAGATCTCAAATAGCTTGACAGCAAATAATGTCATTGTTATATACAATGCAAGTTTTGATTAAATATCAAAAAGTTGCTTGATTCCCGTGTACAATTTGGCTGGTACTTTTGATAGCGTGATTAAGCATGTAGTGAAAATTGTCCATAAATAGAAGAATTTAGCTTATCTATGGGATTATCTTTTATTAGCTAAATTTATAAATCCTATATTTTGTACTTAAACACATAAATATAAGTTTTTACATAATTAAATTCAATTCTATCTATTATAGAAGAACCTCATTTAAAGTGCTAAGATTTAGGCGAAGTGATTAGTGTTTCCCTATTATTCTGTGGCAAGAGCTAGTACAGCGATTGGTGTTAGTCCAATTATTAAGGAGATTGTGCAAAAACAGGCACATTCAACACGGTTAACCCTGAAAGAAGTGATTCTTATGGGGATGTTAGCGATTGACAAGCTTGATGATCAAAGTCGTCAAGAATTAGCAAATCAAGTTCATCAAATGCAAGTTAATGGAGAGATTTGAGTGAGTAGTTGTAGGGGCGGGTTTTGCAATCTTATTCAATTAGTGGCAAGATATGCGTTCCTTACCCGCCCGTACAGGAGTTGTAGGGGCAAATTCTGCAATCTTACTCAATTAGTAGCAAGGTATGTCGATAAACCCGCCCTTACAGTATTTACAAATCTTAACGATTTCTCACTCTTAACTGCATCTGACTATTGACTGAAGCGATAACGGCTTCCGAGAAGATAATTCTCATTAATCTCAAAAGATATCCATCGGCGTTGTAAAGTTTCACAAACAAACCCAGTTGTATTAGAACCTGCAAATGGATCTAAAACGATATCATCTTTATCAGTTAAAAATTTGATAAAGAACTCGGCGAACCCTTGAGGAAAACGTGCTGGATGGGTTTTAACCCCTGCTGCTTTACAACGACGTAAATAAACACTATTTGATTCAGTGTTAGCAATTTCTAGTAAATTCGGTGGAATTGCACCCTGGTTATCTTTTTGGAATTTATCAGAAATATCATGTCCACTCGGACGTATTTTAGGGGTATAGCCATTTTTGAGTAATTGCTTCATACTTTGGCTATATGGCTTTAAAACTTTTCGATTGTCTGCTTTGGGAGTTGGTGTTTTGGATAACCACCAAACAACGTTTACTGAATCTTTGACTCGAATGCGTCTGATTGTCACCCACTCAGCAGGAGTAGGCAATCGAGCCGGATTGTAGTGATAGAATTCTTGAGCGAGAAAAAAGCCAACTTCCTTACACAATTTAACTAAAAGTTCGTATTGATAAATACTCCGCACAGGTATTCCAGGAAGATAAGCACCGCCTAAGTCTATAACGAGTGAACCATCCGTTTTGAGTACTCTTTTAAATTCATAGGCAAAAGGTAGAAACCATTCAATATATTTTTCAGCAGTTTCGTTACCGTATTCTTTTTTGCGGGTGAGAGCAAACGGGGGTGATGTCAAGATTAAATTAATACTGTTATCATCAATGAATTTAATTAGCTCTAGGCTATCACCCAAATATACTGCTCCGTTTGTTTGAGTATAATAAGGGGTATAAAGACCAGTTAGGCGGTTTTTTTCAGTTTCGTCTGTCAAGAATAATTAATATTGTAAAATGAGCGCATCGTGATATTTATATCTTAGTAGTTATGATCAGGATAGGTAAACCCTATTCTCTGCAAAACTAAAAGGCTACCATTTCTTGTAGGGTAAAAATTTGCCAGACATAATAATTTTCACGCGATCGCCTTTGGGGTCTTCTTCTTTCTCCACATCTAAAGTAAAATCAATGGCGCTCATAATCCCATCGCCGAACTTTTCCTGAATTACGTCTTTAAGTGGATAGCCATACACTTGCATAATCTCATAAAAACGATAAATCAGTGGGTCGGTTGGTACAACTGGGCCCAATCCTTTCACAGGGGATGCAGTTAACTGTTGAATATAACTAGCATCTAACCCTAATGCGTCCACCAGTAACTTTGCTTCTTCTTGGGAAGCAGTAGCTTGACGGTAGAATAAAGCTGCAATCCATACTTCATCGCGCCCAAGAATTTTTTCTAAATCTGCAAAGCTTAGTCCTTTGACTTTTTTGGCTGCTAATAGCGTTTGTGTGATTTCGGGAATAGACACCTGATGACTCCGTTAGTTAATTTCTGCTAGTTTATTTTAGGCGATCGCGGTCACGAGGTTGATAACAGGCTTCACATTATGTCAGTTTCAAGGCTTGAAGTATTACTGTATTCAACTGTTGAACTTGACTTGCTCCTAATTTACCTATCCTTCTAGTGATTAGTCTACGTTCTATGGTGGTTATTCGAGTTACCCTAACTTTAGAAGCAACTCGTAATCCAGTATTAGTAAAATCTGGATCTGAAGGATCTAAGATAAACTCTTCTGGACTCAAACTACTTATATTTTGAGATGAAATAAAACATAAAGTGATATCATCCCCCATACTATCTACTCATAAAACTAAACCAGGGCCTAGCTTTGTTCCACTCAAGTCTGTAAACGGAAATGGAACCAAGACGATATCACCTTTTTGGAGAGACATTAGATAGGTTCTCCGTCTTCAAGGGAGTATATATCTGGTTCATCTTCAAGAAATTTAAATGAACCACCAATTTGAGCAAGTTGTATTAGGTCACGGGTTGGAGGTTCTGATGCATCGAAAAAAAGTTTTTCTTCTAAGAGCGATCGCTCTTCATCAGAAAGAGATAAGATAACCTGCAACAGCGATTCTACAAGTTTAGTGTTCATTTTCGGTTATCGGATATTTTACAATTTTTTTGTCATTGTGTCTGCTGACAATTAAGTTTTATTTTAGGCGATCGCTCTTTTGGTGAGCCTAAAAATTAAATTAGCACTTTATCTTTTCTACGCTGTAATTGGTCTTTTCATAATACAAGCAACCTCACCATAACCAGGCTGTCCAGTGAGACCTTGTAAATTATTATGCTCTATATCTTCATCTTGACCCAACTTACTTGTCCATTGACCATTAGGCAGTTGTCTAGCAACGTGGGTTGGTACTTTGTTTGAATTTACATATGGCGGGCGATCGCTTTCGCGTAGCGTGTCGCTTTGCGACTCAGCCTAGCAAAAAATTGCCAAGACTGCCAAGATCTCAAAAGATCAAAAAGAGTTATGGCCCAAAACTTCCAATGAATTGGGGATATTTTCGTAGACTTCTTGAATTCTTGCAAGACAGACAAGATTATATATAATGGTTTTCATGGATAACCATTTGCTGCTCTCATTGTTACAAAATAAACTTGCTGAAACTGAGCAAGAAGCCGCTAGGCTAAGGGAAGTTGCGGCTAAGGCTCAAATAGAGGCATCTATTATGGAGGCTTTAGCCCGGAAAGTACAATCTACTATTGACAGCTTAATTGCTACTCATGGAAAAGAACTTAGTCACCAAGATTATCAAGAAACTATCCAAGATTTATCTGAGACGAAATCTTCTCTTGGTGAGACGTATTCAAAGCAAGATCAGACTGTCAAGACTTTTCGTCTACCAAAAGATATGAAACGTATTCAGTACAAAAGAACTAAAGGATACGTTAAAATTGCTGCACAAATTTTATTAAATTATCCGGGAGGATTACATATTGATCAATTGACAGACATTATTTTTGAAACTTCCTCCCCAGATGAATTGGCAAGAGCAAGAAATTCTTTGCTGGCAGAGTTAAATAGGGGTGTTAAAGAAGGAAGACTCACAAAATTAGGTGACTCAGAATATTTCCTAGTAGCTCCACAGTTAGCACAAACAAGTCCGACACAGATATCTCAACAACCAATTGATATTCCTGTTAACTCGAATTCACAAGTTAACGGCAACCATTCTTTAGTCAATTCATAATGTCTTTAAATGTGAAGTAGATTCTTATGGTACAACTACTAAAAAAATCAGGAAATGAACAAGATTTTTCTAAATATTTACTACGTGGAGTCGATGAAGATGGAGCAGAATATTTTACAGTTAAAAGCACCGGACAATCAGGTATGTCTCATAACGGATTAGCTAGGTTTGTTGGTTTCGGCCAAGCTGCTGTCAGTAAATTAATTAAAAAAGTCAGAAGTTCTGAGCCTGAAAATAATAGATTACATCCTTGCTTAAAGCCTTTTGCTGGACGTAGTTTGACACTTCCTGGCTATACTGATGGGCAAGGAAGAGACATCGTTGAAGATGGATTTTGTGCAGCTGTAGTTAAATATTATGCTAAATACTCTAAGCCTAGACATCCAGGAGGTAATCTTAAAGCAAAACAAGCTCTCCAATTAATTGAACATCTGGGAATGCGAGTTTATATTCATCAAAAAACTGGCTGGAAATCTCAGAATGGCTCTTCTATACGTGATGAGTTCGAGCAGGAATTCGAGGCACATAAAGGTAGATTATCCGTTAGACAGATATTAAAACTTGAAGATCATCCAGAGCTTATGTCTGCCGTACAAGAGTGGCAGAAAAAACATCATTTTTCTAGGAAGATTTTTGCAGACACTAATGATGCTCTCAATCAATGTATACAAGGAATGAGGTCTAGAGAAATTAAGAGAGAAAATAATCTTCCTAAGAACGCCGCTATCAGAGATTATTATGATACTCGTCCATTAATGGACTATTCCGCATTGAGTAAATTAGCAGCAAATCAAATTCGTTATTACAATGTTAATCCAGTAGAGGCGGTATACAAAGCTTTTGAGTTATATATGCCTAAGCATAAGGCTGAACTACTACCAATTATTGAAAATATCCACAAGGCAGACAAAAGACTGAAAGCGGAAGCTGAGAGAAGACGACTTACAGGTTGTGTTCAATTGTCGTTACCTCTAGGTATATAAATAGGATAAAAGCAGAATCCTTGCCCGCCTATTAAAAAATCCCCCGCTTAATGGCGGGGGATTTAAATTACTTATCTACAAAACTAGTAGCCAGATCAACCGAACTTACCAGCCGTAGAAGCAATCAAGAAGGCTGCGTAGGTCAAGACATAGCCAACGGTGAAGTGAGCTAGACCAACCAAACGAGCTTGAACGATGGATAGAGCCACGGGCTTATCTTTCCAGCGAACCAAGTTAGCTAGAGGAGTACGTTCGTGCGCCCAAACCAGAGTTTCAATCAATTCTTGCCAGTAACCTCTCCAGGAGATTAAGAACATGAAGCCAGTTGCCCAAACTAGGTGTCCGAAGAGGAACATCCAAGCCCAAACAGACAGGTTGTTCACGCCGTAGGGGTTGTAACCGTTAATCAACTGAGCGGAGTTAGCCCACAGGTAATCACGGAACCAACCCATGAGGTATGTGGAGTTTTCGTTGAACTGAGCAACGTTACCTTGCCAAATACCTAGGTGTTTCCAGTGCCAGTAGAAGGTTAACCAACCGACTGTGTTCAATGCCCAGAACAATGCTAGGTAGAAAGCGTCCCATGCGGAGATATCGCAGGTACCGCCACGACCGGGGCCGTCACAGGGGAAGGAATAGCCGAAGTCCTTTTTATCGGGCATCAGCTTAGAACCACGCGCATCCAAAGCACCTTTGACCAAAATCAAGGTGGTGGTGTGCAAGCCGAGGGCGATCGCATGGTGTACCAAGAAGTCGCCAGGGCCAATGGTTAAGAACAGAGAGTTGGTGCTGGAGTTGATCGCATCCAACCAGCCTGGTAGCCATACGTTGCCGTAGTTGGGCCATGCTGTGTAAGCGACGCTATCAGGGTTAGACAACAAGGTGTCTAAGCCGTAGAGTACCTTACCGTGAGCAGCTTGAACAAACTGAGCAAATACTGGTTCAATCAAGATTTGCTTTTCAGGGGTACCGAAAGCTACTACTACGTCGTTGTGGACGTATAAACCGAGGGTGTGGAAGCCCAAGAAAAGGGATACCCAGCTTAAATGCGAGATAATCGCTTCTTTGTGCTTCAATACACGGTCGAGAACGTTACCTTTGTTTTGTTCGGGGTCGTAGTCACGAACCCAGAAGATTGCGCCGTGGGCGAAAGCACCAACCAACAGGAAGATAGCAATGTACTGGTGGTGGGTGTATAACGCTGCCTGAGTGGTGTAATCCTTAGCTATAAATGCGTAAGGAGGCAAGGCGTACATGTGCTGAGCTACTAGGGAGGTGATGGTTCCCAAAGCAGCTAGGTGAATACCTAACTGGAAGTGCAAAGAGTTGTTGTAGGTGTCATACAAGCCTTGGTGAGGCAAGTTAAACTGACCTTCACTCTTGGTTCCAGGTACTAAACCACCCTTGGAATTCAGCATTTCTTTGATGCTGTGACCAATTCCAAAGTTGGTGCGGTACATGTGACCAGCAACAATGAACAGTACAGCGATCGCTAAGTGGTGGTGAGCAATATCAGTCAACCACAAGGATTCTGTCTGGGGATGGAAACCACCCAAGAAAGTTAGAATTGCTGTGCCTGCACCTTGAGATGTACCGAACACATGACCAGCAGTGTCAGGATTTTGAGCGTAAACGCCCCAGTTTCCTGTAAAGAAAGGTGTCAAACCTGCTGGGTGAGGTGCGGTGGTTAAGAAGTTATCCCAACCTACGTGCTGTCCGCGAGCTTCGGGGATAGCAACGTGAACCAAGTGACCTGTCCAAGCCAAAGAGCTAACACCAAACAAACCTGCCAAGTGGTGGTTTAGGCGATGTTCAGCGCTCTTGAACCATGCCAAGCTAGGACGGAACTTGGGTTGTAAGTGCAACCAGCCAGCGAACAATAGCACGGCTGCGAAGATCAGCAGGAAGACTGAACCGGTGTACAGTTCGCTGTTTGTCCGCATACCGATGGTATACCACCAGTGGTAGATACCAGAGTAGGTAATGTTTACTGGATAGTTTGCACCTGCTTGGGTAAACGCTTCGATCGCTGGTTTACCAAAGTGGGGATCCCAAATCGCGTGAGCGATGGGGCGTACATGAAGGGGATCTTTGATCCACTGTTCAAAGTTACCTTGCCAGGCTACGTGGAACAGGAGGCTGGATGCCCACAGGAAGATGATTGCCAAGTGACCGAAGTGAGTTGCGAAAATCTTTTGGTAAAGATTTTCTTCTGTCATGCCATCGTGACTTTCAAAGTCGTTGCCTGTAGCGATCGCATACCATATCCGACGTGTAGTCGGATCCTGTGCGAGATCCTGGCTAAATTTTGGAAATTTTGTTGCCATAGGTTTGATAATTCCTCTGACCTTTAGCCATCAGGTATCAGCGTTGTCAGTTATGAGTTGAGAGTTATGAGTTAGGAATTGATAATTATGAGTTCTGAGTTCTGAGTTGGAAATTTTTATTTTTAACTCCTAACTTTTAACTCCTAACTTCATTTCTAACTCCTAACTCCTAACTCCTAACTTTTACAAAACTGATTGCTACCCTACTGAAAGGATGTGTGCGTGGAAGAATGCCCAGGTTGTGGCAATTCCTCCTAATAGGTAGTGAGCTACACCAACAGCGCGTCCTTGAATGATGCTCAGAGCGCGAGGCTGAATTGCTGGGGCTACCTTTAGTTTATTGTGCGCCCAAACGATGGACTCAATCAATTCTTGCCAGTAGCCGCGACCACTGAACAGGAACATCAAGCTGAATGCCCAAACAAAGTGAGCGCCCAAGAACAGTAAACCATAGGCAGATAGCGCACTGCCATAGGAGTTGATGACTTGTGAAGCTTGTGCCCACAAGAAGTCACGCAACCAACCGTTGATGGTGATGGCACTTTGGGCAAAGTTACCACCTGTGATGGTACTCACAGTACCGTCTGCGTCTACAGTTCCCCAAACATCGGATTGCATTTTCCAGCTGAAGTGGAAAATCACAATGGATAGGGAGTTGTACATCCAGAACAATCCGAGGAACACATGATCCCAACCGGATACTTGACATGTGCCGCCACGACCAGGGCCGTCGCAGGGGAAGCGGAAGCCCAGGTTTGCCTTGTCTGGAATCAGACGAGAACTGCGGGCAAACAGTACGCCCTTGAGGAGAATCAAGACGGTGACGTGAATGGTGAAGGCGTGAATGTGGTGAATCATGAAGTCAGCTGTACCCAAAGCAATGGGTGCTGCTGCTACTTTGCCACCTACAGCCAAAATACCGCCGCCAAACACATAGCTCACAGGTTCTAAGGCATTGGGTGCAGTGCTACCAGGAGCTAAGGCGTGGATATTTTGTACCCACTGAGCAAATACTGGCTGCAACTGGATTGCCGTATCAGAGAACATGTCTTGAGGACGACCCAACGCACGCATTGTGTCGTTGTGGATGTAAAGTCCAAAGCTGTGGAAGCCTAGGAAAATAGACACCCAGTTGAGATGAGAGATAATCGCATCCCGGTGACGAATCACCCGATCCAGTAGGTTGTTTTGGTTCACTACAGGATCATAATCCCGCACCATGAAGATAGCTGCGTGAGCTGCTCCACCAACGATCAGGAAGCCACCAATCCAAATATGGTGAGTGAATATGCACAACTGCGTAGCGTAGTCAGTTGCCAAATATGGATAGGGGGGCATCGCATACATGTGGTGCGCGATGATGATGGTCAGGGAACCCAAGAAGGCAAGGTTAGTTGCCAGCTGAGCGTGCCAAGATGTGGTCAGGTTTTCGTAGAGACCTTTGTGACCTTCACCAGTGAAGGGCCCTTTATGGTTTTCTAGGATCTCTTTGATGCTGTGACCGATACCCCAGTTGGTGCGGTATTGGTGACCAGCAATGATGAACAGTACTGCGATCGCTAGGTGGTGATGAGAAATATCTGTCAACCACAAGCCACCTGTTACTGGGTTCAGACCGCCTTTGAATGTCAAAAAGTCAGCATACTGACCCCAGTTCAAAGTGAAGAAAGGTGCTAAACCACTAGCAAAGCCAGGATACAGCTCAATCAACAAGTCTTTATTCAGGATGAATTCGTGGGGCAGGGGTATGTCTTTGAGGGCGACGCCTGCATCCAAAAGCTTGTTGGTTGGTGCGGACACATGGATCAAGTGACCAGCCCATCCCAAGGAACCACAACCTAGCAACACTTGCAAGTGGTGATTCAGCATTGACTCCACATTCTGGAACCATTCCAGTTTAGGAGCGCGCTTGTGGTAGTGGAACCAACCTGCAAATAAGAACAAGCCTGCTAGTACCAAGCCGCCAATGGCTGTGCAGTAAAGCTGGAAGGAGTTGGTAATACCCCAGCCGCGCCATACTTGGAACAAGCCAGAGGTGATTTGAATGCCGTGGAAACCACCACCGACATCACCATTGAGGATGTCTTGTCCCACAATTGGCCAAACGACTTGAGCGCTTGGCTTAACATTCAACGGGTCGCTTAACCACGCTTCGTAGTTCGAGAATTTCGCCCCGTGGAATATCATCCCGCTTAGCCAGATCGTCACTACGGCTAAATGCCCGAAGTGAGCGGCAAATATCTTGCGGGATATTTCTTCTAAATCGCTTGTATGTGTATCGAAATCGTGGGCGAGGGCATGAAGGTTCCAAATCCATGTGGTGGTTTTGGGACCTCTGGTTAGAGTTCTGTCGAAGTGTCCTGGTTGTGCCCATTTCTCAAATGAGGTAGGAACCGGATCGTTATCGACTATCACTCTTGCCTTTTTTTCCTCTCGCTCCGGAGGACTGATTGTCATTCGACCTCCTCTCTGGATAAGGAATGAGGAATCATGGATACCACAAAGTGAACCGCTACCGCAGCTTCAGAAAACTCTGGAGCAGCGATGGAAGACTCTTGATGTGGAGTGTTGTTTCTGTTGAATTATAGAGTCTTCACTCGTACACTGTTGGACACATTTTAACAATAATTCAAAATCCCTGAAATAATTGCCTTTGTTAACTTGTAAGTTCAAAGTCTTGTCCAAAAAGTCAATAGTTTCTTCATATAATTTACAAAGGATAACAATTCGTAAAATTTATGATTTTACTGTATATAGTAGAAACTTTATGCTTTGCTGAAACGGTGTATAAATTGCAAACTACTCATGTGGGTGTTAAGGGATGACGGTTGACTAATGACTGTGTGAGTGGGGAATCTTGTGGAATGAGGGGAAGATTTCATCTTTTGGGCTATAGTTCCGAGTGGACAGTTTAAGCCAAAATAATCTGTCAGTTGTTGAAGACTATACTTTGGGTGTAAGGCATGAATTTGTGGCAAAAGCCGATTTTAGAGAAGCTCCTCTCTAGGAGTTTTGCTATTTTTAGATGGTTAATAACTTTAGTGCTGGTGTTGAATTTGGCTAGTTGCGGCGAAAAAGCTGTTAGTAAAGAAGTATCTACTGGCTATACAGAAAAACCTCAACAGATTTCTCAGCAATTTTCAGAAGTATCGCCTCCTGACGTTATTCAAGAACTACGCCCAGCTTTAGAAGTTTATCGACCACAGGTGACAATAGTTACTCCTAATCCTGATGAAGTCCTACAAGAAAACACCGTTAAAGTCAACTTTCAGGTTAAAGATTTACCAATATTTAAAGACCCAGAATTAGAACTAGGGCCTCATTTACATGTAATTCTCGATAATCAACCTTATGTAGCTGTTTACGATTTGAAGCAGCCGTTAGTTTTGCCAGACTTATCTGCTGGTACTCATACCTTGCGCGTCTTTGCATCTCGTCCTTGGCATGAAAGCTTTAAAAATGAAGGCGCTTATGCCCAGACAACATTTCACATTTTTACCAAAAGTGACGACAACCAACCGGATGCTGCTTTGCCCTTACTCACCTACAGCCGTCCGAAAGACAATTATGGTGCCGAACCAATACTACTAGATTTTTACCTGACTAATGCTCCCCTGCACCTGGCTGCTAAAGACAACCCCAATGATCAATTTGGAGATTGGCGCATCCGCACTACCATTAATGGCGAAAGCTTCGTTCTTGACCGTTGGCAAGCAGTTTATCTTAAAGGCTTCAAGCCAGGTAAAAACTGGGTAAAATTGGAATTTTTGGATAACCAAGGAAATCCTGTAAAAAATGCTTTTAACACTACTGTCAGAGTGATTAACTACCAGCCAAAGGGGAAAGACACTCTGTCGAGAATTGTGAGAGGAGAATTGAAAGCTGAAGATGTGCGTGGCATTGTAGACCAAAATTACGTCAACAAACCAACTACTGAACCAACCCCCACGCCTACCCCTACCGTAACTCCTACTGTGGAAATTACACCCCAACCACAGCCAGCAGAAGAAAAGCAGCCAATTCCTGAAACTAAAGTTCCAGAAATTCCCCAAACACAGCCAACCGAATTACCACAAAAAGAGGTAACACCCACACCTGAAGCGACAGAATTACCACAAAAAGTAGTTCCTGAACCTGAAAAACAACGATTTGGCGGCATTTTTAACCGTCGTCCCCGTCCCACTGTCCAACCATCCCCCAGCCTACCCCCAAGCACACCAGAAACTACACCAGAACCGCAAAAAGAAGTAACACCTGCGACAGAGTTACCACAAAAAGTAATTCCTGAACCAAAGATTATTGAATCTCCTACACCAGAACCGGTGATACCGCTTCCAGAAACTACGCCAGAATCACAAAAAGAGGTGACACCCACAGCTGAAGCGACAGAATTACCAAAAAAAGTAACTCCTGAACCTAAAAAACAAAGATTTGGCGGATTTTTCAATCGTTTTCGTCCCAGTGTCCAACCATCGCCAACCTTAACCCCCACGCTACCAGAGATTATCGAGTCTCCAGCACCAGAAGCACAACCAGAGGTCACACCATCACCTGAAGCCACTGAGTTACCAAAAACAGTAATTCCTGAAGATAATTAGTAATTCGTAATTCGTAATTCGTAATTAAGAGAGTACAAACAAAGCACTAATTGCAATTACGAATTACTTTGATTGGTGCATAGTTTTAGCCGAAGATACTCAAATTTAACTTTTGCGATAAAGCTTCAACAAAAGCGATCGCTGCTACAGGATTGCCTATACTATCTAAGGCAGGACTGTAGGTAGCGATCGCACCCTCACCTGGTACGATTGCTAAAAGTCCACCACTAATCCCTGATTTCATCGGTAGTCCAATTCTGACAACAAACTCGGCAGAAGCTTCGTAAAGTCCACAGGTTAACATCACACCGTTGACAATTTGGCGGTGTTTTGATGCTAAAAAACCGCTTTCACAAGCAAGCAGTTTTCCCAGTAAAGCTAAATCCTCAACCTGACCAGATAAAGAGCATATTTGCTCATAAGTGTCAAGAGCTATTTCGAGATTGTTAAGATGTCCGGTTTCGGCTAGATAATTAGCGATCGCTTGATTTGCAGGAGAAGGCGATGAACGTACAGAAGCTAACATCGCCTGATCTAACTCCAGATGACAGCCGGCTAAGTGATTCAACCATTCACAGAATAATTGAGTGCGATCGCTACCATCTTTTCCTGGTAACTTATCTGCAAGGGTAATAGCGCCACTATTAATCATCGGATTACGGGGGTATCCGCGATCGGCAATTAGTTGATCTAGAGAATTGAACGGTGCATCAGAAGGTTTAATTCCCACCCACTGTAACACCGTTTCTACTCCTACATGTTCTAGTAGATAGAGGAACGAAAACGGTTTGATCACACTCATCAACGGAAACACACAACCTGTATCGCCAAGGCTGTAATGCTTTGATTGATAGCAGATGTGAACTGCAAACCAGCCAGGATCTGCTAAAGCTAATTTGGGAATGCGATCGACAATTCGTCCTCGTTCAGCTTGGGTTTTAGCTAGTTGTACCCAGCCTAACAACTCTGTAGTACTTAATGTGTCAAATCCTTTCACAAAAGATCCAGCTACTTGAAATTAGGTATAGTCTATAAGCATAATGCTTGCATTTTTAATTTTTAATTCTTAATTTTTAATTTTTTATGGCTTCCCGTGTTAGAGCGCCAGAATTACCGCAAAATTATTCTTGGTTAAATACCGATAAACCCTTATCTCTAAAGCAACTCAAAGGTAGAGTCGTAATTTTAGACTTTTGGACATACTGTTGTATCAACTGCTTGCACGTTCTACCAGACCTAAAATATTTAGAACAAAAATACAAAGATAGCCTCACAGTTATTGGTGTCCACTCCGCTAAATTTGACAACGAAAAAGAAACCGAAAACATCCGTAAAGCTATTCTGCGCTATGACATAGAACACCCAGTTTTAGTAGATAGTGGTTTTAGGGTATGGGAAGAGTATACTGTGCGTGCTTGGCCTACCTTGATGGTCATCGACCCGGAAAGTTATGTGGTTGGTTACATCTCTGGTGAAGGAAATCGTGACGCTTTAGATCAACTAATTGAACAATTAATTACCCAACATTGTGAAAAAGGCACTCTTAATTTTCAAGAACTTAGCTTGGCTTTAGAAAAGCAGCGTCAACCATTAATTACACCCTTAGCTTTTCCTGGTAAAGTCTTAGCTACCTCAACAAATTTATTCATCGCTGATTCTGGACATCATCGCTTGGTGATGAGTAACTTTGATGGCGAAAATTTGCATTTAATTGGTACTGGTAAATCAGGTTTAACTGACGGTGATTTTAGCGAAGCACAGTTTTTTTCACCCCAAGGAATGACATTTGATGCAGAAAATGAAATACTCTATGTTGCTGATACAGAAAATCATGCTTTGCGAAGAGTTGATTTAAAGCGTCAGGTTGTGGAAACTATCGCCGGAACTGGTGAACAAAGCCACAATATTTATCCTCATGGAGGTGCTGGTTTAGGAACTGCGTTGAATTCTCCTTGGGATTTAGTGAAAGTTGGAAATACTTTGTTTATTGCAATGGCGGGGCCGCATCAAATTTGGCAAATGGATTTAGAAACAAGCATTATTAAAACCTATGCCGGTACTGGTGCGGAAGCTTGTGTTGATGGTTCATTAACTGAGTCTGCTTTTGCACAACCCAGCGGTATCACGACTAATGGAGAAGAATTATATATTGCTGATAGTGAAGTCAGTTCAATTCGTGGTGTAGGAATAATAGAACCTCAACAAGTAAGAACTATTTGTGGTAGTGGTGGCTTATTTAGTTTTGGTGATGTCGATGGACAAGGTGAGGATGTGCGGTTACAGCATTGTTTAGGTGTAGAATATGCTCAAAATTATTTGTGGGTAGCTGATACTTACAATCACAAAATTAAATTAGTTAGTCCTAGTACAGGGAATTGTCAAACAATTTTAGGCGATGGTGTGGCTGGTTTGCAAGATGGTCAAGGTAAGAATAGCCGCTTTTTTGAACCTTCGGGATTAAGTGCAATAAATTCATATTTATATGTTGCTGATACTAATAATCATGCTATTCGTAAAGTAGATTTGAATACGTTTGAGGTAACGACGCTCAAATTTCCTGGTTTGTGTGCGCCTGATGTTTGTATTCCACCTAATTTATAGAATTACCTCACGCAAAGGCGCAAAGGCGCTAAGAATAACTTTGCATCTTTGCGTGAGATTTAAAAGACAATATTGCTTTTAAAGGTTTAAAGGGATGGAATCAAGCTCATCAGTATTCAGAAGAAATTGATATGCATTGATACCTTGAGGAGTATCAAATAGTAAATCTACAGAACGAGATTCACCAGGGGAGAAAGGTTTATCGAACAAATCAAGATCATACTTGAATTCAGCTTCTTTAACATCATATCGATTCTTTTGTGAATCAACTAATTGTGAAGATAAAAGATAAAAAGGTGTATCATCTTCTCTTTGTCGTTTACCAGTCGTATTTTTAACAGTTACAGAAAGTACTGTCCAAACTTCAGCAGCTTCATATGTGGTATACGCTCCTTGCACTTTTTGTCCTGCATACTGAACTTCTGTGACTGTAATTTACCAACCTTTGAAATTGACTTGACTGTTAATTCCTTTTGTAACTGTTTTAACAGTATTTATTTCAGTAGCAATTGCTTTAGATAGTGAAAGTTTGAATTTGTTTTCCTGCGAAGATGTAAAGCTGAAAAATACAAGTAGTACTAATGCAATCGAGAAGGGCTTAGATTTATTCATTGGTAGATTACGCTTAGATATAAAGACCTTTTTTAGTCTTTTTAGAGGTTTGGTATTATAGTTCCCACATATTCGCTAAAATCAACCAAAAATGAAATATTAAAAAATTTCGCTATCCACATAAATTAGCCGATCATTTATCACAAAAACATCAATTCGTCAAAAAAAACAACATGAACACTATCCTACACATAACTCAACGCCAACAATGGGAAGAAGCAAAAGTTATCGGTAGCTATTGCGCTGATTCGCTGGAGACTGAAGGTTTTATCCACTGTTCTAAGTCAACACAAATTGTCAAAGTTGCAAATAGATTCTTTTTTAATCAAAAGGATTTGGTATTACTTTTTATCGATTCTGACAAAGTTCAAGCTGAAATTCGCTATGAAGAGGCTGAAATAGGTGAATTATTTCCTCACATTTATGGGGAGTTAAATGTTGATGCTGTCTATCAGGTGGTTAGTTTTGAATCTGAGGAAGATGGGTTTTTTGTGTTGCCGCAAGAAGTTGTAGATTTAGAATAACGAACCGCAGAGGCGCAGAGGACACAGAGGAGAAATGGAAGGTCAAGAGTTTGATGTGGGTGAGTATGTTGACCAAATGGCGTTGTTGTTGGATTTGCAATTAAGGGATGAGTATCGGGATGGGGTGGTGGCAAATTTTGAGAGAATTAAAGCGATCGCACATTTAGTCATTTCTTTTCCTTTACCGGAAGAGGTTGAAACTGCACCTGTGTTTGAACCATGAATGATGCTGTATCTATAGCAACTGCTATCCGTGAAGGTGAAGTTAGTGCGGTGGATGTTACTCAGGACGCACTTGGACGTATAGCAGCACGAGATCATGAACTCAATTGTTTTACGGCTTTATTGGCTGAAAAAGCTTTGGCTGATGCAGCACGAATTGATGCTGAAGTAGCACAAGGTAATAATCCTGGTGTATTGGCTGGTGTACCTTTTGCGGTCAAAAATCTCTTTGATATCGCTGGTTTAACTACTCTGGCGGGGTCGAAAATTAATGCAGAAAACCCCCCAGCGACTCAGGATGCAACAGCAGTAACTAAGCTGAAACAAGCTGGTGCTGTGTTGGTTGGCGCTTTAAATATGGATGAGTACGCCTATGGGTTTGTGACGGAAAATTCTCATTATGGTGCTACTCGCAACCCCCATGATTTACAACGGGTGGCTGGTGGTTCTTCGGGGGGTTCGGCGGCGGCTGTTGCTGCTGGGTTGGTACCGTTGACGCTGGGTTCTGATACTAATGGTTCAATTCGGGTTCCAGCGGCTTTGTGTGGTGTTTTTGGTTTGAAACCAACTTACGGAAGGTTGTCGCGTGCTGGTGTAGCTTTATTTTCTAGCAGTTTTGACCATATTGGGCCTTTTGCTCGTTCGGTACGGGATATTGCTACGGTGTTTGATGTGCTTCAAGGTGAAGACGATCGCGATCCCATTTGTACTAAGCGTCTTCCTGAATTATGTTTACCACAGTTGCATCAAGATATCTCTGGTATCAAAATTGCTGTTGCTGATGATTATTTTCTCAGGGGTGCGGAACCGGAAGCTTTAGCAGCAGTACAACAGGTGGCGGATGCTTTGCATGTAACTGAGTATGTAACGATACCAGAAGCACACCGCGCCCGTGCTGCGGCGTTTGTAATTACGGCTTGTGAGGGAGCAAATCTGCATTTGGATAAATTGCGATCGCGTCCCCAAGATTTTGACCCCGCTACACGCGATCGCTTTTTGGCTGGGGCGTTAATTCCTAGTCATTGGTATTTGCAAGCACAACGGTTTAGAAAATGGTATCGCGATCGCGTCCGTGAAATTTTTCAAAATGTCGATGTAATTCTTGCCCCAACTACACCCATTTCAGCACCATTAATTGGTCAACAAACCATGATTTTAGATGGAGAGGAAATTCTTGTCCGTCCTCATTTGGGTTTATTCACTCAACCATTATCTTTCATCGGCTTACCTGTTTTATCAATACCAATTCAACGCCCAAATGCCCTACCTTTAGGTGTGCAATTAATAGCTGCACCATACAATGAAGCGTTAATTCTACAAGTTGCAGCGGTGTTAGAACAACAATTGGTAATTCGTAATTCGTGAGGGAGTTGCCGTCTTGGCGCCTTGCGTCGATGGCAAACTCCCGAACCCGGAGGGTAATTCGTAATTCGTAATTAATACAGCCTCGGCGAATGGAATTTGCGGCTATACAAACGAAGTCTACCTATGCGGACTATAGAAAAAAGAAGGGTTTTAAACCCGCGTAGGCGGTGAGACCAGCGCTGCGGGAGGGTTTCCCTCCGCAGGTGACTGGCGAACCCGAAGGGGTTTTGTCTGCACAGACGCGGTTTCTAACTGTCCTGACTTACGAAAGCACTGGTTGTGCTTCTAGTTGGTTGACTTTACTCTTCAACACGGTTGGTAATTCCTTGCTAAAGGGTTCACCTTCAACCACTTGTGAACGGAAACCATCAGGCCCAACTGGAATGTCGCCAGTGAGGGTGGTGCGATAAAGCACACGCTCAACTTCTATATGATCCAAATCTTGGGGGGCCAAATGTGCGGTGGCGCGGTTGTCCCAGAAGGCGATATCCCCGTTATTCCAGCGGAAACGGGTAGTGTATGCAGGTTTGGTGATCTGGTTAAAGAACAACTCCAGCAGCAAATCACTTTCTTGACGTGACACATCAAGAATATGTGAAGTAAAGCCTGGGTTGACAAACAATGCTTTTTCGCCTGTTTCAGGATGAACCCGCACTACCGGATGGACGGAAACCAAGGGATTAGCTGCAATGCGCTGGGCTAGCTTGCTGTTGCTGGGTATATTCAAACGTGCATTGAAGCGATGTTCAGCTTTCAATCCGTCTGCTAACGCACGCAGAGGTGCTGATAGACCCTCGTAGGCTGCTACTAAATTAGTCCACTGTGTATCACCACCAATGCTAGGCACGTTAACCGCACGTAAAATTGAACCCGCAGGCGGATTGACAACTGCTGTTACATCTGTATGCCAGCGACTTTCGTAGCTAGAACGGCGTAGACCGTTGCGTCGTTCGTAGCGGCTGCGGTCAATTGGCAGGATTTCTGAGAAACCCTCAATTGGCTCATCTTCGTGGGGGTGTGCGTAAGTGACTTCGCCGAAACGACTCGTAAAGGCAATTTGAGCAGCATGGTCGATGTTCTGATTACGGAAGAACACGACTTTCCACTTCAATAGGGCTTGACGAATTTCTTTAACTACATCATCTTCCAGAGGACGCGAAAGATCCACACCACTGATTTCGGCACCGGTGAAACCGGATGTAGGTTTGACTTCGATGTGCTTGTAGCTCATATAAATTCTCCAGAGTTAATCATAAAGCAGTGTTCACACTCGTCCGCTTCTGTGTTGCCATCATGTGCAAGCAACATCCCAAAGCAAGCGATCGCAGTTCAAAATTATTATACTGTAACTTGATCGATTAACCGTAGTATTAGGTTACGTATTTTAAACTGCCCAAATCACCGCAGGTTTAATCGAGGTAAGTTAGCGATCAGTAGAACACAACCTTTTCACCAAGAAGCGATCGCCTGCTTTAAAGATAGGGAGTCGGGAGTAGGGAAAGATTTTAGCATTTCTCTTTTCCTCCTCCTCTGTGTACTCTGTGCCTCTGTGGTTCGTTTTTCTACCCTTTAAATAGAGTACTAGCCCATATGAGCTATTAATGGCAAATTATTAGACTTTAAAACACCCAGTAATGCAGAAGTAACAACAAAAGTATTAGATCAACAATAGCAGTAAGGAACTCTAACCAAGATAGGTATAGGGCAATGGTGCGATTAAAGTTATGGCAATGGGTTGTCTTAGCACTTCCCATCGCCTCCATCATCACTTTTTTATTAATATCCGCAGGGTTACAAATCCACGCTTGGGGTATTAATTGGATCTGGGCTGTATTCACTTTAATATTCGTCGCCTGGCGTTGGCTGCTGGTGAGATGGACTCAACCGGCGTTCAAGGAAGTAGAAGCCGTACTGGCAGAAGTCAGTGCCAAACTGGAATCTACTACAGATAATGCTGTGGAACTACCAGCTGAAACAGACACCACCAAACTAGCAGAAGCCGCACTGCAAGAAATTTTACAAGCAGCCCAAAACGATCGCCCGATTTGGGAAGATTGGGCGACATTTTGGCAGCGATGCCAAGATTTAGTAGTGGCGATCGCTCATATTTACAATCCTCAAGTTCAATATCCCCTGCTAAACATTTACGTCCCCCAAGCTTATGGACTGATTCGGGGAACAATGGATGGCTTAGATTTATGGATGGAAAAGTTATCTCCTGCTCTCAATCAGGTGACAGTTGGGCAAGCATATCAAGCATACGAAGTATACCGTAAGGTGGAGCCTTCTGCACGTAAACTTTGGCGGGTTTGGAACTGGGCGCAGTGGCTGTTAAATCCGGTAGCAGCTGTTGCTAACCGAGCCACCAAAGGTACTAGTAACCGCGCTACTCAGCAATTATTGGTGAATTTAGGCCAATTATTGCGGGAAGCTGCCCTGAGAAACTTATGTCAGCAAGCGATCGCTCTCTATGGCAAAACAATCCCCACTTCAGTCACCACAGTTGCAACACCAAAACTACCCACAACCAAAACTCAAACACTGCGAGACATCTTAGCCCAAGCCGAACCAGTGGAGACGGTTGAACAAAAACCCGTGAATATTCTCCTGGTGGGGCGAACGGGATCGGGAAAAAGCAGCTTGATTAATACTTTGTTTCAAACAGATCAAGCAGCTGTTGATGTTTTACCCAGTACTGAACAGATTCAAAATTACCACTGGGAAACTCCTAACGGTGAAATTCTCACACTTTTAGACACACCAGGTTACGAGCAAGTCAACCGTGGGGAACTGCGAAAATTAGTGCTTGATTATGCCACAACCGCAGATTTACTACTGCTTGTTACTCCTGCCCTTGATCCTGCTTTACAAATGGATGTGGACTTTCTCAAAGAGTTACAAACGGAAGTTAGCGACTTAAGGGCGATCGCAGTAGTAACTCAAGTAGATCGCTTGCGTCCCATCCGTGAATGGCAACCTCCTTATGATTGGGAAGGGGGCGATCGCCCAAAAGAAATTGCCATTCGCCAAGCGACTGAATACCGCGTGCAACTTTTGGGTGAATTCTGTAATTTGGTTTTACCAATCGTCACCAGTGACATAAAAACCGGGCGAGTTTCCTGGGGAGTGGAAGCCCTATCTTTAGGATTAGTAGAAGCGATCGCGCCTGCAAAACAATTGCGCCTAGCTCGATTTTTGCGTAATTTAGAAGCCCGCACCGTCGCCGCTGCCAAAATCATCGACCATTACACTTTCCAAATGGCTACCACCCAAGGACTGACAGCGCTGCTTAAAAGTCCCGTCCTCCAGTTTATTTCTACCCTGTCAACCGGCACCCCAACTTTAGCTTATTTACTGGCAGAGCAAATTCCAGTGGAAAAGTTACCGATTGTAATTGGTAAACTGCAAATGGCTTATGAGCTTTTCTCACTTTTGAATGGCAGCGATTCTAAAACACCCAACTTTGACTTATTATCCCTGTGGCCGCTGCTGCTAGAAACTTCCGCATCTGGCGATCGCAACGCTTGGGCATTTGGTCATGCTCTAGTAGAATATTGGACTCAGAATCTCACAGTTGAACAACTTCGAGAAAGATTTGAATATTATTTGCAGCAAGTTTGATAAGCCAGGGGCGATGGGGGATGGGGAGATGGGGAGATAGGGAGATGGGGGGATGGGGAGAATAACAAATGACAAATGACAAATGACAAATGACAAATGACAAATGACAACTAACTAAGCACTTTACTATAAAAGCTGCTCTTGCTAAGAATACATTCAAGAGCAGCTTTATTTAATAGAAATGTCCTGATTCACAATTCATGCCAATTCTCTAAACTCAGGTATCTAACGCCTCCTAATTACGAATTACGAATTACGAATTACGAATTAGTATTAAGCATCTTCAAGTTCTAATTGTGCCACTGTCACTGCATTCAAAGCGAAAGCTGCAACCAAAGGCATTGGACACCGCAGTACAAAAGTCGAAACCACAGCTACGATTGTGCCAATTACCGCAGATACCGACCATAATCTTTCCTCAAAGGTTAACCCCTTTTCAGCTTTGATCGATTTAAGAACATGACTTGGAATTGGTTCAGGTATTACTCCTCCCGGAGGGAAAGCCCAATAATTGTTACGCCGCTCAATAAATAATTCTGTCCAGCCATTTTCTTGGCACCACGCTTCAATCCATTCAACAGAGTAATGTGTCATATCGGTGTTGGTAATTCGCCGGTTTGAATTTGTGTAGTTAGAGAATATAAATCTATAGAATATTTTGGAATCGTTAACTAATCACAATGAAGTTATAGCTAATTATCCTCTTGGAAATTTGTAAAGCTTTTTCAGCATTTGAGACACTTAAACTATTATGCTCAAACAATGCTCACTGCTCACCTTAATTAAAAGACTAACAGTCGATAGTGCTAGGTGAAGTCAAAAGACAACAAACTTTACCTGAAATTAGTGAAGTTAAGAAATGTAAACTAAATTGCTGATGATTCCTACTAATAAAACTACTTTTATCCTAAAATTCAACTTCAAAAGTCAAGAATTGTAAACATTGCATGAGTAATTCTTCCATAATCATTTACTCATATTTTAAATATCTGCTAATGAGATTTTGTGCTGTAGAATCACAAAATATGTCTTGTGAATTACCATCATCATTCCTAAGTAACAAGTTTGCAGACAGAGAGAATGGGGAGTAGGGAATAGGGAGTAGGGAGTGGGGAGTTGTGTAGTTCAATTAGTTCAAAAGCGCTGTGATCAAAATTGAACAAAGCAAAAAACAGTTATTATTTCTCCCTCATCCCCCTCATCCCCCCATAGACCCTAATCCCCAGTCCCCAGTCCCCAATCACCAATCCCCAATCACCAATCCCCATATTCAAATGCGGTAAGCTGAATCCAGTAACACCAAAGTAGCTACGAATATGTTTTGGAAGCACGGATTAGTATTAATTGTGGGGATTATGACATTTTTCCTGGCTTCCCCAGCACTGGCGGTAGACTGGACTCATCCGCTGTCATTTAGTAATGCAGAGTTATCAAGACGGGACTTTTCAGGGCAAAGTTTGCAAGCTGCTGAGTTTTCTAACGCCAACATGGAACTAGCTAACTTTGCAAACGCCGACTTGCGGGGAGCAGTGATGAGTGCTTCGGTGATGACACAAGCAAATCTCCACGGAGCCGATTTAACGAATGCAATGGTTGATCAGGTAAACTTGACTAAAGCTGATTTGAGTGATGCTATTTTCAAAGAAGCTCTTTTGCTCCGCGCCATCTTTACCGATGTCAATATCAACGGTGCAGATTTCACTGATGCAATTTTAGACAAAGCGCAAATTAAAGAATTGTGCGCCAAAGCCAGTGGAGTCAATTCTCAAACTGGCGTGGAAACTCGTGATTCTCTAGGATGTTAATGAAACGTGTTGGTATAATTGGTGGCGGACAACTTGCCTGGATGATGGCGGATGCAGCCAAAAAGTTAGGAGTAGAATTAGTTGTACAAACTCCGAGTAAAGATGATCCCGCTGTATCTATTGCCCAGGAAACTGTTTTCGCCCCAGTTGATGATGCTCTGGCTACAGAGATTTTAGCTAGTAAATGCGATGTCATCAGCTTTGAAAATGAATTTGTGAATCTGGATGCTTTATCATCTTTAGCACACCAAGGTGTCTGCTTCCGCCCCAGGTTAGAAGCTTTGATACCTCTATTAGATAAATATCACCAACGTTGCTATTTACGTGACTTGGGCTTGCCAGTTCCTTCTTTTTTCGCTGTTGAACAGGAAAATCTTGCTTCTAAGATAGAATCTCTAGATTTTCCACTAGTCTTGAAAGCTAGGCGGCACGGTTATGACGGTCAAGGTACTTTCATTATCCAGGATTTAGCCACTTTACAGGAAAAGCTAAATTCCAGCAAAAATTTATTTTTAATCGAGGAATTTGTTCCCTTTGAGCGGGAATTGGCGATAATTGCAGCGCGTTCTGTCCAAGGTGAGGTTATCACATACCCAGTTGTAGAAACCCAGCAAGAACAACAAGTGTGTCGGCGAGTCATTGCACCAGCCGATATTACGGTAAATCAAGCAACACAAATAGCAGCGATCGCTCATACTCTATTAGATAGCCTGGAAGTAGTGGGAATTTTCGGTATTGAACTATTCCTCACTGGTGATGGTCGAGTGTTAGTCAACGAAATCGCTCCTCGTACCCATAATTCTGGACACTTTTCTTTAGATGCTTGCAAAACTTCCCAATTTGAGCAGCATTTGCGGGCTGTTTGTGGTTTAACTTTGGGTGATCCCGCTTTACAATGTGCCAGTGCTGTGATGGTCAACCTGCTGGGGTATGAAAATTCCCTTAGTGACTACCAAAGCCAGCGCCAACAATTAGCAGCCATTCCTCAAGCTCATGTCCACTGGTATGGTAAAAGTGAATCACGCCCTGGGCGCAAACTAGGACATGTCACCGTTTTGCTAGATTACCAGAATCGCGAAACAGCGATCGCCACTGCCCACACCATAGAATCTATCTGGTATCCCAATTAAAAGGGAATAGGGAACAGGGAATAGGGAATAGGAACTGCGTGTGATGGAGGACTTAGACCCAATAATGGGAGAGGGAGGGAACAAACAACTTTCCAAAATATCTAGCCTCACAACTTTTCTTACCGTTCCCCTTTAGTTCCCCGTTCACTTCCCCTTCCCCTTTCCCAACCTCACAACTTTTCTTGCCGTTCCCCATTGCCCGTTCCCGATTCCCACCCCAAAGGAGTTTGGTTAAATTTGCGAGAAAATTTCCATCTTCAACACACAACCTGTTTTTGAAAGCTATAATGAGTGAGTTGCACTACGACGTTGGTGACTGCCATCAAGTTTTTTGATCTATGTCTTTAATGAAAAGGGAACCAAACAGTTCTCGTGGCAGTAGACCGGGCATGTACCCGGAAACTTTAAACGAGGCACATCGGTACCCACCTGGTTTAACCAGGTCATAAACTTAGGTAAAACGGCGTCGCGGTGAACTCAAAATTATCAGCTCCCAAAATCAGCAAGAAATTGGGAGCTTTAACTTTAATATTAGGAAAAATTATAGATTATTAATTAGTGATAAAAAATTAGAAATAATCAATGCAAATTGAGGCAGAATCAGGATTTTGCCGATTTTGCGGAAATAAATTCAACTTTGATCAACCTGAGAAATGGGATTTACCTGTTTAAGAGAACTAAATCTGTATAACTTGATTCTAAATTAGCGATCGTTCAGAGTTAAGATTACAAAAATAACATGAAATTGTGGTTAAAGCTACAAAAAATTGTCACAACAACAACTAATTAATAGCGTGTTTCCAGCTTCGGTTATCCGATTAGATAATGGTTTAACGTTTATTCATCAAGAAATTTCCACTACCCCTGTAGTTGTGGCTGATGTATGGGTGCGTGCTGGAGCTACCCTTGAGCCAGAACCGTGGTATGGCATGGCTCACTTTTTAGAACACATGATTTTTAAAGGTACAGCAACGCTACCTCCAGGAATGTTTGATCACAAGATTGAAAACAGAGGTGGTGTGAGTAATGCAGCCACAAGCTACGATTATGCTCATTATTCCCTAACGACAGCTGCACCTTACCTAAAAGATACTTTGCCCCACTTGGGCGAACTACTGCTGAATGCCGCAATACCAGATGATGAATTTGCCCGCGAACGGGACGTAGTGCTAGAAGAAATCCGTTCCTGCTATGATGATCCTGATTGGATAGGATTCCAAGCTTTGAACAAAAGCGTTTACCCAACCCATCCTTACGGACGTTCGGTGCTTGGTAGTGAACAAGAACTCATGCAGCAGTCACCAGAAGCAATGCGCTGCTTTCATCGCACTCACTACCAACCAGAAAACATGACAGTAGTGGTTGTGGGAGGAATTGCTCAACAGCCAGCTTTGGAATTGGTAAATAAATCATTTGTGAATTTTCCTGAACGTTCTGCTTGCCCACTTGCAGCAAAAGTGGTAGAGTCATCTATCGCCGAAATTCGCCGTCAAGAACTTTATTTACCACGCATAGAGCAAGCACGGTTGTTGATGGCGTGGGTTGTACCAGGAGTAGAGCAACTGCGTACTGCTCATGGTTTAGATTTGTTGTCGGTGTTATTAGCAGAAGGGCGGACTTCGCGGTTAGTGCGTGATTTGCGGGAAGAATTGCAACTAGTACACGGGATTTGTAGTAATTTTTCCCTACAAAGAGAATCCAGTTTATTTACAATTACCGCTTGGTTGGAGCCAGAAAACTTAGAGCAAGTTGAGTACTTAATTCGCACTCATTTGCATGATTTGCAAACTGAAGGCATAACAGAACAAGAACTGGCTCGTACACGCAGACTTCTGTGTAACGAGTATGCTTTTTCTACCGAAACGCCAAATCAGCTCACAGGGCTGTATGGTTACTACAACACCATTGCCCAAGCTGAATTAGCAGTAGCATATCCGCAGCAGATTCAATCATTTAATGCCGAAGAACTGCAACAATTAGCTAAACAGTATCTTTCACCGCATAATTACGCCATCACCATACTTAAACCCTGTTAGTCCATAGTCAAAAGTCCATAGTCCATAGTTTTTTTGATTATTGACTGTTGACTAATGACTATTGACTATTGACTATTGACTAATGTCTATAACTCAAACCGTGAAACCTTCTTTATCTCACTCCCCTATCCATCGCACTGTATTGAATAATGGCATTGTAGTGCTAGTGTCAGAAAATCCGGCTGCGGATATTATTGCAGGGCGGATTTTTATTCGTGCTGGCAGTTGTTACGAAAAACAAGAGCAAGCAGGTTTAGCCTATTTGCTTTCAGCAGTAATGACAAAGGGATGTGATGGACTTTCGAGTTTAGAAATTGCCGAACAAGTGGAGTCTGTAGGGGCTAGTTTAAGTGCAGATACTACTACAGATTACTTTTTGTTGTCGTTGAAGACAGTAACATCAGACTTTCCCGAAATTTTAGCATTGTCAGGGCGGATTTTGCGATCGCCTACATTTCCGGAAGTGCAAGTGGAACTAGAACGGCGTTTGGCACTACAAAATATTCGTTCTCAACAAGAGCAACCGTTTACCGTTGCCTTTGAGCAAATGCGACAGGTGATGTATCAAAACCATCCCTACGCGATGTCATTGCTGGGCAACGAAGCAACCATGAGCCGCTTAACCCGTGCGGACTTAGTTGCATATCACCAGACTTATTTCCGTCCAGATAACGTAGTAATTAGTATTGCTGGTCGCATTTCCCAACAAGATGCAGTGGCATTGGTAGAACAAGTATTTGGTGATTGGCCAATTCCTACACAACCCCTACCAAGTATTAATTTACCTGAAATTCAAGTACAACCACAGCACCAACTCAAGCCCATTCAAACGCAGCAATCAATCGTCATGTTGGGTTACTTGGGATCAGCAGTGATTTCTCCTGACTATGCGCCCTTAAAGTTACTCTCTACTTACTTAGGTAATGGGCTTTCCAGTCGCTTGTTTGTAGAGTTGCGAGAAAAGCGGGGCTTAGCTTATGAAGTTTCCGCATTTTACCCAACACGGCTGTATCCAGGGTCGTTTGTGGTTTATATGGGTACTGCACCAGAAAATACAAGTATAGCCCTGAATGGTCTGCGTACAGAAGTAGAATTACTCTGTACCACAGAAGTATCAGAAAGCGCCCTACAAGCGGCTAAGAACAAAATCTTGGGGCAGTATGCTTTGGGTAAACAAACAAACGGACAAATTGCTCAAATATACGGCTGGTATGAAATTTTAGGCTTGGGAATTGATTTTGATACGAAGTTTCAAGAGTTGATTGCATCCGTGAATGCACAAGATGCCATGACAGCTGCTTGTCGGTATTTGCAGGAACCTTATCTGTCTTTAGTTGGTCAAGAAGAAGCAATTAATAATGCTCTTGATAGTTGATTGATGACAGATGACTGATAACTGATGACTGTTGACTGTTGACTATTGACTATTGGCTATATAATTTATACGCGATCGCGATCGCACCAGCTGTTTTCTAGGCTCAAGCGGCTGTAATATTAGCATCAGAAGATTCTGGGAACAAATTCCATGAAAGGCAGCCTCACAGCAAGTATATTGAACTACCTGGGGTCACCAAAAGCATGTGACTTATTGAGGGCTAATAAGTTTTTTAGCTTACTTGTGTTTTCCTCTACGACTGTGCTTATTGGCTCCTCTGGTATAGTATCAATTGCCGCACAACAAGAAATTGCCCAAGTCAGCGTCCAAAGTAACATCAATCGTCCTGTGCTGCAAGTTGGTAGCCAAGGCGAACGTGTATCGGAACTGCAAGCCGCTTTGAAGCTTTTGGGCTTTTACTCAGAAACAGTCAATGGTGTTTATAACGAGAATACAGCCAGCGCCGTTTCCCGTTTTAAGCAAGCAGTTGGCTTAAACCCAGATGGTATTGTTGATGCTGAAACTTGGCAAAGACTGTTCCCAAATGGCCCAGCAGCTACACCAAGCGTCTCTGCTGCTAACCCATCAACTAACTCAGCATCTAACTCGACAACAAGTTTCCCTGTTCCCACTCTCCCTAGTACAACTCCAGTTGCAACTCTCAAACCCGAACCCAGACCTGTTATCCGCACAACCACACCTCCAGTTGCAACTACCAAACCCGAACCCAGACCCGTTATCCGCAAACCAACTACAACTCAAAAGCCACAAACAACACCTAAACGCCCTTCATCGCAGAATCGCAGCACATCCAACACCCGCAGCACAACTACAACTACTACTCAAATCCCTGGCGTTCAATACACCACAGAAGGATTGCCGATTTTGCGTCCAGGTATGCGTAATTCGGAAGTCACTAAGTTGCAACAGCGGTTGCAAAGGCTGGGATTTCTTGATGGCGGTATAGATGGAGACTTTGGCCCAGCAACCGAAGAAGCAGTCAAAGCAGCTCAAAAACGCTATGGACTAGAACCTGACGGCGTAGTCGGTGGTGCTACTTGGGAAGTTCTCTTGCGGCGATCATCAAGGTAGCGATAGGGTAAAAGGGACTGGGTACTGGTGACTAGGGACTGGTGATTAGGAATTGAGTAAGGTACAAATTTATAACTATGTTTCTATGCCTTTCCCTGTACCCAGTACCCAGCCAGCTGTAATTGCCATTAACCATTAATCAATCAGTTGAGCTTCTTCTTAAGTTTTGAAATTATGAAACACTTTTTATTGACTTGGCTGGGAACTGCGGTGGCTTTACTGATCACTGCTAATATTGTTCCGGGATTCTCCGTGAAAAATTTTGTAGCTGCCCTGGTTGCTGTAGCAGTTATTGGACTAGTTAATGCATTTATTCGCCCAATTTTAAGTATTTTGGCGTTTCCGATTACCTTACTGACGTTTGGCTTATTTACATTTGTCATCAACGCCCTCGCCCTTTGGCTAGCAAGCGCCCTCACCCCTGGTTATGGCTTTGAAATACAAGGATTCTTGCCTGCATTTTTGGGATCAATTGTGTTGGCAATTGTTTCTAGCATCATCAGCTATTTTCTGAGAGTAGTTTTGTAATAAAAATAACCGTGTAAACAATCAAAGGTCTATACCAGTCCTAAATCAATCGTGAGTTTAGACCTTTCGTCCCTAATTTGATTGTTGAGTAACAGCCAGCGTTACTACTCCAGGTTGCCCTTTTAAACGAAAAATTTGTTTAGGAACCAAAAACATTACTTGGAATTTGGTAGACAATAAGGGCAATTTGGAGGAGTCATATAAATTTGCATGAGAAGCTGCAAGAATAGCCGCTGCTTCTGCTACGCTAGGTGTTCCTACTTGCGTTTCGATAATTTTAGCGGGGTTAGGGACACAAACAGTGGACAACATTTCTGCTGTAAAGGTTTTTAAAGGCAACCCCCGTAGGCGACAAAGTTCTACTAGAGCAACCTCTGAGGCTTTAGTGTTAATGGTAGCAAAACCTGCGATCGCAGTTTGGTTAAGTTGATTTTCTTGAAACACTCGCTCAATTGCTGTTTCCACTAACTGTAACGAACTACCCCTCTGGCAACCAATTCCCACCCACAAATCTTGTCGCAATCCTCGATGAAATTAACTTTGTCATTTAGCCGTTTACTATGATACCTGAAAACTGATCGTTAGAATACTGTTATCAAAAACTAAAATCTATATATTAAGCATATCTAGCACAGTAGGAAACACCGAGGGGGAGACTAGGTGAAATATTAAAGGTAATTTCCTTCTTCATTTTGGCTTCTTTGGTATCTTGGAAGCAGAAACTTTTTCCCTGTGCTTCCTCTCGGTGCTTCAATTTCTTCTATTCTCCGTTGTAGCAAGCTCACAACAGCTACAACGGAGTTTTGTTTTATTCACAATTTTTGTCTTTGTGCCTGAGTAGTAAAAAATCAAATAACCACCCTACCCTTCGGGAACGCTCTTCGAGCGAACGGGTGACGCTCGCAAGCTCGCTAACGCTGCGCTAACGGCAGTCCCCCAGACGCTCGTACCTCGCTAACGCTGCGCTAACGACGCAAGGCGCCAAGACGGGGGCTGCCTCACAAAAGACACTAAGACACAAAGAGTTTTCATTTGTTTTGGTGTAATTAATTTATAACTGCTATTTTGATTATAAGTTTACTCTTGTTGATTTTATAGTACTATCATTCCACATGATTTAATTTTAACTAAAAATCAAATGAGAACTGATTCAATTTTTTATAAAGTATTTAAAACCTTTCCTAGCGCCTTTTTTGAATTAATCAATTTACAACCATCAGAAGCGAATGCATATAGTTTTGCCTCAGTAGAATTGAAACAAACAGCATTTCGTATTGATGGGGTATTTGTTCCTGTTGTTAATGCTAGCGATCGCCCAATTTACTTTGTCGAAGTTCAGTTTCAAAAAGATACCGAATTTTATGCTCGTTTATTTTCAGAAATATTTCTTTATTTACGACTTAACACACCGACAAAAGCTTGGCGGGCAGTAGTGATTTTTCCTCGCCGCAGCATTGAACCAACAGAAATCGAACCTTATCAAGTATTACTTGATAGTCAACTTGTTACGCGATTATATCTGAACGAGTTGGGAAATGAGGCTGAACAATCTTTAGGAGTTGGTATCATCAAATTAGTGGTTGAAAGTGATAAACAGACCACTGAATATGCAAAAAATCTGATTACTAGGACACGTAAAGAACTAGCTAACACAGCGCTCATGCAGCAAGTGCTAGATTTGATAGAGACAATTGTACTCTATAAATTGCCCCGTCTCAGCCGTCAGGAGTTAATCAAAATGTTTGAACTAGATACTTTTGATATCAAAAAAACTAGAATTTATGAGGAACTCAAAGAGGAAATCCTCGATGAAGTCAAACAGCAAGCCCGCGATGAAGTCATACGGGAAGTCCGCAATGAAGTCAAACAGGAACAGACTTTAGAGGTATTAATGCGTCTGCTGCGACGACGCATTGGTAATGTAGATCAGCAAATACAAGAGCGTATCAGTCAATTATCTGTTGAACAGCTGGAAAATCTGGCTGAGGCAGTGTTGGATTTTGCAACATCAGCAGATTTATCTACTTGGCTGCAAAACAATTGCAATCAGCTATGAGTAACCAACTGCCAACTATGGTTGCTGATAAACCGCTAGAATGGCTATTCCTGCGCCCCAGCATTGATCAGACTTCTAACTATATCTCTGTATCCATTAAATTCCGCAATCATTAAGGCAGTATAACCACCACGATTTTTTAAATTCATATCTGCCCCAGCTTCAAGTAACATCTGCACAGTCTCACCATGTCCCCCAGAGGCAGCCCACATCAATGCTGTTGCCCCGGCTGAGTCTTGAATATCCACATCTGCTTGCTTTGCCAGCAACAGCTGTATGATTTCTGTGTAGTTGCGTTCGGTTGCTTTAATCAAAACAGTTTTGCCATTTTCTACTAGAGTATTGGCATCAGCACCGTAGTCTAACAACAACTTTACCATCTGGGTTTGTCCCTGGGATACAGCTAGCTTCAAAGGTACTTCACCTTGGTTGCCACTGTTAATATCGCTTCCATAACGCAGCAGTGCTTCAACGATTTGGCTGTGTCCTTGCAATACGGCTACAAACATTGGGGTATCACCCAAATGATTTTTGAGTTGTACATTTGCACCCCGGTTGAGTAACACTTGCACCACATCAATGTAGCCTTCCACAACAGCCAGGTGGAGGGCTGTTTCACCATCTTTGTCTTGGGCATCAACTTCAGCACCCCGCTCCAGTAAAGCAGCTGCGATCGCACTATGTCCAGCTGCGGCGGCTGCCAACAGGGCAGTTCCCCCATGATTATTTCTCAAGTTCACGTCAGCCCCAGCTTTTAGTAATGCTTGCACAACCTCCAAATTTCCCAAGTCTACCGCTACCATCAAGGGTGTTTCGCCTTCTTCATCTTGAATATTGACATCTGCACCATTTTGTGATATTGATTTTACAACTGCTGTGTGTCCGTGCTTCACAGCCAATTTCAAAGCAGTGTCATCATCTTGATCGGTGAGATTGACTTTAGCACCAGCCGTCAACAAGACTCGCACCACATCAACATGACCTTTGAGTGCTGCTGCCATTAAAGCTGTGCTGCCATCTTCATTAATAGCATTGACATCAGCACCTCTAGATACTAAAAGCTGTACAATATCAAGCTGATTAGCACTAGCAGCCAACATCAAAGCCGTTAATCCATAGCGAATTCTTGGCAAGTTAATATTTGCCCCAGCATCTAACAGCGATCGCACAATTTCGGTATAGCCGAAATTGGCAGCAAACATTAAAGCTGTAGTGCCATCGCGATCGCACGCGTTAACCAAAGCACCAGCAGCCAGTAGCGCACCCAGCTGCTTAATATCGCCACTTTTAGCAGCCTTCAGCAGCAAAACATCTTTGTTTTCAGTCATGAAATTCTGCACCAGCAGGTTTTATTCGTCTACTCTTAACAAGAGGTTAGGGACTGGGGACTAGGGACTGGGAACTGGGAAAGAGTTTTCCTAATACCCAATCCCCAATACCCAGTCCCTTTTACAATTTAGTCTGAGATTGTTTAACCACTTTTGCAAGAAGTCTAACTATGAAATAATGTTTAGAGTTATGCTAATTTTTATTAAGATTTAAGAATTGGGCGAGAACACAATGGATTCAGTACTGTCTCCCTCGGTTAAATATTGGCTGAACTTTTTTCATCCCGTGCTGATGTGGCTGCTATTGGCGATTTCACTTTACGCTGCTTACCTGGGGCTGCAAGTACAGCGTACCAGAAACGCTCAAGGAGAACAAAAGAAAGAATTAATTAAAGGCAGATATAACATCAGGCACTACCAAATTGGGTCTATACTTTTAGCTTTGATGGTGGCAGGTGCTATTGGTGGTATGGCTGTGACTTACATCAATAACGGTAAATTGTTTGTAGGGCCGCACCTGCTTGCAGGGCTTGGTATGACTGGTCTAATTGCATTTTCTGCTGCCTTATCTCCTTACATGCAAAAAGGAGCAAATTGGGCGCGTGCAACTCACATTTTATTGAATTTCACGCTTTTAGGACTTTTTGTTTGGCAAGCTTTCAGTGGCGTGCAAATTGTTCAAAGAATCCTAACTCAAGCTTAGTCAATAGTCAATAGTCAATAGTCAATAGTAGGAGACTTCGACTATTCACTATGGACTGTTGACTTTTGACTCACCGCTTTTTCTTAGAAGCGTTGGGGAATGGAATTCCCTGGGATTGGTAAAAATCTTCCTGAACTTTGCGTGTGAGGCGGCGAGAGACTTGACGGACAATTTGGTTTAGTAAGCGATCGCCTGTAGATTGAATTAAAGACTTGGGCAATCGTTGAATAAACCGAGGAAAGTGCAGACAAACCACTAAATCCAGTTCCCATTCAACTCGTGTCACCTCACCCAGATTGCTACAAGCATCGTTAACCAAATTTTCTTTTAACTGTAGTGCTGCTCGATAGTCTACATCGTAACCAGGTGGCTGATAGTCAGGAATAGGGATTGTGTGAATGTAGTATACCCCTTGCTCTGGTGGTAACAATTCTAAACCTATTTTCGGCTCTACTTCATAACCAAAAGAGCCAAAACGACCGATTGTCAACGCATAACCATTTTCACCCAAAGGTTGCACCTTCATCGGTTCAGCGCAACGAGAAAACCATGAAGTGTGAGCATTAAGATACTGAGCAACTGTATCAGCACGGGCATACATTTCCATACAGTCGCTATAATGACCATAAAACTTAGTGGGTGACTCTACAGTTGCTTGTTGGGGTGTTTCCTCAGCTTCTGTTAGGCTTGACTGTGCGGGTAAAACAGTGTCTGTTATTTCCAAAGAATGATATTCGCCATTTGTTGAAAGCATCAATGGATTCCCCTATAATTAGGCGTTTGTCTATACTAAGAATTCCCAGCTTGTTTGGGTTTTTTGCTGTAACATCCCATTTTGACCGAAACCTCAAGAATCTGTCATAAACTTTATAAAATCACTAAAATAAAGAACTGAACAATCACATATTAGTTTCCCAGGAAGGCGTTTGTCATGAAAGCATTTGTCGCAGGAGCAACAGGTGAAACAGGTCGCCGGATTGTGCAAGAATTGATAGCGCGGAACATCCCTGTTCGTGCTTTGGTGCGGGATACAGAAACAGCTAAAGCTATTTTGCCTCCTGAAGCCGAGTTAGTAGTGGGCGATGTTTTGAAGCCAGAAAGCCTGACTGCTGCTTTGGGAGACAGTACAGTCTTGCTGTGCGCTACTGGTGCAAAACCTAGCTTAGACCCGACTGGGCCCTATAAAGTAGATTTTGAAGGTACTAAAAATTTGGTGGATGCAGCCAAAGCAAAGGGAATCGAGCATTTTATCATTGTTTCTTCTTTGTGTACTTCCCAATTGTTCCACCCTTTAAACTTGTTCTGGCTGATTTTGGTTTGGAAAAAGCAAGCCGAGGAGTACATCCAGAAAAGCGGTCTTACCTATACGATTGTCCGGCCTGGCGGTTTAAAGAATGAAGATAACACTGATCCTATAGTCATGCAAGGCGCTGATACATTATTCGATGGTAGTATTCCTCGCCAAAAAGTTGCCCAAGTTTGTGTAGAGTCTTTGTTTGAGCCAGCCGCACGCAATAAAATTGTCGAGATTGTTGCTAAACCTGAAGCTACATCAAAAAGCTTTGGCGAGTTATTTGCTAACGTAGCCTAAGTCAAAAGTCCAAAGTCAATAGTCAACAGTCCAAAGTTAGCCCTTTCAAGATGTAATAATGTATTTTTCTTTGTGTCTTAGTGTCTTGGTGGTTCCTTTTAACCACAAAGGCACTAAGACACAAAGGTGAAAAGCCAAACATTGGATACAATTTTCTAGGATTTTTACGTATTACAAAACTTCACTGAAAATCTAGTCAAATATAGGCAAATACTGTCAATTATCCAGAATTAGGAATGGTAAAATAATTTATAGAGTTCTCTTTTATCATGAAGCAAGTAGAGAAACACATAATCAAAAAAGAACATAGTTACTTTGATTATTGTGCTGAAATAACCGCAGTTTCAAAGCGACTCTATAACACTGCTCAATTTACACAGCGCCAAGGATTCTTCTATGGATGGGGAACCCAATCACAAGCAAAGTTAGACATAATGCTTAAGGAAAATGAGCATTACAAAGCACTCCCTGCTAAGGTTGCACAATTGGTACTCAAGCAAAATGCTGATGCTTGGAGTGCTTACTACGAAGCATTAAAAGCATACAAGCAGTCAGTAGAAAAATTCACTGGTAAACCAAAGCCACCTAATTACATTAAAGGCGAGAACAATCTAATCAAATTCAATAATCAAGCGGTAGGTAAGGGAGAATTTAAAAAGGGATGGATTGTGCCGTCAATGTCACCAATCAAAATCCCTGTGAAGCCCGGATTAAAGTTTGAAGATTTATGCGAAGTTCGCATTATCCCCAAAACTGGATGCTTTGTGATTGAGGTAGTTTACTCAGTTGCAGAACATGGTGAGTTTTTCTGTAGCCTAAATCCGCAACTAGCAGCAGCAATTGATATCGGGTTAGATAACTTAGCGACAATTGTATTTAACGAGCCAACCATTCGACCAATTGCCGTAAATGGTAAGCCGTTAAAATCAGTTAACCAGTTCTACAACAAACAAGTTGCCAAGTATAGGGGATTTATCAAAGTTGGATCTTCTCGACGAATTGCAAATATCGTTCGCAACCGGAATAATTTTGTAGATTCATATTTGCATCAATCTACAAAAATGATTGTGGATGAGTTTTTGCGTCTCGGTGTAACTCACGTATCAATAGGAAAAAACCAGCAATGGAAAACTCATCTGAATTTAGGTAAGCGTACAAACCAGAACTTTATCCACATACCCCATGCTAGATTTATCGAAATGCTGATTTATAAATTATACAGAGTCGGCATTACCGTTGTGGTCGGCGAAGAAAGCTACACAAGCAAGGCTTCGTTTATTGATTGGGACATTATTCCAACATTCGACCGCAACACCAAAATAAAGCACACATTCTCTGGCTTGCGTGTAGCAAGGGCGACTTATGTCAGTGCATATGGTTTTAAAATTCATGCCGATGTCAATGGTGCATTTAACATCGGCAGAAAATGTAATCCTGACGGTTTTGATTGTCTCAAATCAATTCTAAGGGATAGGGGGTGTCTGGTAGTACATCCAAGGCGCATAACTCCACTTTAAAGAGCGTGTCCGCGCTCAAAGTGGGGTTGCTTAAAACCAAATTTCCTACGTCTGTCTATGTTTGACTACGGATTTTGGAACTATGAAAGAGCTACAGTCCAAAGTTTAAGGTTTGACCATTGACTTTTTGTGAACTTTGCCGAAATCGGTGTATCAATGATTGTTATTGACTATAAGAGGGAATTTAAAGGAGTGAGACTCTGAAAGGCTTTGAACTCAAGGGCGTTGAAAAACTGATTGGCCCAATAGCCGCACTTCTCGGCTTCATATGTTTATTGCAATGGTATATGTACGGTGACTTGCGATCGCCTGATGATCCAGTTTTTACAGCCAAACAGCCACCTTTAGTCATGAAAGGCGGTGATCCTTACATCCGCGCTTTGATGCGAACTATCTCAGCCAGCGAGGCAAATGGCAACCGTCCCTATTCTCTGTTGTATGGTGGTCAGCAGGTCAACGACCTCAGCCGACATCCTGAAATGTGCATCACAATTGTCACAGGCCCCAACACAGGAAATTGTTCTACAGCTGCTGGTAGATATCAAATCATCAATACTACTTGGTATGAAATAGCCCGCCGCTACCACCCAAACCCAAGACGGTTAATGTTTTGGGTCTCTTATAGTTTTGAACCAGAATATCAAGACTTGGTAGTTTACCGTTGGTTGAATGATTCGCAAGTTTGGAAAACTGATATTTCTCAACTGCTGCGTCAGGGAAAGTTAAATGATGTTTTACGGCGACTGTCTCCCACATGGACAAGTTTGGGATATGGCATAGAAACTAATTCTATAACTAGCTCTTTGCCTAAAATTTATCAGACAATGTTGCAAGAGGAATTAAACCAAAATAACCAACCACCATCACTAAATTTAGCCCCAAGCTCAAGCACTCAAAGCAAACCAGTAGAAAAAAAGTTTCAAGTTCAGTGATTTATCATAAACTTCTACTTAATGCCTCAAAAAATATCCAACATTTTGTACAAATGCTTCAGTATTTTCAAAGTGAGTATTATGTCCAGCATTCTTAATTAATTTAAACTGAGCAGACTTACATACTTGAGTCATTTCTGTATTGATATTGATAAATTTATCATCATACTCACCAGCTAGTAATAGCAAAGGCTGAGTATTATCCTGAAGCATTTTCCATAACGATGGTTGACATCCAGTACCCATAAATTTGAGTGATTTAGCCAATTCATTGGGATGATTTTGTAACCTATTTTTTACCATCATTTCAAATCTAGGATGATTTTTTATCTCACCAAAAATCGGTTGATTGTACCAATTCAATAGAAAAGTTGTAAAATCACTTTTATTCACACTTCTTGCTAATTTATTAGCTATTTGATGATCACGTTTAACTCGTTCTAATCTTTCTGTTTCCGTTGCCAAACCTGGAGAAGTTGATTCTAATATAACCTTATAAAAACGTTCTGGAAAATGTAAGGTGAGGTATAAAGCTAATCTCCCACCCATGGAATAACCAACTAAAAAGCATTGAGAAATGTTCAAATTATCTAGTAAGTTGATTAAGCCATAGGCAGTATTTGGCATTGTATAGTACTCCTCACCACCTAAAACTTGAGTTTTTCCATGTCCGGGAAGGTCAAGTATTAGATAAGAAAATTCATCACCTAGTAATTCTATAGCTTCATCAAATTCATCAATATTACCCATGAAGCCATGTAAGAACAAAATCAATGGTTTTTCTAAATCACCAATTAAAGAATAGTGAAATTGATAATTTTCTAAGATCATATTGTATGATTATCAATTATATTTAAGGTTGCACTTTCTTAATGTAAAGATAATAAAGTAATTGCCAGTGTAACTTTTAGTTTACTCAATTAATCATATTCAAATTATCCCACTCCAACCCATAAGTAGGTGAATATATTTTAGTAATTGCATGATATACAAGAGTAGTTAATAAATTTAAATGTAGGGTAAGTTATCGCCAAGCGCAACGCACCGCTAAAAATTAAAGGTAGGTGCGCGATTCCTACGGCATAACTACAGGCGCAACCGAATTAATTTAGTCCATAAAAATAGTAGTAATCTTCTTTATCTCCGTGTTCTCTGCGCCTCTGTGGTTTCATCTTTTGCACATTTAACTTACATATACTGGGCGGGCTTTCCGACCCACCCCACAAGAATTTAATCAAATTTACTTATGCAAACTCTCAGGTGTTTTAGCTTATTCATGCATTATTATAATCTGGTCACAGCAGTAGTATTTACTAACAATTTCTGAATAATCTGTAAAAAACCATGCGTAAAATTATCTTGTATATTGCTTCTAGTATTGATGGATATATTGCCAGGGAGTCAGGTGAGGTAGATTGGCTATTCACCGATCAAGACTACGGTTATACAGAGTTTTTTGCCCAAATTGATACTGTAATTATGGGTAGTAAAACTTATCTGCAAGTACTAAGTTTTGAAGAATATCCATATCAAGACAAGGAAGTTTTTGTTTTCTCTAAAACTCTGCAAGGCGAAACCAATCATAACGTCAAGTTTGTGGGAAGTGATTGGAAAGACTTTATCAACACACTCCGCCAATCAGACGGTGGTAATATTTGGTTAGTTGGGGGAGCAGCAATGATTTATTCTTTCATGCAGCATAATTTGATTGATGAACTAATTCTCTCCATACACCCAATTATTTTAGGAAATGGCATTCCCTTGATAGTCAACGATCCGAATTTAGAGACAAAACTTGAATTGAAAGATGTTAAAACCTATGACTCTGGATTAGTACAACTGTCTTACGATTTGAACAAAAATTTGTAAACATAAATTGGCAAGGAGGCAGCAATTTTTTCAATCCTCTACCTCGCTTACTGTCTCAAGTATTGCTGCCTTTTTCAATTTTCTAGCTTTCAGGGCAAAAACCGATCTAAAGCTGCTTTTAACTGTTCAATTTCAACTTCCATGTTGCCCTCTTTGGCAGCTCTTGCTATACACTCTGTTAAATGTTCATCAAGAACGATTCTCGCTACCCGATCTAATGCACCCCGTACAGCAGCAATCTGTAATAAGACATCAGGGCATGGGCTATTTTGTTGCACCATTGTCTTAATACCACGAATGTGTCCTTCTATACGTGACAGTCTATTGACAATTCGCCGTAAAGACTCTTCACTATGGATGTGAGGATGCACCGATTCTTCATGCCCATGAGTATGGTCTGTATGCGCGTGGCTTACATCTTGATTATGGGAGTGTTCTGCTTGCTCAGATACAGGCAAGGATTCATTAGCTAGTCGGTTTGATCCATTCATGGGTTATGAAAGCACTGGTAGTACTAAAATCCTAGCCTAGAGAACAATAGTTTATTTAACTGAGTGGGGAATTGGGAATGGGGAATTGGTAATTGGGAATTGGGAATTGGATTTTACTATTAGTCATCACATCTGGCCCACTACCCATCACCCATTACCCATTACCCATTACCCAGTACCCAGTCCCTAATCCCCAGTGAATGGGTAAAAGCCGAACCTGTAAAGGGTAAATGTCCATAATAGCTATGGGGCTAAATATGTAATTAATTTTAATTACAGGTGGCTTATACACTGCCCGAAATTCAACATTGGAGGAATCAGGCGAAACCTGAAGCTAAGAGCAAACGTTAAGACGCTGGATTTACATCCAACCTGTAAAAATAGCTGTAGATAGATTTCTTAACTGAAGGATCAAACATGAAGTATAAAATATCAGCCTTTAGCCTTTAGCCTATTCCGTGGGAACCTACTCAAAAGGCATCTACATCCTTTGTTTTGTCACGACTAACTAACAATTAAACTTCTAAATTAGGTTGTGATTATGCGATTTTACAAACTACCTCGTTCCATACGTCAACTTGGTACTCATGTGTTAGCGATCGCTTTAGGTGTTGTGCTAAGTTTTACTTCGTTACGAGTATTGCCCTCACAAGCAGAACCTGCGCCCAATACTGCGACTAACTCAGATACCCCAGAACTAATCGCCCAACGACCATCGCCTGCAACTGCTGCGATCGGCAGTACTAGTTTTGTCACAGCAGCGGTGAATCGTGTCGGCCCAGCAGTTGTACGGATTGATACAGAACGGACAATTACCCGCAGAGTCGATCCATTTATGGAAGATCCTTTTTTCCGTAGATTCTTTGGTGATAGTTTCCCGCAACAGATACCCTCTGAACAATTGCGGGGTCTTGGTTCTGGTTTCATCATTGACAAAAGTGGGTTAATTTTAACTAATGCCCATGTGGTAGATAAAGCTGATAAGGTGACAGTCCGGCTTAAGGATGGTCGTAGCTTTGAAGGAAAAGTTCAAGGTATTGATGAAGTCACAGATTTAGCGGTAGTGAAAATTAACGCTGGCGCTGATTTACCAGTGGCATCTTTGGGTTCTTCCAATAATGTACAGGTGGGAGACTGGGCGATCGCAGTTGGTAATCCTTTAGGATTTGATAATACTGTTACTTTAGGAATTGTCAGCACCCTCAAACGTTCCAGCGCCCAAGTTGGTATCACTGATAAACGTTTGGATTTTATTCAAACCGATGCAGCTATTAACCCTGGTAACTCCGGTGGCCCGCTATTAAATGAACGGGGTGATGTGATTGGGATTAACACAGCTATTCGTGCTGATGCTATGGGTATTGGCTTTGCGATTCCCATTGATAAAGCCAAAGCGATCGCATTTCAATTACAGCGTAACGGCAAAGTTGCTCACCCCTATTTAGGTGTGCAAATGCTAACTTTAACACCTCAATTAGCAAAGCAGAACAACACTGATCCCAACTCTTCTATCGAAATACCAGAAGTTAACGGCGTTTTGGTGATGCGAGTTATACCCAATTCTCCAGCTGCTACTGCTGGTATCCGGCGGGGAGATGTCATTGTCCAAATTGATGGCAAACCAATCACCAGCGCCGAACAGTTACAGAATGTTGTAGAAGATAGTCGCCTTGGTCAAGTGTTGCAGGTGAAAGTGCAACGAGGTAATCAAACACAGCAGCTATCAGTACGTACCGCTGAATTGCAAAATGCTTCTTAGATGATTAATTGATGATGACTGTTAACCGTAAATAGTCAATCTGGTCTGTATTATTTCTGGATTTTCAGGGCATAGGACAGTGTACCGTTGGTTGCACTGTCCTATTGTTTTAACGTGAGTTCGACAAGTGCTGTTTTGACCTCTCCCCCCGCCCCTCTCCTACAAGGAGAGGGGAGTAAAACCCTTCTTTTTTCGTTCCTCCTTCCTCTCCTTACCCAGACGCAACGCGATCGCTTGCTTCTAGTAAGGAGTACGCCTTTTAAAAGAGGGATAGTTTTACCAGCTCACTGAAATTTTTTGAGGTTTTTGCATAAATTCTAAATTTATGCCCGATAGATATCTTGAGGATGAAACTCGCTTAGCTCTGGTTAAATCTAGGGCTAAGCTTATCCTAAAATCCTGTCACAGGATTAATTTTTTGTAGTGATTATCAATTGTTATCTAGCGTTAAATTTATCAAGCCTATTAATTTTATGAGTACTATGGCATCAGTAAAAGTTGAATTCATGACTGTTCAGTCTCAAACTGCTGAGGAGACATTAGGTGTTGATGAGTTTTACCTAGTTGGTTCGTTTGTATCTCGTCGGTGCATTGGTAGAAGACCGAAACATAGCTATCAGTAATGGGCATGGGGCATGGGGCATTGGGAATAGGGCATGGGGAATGGGGCATGGGGCATAGGGTATAGGGCATTGAAAAGACTCTTCCCCAATCCCCAATCCCCAGTCCCCAGTCCCCAGCTATAAGTATCGTGTTTACAGCTACAGTTCTATCCCAGAAATGTGAGCAACAATGATCATAAATAATTCCAAATGCAGCCCTTGCTGTAAATGATCCTGCTGTTTCATGAAACCCCGAATCATTGTTTGTGGCTTAGGACGTACTGGATATAAAATCTTTCGTTTGTTGAGACAGCAGGGAGCGTTAGTTGTTGGCATTCATCACCAACCTATCCCTGGTGAAGCAGCAAAAGATGTGATTGTTGGTGATTTACATGCAGCTGCTACTCTGACAGCAGCGTCAATTCAGGATGCAGACACTTTAGTGATTGCTAGCTGTGATGATGCTGTGAATTTGTCGATTATGATGCAAGCGCGGGTGCTAAATCCCCAAATTCGGATTATTAACCGTCTTTATAATACGAACTTGGGCGATCGCTTGGATCAAACTTTGCCTGACCATTTGAGTATGAGTGTTGTGGGTTTAGCAGCACCAGTATTTACATTTGTGGCCCTGGGAAACCAAGCGATTGGGCAAATCAAGTTATTTCAGCAGACTTGGCCTATCAAAGAAGAATATATAGATGAAAACCACCCTTGGCTGGGTTGTAAGCTGAGTGATTTGTGGGATGACACTTCGCAGATGATGATTTATTACTTACCTGTGCAAGGTGAGATGGATTTAATATCTGCTGTACTGTCTGGAGAAGAGTTAAAATTAGGCGATCGCTTAGTCATTGCTACTCAACCTCGTATCCGTCCTCCCCGCCGTTCACTAGTAAAAAAACTGCTGAAAGTTTTTACCAGTCTCAGCAAGTTTCAACAACATGCTCAATCGGTGGTGTCAATGGCCATCGTACTGCTGGCGATCGTTTTGCTGTCTACACTCACCTATACTGCTACTAAGTTAAATATCTCTTTTGTCGATGCTTTATATTTTGCTGTAGGTATGGTGACGGGAGCCGGCGGGAATGACAAAGTAGTAGAAAATGCTCCCGACAGTATTAAATTATTTACCATTGTGATCATGCTGATTGGAGCAGCAGTGATTGGTATTTGGTACGCAATGCTGACCGATTTTATCTTAGGCAGTCGCTTCAAACAATTTTGGGACGCAGCACGCATTCCCCAGCGAAATCATTATATTGTCTGTGGCTTGAGTGGCATCGGCATTACAATTATTCAACAACTCCATGCCAGCGGACATGAGGTAGTAGTAATTGAAACAGACTCTAATAATAGATTTGTCAACTCCACCAGAGGATTGGGTATTCCAGTAATTCAAGGTGATGCCAGTTTCCGCACCATCCTCAAAGCCAGCAATATCAACTCGGCTGCTGCGGTGCTTGCTGTCACCAACAACGATGCCACAAACTTAGAAATTGCTCTCAAAGCCAAAGGTTTAACACCCAGTATTCCAGTGATTGTGCATTATGCCGATCCTGATTTTGCTAGGATGGCTCAACAGTTATTTGACTTCGAGGCTGTACTCAGTCCTGCTGAACTGGCAGCACCAGCTTTTGCCGCTGCTGCACTTGGAGGCAGAATCCTCGGCAATGGCATTACCGCGGATAATCTTTGGGTAGCTTTTGCAACTAAAATTACACCATTACATCCTTTCTGCGGTCAGTGGGTGAAAGATGTAGCTATGTTGGCTGAATGTGTGCCTTTATACTTGGAGACTAATTACCAAACCCTCCACGGCTGGGATTTACTAGAAACTATTCTCCGTAATGGCGATATTTTATACTTAACTATGTCTGCAACCAAATTATATCAGTTGTGGCACGACGAGCGATCGCAGGCGATCGTTAGTTGATTTCACAAAACTATTTCACTTGCGCTTAACTTCAAAAACTTTCCATATATTCAATACACTTGTGCATTTGCTGGCGCATAGTCTCAGCATCAGCATGAAACCTCCGCCCATGACCTGGTAGCACCCATTCAAATGAGTAATTAGCCAATTGACGCATCGATTGAGTCTGTTGTGGCCAAGAATACCAGCAGACATCGTGGAACGCTATCAGCTGATGCAAACTTTCTGACCAAGCAAGATGATCTCCACTGAAGAGAAACTTATTTTTATACAGTAAAACTGTGTGCCCTTTGGTGTGTCCGGGAACAGGAATAATTAGCAAATCTGGAGTTAAAGCAAATTCTTCTGCACCAGTTAATTGTATTTCCACATTCCGAGTACTTCCAGAAATATCATCAGTGTGGAGAATCCGCTGACAATGAAAATGTTCAGCAAATTTTTGATGATCTGCCACATCATCTCGATGGGTTAAATACATATAACGTATTCCACCCATCTCTTCTATACGCTTGACTAAAGGAGGCGTAAATCGAGGAGAATCAACTAAGATATTACCTTCCTCAAGTTGAATCAAATAGCTAGCAGCACCGTAAGATTTTTCCGAATGATAGCCACAGTGATAAATATTCTCATCTACTAAAATCGGAAAACTTTGTTGAGCATCTTTGATATCATGTGGTTTTTCAACTGTACCAATAGAACTAGTAGGGCAAGCCAAAAGCGCTTGCAGTGCTGCCAATCTTTCTGTCTCATTCTCTGGTTGGTGAGATACTGCCGACTGTTCATCCACCCGATAAAAAACTTCGGGAGTCATCCAACGACATGTATCACAATCAATACAAGTAGTATCTACATAAAAATCGCCATTGACATTTTGGGGGCGACGAAGATTTAAATGAGCCATGTTAAACCTCTTTGAGCCTGGCTATTTGCTGGGCGGGCAATAAACCCTGTATCACCACGCTAGCAAAAACAACCCCCCATTAGACCTCCTGCAAAAGTCTCAATTCTTAACTCTGCCTTTGTGCCTTGGTGGTTAAAATTGAATGTTGAACCACAAAGACACTAAGACACAAAGGGTTGATTAACCGCCAAAACCAGGAATTAAACGCTTGAGGGCACGTCCAGCAACGTCACCATAGCGCAGTTCGCCACAGAGAATCTTACCCATGATTTGGGCACCAGAGGGGCGCTTGACACCAACTTTGTAGCCAATACCAGGAAAGCGATAGAATGCTTGAGCTAATTTTTGCGCCCAAGCCATATCAGCGCCCCATTGTTCGTTCATGGCTTCGGTGTATTGTTCTAAAGCATTGATGTCACCAGAAAGGGCCTGATTAATAGCTCCTGCTGCCAGTAAACCACTAAAAATTGAGGGACGGATGCCTTCTGCTGTCATGGGATCAACTACACAAGCAGCTTCCCCAGCTAAAACAGCATTTTGGGTATGCAGCTTTTGATTGCCATCCCAAATACAAAGGGGATGACCATATTGTTTGCTAATTGTCAGGTCTAAATTAAACGATTTGGCATACTCATCCAAAATTTTCTTAAAGTCTTGGCGTTCACCACCAATGAATGTACCGACACCAATTGAATAACCGTCTGCTTTGGGGAAGTTCCAGATGTAGCCGTTTTTCACTAAGCCAAACTCGAAGTGAATTGTGGATTTGTTTTCCACATTGGCAGCAACTTCTGCCTCTAAAGCTCCTGCTAGGCGGCGTTTGCGTTCTTTGAAGCCTAGCCATTTTGCCATTGGGCCTTTTGCACCGTCAGCCGCAATTAAGTAGCGACTGGTAACTGCACCATTGGCTGTGTTTACTTGCCAATGATCAGTTTTAAATTCAATTCCTGTAACTTCTGTATTGTCCCGTAGTTCCGCTCCTTGCTTCTGGGCTTGCTGCACTAGGAAATGGTCAAAAATATCTCGCCGCACCATCCAAACTGGTTCTTTAGTTTCTATTTTTGCTTCTACAGGGTCTTCCAATTTCCAGGTGAAGCGCAGAGAGTCTGCCCTGGTAGAAATAGCTGGGCTGAAGTCAAAGTCAAACCATTGCGCGATCGCAGGTGATACACCACCCCCACATGGTTTATATCTTGGTAGGGATTCTTTTTCTAAAATTAATACTGAGCGACCCTTTTTAGCTAAGTGATATGCTGCTGTTCCACCAGCTGGGCCTGCGCCGACAATGATAGTATCGTACATATTGCTGAATTTTGGCTCCTCAAATAGTTAATTCTTTAGTTTATCTTTGTAATCTAAATAAAAACGGTTTGACTAGAGTTTAATAGATTCTCAAAATTGCTAAATATTCATTTTATGTAAATGTTTTTACATGGATAGCAATTTTCATTGAAGTGAATATTCCATAAGTTGAGAAGCAACTCATTAATTACTTCTTCGCTGTAGCTTACTTAGTTATGAGTCACTATTATTTCAAGTGATTAACTACATAAGCTAGGTCTTAAAGCCAGGTATTAAAACTACGTGAGTTCGACAAGGACTGTTTTGACTCTCCCCCGACCCCTCTCCTCGTAGGAGAGGGGAGTAAAACCGTGATTTTTCGTTTCTCCTCCCTCTCCTGACGGAGACGCTTCGCGAACGCCTTTTAGGAGAGGGAGGCCGGGAGGGAGAGGTTCATCGAACTCACGTTAAAACTGTTTTATTTCTAAATTATGAATTTAGTTATATGTAAAAATGCTACATAAATAATTCAGAATTTATTTAAGAATGCTGCCACCTATTTATATTATCCAGTTGATGTATAGTTATTTTAATTGCCAAAAAATTACTTATTTTTCCTATTTTTGATTTCGTTTAACCGTTACTAAAATACAATTGATTTATCCACAAATTGCAAAAATTTTAATAATTATTCAACTGATTTTATAAATTTTTAGTAAACATCTAAGTACGGAACTTCAGCGATCGCGTTTCAAGTGATCCCTAGTAATCCTTCTTTTGGTGTCAAATGAAATATGAAGGCTAAAGAATTGATACATCATTCTTCAACCTTCATACTTGACACTACTTACCCAAGGGTAATACTAAAAGCGAACGTTAAGCCGCCCCAAGGGCGTCTACATCCTTTAGACAGTGGTGATGTCTTTTTCTTTTTCTGCCAAGAGTTCGTCTATTTTGGCAGTGTATTTGTTTGTTAATTTTTGCAATTTGTCTTGTTGGTCTTTCGATTCATCTTCTGAGATTTCCGAGGCTTTTTCTTGTTTGCGAATGGAATCTATGGCATCACGGCGGATATTGCGAATCGCAACGCGACCTTCTTCAGCATACTTAGCAGCGATTTTGACTAGTTCTTTACGGCGATCGCTTGTTAAAGGCGGAATGTTTAACCGAATTACAGAACCGTCGTTGCTAGGTGTTAAACCCACATCTGAAAGAGAAATCGCCTTCTCAACGATGTTTAAGCTGCTGCGATCGTAGGGCTGAATCAAAATTGTCGTGGCATCTGGCGTGCTGATATTTGCCAAGGATTTCAAAGGTGTGGGTGAACCGTAGTAATCCACCTGTACTTTATCTAGTAGGCTCGCATTGGCGCGACCAGTGCGAATCGTATTAAAAGCGCGTTGAGTTGACTCAACGGTTTTTTGCATCGTACTTTCAGCTTCAGCTAATTTCACAAGAACCTCCCACAAGGGTGCCGATGGATTCTCCCAAGACTGCGCGGTGGATATTACCTCTCACCGTTAGATCAAATACCAGAATTGGGATATTATTTTCTTTACACAAGGCAATCGCTGTACTATCCATCACTCGCAAATCTTTGGCCAAAACGTGCGCGTAAGTGAGACTAGTGTAGCGTTTAGCATCAGGATAGACGTGGGGATCAGCATCGTACACTCCGTCTACCTTGGTGGCTTTGAAAATCACTTCGGCATCAATTTCTGCGGCTCTTAGTGCCGCAGTGGTATCAGTGGTAAAGAAGGGATTTCCAGAACCAGCACCAAAAATAACCACCCGTCCCTTTTCTAGATGACGGATGGCGCGACGACGGATATACGGTTCTGCTAATTCTTGCATGGCGATCGCAGTCTGTACCCGTGTCTGTACCCCTATTCGCTCCAGTGAATCTTGTAGCGTCATGGCGTTCATTACCGTGGCAATCATTCCTATGTAGTCAGCGGTTGCCCTATCCATCCCCGCCGACGCCGCTTTGACGCCTCGAAAAATATTGCCGCCGCCAACGACGATGGCGATTTGAACGCCTGTGGCTACTACCTCTGCTACCTCTTGTGCTATCTCTTTGACCACTTCTGGATCAATGCCATAGCCCATGTTGCCCATTAAGGCTTCACCGCTCAGTTTAAGTAAAACCCGTCGGTAATTCGTTCCCATGAAGTTACGCTTTATCAAAAAAGTTGCAATTGCCTCCAATTTAAGATAACAGTAGAGTGCCTATCTATGTCTAGTTCCGCCAAATCAATGAAGTACCTACTGGCTCTGTTTCTGGAATGTTAATTGCTTGATTTGCAAACAGAGAGGCGATCGCGTTTCTCAAATATTCCTCTCCTACAAATGATGGTTCTTGAGGATGATTGTCAATTTGACCTTTATAGCGCAATATCCCATCACTATCTATTAAGAAAGCCATTGGCGTTTTACTAGCACCAAAACTCTTAGTCACATCTTGCGTTGAATCCCATAGGTACGGAAAATTCAACTGATGATCACTAGCAAAAGCTTTCATATTTTCAAAAATTTCTCTAGGATGCTCAGTAGCATCACTGCCGTTCATGCCGATGAGTGTAAAGCTATTTAAGGCAAATTCGGCTTGAATGCTTTTTAGCCTGTCTAGATATAAGTTTACGTAAGGACAGTGGTTGCACATAAAAATGACGCCAACTGCACGGAATTTCTCTAGATAACGGCTAAGATGGTGGACTTGATTGTCAATTCCTGGCAGTTCAAAATCTGGTGCGTAGCTACCAACAGGAGTATAAACTGTTTCTAATATAGTCATCTTATTTGGCCGCAAGGAGCTAGTAATACAATAATCTAAGTGAATTTAGCGTCAATTTCTGGTGCAAACCAACTTTTAACCGATAATTAATAACCAACATTTTATAGATTCATTTAGAAGCCGTAAATTGTGAAACTACTGAAACTACTACCGATGCTATTTTCATTACATTAGCCACAGTAGTCTGGTGGCTTCCACACAGACAGCGCAATTCGTTAAATTATATAAGCACAGTTGTAAATTAAGCCTTCGCAATTATTAGTTCAGTCTCCATCAGCATCAACACTCAATACTTTACATGAATTGCTTGTAAAGCCTTTACAATATTTCTCTGATTTCAGTATTAGTACTATATTTGCGCTGATAAGCCATCACAAATATAGCGATCGCGCTTTGGTTCCCTCGCCAGAAAAAGCAATATTACGTTTTGTAAACTATGATAAATAAAAATAACAAAGTTTAAAAAAAGCGTCGCCAAAATTAGGAACAGTACTGTTTTCACTTGAACCGAAATTATAAAAATAACTTTGATATTAGCTACATATACGTAAACTAACTATATCCTAAGTAATTTCCTATGACGACTTCTACAACCGCGTTTACATCTACAAAAACTTGGATTTGGCAAGGTTTTCCCATCTCCTACCAAACCGAAGGAATTGCTGGCCCAGCTGTGATTCTGGTGCATGGTTTTGGGGCTTCATTGTGGCATTGGCGAAAAAATATACCTGTGTTAGCAGAAAATTTCCGTGTTTATGCTATTGATTTAATCGGTTTTGGAGGTTCAGCCAAACCTGAACCAGGGGAAAAAATTGCTTACACACTGGAAACTTGGGGACAGCAAGTAGCTGATTTTTGCCGCGAAGTAGTGGGTGAGCCTGCTTTTTTGGTGGGAAATTCTATTGGCTGCATTGTAGCTTTGCAAGCAGCAGTCAGTAACCCGGATATTGCCTTGGGAGTTGCCTTGCTCAACTGTTCTTTGCGTCTATTGCACGATCGCAAACGAGCGACTTTACCGTGGTCGCGTCGTTTTGGCGCACCTATTTTACAGCGTTTATTAGCTATTAAACCGATTGGCAGCTTCTTTTTCAATCAAGTTGCCAAACCAAAAACAGTGCGGAAAATTTTGCTACAAGCCTACGCTAATAGTGAAGTGGTGACAGATGAGTTAGTAGATATACTAACTGCACCAGCCAGCGATCCCGGTGCTGTGGCTGTCTTTTTGGCCTTTACTGCTTATTCTTCAGGGCCTTTACCAGAAGACCTTTTACCCGCATTACCATGTCCTGCCATTATTTTATGGGGAACAGCTGACCCTTGGGAACCAGTGGAGTTAGGTAGAGAGTTAGCCAACTTTCCCCAAGTGGTCAAGTTTATTCCATTAGAAGGTGTTGGTCACTGTCCTCAAGACGAAGCACCAGAGTTAGTTAATCCAATAATCAAAGATTGGATTCATAGTTCTGTAGAGTCTTGAACTATTCTCTGTTCCCCGTTCCCTATTTTCAAGTAGGGAGGTAGAGGGCCTGACTTTTCACGTCATGTGGAAAAGCTAACGCGAAACCTAACCCCCCAGCCCCCCTGACCCTAATCCCCATTAAATTAGGGCTAAGCCCTAATTTAATGGGGGCCCCGAGTTCCCTACAAAGGAAGGGGGAGAATTCAAATCCTCTCTCCTCGCAGGAGAGAGGAATGGAAGCGAGGTTTTCCAGATCCCGTGAAAAGTCAGGTAGAGGAGGGAGCAACGCGAAAAAGTGAGATCATCGTGAAATGAGCTGGGGGAGCGGGGGTAGCTGGGGTAGCTGGGGGAGAAAAGAGAAAAAATAGTACTTTTTACTACTGAAAATATGAAAAATACACTTAATTTCTTCCTCTTCCCCAGCTTCCCCAGCTCCCCCAGCTCTGCTATCTCACAAAATCGCGTTGCTCCCGGTAGAGGACAGGGGGCAGGTTTTGCGAGTATTACAAATTAACCTCAGTTCGGGTTAAGAAGATTTTATCGAACCGCACCAGACACAGAGATCACAGAGTTATGAGAGTTTGAGAGATATTTTGCCTAAGTTTTAGGTGTTTGAGCGAACGATAGAATCATGGTTTGGGCTTATCCCGAACTCAGGTAAATTACGAATTACGAATTACGAATTACGAATTAAAAATTATCTTGTTCGCAACAACTGCACAAAAGTATTACTTACTGTATTGTCTTTAGTATCTGCGGCATATTGAATCAACTTTTCTCGCAGTTCTTTGGCTGCATCTAAAGGCAGCAAAGTTGCTAACAAAAAATAAACCCCACGAAATCGGGGGTCGCCCATTCTATCTACTAATAGTGCTTCGGCTTCATCGCTGTTGCCGAGGAAGTTCTGCACTAAGAAAAAGTCCATGATTTTATCGTGGCGGAAGCACCATTCTTGCTTGGCTTCGTCTTTTTCATCTTGCCATTGACGGCTGACAACCATTTTGTATTTCTCATCTTCTAAAGATTTCACAACTTGGAAAAATTCATCGGCGGGTAAGGCTTGTTGATCTTGCATTCGCATTTCGTAGACGGCGGCGGCGAATTTTTTTAAGGGAAATTCTTGATTCCATTCTTTCAGGTATTCTGCTGCCATTAAGTTGTATTGCTGTTCTTGCAACCGGAATAAGTTAGGATGTTTGCCTTGGGATAACATTAGGGCAACTACAGTTAAATCCATTGGGTTAGAGAGAATGCGGCGGGCGGCGTTTAATTCTTCTTGGGGTTGCTGGGTGGTGAGGACTTCTTGTAGGTAATTGGTGCAGGCTATTTCGTAATCTTTACCTTGAACTTTGGCATCTTTGGGCAGTCGCGGCTGACGGGAAAGCAAAAATTCTTGAATTTGGGTTTGTTCCAAGGGTTGCAAGTAATAGGTTTTTGCCGTTGAGGGTGGTGTCCACTCTAGGGGCTGGGTAGTCATAATAATGTTGCCCCGGAAATAGCTTTCGACAAACTGACAGATTTTCGCCCGTGTTTCGGCGGTGACTTCGTTGAGTCCGTCGATGCAGATGTCAATTGCGCCACTGTAAATTAGGTTTTTGAGGAACCCTGCATCTTGGGCTTGTCCGTGGAGTTTGTCTTGAATGGCTTCAATTACGCCTTTATCGCATTTCTGGGCGGGGAGGTAAACGACAATGCGCTGGGAGTTTGTCAGCAGATGGCGGAGAAACATCGACTTGCCTAAGCCGGAATCACCTTGTAAGATAACTTGTCCTTGAATTTTGGGGAGGGCGACGGTAATGGGGAAGATGTCACCGGAACCGGGAACTTTGACTTTCGACTCTGGGAAGTATGATTGCTCGTGAAAGTTATCTAACCTGGCATCGGCTAATAGGGAAGGTTTGAATGGTTCAAATAATTTGCGGCGGAAAAAGGGAATCCAAGTGAGGAGAAAGCCGACGTAACCCACGCCTAAAATGCGGCGTACCCAAGGGTTCCAGAAGAAGATGGCTTGGATTTGAGGGAATTTAGGGTAGGCAAAGATGAGGGCAAGCCAAAAGGTAATGTGAGTGAGGATAGTGATTCTAGCGTTGAAAAACCACTGCCAATATTCCACATTATTAATGACTGACTGTAGTGCCTGGGCGTGAGTGGAATTAACGTTTCTGAGGTTGCTGAGATGTTGGTTCAGTAAATTAATATTGTGGAATTTCCAAGTAATTTTTTTGTTGGCAGCAACTTCAGAAATTTGTTGTGCTAGTTCTCTTCGCAGTTCTGGCAGAGAATCACAATGTTTCCAGGCTTCCTGGAAAACTTGCATTGTTTCCACACCCTGGTTATCTGTTAGTTTCTCTGGTGGCATTTTCGGCTTCCCAACCCATTGCATGAGAGTTTCTAGTTTTTGTTCCCCGCCTCCCAAAAAATGAGCTAAAAACCTGATTTGACCAATCTCAGAGGGATAATAGTGAACTGCTTCTAGAACTTGCACAATCACAGGCAAATCTTGTTTTCCTAGTTTTACAAGTGCCACTGCTGCTGCTCTACGGACATCAGGCTCAGCATCGGTGAGCAGTTGGGCTACTTGTAGAGCTTGTTCGTTGGCTTGCATCTGCCCTAGTGCCTCTGCTGCTGCTCTACGGATATACCAGTTAGAATCAGTGAGCAGTTTGGCTACTTGTGGAGCTTGTTCCTTGGCTTGCATCTGCCCTAGTGCCACTGCTGCTGTATAACGGACACCAGACTCAGAATCGGTGAGCAGTTTGGCTACTTGTGGAACTACTTCCTTGGCTTGCATCTGCCCTAGTGCCACTGCTGCTGTATAACGGACACTAGAGTCAGAATTGGTGAGCAGTTTGGCTAGTTGTGGAGCTTGTTCGTTGGCTTGCATCTGCCCTAGTGCCTCTGCTGCTGCTCTACGGACATCAGAGTCAGAATCGGTGAGCAGCAGTTTGGCTAGTTGTGGAACTACTTCCTTGGCTTCCATCTGCCCTAGTGCCTCTGCTGCTGCTCTACGGACATCAGACTCAGAATCGGTGAGCAGTTTGGCTAGTTGTGGAGCTTGTTCGTTGGCTTGCATCTGCCCTAGTGCCTCTGCTGCTGCTCTACGGACATAAGACTCAGCATCGGTGAGCAGTTTGGCTACTTGTGGAGCTTGTTCCTTGGCTTGCATCTGCCCTAGTGCCTCTGCTGCTGTATAACGGACACCAGACTCAGAATCGGTGAGCAGTTTGGCTAGTTGTGGAACTACTTCCTTGGCTTCCATCTGCCCTAGTGCCACTGCTGCTGCTCTACGGACATCAGAGTCAGAATCGGTGAGCAGCAGTTTGGCTAGTTGTGGAGCTTGTTCGTTGGCTTGCATCTGCCCTAGTGCCCCTGCTGCTGCACTACGGACACCAGACTCAGAATCGGTGAGCAGTTGGGCTACTTGTGGAGCTTGTTCCTTGGCTTGCATCTGCCCTAGTGCGTATGCTGCTGCTCTACGGACATCAGACTCAGAATCGGTGAGCAGTTGGGCTACTTGTGGAGCTTGTTCCTTGGCTTGCATCTGCCCTAGTGCCACTGCTGCTGCTCTACGGGAAACTGTAGAATCTTTATCTTGCAACTGTTGGGCAAGTTGTTTTACAAGTTCGTCATAGTTTTTGATCTGAGGTTTAAGGTTACTTGGCTGATATTGCTGTAATTGTTCTGCTGCTTTAGCCCTGACTGCGGGTATTGGATCTATTAGGGCGGCTACGATACCGTTAATCTGCCATGCTTCTGGCTTGGGTTTGGGGTTTTCTTTAGCACTTACCCAAGTCAAGGTGAGAAAAAAGGAAAGGATGAAGGCTAAAGGATAAAGGATAAAAAGTGAAGCTTTGCGGGTGCGGCGGGGAGTTAGCAGCATATTTGGGGCAAGCTGGCAGATTACACAGAGTTATGGGTATATTATCAAACTGGCAATTTGTAATTCCTGATTTGTAGTGAAAAAATCGGATTTAATTTGGGTTGCTGGGGTTGAGGGAAAGTTTATATCTGGGGCGAATGGAATTCGCGGCTATACAAATAAAGCCCTCCTTCGAGGGCTAATAGAACGTGAGTTCGACAAGTGCTGTTTTAACCTCTCCCCCGGCCCCTCTCCTACAAGGCTACGGTGTACACACAAGTGGTATTACCCCCCTTAATCCCCCCTTATAAAGGGGCTACGGTGTACACACATCTCTGGAACAAAGCCAAAATCGTCGTAGATCCCCCTAAATCCCCCTTAAAAAGGGGGACTTTAAGAGCTTTTTGCCCCCCTTTTTAAGGGGGGTTGGGGGGATCAAAAGCCTGCGGCACAACTTTAGAAGATTTGTGTGTACACCGTAGCGCCTTTTAGGAGAGGGAGGTCGGGAGGGAGAGGTCATCGAACTCACGTTAATAGAAGTCAAGGTTTTGAGAACCCGCGTAGGCGGGTTTTGTCTGTGTAGCTGCGGTTTATAACCGCTAATTTAACTCATGAGTATCAAACACTCTTCCGTCAGTATCAAAGACTCGCCCACAAGTATCAAAGACTCGCCCACGAGTATCAAACACTCTCACGCCAATATCAAGGACTCGCTCACAAGTATCAAACACTCTCACGCCGGTATCAAAGATTCGCTCACGAGTATCAAATTCTCTCACGCCAATATCAAGGACTCGCTCACGAGTATCAAACACTCTCACGCCAGTATCAAAGATTCGCTTACGAGTATCAAACACTCTCGCCCCAGTATCAAACACTCGCTCACCTAAATATGCCACTGAAACCAGATCCCCGACTTCTCAAAGAAGTCGGGGATCTAATCTTGTACGTTAAATTACAGCTTATGAATTAGATACAGCTTTGGCTGGTTTAGTTTTCATTGCTTTAAACCGTTCGCCTAACTGTTCAGCCAGAGTTTTTAAACCTGGAGTTTTCTTTGCAGCTGTCTTGACGTAATCATAAACTGTCAAACTGCTACTCATTGCTTCGCTGCCAACTGCCATTAAGGTATCATCTACTTGTTCTGTGAGTTGTCGCAGCCCAATCAACAGTTCGGTGAGGGTGCTGGCTAGTTGATAATCTCGCACAAATTCATCAACATCAAAGCTGGCTGGTAAAATGTCGCGGTTCGATTGGGCAGCAGTCAGGCTATTGTTGACGAAGGCTAGGCTTTTATCGCCCATTTTAAATAACTTACGTCGTTCTTCGACGCTGAGAGTTACGAGAAAGGGTAACTTTGCTTGGATAGTGGCAAAGGCGGCTTTAATTTCTTGGATATCTTCTGGGGTCAAGGAGGCTGTAATATTCTGGTATGCCATTGAATCTTTACCATTGTGAATTTCTGTTATGATTCCCACTGGTAAATGCGATCGCACAGTCAAACACAGGCACAAGGCAGTCTTTCCCTACTCCCATTTTCCTTTTAAACGGTCATGGGAGCGATCATATAATTCTGTCTCCTGCCCTGTTTTCAAGACAGGAGTTTCTTCCCTTTATCTTCACTACTCGTCTATCTGACCAACGCGGCGGATATTCAAAATGTCGCTCATTTTCTTGATTTGGGTGAAGACTTGTTCTAGTTGAGAGCGATCGCGTATATCTATTCCTAAGTCCATTAACGCTGGTTGACCTGTAGCGGTTTTTACCTGAGCATGACGTACATTAATGCTTTGGTCACTCAACCGTGACAAAATATCTTTTAACACTCCCACACGGTCAAGGGCTTCAATTTGAATTTCCACTGGGTAAGTGTGATGACAACCGCTATTTTCAGCTGCTGGGTTCCATCTCACTGGTACTAGGCGCTCAAAGTCCACATTCTCCAGATTATGACATCCTTGGCGATGAATCGAAATTCCCCTGCCTCTGGTAACTACACCAATAATTGGTTCGCCAGGAATCGGAGTACAACATCCAGCGAGATGATACACCAAACCTTCTACGCCAATTATGGGCGAATCAGTTGAGCGACAATTACTTGCAGGTGCATCCCGCAAGGCTTTAAGTGAACTTCCTTCTTTGGGAAGAAATGGAGGCGCAATGGTAACGGGTTGTTGTCCTTTCGCCACTTCTCGCCAGCGATTTAGCACTAAGTTTAGTGTGACTTCACCGTAACCCAATCCTGCAAGTAAATCTTCGACACTGTGGTAATTACATTTTTCCGCCACAGTCTGCATTGCTTCTGACTTCAACAAATTATCAAAACCAGTTTTACCCAGTTCTTTTTCTAACAATTCTCGTCCCCGGATGACATTTTCTTCGCGGCGCGATCGCTTGTACCATTGCTTAATACGATACTTGGCTGCTGAGGTTCTAACAAAGTTCAACCAATCTAAACTCGGATGGCTGTTCTTTTGGGTGATAATCTCTACAATATCCCCATTTTGCAGTCGCGTAGACAGCGGTACCATCCGTCCATTGACTCGCGCCCCTGCACAGTGGTTTCCCACTTCTGTATGAATCCGATAAGCAAAATCTATACTGGTAGAACCGGGGCTTAAGGGTACAACATCCCCCTTAGGGGTGAAGACATAAACATCATCTTCAAATAAATTATCTTTTACACTGTCAAGATATTCTTGAGCATCCTTGAGGTCACTTTGCCATTCCAGCAGCTGGCGCAACCAGGTAAACTTCTCATCGGTGGCTGTCAAATGGCTACTGGTAGAGCCGCCAGTTTCTTTATACTTCCAATGGGCTGCAATTCCATACTCGGCAATGTGATGCATTTCTATGGTACGAATTTGCACTTCCAGAGGACGACCTGTCAACCCAATGACCCCAGTGTGCAACGATTGGTAACGGTTAGGCTTTGGCAAGCCAATGTAGTCTTTAAATCTGCCAGGGATCGGGCGAAAGGCATCGTGAACTACTGCCAAAGCACGATAACATTCTTCATTGGTCTGGACAATAATTCGCAGGGCTGCCAAATCATAAATTTCATGAAATTCCTTTTGCTGCCGCTGCATTTTTTGGTAAATGCTATAAAGGTGTTTGGGACGACCGCTAATATCCTGACAGTGAATTCCAGCTTGTTGTAAACGATCCCGCAAAATTTCAGTAGCTTGTGCCAATTTCTCTTCTCGCGCCGTGCGTTTTTCGGAAACATGCTGCTGTATTTCGCGGTAAGCTTCAGGTTCCAGATATTTAAAAGCTAAATCTTCCAGTTCCCATTTTATCCGCCAGATCCCCAAGCGATTGGCTAGGGGCGCAAAAATATCTCGCGTTTCCTGGGCACTGCGGCGGCGGCTAGACTCTGACATATATTGTAGAGTTCGCATGTTATGCAAACGGTCTGCCAACTTCACCACAATTACTCTGATATCTTGCGCCATTGCCAAAAACATCCGCCGGAAGTTTTCTGCTTGGCTTTCGGTTTTGCTTTTAAAATTGATTTTAGAAAGCTTGGTGACACCTTCCACTAATTGGCGGACTTCATGTCCAAAGCGGTCTTCTATTTCTTCAATTGTAATATCTGTATCTTCAACTACATCATGGAGAAATCCAGCTGCTATCATAGCAGGACTGCCCCCTAAATCACGTAGTAATCCAGCCACCGCAACGGGATGACTGATGTATAGTTCTCCTGACTTGCGGTATTGACCTTGATGCAGTTGGTAAGCAAACTCAAATGCACGACCAATCAAGACCATATCACTGTGTCTTCGGTCGTCCATTTCGCTGCTATTTGCCGCCGATGACTCCTTCAAACATTTCTTTAACCATTCTGGAAGGGCAAGATCAATTGAGGAATTTATAGCTATGCTGCTCATACAATCGGGACTAGAGGGGATCGGTGTATAGGTTGAGATATGGACAAAACTGACAGCACTGCTGTTAGTAGATGCTGTTACCCAAAACAGGGGTAAAAAAGAAGAATATGAAGATGATTGCCCAATGGTCTATGGAAATCATCCTGCGTGGGGTTAAAGGATCATAATGCCGACAATCCACGGATGGCAAATAAAGCCTCAAAGCATGATTTGAGGCTTGTGGTTTTAAGAAGAAACTGAGAAGGTTTATTGTAGAAGATAAATTTCTTGACATTAATACTATCTTAACTAGCACTGGATGTCTCTAAATCGTCAGAAATATCAGGACTTAGCAACCTTGCTAAAGGAACTACGTCTTGATGCCACCTCTACCCAAATAGATGCACCCGAATTGCGGCAGCGGTTAGCTTCTTTGCAACAAATGTTTCAGCAGCAAATTGTACCTTTGGCAGATGAAGACTCGCGGGTGCTGTCTTATCGAACCGAGATTAGTAAACAGTTGCGCTTGCTGGAAATAGATATCATGTTTTTCCAAGGGGCGCGTCAGGTAGCCACTGCAAAAACGAGACTTGAAACAATTGGCGATCGCCTGAGTACTCTGATCGGATACTGTGATGCCATCCTTCAACAAGAAGATAAAGAAGAAAAATAGCTGTTGCTCTCCTTTGTATTTGGTTATCCTATCATCACTCTATGTCTTTTGATAGATAGTTATTTCAATTACAAGTCCAATGGCAAAAGCCTCTAGATGACTACAGTGTTGCTACCCAAAGTGTTGTGACCAACCTAGGAATATCGAATTTGCAGCAATAGTCTGTTTTGACTGATTGGTGCTTTGAGTTTGTGAAAACAGGACGGGTCTTGAAAGAAGCCAAATCCAGCCTTCCCTGTAATCTGAATTTCATTCTCTTGACCGTAGTAGGCATATACTGTTTCGTCACTATGCCGACCCGACTTTAACAGTATCCACAAAGGTTTTTTCTTATGAGAACCCTTGATCATAATATGACATCCAGAGGATTCATTTAACACAGAAGTTATATAAAAGTTCACTGTAGCAAAGTTATATCCTGCGATGTCGTAATGAAAGTTAGTCGCCGGATAACACTTCTTCAGTTCATTTTCTGTAAAATTAGATACTAAGCTCCAAGTTAAATGACTAGTAATTCGGGTAGGATAGTAGCGCAAATAAGCACTAGCAATTTGTAGAAGCCGAGAATCTTGAACAATTAGATTGATTGCTTGACATTTAGTCAGATCATCCACCAGTGCCCTGATCACGTGATGCCCATCTGGCAAACAGTTATACTCATCAAGTTCACTCATCAAGAAGGTTCTATGATACCCTGGCTCCATGCAAGCAGTGTGAATTGCATAGTCCAGAATCTCTTCAACCATTGCATCAGGCAAATGCAGCCCAAAACAGACAGCATCTTTATCCACTTCTTTGACAAGCTGATCAACCGACGTGTTATAAACAACACAATTAACTCCTGTGCTTAAGTAGTCCTTGTAGTAACTAAAGTTCAATCTTTGCCTAAGATTTGTTAAATAACTATATGACTTGCGAACAAATAAAAACCGAGCGAGACGTTGCGTAACATCTCCTGTTAATAGTCGTTTGAGCGAATTTGGAGATTGACTTAATCGCCCTTTGAGACGAATCATTATTCTATTTTGAGAGTCCATTGCAGGTGTTTTACCAACCGTAGAATTTGGATGAACATCTGAACTTAAGCCTTAGATGGGATTGTATCATTATGTACAGCAAGTTGCTAGATGGAGGCAGGGGTGCAGGGGCGATGGGGGGATGAGGGGATGGGGCGATAGGGAGATGAGGGAGATGGGGGAGATGGGGGAGATGAGGGAGACAAGGTAAATAATTTTTTACTTCTGCCTCCTGACAACTGACAACTGACAACTGACTTCCACCTAACGGTATTAGTGCTGTTAGATTTGAGATTGGCAAGGACTTCAAGATCTACATAATGCTATATAGAAGATTTGGACGCACAGAATTACAGATGCCAGTGTTTTCATGCGGTGGCATGAGATACCAGTTTAAATGGCAAGATGTCCCACACTCAGAAATTCCTGCGGACAATCAAAAAAATTTGGAAGCGACTATTCGACGGGCAGTTGAGGTTGGTATTAATCATATTGAAACTGCTCGTGGTTATGGTAGCTCAGAAATGCAGTTGGGGAAAATATTACCTAAGCTTGCGCGAGAAAAGTTAATTGTTCAGACTAAAGTTGGCCCGGTTGCAGACGCAAAGGAATTCCGGCAGACTTTTGAACAATCATTGCGATATCTCAAGCTAGATTATGTGGATTTACTAGGGCTACACGGTATTAATGATGCTGAGACTTTAGACCATAGTATTCGTCCTGGGGGTTGCCTGGAAGTGGCACAACAGTTACGTTCAGAGGGAAAAGTCAGATTTATTGGCTTTTCTACCCACGGATCTACAGAAACGATTGTACAGACAATTAATACTAACCAATTTGATTATGTAAACCTGCATTGGTACTACATTAATCAATGGAATTGGGCAGCAATTGAAGCTGCTAACCGTCATGATATGGGAGTGTTTATTATTAGCCCTTCAGATAAAGGAGGAAAGTTATATAATCCACCAGAAAAATTAGTCAAGCTTTGCGCCCCGTTGAGTCCAATGGTGTTTAATGACTTATTTTGTTTGAGCCATCCAAAAGTGCATACATTGAGTATAGGTGCAGCAAAGCCCGAAGATTTTGATGAACACCTCAAGACTTTAGATTTATTAGATCGCTCATCAGAGATTTTGCCACCAATTTTGGCCAGGTTGGAAACAGAAGCGATCGCCACTTTGGGAGAAGATTGGGTAAAAACCTGGGAGATGAATTTACCTAGCTGGGAGGAAACACCGGGACAGGTAAATATCCGAGTAATTTTGTGGCTGTGGAATTTAGCGATCGCCTACGATTTAGTAGACTATGGCAAAATGCGCTATAACCTGCTTGGCAATGGCAGTCACTGGTTTCCAGGTAACAAAGCAGATCGCTTGGATGAACTGGACTTGCGGCAATGTCTCGCCCGCAGTCCCCATGCTGATAAAATCCCCCAGTTTCTAGCCAAAGCCCATCAGCTTTTGGCAGGCGAAGAAGTTAAACGTCTATCTCGAAGTTAGGAGTTAGGAGTTAGGAGTTAGGAGTTGGGGAGTTTAATATTCCCCAGTCCCCAGTCCCCAGTCCCCAGTCCCCAGTCCCCAGTCCCCAGTCCCCAGTCCCCAGTCC
>NZ_AP018288.1:4142396-4240509 GCF_002368335.1 Nostoc sp. NIES-4103 | reverse complement strand
TCCCCAGTCCCCAGTCCCCAGTCCCCAGTCCCCAGTCCCCAGTTACTCAGATTTTGTTGTATCCACAGTTTGATTTGGCATTGGCACGACTAGCACTTTATCCACACGGTTGCCATCCATATCCATGACTTCAATACGCATACCTTGCCATTCAAAATGATCTGCTGCTGCGGGAATACGACCGAGATGGGTAATGACAAAGCCTCCCAGCGTTTGATAGCTACCGCGTTCTTCTGATTCCCACTCTTCCATATCGAAAAGTTCCAAAAAATCTTCTACAGCTAACATGCCATCTAACAGCCAGGAACCGTCTTCTCGTTGTACAGCTTGTGGTTCGTCCTGTCCAGGGCCAGCTGGCACATCACCCACAATTTCGCTCATAATGTCATTGAGAGTGACTAATCCTTGAATTACACCATATTCATCCACTACCAACGCCATGTGAGTGATGGTTTGCTTGAATAGTTCTAAAACTTTTAAGCCACGGGTGCTTTCTGGTACAAATACAGGCTGTCGCAATCCCACTGTCAAGTCTAGGGGTTCACTTCGGAAACTCCGGGCTAATAAGTCGGTAACGGGGATCACGCCCAGCACATTGTCTAGTCCTGCTTGACAAACAGGGTATCGGGAATAAGCACTGTCAACAATTTTCTGACGGTTTTCTTCGGCAGAGTCCTCCAAGTCCAGCCAGACAATATCAGGACGGGGTGTCATTAAGTAGCTTACAGGGCGATCGCCTAAGCGAAATACTCGCTCTACCATATCCTGTTCGGCTTCCTCAAAAGTACCTGCCTCTGTGCCTTGTTCAATCAGGATTTTAATTTCTTCTTCGGTAACTTGTGGCTCAACAGAAGGTGTAATCCCTAACAATCTCAAAACCATTTCCGTAGAAGCACTTAAAAGGTAAACTGCTGGTGAAGCGATCGCTGCTAAGGCTCGCATGGGAATAGCAACAATGGCTGCAATCCGTTCTGGATTGTTCAAGGCCAGACGCTTCGGTACTAATTCACCGATAATCAAGGATAAATAGGTAATCAGTAAAACCACTAACCCGAAAGAAATTGGTTCACTGTAAGCTCCTAAAAAGGGTACAAGTTGTATATAAGGTGCCAATCGGTTGGCAATAGTCGCTCCTCCAAAAGCACCAGTGAGGATACCAATCAGCGAAATACCTACTTGCACAGTTGACAGGAAGTGATTTGGCGACTCCGCTAGTTTCAATGCTACCCTCGCCTTAGCGTCCCCTTGATTGGCAAGCTGCTGTAGCCTGACTTTTCGCGCTGAGACAATCGCCATCTCAGACATAGAAAATACACCGTTGGCAATAATTAATACCAAAATGATTAAAATTTCAAAAGTGATGGAGGACATGTTTACAATTGCCGCTATTGAGAGCGAACTTAGCTCAATCTCTAGTATCTAGTATTAAAGGTGCCGTCATAAATGCTTTGGCTATCTACAAAGTGACAGTTTGATTTTTCGTATCTTCCATATAGTAATTAGCTATATTCTTCCACAGAAATAATAAGAGAGCGATGAAGGCTTTTAAAATGGAGGACATAAACTGACTCTAGATTTTCTTATCTGCAACGACTTCCTCCTCTAGTAAAACTTATGGCATTTTCTTCTATTGTGCGTGCCTTGGCGCGATCGCCGCTCACCACTGAATTGCTTGCTAAGCTAAATCGGGAACAAGATTTGCGGTTAAATGGTATGCCTCGCCTACCCAAAGGCTTGGTAGCTTCGGCATTGGCGCAAAATTCAGCCAGAAATTTATTTGTAGTCTGTGCCACCCTAGAGGAAGCTGGACGCGTTTACGCGCAGTTAGAGGCCATGGGTTGGAAGACTGTGCATTTTTACCCCACATCAGAAGCCTCTCCCTACGAACCCTTTGACCCCGAAACTGAGATGACTTGGGGGCAAATGCAGGTGTTGGCTGATTTAGTAGTTGGGGACTGGGGACTAGGTACTGGGGACTGGGAAGAGGGTAAAAATATTCCTAATCCCCAATACCCGATACCCAATCCCAGAGCAAAGCTACCCTTGGCTGTTGTCGCTACTGTTGGGGCGCTACAACCCCACTTGCCACCTCCAGAAGCTTTTACACCTTTATGCCTGACGCTGAAGCGGGGTATGGAATATGACCTTGATACGTTCAGCGAGAAGATAACCCTTTTGGGGTATGAACGTGTACCTTTAGTGGAAACAGAAGGACAGTGGAGTCGGCGCGGTGATATTGTTGATATCTTTCCTGTAGCATCGGAATTGCCAGTACGGCTGGAATGGTTTGGCGATGAAATCGAGAAAATTCGGGAATTTGATGCTGCAACTCAGCGTTCTGCCCTTGACAAAATCGACCAGTTGATTCTTACACCCACTAGTTTTGCTCCCATTATTGTAGAAAAGCTGGAAAAAAATCCTGATTTCCAAGCTTTAATTACTGAGTTAAATTCTGACTCAGAACTCACCACTCAGGACTCAGGATTCTTAGAAGGCAGTCGGCGCTTTTTGGGGTTAGCTTTTGAAAAACCAGCTTCTCTGTTAGATTATTTACCAGAAAATACTTTAATTGCTATTGATGAGCCAGAACAATGTCATGCTCATAGCGATCGCTGGGTAGAAAATGCTGAAGAACAGTGGGGCATGGGGCATGGGGAAGAATCTAACCCTACTTCGCTAACATTGCCGAAAATTCATAGGTCTTTTGATGAATGTTTGGCTGACTTGACTCAATTTAAAACTTTATATTTATCGGAACTGGCGGAGGAAAATAGCGGGATCAATTTGGCTAGTCGGTCTGTGCCAGTAACGCCGCACCAGTTTGGTAAACTTGCAGAAACACTGAGAAAGGAACGCGATCGCAATTTCTCTATTTGGTTAATTTCGGCTCAACCTTCGCGTTCTGTCTCTTTATTGCAAGAACACGATTGCCCGGCTCAGTTTATCCCTAACCCCAGAGACTATCAAGCCATTGATAAGCTGCAAATTAATCATACACCTATAGCCCTAAAATATTCCGGTCTGGCTGAACTCGAAGGTTTTATTCTGCCAACCTACCGCTTGATGGTTGTCACTGACCGCGAATTTTATGGTCAGCATTCTCTAGCCACTCCTGGCTATATCCGCAAGCGCCGCAAAGCCACTTCTAAACAAGTTGACCCCAATAAGCTGCGTCCGGGTGATTATGTCGTTCATCGCAGCCACGGTATTGGCAAATTTGTCAAGCTGGAAAGTTTAACAATCAACAATGAAACCCGTGATTACATAGTCATACAGTATGCTGACGGGTTACTGAGAGTTGCTGCTGACCAAGTAGGTTCTTTATCTCGGTTCCGCGCCACCGCCGATAAACCCCCAGAACTCCACAAGATGACTGGTAAAGCTTGGGACAACACTAAAAACCGTGTCCGCAAAGCGATCAAGAAATTGGCGGTGGACTTGCTAAAACTGTATGCAGCAAGAACAAAACAAGAAGGTTTTGCTTATCCAGCGGATATGCCTTGGCAGGAAGAACTAGAAGATTCTTTTCCTTATCAACCTACCACGGATCAGCTCAAAGCTGTACAAGATGTCAAACGGGATATGGAAAGCGATCGCCCAATGGATCGTTTGGTTTGCGGTGATGTTGGTTTCGGAAAAACAGAAGTGGCGATTCGCGCTATTTTCAAAGCTGTCACCGCTGGTAAACAAGTTGCACTTTTAGCACCCACAACTATCCTCACCCAGCAACATTACCACACCCTCAAAGAACGCTTTGCTCCCTATCCTGTAAATATCGGTTTACTCAACCGTTTTCGTAGTGCTGAAGAACGTCGTAACATTCAAAAGCGGCTAGCCACAGGTGAATTAGATGTGGTTGTGGGTACGCACCAACTTTTAGGTAAAGGCGTGTCATTCAAAGATTTAGGACTGCTGGTGGTGGATGAGGAACAGCGGTTTGGGGTGAATCAAAAAGAGAAAATTAAAAGCTTGAAAACTCAGGTTGATGTGCTGACTCTCTCGGCTACTCCCATTCCCCGCACCTTGTATATGTCTTTGTCGGGGATTCGGGAAATGAGTTTGATTACCACACCACCCCCAACCAGACGACCAATTCAAACCCATCTTGCACCGCTGAACCCGGAAAGTGTCCGGAGTGCTATTCGTCAAGAATTAGACAGAGGTGGTCAGGTATTTTACGTAGTACCGCGAGTAGAAGGAATTGAAGAGACAACGGCGAATTTGCGAGAAATGATACCTGGAGGAAGATTTGCGATCGCTCACGGTCAAATGGATGAAAGCGAGTTAGAATCAACCATGCTCACCTTTAGTAATGGTGAGGCAGATATTCTGGTTTGTACGACGATTATTGAATCTGGTTTAGATATTCCGCGAGTCAACACCATTTTAATTGAAGATGCCCACCGCTTTGGCTTGGCACAGCTGTATCAATTACGCGGTCGTGTGGGTCGTGCGGGTATTCAAGCCCATGCTTGGTTATTTTACCCCAAACAGCGGACATTATCTGATGCAGCCAGACAGCGGTTACGAGCAATTCAAGAATTCACTCAGCTGGGTTCTGGCTATCAGTTGGCAATGCGCGACATGGAAATTCGGGGTGTGGGTAACTTGCTAGGTGCAGAACAATCTGGTCAAATGGAAGCGATCGGTTTTGATTTGTATATGGAGATGTTAGAGGAATCAATTCGAGAAATTCGCGGTCAAGAAATTCCCAAAGTTGATGATACGCAAATTGACCTCAACCTCACAGCATTTATTCCCGCAGATTACATCCCCGACTTGGATCAAAAGATGAGTGCTTATCGTGCCGTAGCGGGGGCAAAATCAAAAGAAGAATTAGCAGAAATTGCAGCCGATTGGGGCGATCGTTATGGTACTTTACCAGTGCCAGCTAATCAACTTTTGCGTGTGATGGAACTCAAACAATTAGCGAAAAAGTTAGGATTTAGCCGCATTAAACCAGAGAATAAACAGCACATAATTTTAGAAACGCCAATGGAAGAGCCTGCTTGGAATTTGTTAGCGGGAAATTTACCAGAACATTTAAAAACCCGCTTTGTTTATTCACCTGGGAAAGTGACAGTGCGTGGTTTAGCAGTTCTCAAAGCAGACCAACAATTGCAGAGTTTAATTGATGCTTTAGGGAAAATGCAAGGTGCGATCGCAGAGGCAGTTGTGGTTTGAGTAGTTTAATCTTAAAGGTAGAGTCAAAACGAAGCTATGACAGTTGTAACAGCTAAATCTTACGTAGAATATCGTAACGACGCTTATTGGATTGCAGGAACTCGAATTTCCCTGGACTCTATCGTTTATGCTTTCCAAAAAGGATTATCCCCTGAAAGTATTGTCAATTCTTTTCCGTTACTAACATTAGAACAAGTATATGGAGCGATCGCGTTTTATCTAGCCAATCGTGCTGATATTGATGCTTATTTAGTAGCCGAGGAAGCAGCATTTGATAATATGCCTCAACCACTACAAACTGCCGATCCTGCTTTGTACAACAAGCTGATGGCAGCCAAGGCAGCAAGACAGCAAGTAGAATCGTGAATATTAGCTACCAAGCTGATGCTGATTTGAATCAAGCGATCGTCACAGGAGTTCTGCGACGAGAACCCACCATTGACTTTCAAACTGCCTTGGCTGCTGGGTTAGAAGGTGTCAAAGATTCTGAAGTATTAGCGATCGCAGCACAACAGGGACGTATCCTCGTTACCCATGATCGTAAAACAATGCCATTGGAGTTTGCCAAGTTCATCACCAGCAATCATAGTGCAGGAGTTATTATTGTTTCTCAAAAGCTACCAGTTGAAGCCGTTATCGAAGAACTGCTGATGATTTGGGCGATATCCACTGCCGAGGAGTGGGGCAATCGGATTGCAAAGCTGCCTCTGTGATATATTCTCAACTAATGCAGCAATTATGTACTGAGAAAAAATGCTGAACTCTAGCAACGTTTGGCATGATACGTTATTTGTCATTAGTGTAGGTATAGGTAGTCCCCAATGGTACAGATACCATCTAAAACTTTGACATTAGAGGAGTTTCTCAAACTACCAGAAACTAAACCTACCAGTGAGTATATTGATGGTCAGATTATTCAGAAATCCATGCCACAGGGTGAACACAGTACAATTCAAGGTGAATTAATTATTACCATCAATGGAGTCACTAAGCCACAGAAAATTGCGCGGGCTTTTCCAGAGTTGCGCTGCATTTTTGCAGGACGTGCGATTGTCCCAGATTTATCTGTGTTTCTCTGGGAGAGAATTCCTCGAAATGAAAACGGGGGTATTGCTAATATTTTTGCACTAGCACCCGATTGGATTATTGAAATCCTTTCTCCTGAGCAAAGCCAAAGTAAAGTCATTGCTAAAATATTGCATTCTTTGAAGCATGGCACTCAAATGGGTTGGTTGATTGACCCAAGTGAAAGAGTAGTATTTGTATATTTCTCAAACCAGCCACCAGAGTTGTTTGATGAGGCAGAACAAATACTTCCTGTGCCATCTTTTGCCAGTGATTTACAGTTGACGGTAGGTAATTTATTCGGTTGGCTATTAGAGTAGAAAGTTAAAATGAGTATTAATCTTGATTTGCCCCCAGAGCTAAAAAACCAGCTTTGTAATGAAGCTTATCAGCTAAACTTGACTCTGTTATCTTTAGTATTTTTATGTTAAAAACCTACACACATTAAAAGCAACTTAACAATTCAAGATCAATACTTCAAGTTTAGCAACTATACTTGACTTGTAAGTATAAAATTATTAATTTCAATTGTATTAAAAAAATGCTCAGTAATAATGAAGTAAAGGTATACCCAAGAAAATATGTCGAAACCCTTTGTTGAAAGATTCCGCAATTACTTAATATATCTCACCCAGTCCATGCGATTAGCTGCCTCAGTAGCCAGTATTTTCCCCAATCCAACCGATAATGGGCAAATTAAAGAACACATTTTTCTGGACTTTCTCAAGCAGCACATTCCAAGCTCATGTAATGTTTTATTAGGTGGTTTTTTATTTAACTTGGAGGGAGATGAATCCAAGCAGATTGATATAATCATATTGGACTATCAAAGTTTAAAATTTGATGCTCTTAAAAAGGATGGAAAAGAAAAAACTTTTACATGTATAGACGGCACAGTTGGAATTGTGTCCATAAAGTCTTATTTAAATAAAAATGAAATGTTTGATGCACTAAATAACATTGCGTCCATTCCAAGAGGTACTTCTCTGAGCCAAAGTAATGCAGACCCTTACGTAAACATGGAGGGAATGAGCGATGGTTTATTAAAGGTTATATTTGCCCTAGATGGTGTCAGTTACAACACTCTTTGCCAGTATGTTGAAGAGTTCTACAAACAGCATCCCGATATACCTTTGGATCGCAGGCCTAATTACATACATGTATTAGAAAAATATTCTTTGGTAAGGTTAAGAAGTCAATTACAAACTGATGACGGTGTAGTCAGATCTGAAGGAGAATTTTGCTCACGCAATAAGGATGCAGACTTATTTTTTATTTCTTCACTCTTAATCAATATAGAAAAAATTAGTAGATTGCATAGACACATTTTTTACGACTATACGAGAATATTTGAACTAGCTGTCCCTCCTGCTAGAATTTGATTTACTTGCTGCTTGCCGCATCGCATTCTAAACCAACCTCAACAGCTTTGATTAAGCTACTTGAACAAGCGATGCCTGATGGCAAGCCGCTTTGCGTCTACACTAAACTAAAAACTTTGCCTGCCACTGAACAAGATGCGATCGCGGCGATGATTTTGGTGGAACTAGAAGATGAACGCCGTTGGCATGAAGCTTTTGCTCGTTCTCCAGATATACTTGCCAAACTTGCAGCCGAGGCAATGGGTGAATACCGTGCAGGCAAAACCTAAAAGTTATAATCTCAGCAATGCCTACCCTTGGTTAACAGTAAAATTTAAAGGTGTTTATACATAGCTTGTAAGCATGAGCCAGAATTTAAGGCAAGTAATTATGTATCGGGATGAAGACGGTTACTGGATTGTGGAATGTCCAAGCCTCAAAGGTTGTATTAGTCAAGGCAAAACTAAAGAAGAAGCCCTTTTAAATATCAAGGAGGCTATTTCAGGTTATGTCGCTGCCCTTAAAGAAGATAACTTACCTGTCCCAGAAGATAACTTTGAAACATTTCTGGTGGTTGTGTGAGTAAGCTGCCCAGCATTTCAGGGAAAGATTGCGTCAACGCTCTGCAAAAAATCGGCTTCTACCAAAAGCGCCAACAAAGCAGTCACATCATCTTACGACGAGATGAGCCATTTGCTCAAGTTGTAGTTCCGGATCATCAGGAGTTGGCTAAGGGAACGTTAAGGGCAATTATTCGAGATGCTGATTTAAGCATAGAGGAGTTTATAGCGTTACTTTGACGTGAGTTCGCTACTACTCCTCTGTGCGCCTTTCATAAGATGAATTATCCCGCCAATATGCAAAGCCTAATTTAAGCTGTTACAGGATGAGGATTGTTCTGCTGGTTCTGTTGTAAGAAACTGGGATCAATGTCAATGTTCAAAGCCTTAGCCACACGCTGTCCATAATCCATATCAGCCCGGAAGAAGTGGCAAAGTTGCCGCATTTGGATATCTTGTCGCGCTCCACTTAGCGCCCCTGCGATCGCTTTGGCTGTACGATTTTTCTCATCTTCAGAGAATATTCGCCAGAGATTACCTGCTTGAGTATAATCATCCTGGTCGCGCGAGTCATAGCGATCGGCAACCACGTCACCAAGAGCTAACCCAGGTTCCCGGTATTCAGGCGCTTCTTTGGGGGTGCTGCTGTCGCTGTTGGGGTAATAGTTGGGGCTGCTGCCACCGTAGCCAGTGGATAAAGCACCATCTCTTTGGTAATGATAGACTGGACAGCGAGGCTGGTTTACAGGCAATTGCTGGTAGTTGGTACCAATACGGTAACGCTGAGCATCTGGATAGGACATCAGCCGCGCCTGTAACACTTTGTCAGGGCTGGGGCCGATACCTGGTACAAATACGGAAGGACTAAAGGCGGCTTGCTCGACTTCGGCAAAATAGTTTACAGGATTGCGGTTTAGCTCCAAAATGCCAATTTCCATCAAGGGATATTCACTGTGAGGCCAGACCTTAGTCAAGTCAAACGGGTTCCACTGAAAGGTTTTAGCTTGTTCTTCAGTCATGATTTGGACTTTCACTGTCCAACTGGGATACTCGCCGCGTTCAATTGCCTCAAATAAATCCCGTTGGTGTGATTCGCGGTCAATACCTATGAGATTGGCGGATTCTTCTCCTGTAATATTTTTAACCCCCTGACGGGTTTTGAAATGGAATTTGCACCAGAATCTTTCACCTGCTGCATTCACAAAGGACAATGTGTGGCTACCATAGCCATTCATGTGACGATAACTAGCAGGTAAACCGCGATCGCTAAACAATATTGTCACCTGGTGCAGCGATTCCGGGTTCAATGACCAAAAATCCCACTGCATGTTAGCATCCCGCAGGTTGGTTTGAGGGTGACGCTTCTGTGTGTGAATGAAATTGGCGAATTTATACGGATCACGGATGAAGAAAACTGGTGTGTTGTTGCCTACCAAATCCCAGTTACCTTCTTCGGTGTAGAATTTAACTGCAAAACCACGCACATCGCGCTCAGCATCGGCGGCACCTCTTTCCCCAGCCACTGTAGAGAAACGCAAAAACACTTCTGTTTGCTTGCCTACTTCCGAGAGAAACTTGGCTTTGGTGTATTCAGGAATGGCACGAGTGACTGTGAATGTTCCATAGGCACCAGAACCTTTAGCATGAACTACCCGTTCTGGAATCCGTTCTCTGTTGAACTGCTGCATCTCCTCTAACAGTTGCACATCCTGCATCAGCAGCGGCCCACGCGGCCCGGCTGTGATTGAGTTCTGGTTATCAAAAATTGGACACCCTGTTGCGGTAGTTAACTTCTTATCTTCACTCATACCGTCAATCATTCCTTTGGTCGAGGTTATTAAATACTCACCATCCATAAGTTATTTTATCGTAGTCATAACGACTATGACTTGGCAAGGGTAATTTGAATATCTTTTGAATATTTTTAGAATTTGGTTACAGTCGATGGCTGATGACTGTCAGCAGTGGGATATTTTTTGGCGTTGCGGATTGAGAATATGAATTCACCTTACGCAGAGGAGCCAGTGCGTTGCGCGGATTCCCAAGGCACTCCGAAGAGCGCGCTTTGCCGACAGTCACAAAAGTGCCGGCGCGTTGTAGCAACTGGCGTTCGCACCAGTCGCAGAAACTAAGAGTTGAGAATAATTAATTTTTGAATTTCATATCCTAATTCAGCAACGCCTATTTTTTATTTGGAAGTGCCTTATTCTTTGGTATTGGTTTGTTGTGTTGTCTTCTTCTCAGAATTTAAGTGCCTGTGACTACAGCAAGGCTCAATATCTTTGACTACAACCTCTGGCACTGGATCATAACCACCCGGATGAAATGGATGACAACGCAAGATGCGCCGCACCGCCATCCACCCACCGCGCCATGCACCAAATCTTTCAATTGCTTGAATAGCATACATAGAACAAGTTGGTTGAAAGCGACAAGTAGGGGGAAACAGTGGCGAAATAAACATTCTGTAGCCTCGAATCAACCAAATGAATAATAGTTTCATTCCAGTAGTCCAAATCTTATAAATTAGTAACAGAGCTAAAAATTTCCATCCCCTAACATCTTTGTTGACTTCAGTTGCCGACTTAATCCCAATTCCATCTTTGTGGCTGCAAATTGCTATAGTTGCGGTTTGGGTATTACTCATCCTCCTAATCGCATGGGTAATCAAGCGCTTTGCCACCGATGATCCAGAAGTAGTAAGAAAGATAGTTCATATTGGCACCGGCAACGTAATAATGCTTGCTTGGTGGCTGGATGTACCTGCGAGTGTAGGCATCACAGCTTCAATTGTCGCCAGTGCCATTACTTTGTTATCATATCGATTTCCTATTCTCCCTGGCATTAACAGCGTGGGTCGCCAAAGCCTAGGGACATTTTTCTATGCTGTTAGTATTGGCATTTTAATTGCTTGGTTTTGGCACTTACAACAGCCCCAGTACGCAGCTATCGGAATTATGGTGATGTCATGGGGAGATGGACTAGCAGCTTTGATTGGGCAAAATTTTGGTAAACATAAGTATAAAGTCTTTGGCAGCCAAAAAAGCTGGGAAGGCTCGTTAACTATGACCTTGGTTAGCTACTTAGTCAGTAGTTTGATTTTACTGAGTGTAGAAGGGAACGTTTGGCAGACATGGGTAGTATCGCTAGCGATCGCTCTAATGGCTACTGGCTTAGAAGCTGTATCTTTTTGGGGTATAGATAATTTGACAGTACCTTTAGGCAGTGCAGCTATTGCCTTTACATTGATTCAGCTATTGTCGCTTAACTAAATAGCCATCAATAAATACGAACAAATGGGAATTGGGAATTGGGAATTGGGAATTGGGAATTGGGAATTGGTAATTGGTAATTGGGTATTAGTTATTTCTCCCTCACTCCCTCACTCCCTCACTCCCTCATCTCCCTCATCCTCCTCATCTCCCCATCCCTCTACTCCCCACTTTCTTCAAAGATAGTGCGATCGCGCTTCAAGAATATTTACTTACACATTTTTGAAAAATCTTGGGTAAATAGCTTGATTATTTGTTAGCATTTCTCAAGCTTTACATCAAAACTGTTGATTAACGCCACTATCTTAAGACATAAAATTTAAATGACTGTTTCACCTTTTTCTCAACCCCTGCTGCGCGATAAACACGAAGCTTTGGATATTCAAGACCTGCAAGGTTTAGTATGTCTAAACTTGAAAGTTGGCACTATTAGAGTATTTTCAGGGTTTTACACCCGCATAGATCAGGTTTTTATCCTTTGGGGTTTAATATGTGCAGGTATATTTCTCACAGCCCAGTTTCTACCGATTAGCTGGGATACACAAGCAATTTGGTGGTCAACCCTTACCTTAGCCGGTACCGTTGCTATGGTAGTTTTGACTTGGTTTTGGGTGAGTGTAGAAAAGGTACGTTGGCTAGTCTATTGTTGGGTGATTTTGATGTTAGGGGGTGTTGTTTTAACCGACTTGAGTATTTTTCTGGGTTGGGGAGAAGTGTTGATGCGTCTATGTCCCCTATGGTTAGGATTGACCGGTATTGGTTATTTGTGTACAGTTTTAGCCTTGCGATCGCGAGCGTTTTTACTAATGGCGCTTGTCCACCTGCTGGGAATGGCAGTTATTCCCTATTTTAGTGAATGGCAGTTTTTCGCTACTGGTGTAGTAATGATGATCAGTTTATTGATCATGGCAGAATTGCAATGGGATATGCGCCCCCCAATAGACTCAGATTTATTAACCCCAGAACAAAAGTTGTTTAATCAACAGCAGAACCAGCGCCGACAATTAGCTGATCTTCAGCGAGTTGGGAGTTAAGAGTTAGGAATTGGGAGTTAGGAGTTAACAGTTAGGAGTTAACAGATAGGAGTTAACAGTTTTAATCTCCCTCATCTCCCACATCTCCCCCATCTCCCTCATCTCCCTCATCTCCCTCATCTCCCTCATCTCCCCCATTTACTTTGCTACCTAAAATTTGTTAATAACTATCTAAATTCTTCAAATAGTTTCAAAAACATTAATTACTGACCATACCTACTCTAAGGGTATTGGTATATCTACAAAAAATAGCAGATTTAATATCTACTTTGAGAAGTAAATCTAGATGTTGAATTTCTACCTCTAGATTTATGAAATCCTGACAAACAGTGCTTATAGTTGGGTACTTAGGTGGTCTACCCACCTAATTGCGTAGTGAGGCAAAAAATCATGTCACATCGAATAAGTGCATGTGTGTTGTTGATCACATTATCTGATAAACAACAAGAACTTCTAGCGACTAGTGTCGATTTTGAGATGATTCACTTAAACGGCTAGTACCGCTTTGCATAATTCGTAATTACCGAACCGTAATGGTTTTAGAAATTATTACAAACAAAATTTCTGATGCTTGGGTAGACCGTTGTTACAAGCATTAGAGGCTTAGATTATGCAACTATTCTAGGGAACTCCTAGAAATAAATTATGCCACTTGAAGTTGTTGATTGTTCACATTTAACGGTCAACACTCAACAGCCATTTATTTTTTTATTTCCTCTTGATTTCTCTACCGAAAATTTACAAATTATTTGTGTCTGCTTTGTCTTTCTATACTTAAGAGGCTGTCTAAATGCTGATTAAAATGCTAAAGTCTGCGATTTATTCGCAGAAATCGCCTTGTGCCGTATAAAAAGGGGGTGGAGGAAGTGATTACTACTCGCTCAACGTAAGTGAGGACTTTGAGGGAGTTTGAGCGTTTTCCTCCGTTTTCTTAACGCGTTGCCCACGTTGAAAACTTGAGAAAGATAATTTTTCCATGTCGTACATACCCTTCTCGTTCCCCTTTTTCGATTATAGACCATCGTCAAGCATGATTGTGGCTAGTGTTAGCCGCATATGTCAGCATTTCACCATTTAGCAAAATACATCATCAACAAGAAAATTGGGAGTTAGTTGTCAGTTGTGAGGCAGTACGGTCTTGGGGTTTCCCCAAGTGGAGTAACTGCCGTTAGCGCAGCGTTAGCGAGCTTGCGAGCGTCACCCGTGAGGGTTAGTTGTCATTAGTTATTCTCCCCATTGCCCCCCAACCCCTCCCTACGGTGTATACACAAGTCTCTAGGTAGTTGACAAATCTGGTTTTTACCCCTCCCTAACCCTCCCCTTGTAAAGGGGAGGGAACTAGATCTTCTATTTTTCCCCCCTTGATAAGGGGGGATTAAGGGGGGTGATACGACTTGTGTGTACACGGTAGCCAACCCCTCCAGGGCCCCCAAAGCCCTCCATCCTCCCCATCTTCCTCATCTCCCCCATCTCCATCTCCTTCTAAAAAAGGTGCAGTGCCGTGAATACCCTACATCAAGAGGAAAACAATTTTTGGCATAGGTTAAATGAACCGATTTTAGAGCAATTGCCAGAAATTGAAGCTCATGAATTTCTCCCTCATATCGGTAAATGGATAAATATTGGTGGAGGCGTACTGCTAGCTATTTTTGTGGTAGGAATTAGCCTCACATCGGTTTTGAATTACAAAGTGACAGTCAAAGTCCCTGCAACTATCCGACCTGTGGGAGAACTGCGGGTTGTTGAGTCTGCCATTACTGGGAGTGTTCAAAAAATTGAGGTTAAAGACAATCAAATAGTAACCCAAGGAGAAGCTATTGCTTATGTTGATGATTCCCGTCTTCGGACTCAAAAAAGTCAATTAGAAAGCAATATTCAGCAGAGTCAATTACAGCTAAATCAAATTGATGCTCAAATCAGTGAAATCAATACTCAGATTGCGGCCCAGACAAACTTAATTAACCGCACAATTGTAGCTGCACAAGCTCAGCTACGTGGTAGTCAACGCAACTATGAAGATGAGCAAATTAAAGCTACAGCAGATATGACACAAGCACAAGCAGCTTTCACCTTAGCCAGAGTGCAAAGAGAACGATTACAGCGGGAAAAAGTCTTAACAGCAACTGTAGAAGAAACACAAGCAGCTTTGACTTTAGCGAAGGTGCAAAGAGACAGATTGCAGCGAGAAAAAGCCTTAACAGCAAGCTTGCAAGAAGCACAAGCAGCTTTTACCTTAGCAAAGGTACAACGCGATCGCTTGCGGCAAGACAAACTCTTAACGGCAACTGTGCAAGAAGCACAAGCAGCTTTTACCTTAGCCAAGGTACAACGGAATCGATTGCAGCCGATAGTAGCATCGGGGGCAATTTCTCGTAATTTATTTGAAGAAAAAGAACAAGCACTGAAATCTACATATACAAAGCTAGAACAAGCTAAAGCCAATGCTAAAAACCTCTTAGAAGAAAAAGAGCAAGCGGTGAAATCTGCATATACAAAACTAGAACAAGCTAAAGCTAACGCTAAAAATCTCACAGAGGAAAAAGACCAAGCGGTAAAATCTGCATATACAAAACTAGAACAAGCTAAAGCTAACGCTAAAAACCTCACAGAAGAAAAAGACCAAGCCTTGCAAATCGCCCAAACTAATCTAGAAAAGGCGAAAACAGCTATCAATCCTAATGATGCTTCCGTCATTGTGGCATCTGAACGCATAAGGCAAGAACAGGCACAAGGTGAGGCTACCTTAGCAGCTTTGAAAAAAGAAAGAGAAACGCTCTTGCAACAACGCCTAGAATATTTCAAGCAACTCGATCGCACTCGCAAAGAACTACAACAAGTAGAAAATGATTTGAGTCAGAGTGTAATTCGATCGCCAATCACAGGTACTTTATTACAACTCAAACTTCGTAATCCTGGACAAGTAGTACAACCAACTGAAGCTATTGCTCAGATTGCTCCCCTGGATGCGCCGATGTTAATCAAGACCCTTGTACCAGCTCAAGATATTGACAAGGTAAAAGCAGGTCAACAAGTGCAGATGCAGGTTTCTGCTTGCCCCTATCCAGACTACGGCACCCTTAAGGGAATAGTTAAAACAGTTGCACCGGATGCCTTACCTATGGAAAAAAACAACACAATTGCAAGTGTTCCACTTCAAGCCTACGAGGTAACAATTGAGCCACAAAGTACGTATGTAGGTAGAAGCGATCGCCAGTGTGATCTCAAACCTGGAATGGAAGGTAGAGCTGATATTATTTCCCATCAGGAAACAGTACTTCACTTCATTCTGCGAAAAGCGAGATTAATCACAGATATTTAGGGGACTGGGGACTGGTGACTGGGGACTAGGGACTGGGGACTGGGGACTAGGGACTGGGGACTGGGGACTGGGGACTAGGGACTGGGGACTAGGGAAAGATTTTCCAAATACCCAATCCCCAATACCCAATCCCCAATACCCAATACCCAATACCCAATACCCAATCCCCAATACCCAATCCCCAATACCCAATACCCAATACCCAATCCCCAATACCCAATCCCCAATACCCAATCCCCAATCCCCAATACCCAATACCCAATCCCCAATACCCAATACCCAATACCCAATCCCCAATACCCATTTAATATGTTTGGTCTATTCAAACTCAAAAATTACCAGTGTGTTTTACAGTTGAGTGAAGAAGACTGTGGGGCTGCTTGTCTAGCTTCAATTTGCAAATATTATGGACGGTTCTTAAGTATTAATCGCAGCCGAGAAACAGTAGGAACTGGACAACTAGGAACAACCTTGTTAGGGCTAAAACGTGGTTCTGAAGCTTTGGGTTTTAATGCTAGGGCAGTAAAAGCTTCTGCGGCGATTATGGACAGAATTAAAGAAGTGCATCTGCCTGCAATCATACATTGGCGAGGTTATCACTGGGTTGTTTTATACGGTAAGAAGGGTAAAAAGTACGTAATTGCCGATCCATCTGTTGGGCTTCGTTATGTCAACCGACAAGAGTTAGCGATCGCTTGGAATGGAGTCATGCTCTTAATAGAGCCAGATCCAGACCGCTTTTCTGATCAGCCTCAAGAAGAACCAAAAGGTGGCTTAGGACGCTTTTTTAAGCGTATCTGGCCTTATCGTGGTTTGCTGACTCATGTTTTAATGATTAACGCTGTGTTGGGTTTACTCGGTTTGGGTACTCCCATCTTGATCCAAATACTCACAGATGATGTGTTGGTACGTGGAGATATGCAGTTACTCACCGTTGTGGTGACAGCTGTCGTGGTTATGACGTTATTCAGCAGTAGTCTGCGAGTACTGCAAGGCATTATGATTGCTCACTTTGGGCAACGGTTGCAATTAGGGTTAGTCTTGGAGTTTGGACGGAAAATTTTGCAGTTACCCTTGAATTTCTATGAGGGACGCCGTAGTGGCGAAATCACCAGCCGATTGCGAGATATCAATGAAATCAATCAGCTGGTATCGCAGATTGTGGTGCTTTTGCCCAGTCAGTTTTTCGTTGCAGTAGTTTCTTTCAGCTTCATGTTGTTTTATAGCTGGCAGTTAACACTAGCAGTTGTCTTATTCGGGGTTTTAATCACTTTATCCACGCTGCCTTTTTTACCCATTCTTCGACAAAAAACCCGTAATCTTTTAGTGTTGGGAGCAGAAAATCAAGGTGTTTTAGTAGAAACCTTTAAGGGCGCACAGGTACTGAAAACTACAAATGCAGCTCCTCAATTTTGGGATGAATTTCAAAGTCGTTTTGGTCGCCTTGCCAATCTCAATTTCAGTACTATCCAAATTGGAATTATCAATAATACTATTGCTAGTTTCCTGACTACCATTGGTGGTGTTGTTTTACTAGGACTAGGTAGCATTTTGGTGATTAGGGGGGAATTAAGCATTGGGCAAATGCTGGCTTTTAATACTTTGCAAGTTAATGTTCTAAATTTAATTGATTCATTAGTTGGCTTAACAGATGAGTATTTTCGCTCTCAAACAGCAATCTCTCGCTTACTAGAAATTATTGATGCTACACCAGAAGTAGTTGGAAGTGGTCAAAAGCCGATCGCACAAATTCCAACTGATGCAGATATCTGTTGTTTTCATGTGACGTTTCACCATCCTGGTAGAGTTGACCTACTAGAAGATTTTTCTATCAATCTTCCTGGAGGAAAAGTTATTGCTTTGATTGGTAAATCTGGCTGTGGCAAAAGTACCTTAGCAAAATTGATAGCAGGTTTATATCAACCTAACTCTGGCAATATCCGTATTGGTGTTTATAATAGTCAAGACATTTCCTTAGATTGTCTGCGACAACAAGTAGTTTATGTACCCCAAGAACCTCATTTCTGGAGTCGCTCGATTGTAGATAATTTTCGCTTAGGAACGCCTTATATTTCTTTTGAGGAAATTGTCAAAGCTTGCCATATTGCTGATGCAGATGGATTTATCAGTCAACTCCCTAATAACTATCAAACAGTTTTGGGAGAATTTGGGGCAAATCTTTCTGGTGGACAAAGACAAAGATTAGCGATCGCTAGAGGAATCCTCACCGATCCACCTATACTGATTTTAGATGAGGCAACTGCGGGATTAGACCCAGTTAGTGAATCTCAAGTGATGGATCGCCTCTTGGAATCTAGAAAAGGTAAAACTACAATTTTGATCACTCATCGTCCTAGTGTAGTCAACCGGGCTGATTGGATTGTGTTAATAGACAAAGGCCAAGTGCAAATGCAAGGTACGATTGAAACTTTTTTTGCACAACAAGGAGAGCATTTGAAGTTTTTATCAGTATGATAATTTGGCTTTAATGACTTGAGGACTGACCTCTTCGATCAATTATTTGCATTCAAGTCACTCCAACGAATAAATTAGCCAGGTTTCAATTTTTGGCTGATGATTAACAAAATAAAATTCAGGAAGGAGTCAGTAGTCAGAATTCAGTATTAATTCTCTACAAAGCCACAGATGAATTGCAGGGGTTTAAGTCCCCCTCCAATTCTCCAAAATTAGGCAACAGTGCGACCCAAGAAAGTCTTGCTAGTTCTAAGTCTATTAATGGCGAATTGGGATGACTTATGAATTCTTATTAAAGTGCAAGCTGCTGCTAATTTATCCAGATAAAAACATGAGTATGTTTTATAAAGTAACATACTCATATTTTCATATGAAAATCAATGTCTTTTAGGGATATAACTAATTTTATTTAAAACATTTGTTCGGTATTATTTCAAATATTCCTGTTATATTCATGAGTCGAAAGAAAGATATTCATCATCTGCTTTTCTAACCTTGGAATAATTTATTATTTATGATTGTAGTTAATAATAAAAACATAGGTGATTAACACCTATATACGTAAGTGAGGTTCATGATTTATGCCAACACAAATGATGTCTGATTTACTTGCAGATTTATCCACAGAGCAACAACAACTTCTAGCTGGTGGAATCAAACCTGGTGATGAAGAAGACACTGATAATCAAGATGAAGAGGACGATGATAAGGGTACTCCTTTCATGGGAGGTAAAGGTGTTCGCCTTTACAGAGTTAGAAGCAGAAGCCTAGTTCGTGTCCAAAGAATATCTTAAACTTTGCGACTAGAAGGAAGAGAAGAAGAACCACATAACTTGCTCAATAACAATTAGGTTTTGAGAAAGTTTAAATGGTCTTCTATGTTCTCTTAATACATTAAATCTATGATTAAGAGACCAGAAATGAAAGTGCTAGCTATAGCGCCTATATTTCTGCTCTTCCCTGACTATAGACGCAAATAGTTTCGGTTATTTGATGGATGTTTATTACGGGATCATATTGAATGATCCCGTAACTACAAAAACTTCAAAGTATCTTTATCTGGTGAATTAAAGTCATCCGTTATGTCAACTCAAATCATCACATCTAATTTGCTTGTGGCATTATCCATAGAGTAATAATAACTCTAGCTGGAGGTTGCATGAGTAATTTGAGTGAAAGTGAATTTGATAACATTAACTTTGGTGATAGTGGCTTCGGACATCCCAGGATACTTAACTACTTCAAGGTTCAATTTTTTCAACCTCAATTAGTCCAATCATCATTCATGTAAGTAATCGAGGCAATCAACTATGTTAGTTAAAACCATCGAATCCGAGATATTTTTAGAGCTGTCTACAGAACAACAAAAGCTTCTCTCTGGTGGATTTTATGGAGGTAAAAGACAAGATTATTCAGCCATGAGGCCTGATATTACTGTTAAAGGTACTCTCACTGATGCTAGTGGTCAAAGTTTTCCTATAAAGATTTTAGGCTTTAGGCAAGATTCTTGCTCTTAGCCCTTACCTGTCTATTACTTCCTGACTCTAAATACAAATAGCTTTGGCTATTTGACGGACAGATTGTATCTAGTATCACTGAATCTGTTGTGATTTTGTACCTATGAAGTATTTTACTTCATAGGTACGTTATATATTTATAGGTAAAAATCCACTATATAATCTATAATATTATTTTTTAGATTTATATAAAATAATCAATAATAAATATCGATTTCTTAAATCAGAAGAATATTTAAAAATAAAATTAACATCGCCGACTATTTTAGTAGTAAATGGAATCTTTACTTAAAGTCATCTATCTAAAGGTTGAAAGTCTTTGATAATAATTGAACCCATAGCTAGTTGTGTAAATCAAGCAATAATTTCAAAATGTTACCAAGACCTTGATTGACAGATGAACTCGTTCAAATAATGCTAGATGTTATGCTGACCTAACTTCATGATATCCACCCTTTTCTAGATTTATGAAAAAATGGCTATCCAATGCCCATTCTTCTAGTAACCCACAAGATGGTGGAACAAATAAAGTTATGTATGCATCTGACAGCAAGAGCAAGTAATTATGTGGTCAAAATGTTGATTTCCCAAAATTACTCAACAGGTTGCATATGTGCTTTTGATGTCGAGATGAAACCAAAAAATATTTGTAAATTTTTGCCTATTCAGCCTCGCATCATGCAGAGTTTCTCCAATAATCAATCAATTTAGTTGTACTTGCATCAATTCCTCTAATTTTTTAGGAGATATTTTCATGGGTAGTTTCTTTCGTTGGTCTTCAGCAAGCGCAACTTTGCTAGCGTTGGGAATGCTGGCAGCTACAGTTACTCCCATAACAGTTGCTACTGTAGCCACAGCGCAAACCACATCACCAAGCACAACTCCATCAACAACATCAACCTCTAACTTTAGTGATATCAGTTCAGATTATTGGGCGCTTCCGTTTATCCAAGCCTTAGCCGAAAGAAACATCATTACAGGCTTTCCTGATGGCACGTTTAAGCCGAATCAATCTGTAACTCGCGCTGAATTTGCTACACTAATTCAAAAAGCCTTTAACCAAAACCCTGTTCGCCAGTTAACTTCCAGTGGATTTAGAGATGTTCCTGGTAACTACTGGGCAGCAGATGCAATTAGAGAAGCCTACGAAACTGGATTTTTAACAGGCTATCCAGGAGACTTGTTTCAACCAAATCAGCAAATTCCCAAAGTGCAGGCGTTGGTTGCTTTAACAAATGGTTTGGGTTTGAATGCTACTGATAATGCATCAACTGTTAACAGTACTTATTACACAGATGCTTCAGCCATTCCCGACTACGCCGTTACTAATGTCGCAGCAGCAACACAAGCCAATCTTGTTGTTAACTACCCCAATGTCAATCAACTTAATCCGCAAGTGTCGCTGACTCGTGCTGAAGCAGCAGCAATTTTGTATCAAGCTTTAGTTAAGCAGGGACAGTTACAAGCCCTTGGTAGTGATAGTCCTGCTACTAGCTATATAGTAGCTAGCAACGCAGGCACCACTCAAACCAATAACAATACCAACAACAATATTGTTTCCCTGGCTGCGTCTAGTAATTCTTTTTCAACCCTGACTTCTCTGTTGCAGACAGCAGGTTTAACAGATGTCTTACAACAACCAGGGCCATACACAGTTTTTGCTCCTACTAATGAGGCATTTGCGGCTTTACCCGCTAGCACTTTAGAACAGTTACAGCGGCCAGAAAACAGAGAAGTCTTGATTAAGATTTTAAGATATCATGTGGTTCCTGGTGCTATAACTTCTAGTCAACTTTCTACAGGAGAAGTAAAGACGGCTGAGGATGCATCTGTCAACATTAAAGTTGATAGTGCCACTAATCAAGTTTCGGTAAACGAAGCCAGAGTTATCCAGCCTGGTGTCCAAGCTAGCAATGGCATCATTTATCCAATTAATGCAGTTTTGATACCACCAAATCTTACCGTTAGTCAGCAGCCACCAAATGGAACCGGTACTAGTGATGTAACGCCAGGTAGAGCTACTCGTGGAGGCTCAAGTTATATAGGGGTTGCTGGTAACTTTGGTTTAACTGGTGATACCGCATTGGGCGACGACACTAACTTTTCAGTTATTAGCAAAGTCGGCTTGACACGGTTTTTATCAGTGCGACCTTCAGCAGTTTTTGGTGATGATACAGTTGTTCTAGTTCCCGTGACTTTTGATTTGGCCCCACGTGCAGTAAATCCCACAGGTGACCAGACATTTGCTGTATCACCTTACTTAGGTGCTGGCGTAGCGATTGATACGGAAGATGACGCTGATGTAGGATTATTGCTAACTGGCGGTATAGATGTTCCTCTAGGTTCTCGTTTTACAGCCACAGGTGCTGTGAATGCAGCTTTTTTGGATGACACTGAAGTTGGGTTGGTACTGGGAGTTGGCTTCAACTTCTAAAGTGCTGAAGGAGTCACCAAGAGGCTACAACAGCGAATGAATCAAATGTTTTACCAATTGCAACACCTCGAAACAGCACAACTTGAGGCGATCGCAATTGGTAAAATTCATTATTATCTTAAGTTTTATTTGATGCGATCGCTCTTAATTACGTTTTACAGGAGTTCCCCAAATATTAACTATTCGGTCAAATCCACCGCTGGCGAGGGTTTGACCGTCTGGACTAAATGCGATCGCACTGACCCAATCACTATGACCATTAAGTGTATATAATAACTCGCCTGTAGTTAAATTCCACAGTTTAATTCCATCTCTGCCACCACTAGCAAGGGTTTGTCCATCGGGGTTAATGGCGATGGCATTTACCCAATTGTTGTGTCCTGTGAGAGTGCGGACTAATTGAAAAGAGTTGATATTCCAAATTTTAATAGTGCGATCGCGGCTAGCACTAACTAAATTCTCTCCATTTGGTGTAAAAGCTACCTCACTGACTGCATTAGAATGTGCTGCTAATTCCCGAATTAATTTACCAGTGCTTAAGTTCCATAGTTTAATGACACCCTTGTAGTCACCACTAGCCAGAGTCTGACCATCGGGACTAATTGCCACTGTAAAAATTGAATTATCAAAGCGTACCAGAGTACCTAATGGGCGCTGTTGTTGCAAATCCCACAAGCGAATCCCATCTAAAGCACCACTAACGAGAATCTTATTATCAGGAGATACAGCTAAAGACAATACATTACTAGTATGTCCTACAAAAGAGCGAGTAAAACTATTATTTCTCAAATTCCAAAGGTTTATGGTGTGGTCATTGCTACAGCTGGCTAGAGTTTGACCATCTGGCGAGATCACCAAAGATTCCACAGATGTTTTTTGGGCTTTGTTGATAGTACCCAATTTTTTGCCCTTTTCTAGGTTCCACAAGCGGATCACCCCGTCGCTGTCAGCACCACCACTAGCCAAAACTTTGCCATTTGGACTAAAAGCTAATGATTTAACGGTTCCTGTATGTCCAGTTAGGCTATAAATTAGCTGGGGATTGGCAAAATTAGTAGGAGTTTGGGAGTTTGGTGTTACTTGGGTAACAGCTTGTGCAACATAAGTATAAAACCCTTGAACAGTAGTTAATCCAAGGGCAATAGTTGCCATCAAAGCCAAAATCATATGTTGGCGCATTACAGAATTACTTGCACCACCTCTTCCCTCACTACTCACTAATTTTTCCTCACTATTTAAATACTTCTATTAGTCATAGCATCGAGAAATGGGTAAGTGACATCTCCCTCATCCCCCTTATCTCCCTTATCTCCCTTATCTCCTTACTGAGGTGGTTTTTTCTTAGCAACCGTCGTCAATGTAGGTAGAGTCGGACTAGATGAGCGAGAAGGCAAGTAATGTTGTACTACAGGCTCTTCTGGGATAGAGCGGCGTTGCTGGACACGCCATAACTTAAAGGCGAGGGCTACACCTGCTGTCCCCAAGCCAAAGGCAAACAATGACCAGCTATCATCAAGTCCACCAATCAGGGCATCTACTACACCTACGGTGATTAATACACTGACTAGCGGGTCTTTCCTGTAGGTTGACTTCAAAAAACGAGGTAATACAGCGTTCATCACAGCTTGGTTTATCAAGTTTACCTTTTATGTCAAGTTACCGAGAATACCTCACCTTTGAGTTCTCCTGCTGATGAGAAGCATCTAAGATATTAGAGTTTTCTTCAGTAGGGTCACAAGTGTAGTAATTAACTAGCTTGCGTGTATTATTTGCGTTTTTTAGCTAAGACTGACACTTTTTGGTGTGCTTCATAGTTATAGACGACAAATCAGGAGAGGTAGTTCACTTTTAATCGATATAGTCAAAACCAGCTAGATATTCCAGCTGGTTTAAACTCTTCTAATTACTAGCTTACAACTTAGTGAAACAGGGCAGGGGAGCAGGGGAGGTGGGGAGTGGGGGAGATGGGGGAGATGAGGGGAGAAATAACTCCTAACTCTTAACTCCTAACTCCTAACTCCACGCCTTAGCACTATTTCAGTCCGAGCCAGGATAGCACGCCTTGATTGGTGACGTACTCAATCAACACCATCAAGCCGAAGCCAATCATTGCGGCTCGACCATTCAATCGTTCAGCATATTCATTAAAGCCAAATTTAGGCTCTTCCAGTTTGGGGGTAACTGTTGGTTGTGGTTGTGTCATGTTCAAAAAACCTCTTTTTGGCAAACGGGATTTGATAGCAAAAAGTCAGGGCGGAGGTTGACTCCAAGCAGGACTTTGGTAGATTTTGAGCTAATACAGCGCCTGAACTGCAAGATAGCTTTTTCAAGCTAGCTGTTTCCTGGCGGGAAGCTCTGCAACAGCTATATTAACAAATTGTAATTATTCTTTATATATTGTAGAGATGTGACGTTAATAGTCAAGAGTAAGACTTTGCAGCTTCTATAGTCGGTTTGAAAACGTTAGGGTGGTATGTAGTTAAGCAGAATACGGAAGTGCTTGTCTGTTACTGGCAGGCTAAAGTGGAACAAAAAATTTATGAGAGGCGATATATGGAAATTGGCGTTCCCAAGGAAACCAAGGATCAGGAATTTCGGGTAGGTTTGAGTCCTTCTAGCGTGCGGGTGTTACGAGAAAATGGTCATAGCATCTTTGTCCAGACACAAGCAGGTGATGGTGCTGGATTCACAGATGATGATTATGCAAGTGCTGGGGCGGAGATTGTCTCTACATCAGAAGCAGCTTGGAATCGGGAGTTAGTGATCAAAGTTAAAGAACCACTGGTAAGTGAATATAAATTTTTGCAAAAGGGACAGATATTATTTACTTATCTGCATTTAGCTGCCGATCGCAAATTAACCGAGAGTTTAATTGATTGTGGTATTTGTGCGATCGCCTATGAAACTGTAGAGTTGCCTGGTGCTAACAAGCTACCTCTACTTACCCCCATGAGCGTGATTGCTGGTCGGCTATCAGTACAATTTGGGGCTAGGTTCCTAGAACGCCAACAAGGTGGTAGAGGCGTTCTTTTGGGCGGCGTTCCTGGAGTCAAACCGGGTAAAGTAGTGATTTTAGGTGGGGGCGTTGTCGGCACAGAAGCAGCTAAAATTGCCGTGGGTATGGGTGCGATCGTGCAAATTTTAGATGTAAATGTCGAGCGTTTATCCTACCTAGAAACTTTATTTGGTTCTAGAGTGGAATTGCTTTACAGCAACTCTGCCCATATCGAAGCCGCCGTGAAAGAAGCTGACTTACTAATTGGTGCTGTTTTAGTCCTTGGACGTAGGGCACCAATACTAGTATCTCGCGAATTGGTCAAACAAATGCATCCTGGTTCTGTAATTGTTGATGTCGCCGTTGACCAAGGCGGCTGTGTAGAAACTTTACACGCCACATCCCACACCAATCCAGTGTACCTAGAAGAAGGTGTAGTACATTATGGCGTACCTAATATGCCAGGAGCAGTACCTTGGACAGCAACCCAAGCACTTAATAATAGTACATTGCCTTACGTCGTCCAATTGGCAAATTTGGGCATTAAAGCACTAGAAGTTAACCCAGCATTAGCCAAGGGTGTGAATGTACAAAATCATCGCTTAGTGCATCCTGCTGTGCAAGAAGTGTTCCCTGATTTAGTAAGTTAATTTCACATTAGTGAAGTGAATGGTGAATATAGCTCAACACGGTTCAGTTAAGGCTAAAACTCTTTGTCAAAGTCAATTTTTTAACTAACTGCAAAGGACGGCAAGAACGCAAAGAGAAAGAAGAAATGATTAACTGAACCGATCATTCTATTGAGAGAATGATGTAATAACGCTAATCCTCAAGCCTAATAGAATGCAGCAGTATATACTACTCCTGAGAATTCGTTTTAGATGAATGCCCTGTAAAAGCACAACATGAGGAGGTTGTATGGAGACGCTAAAGTATTTTCTGCCACAGGTATGGTTTGTGATTTTAGCTTTCTTTCTCTTCCTGTATGTGATGCTTGATGGGTTTGATTTAGGAGTAGGTATATTGTCTCTTACCTCCTCTGATGAAAAACGCCGTAGCGTTTTGATGACCAGCTTAAGCAATATTTGGGATGCTAATGAAACCTGGCTGGTACTGATGGGGGGAGGTTTATTTGGTGCGTTTCCCTTAGCCTATAGCACAATTTTAAATGCTTTGTATATCCCAATTATCATCATGATATTTGGGTTCATCTTTCGTGCTGTGGCATTTGAATTTCGGGAGTTAGCAACGCGAAAATTATTTTGGAATTTTGCTTTTGGTGCTGGAAGTTTTAGCGCTGCACTCGGTCAAGGATTTGCTCTGGGTGCTGTGTTAAAAGGTATTAATGTTGATGAGCAAGGACACTTTATTGGTACAACTTGGGACTGGCTAAGTATTCCCACAGTATTGGTGGCTTTGACGTTGATTCAAGGATATGTGTTGATTGGCTCAACTTATCTGATTTGGAAAACTACAGGAGAGTTACAAGAAACACATTATAAAACTGCAAAAATTGCTGCTTGGACAACGTTGATTGGTGCAATTTTCATCACGATTACCACACCGATATTTTATGAAAGTGCAAGGTCACGCTTATTTGAACTGCCCCTAGTTTTTATCTTTGCACTCATTCCACTGCTGGGAGTAATATTAATTTTTAAACTCCTTACTAGTCTGACTCAAAAACAAGAAAGAGCGCCTTTTATCTGGACTATTCTGTTATTCATGTTGTCATTTTTTGGCTTAGGATTAGTTGTATTTCCTTACATCATTCCCCCTGGGATTACCATCTATGAAGCATCTGCTGATCCTAGTTCCTTAGTAATCATGCTCATATTTATTGGTTTTCTAATTCCTGTAATGCTGTTTTATAACCTTTATCAATACATTGTTTTCCGAGGTAAGGTGACTGGTGGTCACTACGGGGAATAAAGCTAAACAGTCGTCATCAATTGCGTATACAAAAATTAAAACTCTTTGTGTCTTAGTGTCTTGGTAGTACAAAATTGAACCACCAAGAGACTAAGGCACAAAGTATAACAGGGTGCGTTAGGTTACAATTAGGATTTGCGTGCTACCTGCTATATCTAAAAGGTGGTGACACACCATAACAGTCTTGACTATATCTATGTAACTATATTTTAGTGGCTCAAATAATCAAGCCTTAACAATTTCCAATCATCAGGCAGCCCATTGCCTCCTCAAACAGATAACATTTAAATATGAACGCTACACAAGAACAACTAAGATTAAAATTTGAGCAGGCTTTGGTCGCGGCTTTTGGCGCTGAATACGTCGGCGTAGATCCCATTTTGGTTACTGCTAGCAATCCTAAATTTGGTGATTATCAGGCGAATGTGGCTTTATCCTTAAGTGGAAGGTTAGGAAAGCAACCAAGAGCGATCGCTGCTGCTATTGTTGAGAAGCTAGATGTATCAGAAATCTGCAAACCGCCAGAAATAGCCGGGCCTGGTTTTATCAATCTCAAGCTGAAAACAGAATACCTCGAAGCGCAACTCCAAGCTATTCAAGCAGATCCCAGGCTAGGAATTCCCGCTACAAAAACGCCTCAGCGGGAAGTTGTGGATTTTTCTAGTCCGAACATTGCTAAAGAAATGCACGTCGGACATTTGCGTTCTACGATTATTGGCGATTCTATCGCCCGTGTTCTGGAATTTCAAGGACATGATGTCCTACGGTTAAATCATGTAGGTGATTGGGGTACGCAGTTTGGTATGTTAATTGCCTACTTGCGGGAAGTTTACCCCGAAGCGCTGACTACTGCTAATGCGCTAGATATTGGAGATTTAGTTACTTTTTATCGCAAAGCTAAATTGCGGTTTGATGCAGATGAAGCTTTCCAAGAGACAGCACGGCAAGAAGTGGTAAGATTACAAGCTGGTGCAGAAGATACACTTCATGCTTGGAAACTATTGTGTGAACAATCGCGCCAAGAGTTTCAAGTAATTTATGATTTACTAGATGTCAGTATCATAGAAAGAGGAGAATCTTTCTACAATCCTTTACTGCCAACAGTGGTAGAGGATTTAGAAAAATCCGGTTTATTAGTAGAAAATCAAGGAGCAAAATGTGTTTTTGTAGATGGGTTTACTAACAGAGAAGGTGAGCCTTTACCCTTGATTGTGCAAAAATCTGATGGCGGTTATAACTACGCTACAACAGATTTAGCAGCTCTACGCTACCGGATTCAAAAAGATGATGCCAAACGCATAATTTATGTAACAGATGCAGGACAAGCAAACCACTTTGCCCAATTCTTTAAAGTAGCAGGCAAAGCAGGATGGATTCCTGATGATGTGGAACTTGTGCATGTGCCTTTTGGTTTAGTATTAGGAGAAGATGGTAAGAAATTCAAAACTCGTTCTGGGGACACAGTACGGTTGCGGGATTTGTTAGATGAAGCAATTACTCGTGCGCGTGCAGACTTAGAAATTAGATTAAAAGAAGAAGAACGGGAAGAAACTGAAGAATTTATCAATAAAGTTGCTGAAGTCGTTGGTATCAGTGCAGTTAAATATGCTGACTTAAGCCAAAACCGCACCAGTAACTACATCTTTAGTTACGACAAAATGTTGGATCTCAAAGGCAATACAGCACCCTATATGCTATATGCTTATGCACGAATTCAAGGTATTAGCCGTAAGGGTGAAATTAACTTTGAAGAGTTGGGAGACAATGCCAAAATTCTGTTGCAACATGAAACAGAATTGGCTTTGGCAAAGTACTTGCTTCAACTAGATGAAGTAATTAATACTGTAGAGCAAGATTTATTACCTCATCGTTTATGTGAATATTTGTATGAACTGAGTAAAAAGTTTAATCAGTTTTACGATCGCAATCAAGGAGTTCGGGTGCTAGATGCTGAAGAACCGTACCGTACATCCCGCTTAGTTTTGTGTGATTTGACTGCGAGAACCCTCAAGTTGGGACTATCTTTACTAGGAATTCAAGTACTAGAAAGGATGTAGGAAGTTCATGACTGATGACTGTTAATAGTCAGGAAGCAGCAATTACACAAGGATACTTTTATTTGTCAGTTCCTTGTTTTTGAGTTTTGTGGCTTAGTGGTTAATTAAAAATAACCACTAAGTTTCAATTTATATAAGCGATCGCAAATCACGTATAAGTTTTATAATTTTTTATAAACCAGTATTATTGCTTAAGTTGTTCCAACTAGGGTTAGAGTAAGGGTTTCAGGAATTACGTGCATTTGCTCTGGTTGATAAACTGTTTAGTAAACGCTTTTGAGTCCCAATTCTGTCAACAGCCATTGTTGAATCTAATTATAACTGTCAAATCCTTGCAGTTCCTCCAACAAGGGTTTGAGTTGTTCTATGGCTTGTTTTTAACAAAGGGTACTTGTGCCGATGCATATTTGACTTATAGTAAGCGATCGCACCATCCATCTTAGTATTTTTTCAACCAGTAACCAATAGTTGCTTTATCATACCTTAAACGTTCTGCTAGTCCTTATCTGCTAGTAACTTGACCGCTTTGAAGCCAGTAAAGCATTTGCTATTTTTCTTTACTGCTTGCAATTACAGCATATTGGAGTGCTTTCTGCAATTTTTGTTGCCTTTTTGAAATTTCACTTTCAAATAGAGGGCTGATCACTTTTGCCCTAAATTTACCTATTTATAGTTTGACATAGTTTAGCGTAGCTTCACACAGAATTGCTCTAACTCCGTGTAAAGACGAATGACAATGGATAAGAAAAATACGTAATATAAAAATCAATAATCACTCATTTGTCTCTAAGAACCAGAAGTAATAGACACATTACAAAAGGTTATTGAGTATGATGCTATGGATTTTATTGAAGTAAATACTGCATTGGCAGAACATACTGTATAGATAATCAATTTTTTTGATTGATTACAATTTTCAATTTTTTAAAACTAAAAAAGAGATTAATTATGGATAATCACTTTAATAAATTAGCTGAATCTGTATTACAGATAAAAATAGGTTCAACAGTACAAGCTAAAAATAATTTAAATACTTTAATAAAATCTTTACACAATATAGATAATGATCTATTAGATTTACAGTATTTTCTTTTTTCCTCAGCTTTGCTGAAACGAATTGATGGTTACACTGCTGAGAATATTTATCTGCAAAATCATGATGAAATTTCGCAAATTGACCTTTTCCAGTTACTTTCTACACATGTTCCTTTCGTATCCTTGACACATCCCATAGCAAATGAGTTGATTTGTCAAGCTTTGCATAATTTAACAAATGTTACGCTATTGAATATAGGTATAGGTAAAGGTTTACAAGAAGTTGATTTGCTGAGACGTTTAGTCAAAAAGGGAATAAAACTTCAACAATTGACTATTGTGGGTATAGAACCTTCTGAAGAAAATTTATTAGAAGCTGAATCTAATATTTTAAAAGCATCTGAAGAAGTTGATTTTGATATAAAATTTATTCCCTTCCCAAAGCTCGTTGAAGATTTAAGTGAGCGGGAGTGGTTGTTTTTAGATAGTTTAAATGGAGATTTCATAATTAATGAAGCATTTTCTTTACACCACATAGTTGACAGAAAACAAGGAAATGATACTCGTCAAGAGATTCTTTCAAAAATTTCTAAATTAAATCCTATGGCATTCATTCTTGTTGAACCAAATTGGGATCATAATATTTCTGACTTATGGTATCGCTTCAAAAATGCTTGGATAAATTACGGATTATTGTTTGAAGCTATTTCTCAATTAGATATGCCTAAAAAACTGAAGTTTTTGCTAATTAATAATTTTTTTGGCAGAGAAATAGAAGACGTATTGGGTAATAGTGAAGAAACTCGTTGTGAAAGACATGAATCAGTAGATATCTGGTTACAGAGGCTTTATAAGGAAGGTTTTAAGCCTTTTGATTTAAGTAGTATCAATTTAACTAATTTTTCGCATCCAGTAGGAAACGTCGTCACTAGAGATAGTTACATAGGAATAGAATGTGCGGATACTGCTTTAATAGCTATTATAGCTGTTAACTAAAAACACAAAAATAATTGTTGTGTTTATCAAAGTTAGCGTCTGATTAAAATCAAAATCACATAATCAAAAAATCTACTTTGGCTGTGGTGGTAGATATGCTTGATAAATTCTACCTTAACTGCTATTTACCCCATATTCAAATTTTGACATCATGTGTCACTTCAATACTAAACCTTTAGCTTTTAATTTTTTTACGTATGACTGTATTCAACAATCTATCTGCTATTGAATTACGAGCAAGGAAAATAGTGAAATCAATCAAAAATGTCAATTTTCTATTAATTAGTATACCAAAAAAAGAGCAAAAATATAGAACTTTGGCTTTTGCTTGAAAGTTATTTTTAAATCGAAATACTGTAGTTAAAATAATAACACAGTATTTTTTTAAATTATTAAATTTCTGAAATATGACACTTTCTTCTAACAGCTTACCTGGCTATCAATTGAGCGAATTACTTTACGAAAGCTCTAAAACATTAGTATATAGAGGAAAGCGAGAAATTGATGACCTACCTGTAGCAATCAAGCTACTAAAAAGTTTTTATCCTACTTTTACAGAATTAGTACAGTTTCGTAACCAGTATACGATTGCCAAAAATTTTCAAATACCAGGAATTATTCAAATATATTGTTTAGAATCTTACCATAATAGTTACGCCTTAGTAATGGAGTACTTTGGTGGAATATCGTTAGCAGAGTATACTGTTACTCATAAACTAGAACTCAAAGAATTTTTATCTATAGCTTTACAGCTAACAGAAATTTTAGAAAATCTCTACCTTTATAAAATTATTCATAAAGATATTAAGCCTGCAAATATTCTTATTCATCCAGATACAAAACAAATCAAACTTATTGATTTTAGTATTGCTTCATTATTACCTAGAGAAACACAAAGTATCCAAAATCCCGGTGTATTAGAGGGTACATTAGCTTATTTAGCACCGGAACAAACTGGACGGATGAACCGGGGAATTGACTATAGAGCAGACTTTTATGCATTGGGAGCCACATTTTTTGAATTGCTGACGGGACAACTACCTTTTAGCAGCGATGACCCGATGGAATTGGTACATTACCACATTGCTAAAGAACCACCTTTAGTTTGTGCTGTAAATTTAGATATTCCTTTAGCGTTAGCGCAGATAATTAAGAAACTCTTAGCGAAGAATGCTGAAGACCGTTATCAAAGTGCATCGGGTCTGAAATATGATTTAGAAATTTGTCTAAATCAATTACAAAATTCAGGCACAATTCAGGAGTTTAAAATTGGACAACGAGATTTGTGTGAACAATTTCTCATTCCAGAAAAATTATACGGACGAGAAAATGAGGTTCAGCAACTAATATCAGCATTTGAACATGTTTCCCATGGGTTCAGCGAACTGATTTTAGTCGCTGGGTTTTCTGGTATTGGTAAGACTGCGGTAGTTAACGAAGTCCATAAACCGATTGTTAAGCAACGAGGCTATTTCATTAAAGGTAAGTTTGACCAATTTAATCGTAATGTTCCCTTTTCTGGCTTTGTGCAAGCCTTTCGTGATTTAATGATGCAGTTGTTAACCGAAAGTGACCAGCAACTACAACATTGGAAGTCAAAAATTTTAAAAGCTGTAGCTGAAAATGGACAAGTTTTAATTGAGGTAATTCCTGAATTAGAACAAATTATTGGTCAACAATCACCCTTAGCAGAACTTTCGGGAGCTGCTGCACAAAATCGATTTAATTTAATTTTTCAAAAATTCATTCAAGTATTCACCACAAAAGAACATCCCTTAGTAATTTTTTTAGATGATTTGCAATGGGCTGATTCCGGCTCATTGCAACTCATGCAATTATTAATGAGCGAATCAGGTCAGAGTTATTTATTATTAATTGGGGCATATAGAGATAACGAAGTTTCACTAGTTCATCCTTTAATTTTAACTTTAGACAAAATTAGTGAACTAACTGGAAGAGTTAACAGTATAAATTTATTACCACTCAGCCTATTTTCCTTAAATAAATTAGTTGCTGATACTTTAGGTTGCGTGGAAAATACAGCACAAAATCTCTCAAAATTAGTATATAAAAAAACTAAAGGTAATCCATTTTTTACAACACAACTGCTTAGGAAATTACATCAAGATGGGTTGATTGAGTTTAACTTTCAAGAACGCTGTTGGCAATGTGACATTGCACAAGTTAAGCAGCAAACCTTAACAGATGACATTGTTAAATTCATGGTATCCCAATTAACAATGCTGCCTCAAGCAACTCAAGATGTGTTGCAGTTAGCAGCTTGTATTGGTAATCAGTTTGATTTAGCAACATTGGCAATTATTTCCAAGCGATCGCAAATAGAAACAGCCACTTGTTTATGGAAAGCATTGCAGTCAGGATTGATTTTACCTCTGAATGAAAATTATAAATTTTATGTAGGGCAGGAACATCAAGCAGTTACCTCAAAAACCTCAGAGATTGTTGCATATAAATTTCTGCATGATCGTGTCCAACAAGCCGCTTATTCTCTAATTCCTGAACAAGAGCGATCGCTCGTTCACTATCAGATTGGAAAATTGTTGCTCCAGCAATTTTCGCCTGATGCGATAAAAGAGAAAATCTTTGCAGTAGTCAATCAGTTAAATTATGGTATTGAACTAATTACCGACCAAACCGAACGTGATGCAATAGCAGAACTTAACCTGCTTGCTTGTCGTAGAGCCAAAACTTCTACTGCTTATCGAGCTGCTTACGAGTATGCCACAATTGGCCTCAATTTGATGGAAAGCAAAGCTTGGCAACGACACTACCAAATGTCTTTGACTTTTCACGAACTCGCCACAGCAGTAGCTTCGCTATGTGGCGAATTTGATCAGATGAATCAATGGATTGATATTGTGATTCATCATGCCAAAACACCTTTAGATCAAGTGGGCGTTTACATCGTTAAAATACAGGCATTAACTTCTCAAAATCAGCTTTTAGAAGCCATATCTAGCGGTCAGGCAATTCTTAAAGAATTAGGTGTACAGTTTCCTGAACATCCCACTGTAGAATATATTCAGCAGGGAGTACAGGAAATTAACTCCTTGCTAGGGGAGCGATCCATTGAGGAGTTATTTGATTTAAAACCAATGGTTGATGCCGAAAAGCTGGCTACGATACAAATCGCTGCAAGTATCATGACAGCTTGTTATGTAACTGGTTCGCCTGTATTTCCATTGCTAAACATATTACAGGTAAATTTATCGCTCCAGTATGGTAACAGTCCTAATTCAGCTTATAGCTATGCATGTTATGGTGTTTTCCTCAATATATTTCTACAGAATGTCACAGCAGCTACTCAGTTTGGTCGATTAGCATATCGTCTGGCTTTAGAAGCAGATGCCAAAAACATTCGCCCTGAGACTTTTATTCCCATCGCCTTGTTTTTGCACCATCGTCAGTCTCATTTGCAAGAAGCCTTGCCCATTTCACAACAAGGCTATCAAGCAGGATTAGAAACAGGTAAATTAAAGGATGCCGCACAAAATGCGAATATATTTTGTCTTAATTCCTACTGGTGCGGTCAACTTTTAGTAGAATTAGAAACCCAAATTTTTGCTTATCATCAACAATTACTCAACCTTAATCAGCTGACAGCGGCTAACTATTGTTCAATCTATTGGGAAACAACGCTATTTCTATTAGGAAATCCAGACAAAATAGAAATTTCATTTGAAAATACCTTAAATGAAGAGAAGTTAATTTCTCAAGCGCTGTTGTCTAACGATCTGTGGCGAATATTTATTTTCAGTGTGCATAGAGCAATGCTGAAATTTCTGCTGGGAGACATTGATGGAGCCAGTACAGATGCTCTTCGAGCCAGAAAGTATATAGCCGCAGGTGCAGGAACTATTGCTGAAGCTGGTTTAAATTTTTATGACTCTTTAATTATCCTTGCATCAGTGCCTAATTCTCAAGCTGAGTTGGAAACTCAACAGCAACGAGTTCAGGAAAATCAAGCCCGGTTACAATATTGGGCAGAGTACGCACCTATGAACTATTTGCATAAGTGGCAGTTAATAGAAGCTGAACACTATCGTATATTAGGTCAAAAGATTGAAGCAATTGAACTGTACGATCGCTCTATTTCCCTAGCTAAAGAAAACGGCTATATTCAAGAACAAGCGATCGCCAATGAAGTAGCAGCTAAATTCTATCTAGAATGGGGCAAAGAAAAGATAGCTCAAGCATATATGCAGGAAGCTTATTACTGTTATGCTCGATGGGGAGCCAAAGCAAAAACAGATGATTTGGAAAAACTTTATCCCCATCTACTGCAACCGATCCTGCAACAACAAAAACTCAATACTATAGAAGCTATAAATTCGCTCGCTAACACTTCAAATCAAAATTACACACTCACTTCTAGTACTAATAGCACTATTATTTCTGATGCCCTAGATTTTGCCTCTGTCCTCAAAGCAGCGCAAATTATTTCTAGCAACATCCAATTAGATGAATTAATTACTAGCTTCACTAAGATTATCTTAGAAAATGCTGGGGCAAAAAAATGTGTGCTAATTTTATCACATCAAGGTCAATGGCAAGTTCGAGCCATTACCTCTATGAACAATCAAGATAATCTCACTACAAAAATTGTTGATTCGCTACCATTAGATGCTTGCGAAGAGGTTCCTGTAAAACTCATTCAATATGTTAAACGCACATTAGGAACTGTTGTCATTGACAATTGTCAAACTGAAATCAATGGTGTAATTGATGATTATCTGCTCCAGTATCAACCACAGAGCGCTTTGTGTACCCCAATCCTCAATCAAGGTAATTTAGTTGGCATTGTTTATCTAGAAAATTCTTTAATTCAAGGTGTATTTACATCTGAGCGCTTAGTAATGATTAACTTACTTTGTAGCCAAGTTTCAATTTCTCTGGAAAATGCTCGACTTTATCAACAGGCTCAAGAAACACAATTACAACTTGTCCAAAATGAAAAAATGTCAGCTTTGGGTAATTTAGTTGCAGGTGTTGCTCATGAAATGAATAATCCTTTGGGTTTTATTTTTTCTAGCCTAAAACAAGCTAAACCTAACTTTTCTGATTTAATTGAACACTTAGAATATTATCGTCAACGTTTTCCCAATCCAGGTGATGATATTATTATGCATGGTGAGGAAATCGAGATAGATTATCTTTTAGAAGATTTACCACAGATGCTTTCATCAATGGAGGTAGCCTGTGAACACCTGAGTAATATCAGCACTTCGCTCAGAATTTTTTCACGAGCAGATTTAGAGTACAAAGTTGCTTGTAATATTCATGAAGGTATTGATAGTACAATTTTAATTCTCAAACATCGGCTGAAAGCAAATGAGCATCGTCCAGCAATTGAAATTATTACTAATTATGGAAAATTACCTCTTGTTGAATGCTTCCCTGGACAACTGAATCAAGTATTTATGAACCTGTTAGCTAATGCTATTGATGCTTTAGAAGAATCAAATTATCAACGCAGTTATCAAGAAATTAAAACTCAACCTAATTGTATTAAAATTGAGACATACCTACAAGAGAATTATGCAAAAATATCTATTGCTGATAATGGCAAAGGAATGACCGAAGAAGTAAAAAATAAAATTTTTGACCATTCATTTACGACCAAAGGCGTGGGTAAAGGTACAGGATTAGGATTAGCGATCGCTCGTCAAATTGTAGTAGAAAAACACAACGGAACGATTCAAGTTAACTCAAGTTTAGGTGAGGGGAGTGAATTTATAATTACTCTTCCAGTCAAAGCTAAAGCTTCACCAACAGCTATGCCAAAAACATCGTCTACCATTTTAGATTTTGGATTTTAGATTTTGGATTGTGAATCGCTTTCTACGTCTAGGTTTTGTGAGAGGTTGTTTTAAAAGTGGGATGTGATATTAATCACATTTTTACCCCCCTTAGTCCCACGCCACTTGCTTCAAGTCGGCAGAGCCGCCCAACGCAGTGGCTCCCCTTATAAAGGGGGGAGACCAGACAATTTAGTCCCCTCCCCTTTATAAGGGGAGGGTTAGGGTGGGGTAAACAAATATTTAATACATACACACTACTACAGACTTTTCAAACATCCTCTGAAGGCATCTGTCACAATTATTTTCTAATTAGTATTACTAGACATAAATTTCAGTCCGTTTTAGCGGACTTTAGCTATAAGCCTTGAACTTAAGTTCAAGGCGTACTTAAGGGAAGGTGCTAGATCTGAATAAACGAACCACAAAGGGCACAAAGTACGCAAAGAAAGAGAATACTAGTGTTTTACAGAGAATTCGTATAAGTTGAAATTCTTCAGTTTTAACTAACTGCTATTCTCATTCGATTGTTTTAATCCCCTTGCGGGGTATTAGAAAGATGAAACAGAATTTGTTTTGGCATTCGATGTGGGTATTCTGTCCGTTTCAATCCCCTTGCGGGGTATTAGAAAGATGAAACTATCTAAAAGCTAATTTTGAAGCTGTGACTATTCAAGTTTCAATCCCCTTGCGGGGTATTAGAAAGATGAAACTCAATTAGCTAGGTACACACTACTTTAAATTATTTTTGTTTCAATCCCCTTGCGGGGTATTAGAAAGATGAAACGAAAAGATTTTGAAGATTCTAGGGATGTAGTAGATAGTTTCAATCCCCTTGCGGGGTATTAGAAAGATGAAACCCTGGCTTCTGAAACCGTTACTAAACAAGCTTCCTATTAGGGTTTTTGGCGGGGGAGAAATTTTGGTTATTTTCAGCCGTTATTATTGCAAAATACTTGCATTTACCCTAACTGTTGAAACGCTGTAATTATTGATTTGTCAAGGTTCTGGCGATTTTGGCGGGACTCCAGGGATTTTGCCCCCGCTTTCCCCTGCCAAACATCAAGCTGATTACAACATCATAAAATGATTATTCGTGATTGTCGAGGTTTTATGAATTAATGTAGCGGCAATTTATGACTAGCCCCGAAGTGAATCAAGCGAAACCTCACATAAAATTGGTATAAAGAGGCAACTCGCACTTTCATAGGAGTATCCAGCTGTGCAGCCGGACTTAATAGGCTTGGAAATTAGCAAGGGAGAATTGAGACGTTTGACTGGATTCGATCCAGATGATGTATTTCGACCTTCTCTTATCAAAGACCGAGAGAAACGATTAGGGTTTTTGATTAATGAAATGTTTTTATCCCTAGCCCTAACCCCGATTATTGTTGGCGCTATTTATGCATTTATTATTCTACCAACAATTGGTTCTTCAATTAAACTAGGAATCATTTTATTAATTCTAGTGCCCATTGCGGTGGTTGTGGCGCGATCGCTATGGCGGCGGTTCACTTGTCCCAAAGCACTGACAATACTTTTAGATGAAGTCGATAAATATCATCACGTCATCAAAGCCATAGATATTAATGACCAATTGGCAATATCCACAAACTCCCAAAACAGTATAAATGAGCGAGAGCAAATTATCGCCGCCCTACAACTGATTCGGGAAAATTTAGTCCTAGCTTTAAAAAGTGAACGAATTTTGCGAGATAATAAACAACTACTTGCTAATAACCAAGAGTTATTTGTGAATAATTTAGCTAGCCTGCAAGCTTTGCAAGCTAGCAGCCAAGCCAGCGAATATAGTCAACTTTTAAATCAATCTTTACAAATTGCCCTTGATGTGCAGGCAGAAATCAAAAAATTACAGCATTAAGCTACAACTGTCATTGGTCATTGGTCATTAGTCATTAGTCATTGGTCATTGGTCATTAGTCATTAGTCATTAGTAGGGTGTACTGATTTTCGGTGCGTTAGAACTAACGTCCATAACGCACCCTACTATATTAAAGTCAAAGAAGTAACTCCAAAATCTAAAATCCAAAATCTAAAATCCAAAATCTAAAATCCTATTAAATGAGTAACAAACCAAAAATAATTGTCCTAGATGATGATCCTACAGGTTCTCAAACCGTCCATAGCTGCTTGCTGCTAATGCACTGGGATGTGGACACTTTACGCACTGGCTTACGGGATGATTCGCCGATTTTTTTTGTGCTAACCAATACTAGAGCGATGACGCCAGAGTCAGCAACGGCTGTCACTAAAGAAGTTTGTCAGAACTTGAAATTGGCATTAGCTGCTGAAGGAATTACCGATTTTCTCATTGTCAGCCGTTCTGATTCTACCTTGCGGGGACATTACCCAATTGAAACCGATGCGATCGCTACTGAACTCGGCCCATTTGATGCTCATTTTCTTGTCCCGGCATTTTTTGAAGGCGGACGCATCACCCGCAATAGCATACATTACCTGCTCATTGATGGTACACCTACCCCAGTTCATGAAACTGAGTTTGCCAAAGATTCAGTCTTTAGCTACCATCACAGTTACTTGCCTGAGTACGTAGAAGAAAAAACTCAAGGACAAATCGCTGCTTCAGCAGTAGAAAGATTTTTACTTGCAGATATCCGTGCGGGTAGTCTAGAACGCTTACTGAAACTCAGTCATAACCAGTGCGCTGTTGTCGATGGTGAAACACAAGCTGATCTCAACTCGTTTGCTGTAGATATATTAGCCGCAGCCAGTCAAGGAAAACGCTTTTTATTTCGCAGTGCTGCCAGTATCTTAACAGCTTTGGCTGCCTTGCCTCCCCAACCCATTGCCGCAGAAAATATGGCAAAGTACGTCAGGCAAGGTAAACCAGGTGCAATCATTGTGGGTTCCCATGTCAAAAAGACGACTCAGCAATTAGAAACGCTATTGCAAGCAGAGGGAACATCAGGAATTGAAGTGAATGTCAAACAATTGCTTGATGACGGAGAAAATCAATCTGCTGAACTGTTAAGCGAATCCAGTGAAAAAATAAAAGTGGTACACAACGCTGGTAAAACACCAGTGATTTATACCAGCCGCCAGGAACTGACTTTTAACGATGCTAAAACACGGTTAGACTTTGGGGTGAAAGTTTCAGGTCTATTAATGGATATTGTACGCGGTTTACCATCTGATATAGGATTCTTAATCAGCAAGGGTGGTATTACCTCCAACGATGTTTTAAGTACAGGTCTTTCCTTGAGATCAGCTCGATTGCTTGGTCAAATTTTACCTGGTTGTTCCATGGTGATTACCAACTCTGACCATCCGCAGTTTCCCAATTTGCCAGTGGTGCTGTTTCCTGGTAATGTTGGCGATGCTGATGCTTTGGAGACAGTTTACAAAAGATTAAGTAAAAATACTAAGTGAGGATGTTGTAGCAACATACAACTAATATTATTAAAGTAATTTGGAGTTGTTAACCGATGACTCATGACAGTCATCAATCAACAATTACAATAGGGTGGTTTTTTATTTGTCAGTCCCTAAAAATTACTCGGTGTGTCTTTGTCTTTTGGCTGGTGCTACATGACTTCTGATTATACTGTCCCCGATATAGAGCCAAATTCCGCCCATTCTCATGCAGAATCAATCTCTCACCTTTCGGATATAGAGGTCAATTCTACCGTTCCTGATGGAGATGCTAATCCTATTATCCCCGATGCAGAACTAAATTCTGTCCTGCTTTATTTAAAGTCAAATTCTGGCTCTATTAATGTAGATTCTGCAATCCCAAATGTAGAGTTAAATAACTCTGCCTCCAGCGATGTAGAGTTAGATGCTAATTTTTGGGATATCAATCTCACTGAATCAACAATAACAGGAAATAAAGTAAAAAATCATACTCAAGTCCAGTTAAAAAGTGAGGGGGGACGACTACTAGTCATTTTACCAACAGAAATTCAAGTACCTGCCTCAGAAGTTAGTTGGTCTGAGATTTGGCAACAATTGAAATTGCGATTAATGGCAGGCGATCGCCACCGTATACAGAATACAGCAGTGCATCTGATAGCACAAGACCGCTTACTTGATGGCAGACAACTGCAAGAACTCGCCGAAGCATTCAGCGAAGTGCAATTACAACTCAAATCAGTAGCCACAAGTCGCCGTCAAACTGCGATCGCAGCTGTCACATCAGGCTATTCTGTAGAACAACTACAGCCACAAACCTCCCTCATTTCCGAGATCAAGGCTAACTCTACACCCCAAGCAGATGCCCTTTATCTAGAAATGACAATACGTTCTGGAGTAGAAATTCGCCATCCCGGTACAGTAATTTTGTTGGGAGATGTTAATCCAGGTGGTATTGTAATTGCAGAAGGAGATATTTTAGTGTGGGGGCGTCTGAGAGGAATTGCTCATGCTGGTGCAGCAGGCAATCGTGACTGTCTCATAATGGCCCTGCAAATGGAACCAACTCAATTACGCATCGCTGATGCTGTCGCCAGGGCACCAGAAAAGTCGCCGATGCAGTTTTTTCCAGAAGTGGCACACATCACACCCCAAGGAATTCGCATTGCCAGGGCCAATGATTTTTCCAGAATTCAATTTAACAGGATCAATCAAGCTACATAACTATTAACTTGAAACATGAAAAAGGTAGACCCATAAGCCTTGCCACAAGCTAGGATAAAAACTAAAGGATGAAATCAAAATATTCATACCTAACTCAAGTCAGGAAGATCAGATATTTATTTATCTGATACTATACTTCATACTTTATACTTCAATTTACATACTTCAATTTACTGTTCTATATCTCCTGAACGCCAATCGAGCGCATTCATATCATGACTCGCATTATTGTAATAACCTCCGGTAAAGGAGGGGTGGGTAAAACCACAGTTTCAGCAAATCTGGGCATGGCTTTAGCTAAAAAAGGGCGGCAAATTGCCCTAGTTGATGCAGATTTTGGTCTGAGAAATCTAGATTTGCTCCTAGGACTGGAAAATCGCATCGTTTATACCGCCGTAGAAGTCTTATCTAGAGAGTGTCGTTTAGAACAAGCTTTAGTCAAAGATAAGCGACTACCCAACCTCGTACTTCTGCCAGCAGCGCAAAATCGCTCTAAAGATGCAGTCAATCCTGAACAAATGAAGTTATTGGTGAATGCACTGGCACAAAAGTATCAGTATGTGATCATCGATAGCCCCGCCGGCATTGAAAATGGATTTAAAAATGCGATCGCACCCGCCAAGGAAGCCTTAATTGTCACCACACCAGAAATTTCTGCCGTTCGTGATGCTGATCGGGTAGTCGGGCTACTAGAAGCACAAGGTATCAAGCGCGTTCATCTGATAATTAACCGCATTAGACCCGCAATGGTACGAGCAAATGATATGATGTCAGTGCAGGATGTTCAGGAACTTCTCGCAATACCCCTCATTGGAGTCATCCCTGACGATGAGCGTGTAATCGTCTCTACCAATCGTGGCGAACCTTTGGTATTAAATGAAACTCCGTCTATAGCCGCTTTAGCCTTTGATAACATTGCTCGTAGATTGGAAGGGGAAACGGTAGAATTTCTGGATTTCGACTCAAACCAAGACAACATCTTCGCTCGTCTGCGAAAATTGTTGTGGACTAAAATAGTTTAACTGATTTTCCAGTCTCCGCCCCACACCTATTTGCAATGATTGAACTTTTAGAAAGACTTTTTTCTCGCAGTCCCGACGACAGTCGCGCCCAAGTCAAACGTCGCCTACAATTGGTGATAGCTCATGATCGCGCCGCCTTAGAACCTCAGATATTAGAAAAAATGCGGCAAGAAATCTTAGAGATAGTCTGCCGCTACGTGGAAGTTGAAACCAAAGGGTTAGAATTTTCTCTAGAAAGTAACCAACGGACAACAGCTTTGATTGCCAACTTACCCATCCGTCGGGTGAAAGAAGGTTTGCCTGAAACACCTGAATTAGAAAGCAGCCAGCAATCTCCTAAAAGTAAGGAGTCAGGAGGAAACAATACATTAGGTGGCTTAGGTGACCTGTAGCAACTGTATTATCACTTGCTATTCACGTTCAAAAATTAAAAAATTCCACAGGGTTTGTATTGAGAAAAACTATTGCTTTTTTTAAGCCAAATAATATAACTTTCACCGGATAGCACCACCTGATTTACAACTATCTTGGTGTCTTGGTGTCTTAGTGGTTAAAAAAACTGACTTGTAAACCACTAAGGCACAAAGACACTAAGTAAATCTTAAGCAATTTTTTTCTTCTCTCTGCGTTCTCTGCGTCTTGGCGGCTCGTTAAAACAAAATATTTTTTACAACTTCTTTAGGATTGTTATGGCAATAGCCAAGGTGGTTAGGACATCAACAGATAATAAAACCTAGACACAAAGCGAAAAGTCATGCATCGGCGGCTGACGCCGATCTGAACTTTAATAGACAAAGGCTTTTCACCCAGTCCCTAGTCCCCATTGCCCCTTATCCCCAGAGGGGGCCCCGAGTTCCCCAGTCCCCAGCTATATAGTTAAAAAAATTCCCGTTATCGCCAAAATTGACAACGGGAGTTGATAAAATTTGCGATAAATTATCTCGAAGCAACTTGTGGCCCAGCCCAAATTTCTGTAAGTTTTTCACCGAAAGTAATAGGCTGATCTGCATCCGTTGTATTTACTGTCTTACCATCACTAGCAACTTGTACTAAGGGCCAGTTTTCTTCCCCCATTTCACCGGCACGGAACAGTACATTATTGGGTTGGTTTTTACTCCAACCTAACAAGACTGCAATTCTCTCATGCTCATCTTCTTTTTTAGCAGGAGCAACAGTATTAGTTTGATTCTTTTGCCGATCCCAAATCACAGCATGGTCTGTAGCATCACTTGTATTAAATATGCCTTCAAACTTGCGTGCTAAAAAGCGATCGCTTTTTTCTGACCAGCTAACAGGAACTAACACCCCGATTTTACCGTTGTTTTCGTCTGATTCTGACGCAGAAACATTTGTCTTTAACAAAGGATCGCTGACAGTAGCAGTGGAAGCCATTACCCGTAATTTCTTAGTTTGTTTATCTTCAACAAATAGAACACTGGTAACTCTGCTGTTGTACATCTGGGGTTTTACTTCCATTTGCACCCTACTATAAACCACATATCTACCATCAGGAGACAGCACAGGCACACTCCGGTAATAGCGCACTCCAGAACCTTTGGAACCAACTGTTTCTTGAGTTGCTAAAATCCATTTCCAAGGTATAGGATGAGGACTACCGATAGGGTCTGCTTGTGCTGTTTCGGCCTCATCAGGTTGTTCAGCAGCAGGTATTTCTGTTGTGGAGTCTGGTTGTGATTCTGTAATAATTGGTAGAACTGGCGCACTTTGAGTTGCTGTCAATGTTTTAACAACAGGTATCTTCCTCGCCAAAGAATTATTTTCTGCTATCAAAGATTGGATATTAGCAGCTTGATTTTTTGCTGCTAAATGCAATTTATCAACATGCTTTTCTGGCATTGGTGCGAGTTCCACCGCCGCTAGGGATTTGTTGGCAGGTAAATCACTACCTGAGAGAGAATAATCTTTAGCTAACAAAGACTCAATTTTATCCTCTTGTGATGTTGTCTGCTGTCTAACAGCATCCATCGGCGATAGTAGAAAGTCAGACTCTTGAGTGCTGGAGTTGGCTAGTGATGGTTTTAACACTTCAGTTAAATCTGATTCACTAACAGCAGCTACTTCCTGTGGTATGGAGTCAGAGTCTTGAGTTTCAGAAGCAACTTTTGGTACTGTTTTTGATTGTTTCGCAGAGGAAGAGTGACCTGATGCCACAACTAAGGGGGCAATCAACATCACTACGACAACATAATTGAGAAATGGTTGAACGCGGAACCATCCTGACAGCAAGAGGGATTTAAGCATGTGTAGACTCTCTAGAGGCGTGGTTGCTGTGTGAAGAGCAATGACGATGTAGGCGAGAAGCAGGAATTGATTATATGTATAACAACAAACTCACGAGATGAACGAGTTTGACGAAATAATTTCCTTAAAGTTTGCAGATTTTTACAAACATTCAATCAATATCATCATTAACACCCTTTACTAGCAAATTACTGGTTTTTACGGGAATGTTGCCAGCACAAAAACAACGCAGTTTTACTAAGTAATTACTGCATAAAATCAATAGACTTTTGCCACCTCTAATATCTCAATAACACTAGAAAACTAGCATTAGTTTCAAGAGTATTAACCGTATCATGTAAACTACAGATACTGGCGGCACGGAGGTAGAGCAGAACGGCTGAGCTGTTGAGAGTGGCGTTAGCAATAGCTAAGTCGCAGGAGGCTCCCCTACTTATGTCCTGCTACAACAGCTCAAACCCCGATAACGGTGGAAGTGAGGCGTTACTTTAAAAGCTGGGAAAGATGACGCACAACATATAATACTCGAAAAACACCTTTATCAACCACCCTCAGCGAGAAATTTAATTAGAAGTGTACCTATTGCGAAAATGCAATCCTAGACTGAGCTATTATTTGTCAGTAATTAGCTACGAACGTACCATTAATTAATGACAAATGATTTAAAACTTACGCGATTGGCACACTGAATAAAGGTTAGGCTTGTCAATAGTCAATAGTCAATAGTCCAAAAAAGCTTGATTTAGGACTATTGACAGTCTCAACTACAAATTTATGACAACGCGCTTAAGTTCGTGATTAATGACTAATGACTAAAAACTAATGAAAATCATATTCTTTGGTACTCCTCAATTTGCCGTTCCCACCTTAGAAAAGTTGCTGAATCAACCAGAATTGGAAGTTTTGGGTGTTGTTACCCAGCCAGATAAACGTCGGGAACGAGGAAATAAACTAACCCCTTCACCAGTAAAAAGCGTTGCGATCGCTCATAACTTACCAGTATGGCAACCCCAGCGGGTAAAAAAACACACTAAAACTTTAACCCAACTCCAAAAATTAGACGCAGATGTGTTTGTGGTTGTTGCCTACGGACAGATTTTATCGCCACAAATCCTCAATATGCCAAAATTGGGCTGTATTAACGTACATGGCTCGATTTTACCTAAATATCGAGGTGCAGCTCCCATTCAGTGGTGTCTGTATAACGGTGAAACAGAAACAGGCATCACCACCATGTTAATGGATGCTGGCATGGATACCGGGGCAATGCTACTAAAAGCGACCACGCCTATTGGACTGCTGGATAATGCTGAAGATTTAGCCCAGAGGTTATCTACAATTGGTGGAGATTTATTGCTAGAAACCCTTTTCAAGCTGGAACGTCAGGAAATTGAACCTGTTCCACAAAATAATTTTGAAGCGACTTATGCACCTTTGATTCAAAAACAGGATTATCAGTTAGATTGGTCAAAAAGTGCTATTCAACTACATAATCAAATTAGAGCCTTTTACCCAAACTGTATTGCTAGCTTTCGCAGCCAACCATTAAAAATTACAGCTACCATTCCCCTTGGTTGTGCTTACGATGGCGAGCTACCAATAGAATTAGAGAAAATCCAAAAGAAATTGCCGCCTTTATCAAATATATCCGGTAGCCCAGGAGAAGTAGTAAGCATCGCCAAGGGAATAGGAGCGATCGTCCAAACTGGTGAAGGTTTGTTACTATTACAAAAAGTTCAACCAGCCGGCAAACGTCCCCAATCGGGATGGGATTTTGTTAATGGTACTCGCCTAACTGTTGGCGAAGTATTTGGTGTTGGTGTTTAGTGAAAGGGGAGATGAGGGGGATGAGGGAGATGGGGAGATGAGGGGGATGAGGAAGATGAGGGAGATAATTTTTTACTCCTAACTCTTAACTCCTAACTCCTAACTCCTAACTCCTAACTCCTAACTTCTCATAAAAGCGGCAAGACTTGCAAGGCCCCTCTGGGTTGACTGCACAGCGAATAATTTCCGAATGAGCATTATAACAACAGGTGGCATCACCAATTACCCAACGTCCCTCGACTAAAGTTTTTTCTGCTGGTCTTTTAGCAGACTGGACGTAAATGGCTATATTATTCAAGCGGTAACGCCCTGATTTAAATTGATATCTGTGGCGGCGTTCTAAAACAGCGTAGGTTTTACCTTCAAAATCTAGATAGTTTCCAGGTTGAGGTGTCCAATCAAGTTGGACTTTGCCGAGTGACTGACGCGGGTGCGTCAGAATTACCTCGGTTGGTAAAGAGTCTGGCTCCATAAGCTCATGTGATGTGAATTACATTATAAAAATGGTATCGCAGTAGCCTACTCTAGCTTACTCAATTCAGAATATAATTAACGGTTTGGTGTGAATTGGGCATGGGGCATTGGGCATTGGGCATTGGGCATGGGGCATGGGGCATGGGAATTAATGACTGTTGACAGTCATCAGTCAACAGTTATTATTTCCTAGAGTTAGCTAATAGCAATTAATGAATTAAATCTAAAATAAATATAAATATCTACCGTAAGTTTCAAATTATATGCATTGAAATATGAAAAGCTAGAAAATAATTAAATTTTAATATACTCAGTACATCCTTTAAAGATACACATAGACTTAGAAAGAGCCTTGGTGTCAACTTTAGCAGCGAAGGCTACAATTGTTTTCAATTCTTAACAAAGTCAGAGCAATTTCACAAACACAGTATAAAGAATTGGCAACATTGGGTAAAGACAGTCAACAATAGCCATAGCTAGACTAGGAGTTTTGCCAACCTATGCAGCCTATTCGCACATTCAACGTATCCCCCTCACTACCGCCGCGACTCGAACCGCTGCGGCGGCTGGCATATAACTTGCACTGGGATTGGAACGTTGAGACTAAAGATTTATTTCGTCGCTTAGACCCAGACTTGTGGGAATCCAGCCATCATAATCCGGTTTTGATGCTGGGTACTATCTCTCAAGTACGACTTTTGGAAGTTGTCGAGGACGAGGGCTTTCTGGCCCAAATGGATCGAGCTAATCGCCAATTAGAAGATTATTTGCAGGAGCGCAGCTGGTATCAAAAACAACGCAGTCATAAGCCAAAAGAATGCTATGCTTATTTTTCGGCTGAATTTGGACTGGTAGATTGTTTACCTATCTATTCTGGCGGTTTGGGAGTTCTGGCGGGAGATCACCTCAAATCTGCTAGCGATTTAGGGTTACCGCTGGTGGGTGTGGGCTTACTGTATCAGCAAGGATACTTTGCCCAGTATCTCAACGCTGACGGCTGGCAGCAAGAACGCTACCCAATCAACGATTTCTATAATATGCCCTTGCACCTAGAACGCAATCCTGATGGCTCAGAATTACGGATTGCGGTAGACTATCCAGGACGCAAGGTGTATGCGAGAGTGTGGCGTGTACAGGTGGGAACGGTACCACTGTATATGTTGGACACCAACATTGAACCTAATAACCCTTATGACCACGACATCACCGATCAACTGTACGGTGGTGACATCGATATGCGTATCCACCAAGAAATGATGCTGGGTATCGGTGGTGTACAGATGTTGAAAGCGCTGGGATATAACGTCACCGCTTACCACATGAATGAAGGTCATGCGGCATTCTCAGCTTTAGAACGCATCCGCATCCTGATTCAGGAAGAGGGGTTAAATTATGCCGAAGCCAAACAAGTTGTGGCTTCCAGCAACATCTTTACTACCCATACACCAGTGCCAGCAGGAATTGACTTGTTCGCACCGGACAAAATCTTGTACTATTTGGGGTACTATGCAGAAATCTTCGGCTTACCCAAAGAGCAATTTTTAGGATTGGGGCGTGAGAACACAGGTGATTTATCTGCGCCTTTCAGCATGGCGGTGTTGGCGTTGAAGATGGCAACATTTTCTAACGGTGTAGCACAGCTGCATGGTGTGGTGTCCCGGCAAATGTTCCAGGGTTTGTGGAAGAAAGTCCCCGTAGAAGAAGTACCGATCGCAGCAATTACTAATGGTGTCCATGCCCGTAGTTGTGTTGCTAAATCAACTCAGGAGTTGTACGATCGCTATCTCGGCCCAAATTGGTCATCAGCACCACCCGATAGCCAATTGTGGGAACGGATGGACGCAATACCCGATGAGGAATTATGGCGCAACCATGAACGCTGCCGCTTAGATATGATATTGTATGTGCGCGACCATCTAGTCAAGCACTTACGCGATCGCGGCGCTTCTGCCTCAGAAATTGCCCAAGCCCAAGAAGTTTTAGATCCCAACGTTTTAACCATCGGCTTTGCCCGTCGCTTTGCCACCTACAAACGCGCTACCCTGTGGATGCGTGATATTGAAAGGATCAAACGGATTTTACTCGGTAATAAAGACCGAAAAGTACAATTCGTGATTGCAGGTAAAGCACATCCTAAAGATATTCCTGGTAAAGAACTGATCCGCGACATCAATCACTTTATCCGCGAACAACATTTAGAAAAACAAGTGGTGTTTGTTCCCAATTACGACATCCACATATCCCGGTTGATGGTGGCGGGTTGCGATATCTGGTTAAATACACCACGTCGTCCCAGAGAAGCTTCCGGTACCAGTGGGATGAAAGCTGCAATGAATGGATTGCCGAATTTAAGTGTACTCGATGGCTGGTGGGATGAAGCTGATTATGTCCGCACAGGTTGGGCCATTGGACATGGTGAGAATTATGATGATCCCAATTACCAAGATGAAGTAGAAGCTAATGCTCTCTACGAATTGTTAGAAAAGGAAGTAGTACCGCTATTTTACGATCATCGCGATGTTGATGGCTTGCCCCGTCCGTGGGTAGCCAAAATGAAAGATGCAATTCGTTTGAATTGTCCATTTTTTAATACAGCGCGGATGGTGGGAGAATATGCACTCAGGGCTTATTTCCCAGCTAGCGATCGCTGTCATATCCTCACTGCTGAGAACTTCGCACCAGCTAAAGAATTAGCTGACTGGAAAGCAAAACTCAGCGACAACTGGTTTAACATCAAAATCAAAGATATTGATGTATCTTCAGCTGCGGATATTGAAGTTAACCAAACCGTTGCTGTGAAAGCCAAAATTGACTTGTCAACTTTGACCAATGATGATGTACAAGTAGAACTCTACCAAGGTGCGATCGATGCCAATGGTGAAATCGTCAACGCTATACCAGTAGTGATGGATTTCCAAGGACAGGATGACCAAAAATTGAGTGTTTACACGGCTGACATCACTTATACTACCTCTGGTTTGCAAGGCTTGTCTTTGCGGGTGTTGCCGAAACATCAATATTTGTCTAGTTCCTATGAACCAAGGTTGATTGCTTGGGCTGAGTAAAAGTTAGGAGTTAACAGTGAGGAGTTAGGAGTTAATAATTAACAACTCATAACTCCTAACTCCTAACTTTCTTGGGGATGACAATGTAACCTGTAGTGCGATCGCCTAATACTAGGTTACGTTGTTCGCCCCAATACCACCAGTGTGCTGCAATATAAGCGCAGATTAGACTATCTAGTTTGTCTTCGGTTTCTTTGAGGGCTGCGCCTGTAGAGGGGATTTCTGGAATAAACGAACCACAGAGGCGCAGAGGGCGCAGAGGAGGTTCGAGATTAGGTAGGATATCAAGTATATATTGATGGAGTTTGATTAATTCTAAGCGACGCTCACTGAGGCGTCCTTTTTTATATTTGAGGATGCGTTCTAAGCCAAATAAATGCACTATTGCTGGATGGGGAAAAACTTCGATTTGATATCTGCTGAGTTTTTGCGGTTCGATGGTGGGTGCGTGTGCAAAACCACGCTGTTCTAATGCTAAGCCAAAGTTGACGGTGCGTTCTGCAAAGGGTAAGTTCATGTTAGCTGGGTAGCAACCAGCGTGATATTTTCCGAAGTGTTTGTGGCTGAGTTTGTCGGGTAGGCGACTACCTGTGGCGTTGGGAATGAGGGTGGGTGCATCTACGGCAATAATTGCTGGTTCGTTTGGTTGTACGCTTTGATCTATCCAAATGAGGATGTCTGCAATAGCTTCTTTACGGTCTAAATCGAGTAGTTGCAGTTGTTGATCTGTCCATTCTAAGCAGCATAAGCCGCTTGGTTGGGATTTCCAGCCTAAATCAATGCCGATAAATTTCATGGAGATGCAAACCGAATTATTAAAATACCTTCCAAGTTAGTTTAACTTCAACTAATCAGTATTTCGTAGTCATCGTGTGAGCCAATCCAAATCCAGTAATAATCCTCTCCTCTTTTCAGTGCTAGTGCGCGATATCCACCACTAATTCGGACTGACCATAAATCATTTGTGACTTTTTTGAAATGCAAAGAAGGATGAAATTGATTGTTAATCCACAAGCGATACGCTTTTCTGGCTTGCTGTTGAACTTCAGGTGACAGTGCAGCATACGATCGCCAGAAATCAGGGGTTGTTAAGGACTTCATCTAACGGTTTCACCCTGTTAGCGTCAATATCTGCTTTAGCACGTTGTATTAACTGATCCAATTTACCAGATTTTGCATCTGTTTCGATTTGCTTGTCCCAAGAGTCATTGAGATATTCTTGAAGCCAGTTCGACAACTCCCGGATTTCACCTTCAGACAATTGCATAATAGCAGCTTCGATTTCTGAGAGTGAGTTCATTGAGTTATCTTTAATCGAGTACCATGAACTATATCCTATCAAAATTAGCTTAATAAAGACGGAATAAGATATTTAACTATCCACGTCTAATTGGTAAAATACGCACTCTAGATTGGGCTTGGTCAACTGTTACCAAAGCACCCATCTCTAGTAAGGTTTCAAACTGGTTTAGGGCTGAAATGACTAAATTTTCGATACTGTTGGGCAAAAGTCTTGGGTGCGAAAGAGAATGACACTTGGACTATCAGCACCCGTTGCAGCTAGCAAGGAACCAAAGTCTAAATCATGTGTAAAGACAATATACTCATTACTTCTTGCCCACTCCATAATTACCGAATCTTTTTCACCAGGATCGCCAACAGTAGACCAGTGGACAGCATAGATATTATATTTTCTTGCCAAAGTACAGAAATGACGCATCACCGAAAAGGAGGGCTGGGGAGGCTGGGGAGGAAGGGGAAGCTGGGGGAGAATACCCTCCGTGAGTGGTTGAATCAGCCTCCTTTTTTAAAAGGAAGAAACAAAAAAAATACTTGTTTCGCTCTGGCATAGCGCTCTTAAACAATACGTCCTTTTTGAAGCCTCTGTGTTTACGCACTTTTTTGCTCCTCCAGCTACCCCCGCTACCCCTGCTCCCCCTGCTCTCTTCTCTCACTCTTTTTCATTATGGACACAGGCTAGACGATCGCACCGCTGTTTAATGCAAAAATGTTGAGGGCTTGCGGGGATTGATATGACACGAAAATGGCTTTCGATTGTGGGTATTGGCGAAGATGGGTTACAGGGATTAAGTGCGATCGCTCGTTCTATTGTCAATGAGGCTGAAGTGATTGTAGGCGGCGATCGCCATTTGGCTATGTTACCCACAGATGATCAACGTGAAAAACTCAGTTGGACATCTCCCATTAGCGCCTCAATAGAAGCAATTATCCAACGTCGCGGCCAGTCAATCTGTGTGTTAGCCAGTGGCGACCCCATGTGTTACGGCATTGGCGTAACTCTCACAAGGCGTATTCCTGTCTCAGAAATGACGATTATCCCTGCACCTTCAACCTTTAGCCTCGCTTGTGCCAGGCTGGGATGGTCTTTAACTGAGGTAGAAACCTTAAGTTTAAATGCTCGTCCACCTTCGCTACTCCAGTCTTACATCTATCCTGGGGCACGGCTGTTAATTTTGAGCGAGGGTAAGGATACACCTGCAATTGTGGCTGAGATATTGACAAAACGCGGCTATGGTGGTAGCAAAATTACAGTCTTAGAACGCATGGGTGGTAGCCACGAACGAATTGTAGAAGGTACGGCTGCCTCTTGGAGTGAAACCGAAATCGCTGCTTTAAATGCGATCGCTGTTGATTGTATTGTTGATGCTGGAGTTGTAGCTTTGCCGAGGTTGCCTGGGCTACCAGATAACGCCTATCACCATGATGGACAGTTGACGAAGCACGAAGTCAGGGCGGTGACTCTAAGGGCTTTGGCCCCCACACCGGGGGAGTTACTGTGGGATGTGGGCGCGGGTTGCGGTTCAATTTCTATTGAATGGATGCGGAGTCATCCTCGGTGTCGGGCGATCGCAATTGAACAAAATTCTTCTAGACTACATTATATTGCTGATAATGCCGCCGCCCTTGGTACGCCAAACCTGCAAATTGTGGAAGGCAAAGCACCTCATGCCCTCAAAGACTTGCCTGCACCTGATGCCATCTTCATCGGTGGAGGAGTAACAGCGGAGGGACTCTTCAATGTTTGCTGGTCAGCACTACGTCCAGGGGGACGTTTGGTAGCAAATGTGGTGACTGTTGAAGGTGAGCAAACCTTATTTCAATGGTATCAACAAGTCGGTGGTAATTTGACTCGCATTGCCATTCAGAGGGCAGAACCCATTGGTAAATTTTTGGGTTGGCGAGCAATGGCACCTGTTACACAATGGGTAGTAGTCAAGTCTTAAGTACCAGGGAACTACTAGATAAATCAATAGACCTCTTGCACGAATGTAAAACTTACCCTCATCCCCCAACCCCTTCTCCCAATTGTGGGAGCAGGGGAGCAAATTTCTATGTAGCATTTCTCTGGTAAGTCCTAGCACCCTTATCCTATACCGATTTAAATAATCTTTGTGAAAGCCATACTATTGCACCATCAACATCTGCGACCTGTTCCCCTGGTGGTATGGCTGGACGATTGACCATCACAACCTTTAATCCTAATTCCCGTGCGGCGATAATTTTGGCGTAGGTGGCATCACCACCGCTATTTTTGCTCACAATAGTATCGATGTTGTGATGAATCAGGATTTCTCTTTCGTTGTCTAACGCAAACGGGCCGCGATCGCACAATATCATCCCTGGCGGTACTACAGCATCAGCAGTAGGCGGGTCAATCATCCGCATCAGAAACCAAATATCCTGCAAGTGAGCAAAGGCCGCTAATTCTTGTCTGCCTACAGTTAAAAATACCCTCTGTGCTTGGTTTTTCAAAGCAGCCGCCGCCGCCTCAGTATTTTCAACTTCTATCCAGCGATCGCCGCTTACCTTTTCCCAAGGGGAACGAATCAACATCAGACGCGGGATACCCACTTCAGTTGCAGCAGTTGCTGCATTCTCAGAAATTTGAGCAGCGAAGGGATGGGTAGCATCAATGAGCAAATCAATATGCATTTCCCGCAAATAGTCAGCCAAACCAGTAGCACCACCAAAGCCGCCAATCCGCACACTACCAACTAAAGTTGATGGTTCACGGGTGCGACCGGCTAGAGATGCGATCGCCTCAACTCCTGGGATAGTCGCAACTCTAGCAACCAATTCAGCAGCATCTCCCGTTCCACCCAGAATCAAAACCCGCCTCATAGCTTTCTCTGCGTTCTCTGCGCCTCTGTGAGTCCAGCCCCCGTCTTGGCGGCTTCCGTCACGATGGGGGACTGGCGTTAGCGTAGCGTTAGCGAGCTTGCGAGCGTCACCCGAAGGGTGGTTCGCTAAATCCCTCTCATCAACCCAAGGGTGGAATCCTTGCCAGAACACCCTTTTTCAAAGCTTCAGGTCGCTCCGACCAAGGCAATAAACCATCAGGCTTCGCATAGTATTGACTAGCACATTCCAGTACAGCAGATGCACTACCATCAGCAGTTAAATCACCAAATAAATATGTTAACTTGCCACCAGCAGCAAAAGCCACCACACAGGAACGGTTACAAGCACTCATACATTCCACTTCTTGGATAGGGAAATCATCCCGTAAATCCCAATTTTGTGCAAGCTGCTGAAGCTGCCGTAGGAGTTTTTCACCTCCACTCTCACCTTGACGTTTTCCGTCTTGCCAAACACTGGCACAGGTTTTACACACAAATAAAGTGTGAGCAATACCAGAAGAATTATTATTAGAAATATTTGCAGTGGCAGTCATACGACTTTCTTAATTACGACTTTCTTAATTACGAATTACGAATTTAATTACTATTACCGAATAGCCCATCCATCATACCACCAGTATTCACAATGGAAACAACCCATAGTAAACGCTTACAACTTGCCATAAACGCTGCTAGTGAGGTCGCAAAACAGCAAGGACTGGCATTTGAGCAAGCGATCGTTCTGGGCGATCGCAGCAATGTGCTTTTACATCTGCACCCTACTTCGGTGGTTGCACGAGTGGCGACAACAACAGCTATTATCCGCCAAGGTGCAGCGTGGTTGGCTCGTGAAGTTGCAGTATCACGTTATCTTGTAGCTGCTGGCGCACCTGTCATACCTCCCAATACAGAGATTGAACCCGGCCCCCATCAACACCAGACCAAGGTGTTGAGCTTCTGGGAGTTTGTTCAGGAATTGGATGAGCCAGTAGACCCACATGTAGCTGGCCGCGCACTGCGGATTTGCCACGAAGCACTCAAGGATTTTCCAGGAGAACTTCCAATCCTTGGAGGGATCACAGAGGCTGAACGCATTCTCAAAAAGCTCACAACTGAGGCAGTACTCCACCCTAGCGACGCAGATATGTTGCATCGAATCAGTCAGCGATGTAACAGCAGACTTAAGCAATTACCAATGCAACCGCTACATGGTGATGCACATCTCGATAACGTGCTGAACACCAATCGCGGGTTATTGTGGGGTGATTGGGAAGATACTTTCATGGGGCCTGTGGGTTGGGATCTAGCCTGCCTAGTTGCATCTTCTCGTATCTTCAAAACAAATACAGATAAGGCAACAGCAGCATTCAATGGTTATGAAGCTTCTATTGACGGCGAACAACTGGATTTATGTATTGAAGCCCGTACATTTTGTGCCCTAGTCTGGTCAATCATCATTAATCAGCAGCATCCACACCTTGAAACATATAAGCGTATTCAAACACGTCTGCAATGGTTTCGCGATCGCCAAAAGAAGTAGGGAACTTTGAACCCCCATGACAGCTTTCTAGGAGCCACTACGTTAGCGAATATTATCCGAAAACTTATAGATTTATTTCTATTCCAAAATTTATTGACAAAATTCACTCACTTTTAATTTATTCCAAAAGCTGTTACATTAGAGCAATTAACAGTTTAATTGCTCTATCTTTAGAGGGATGAATTTTAATAAATCGCGCTAAAGATAGATAAAAAAGACAGAAATATTAATAAACTTTGCCCAAGATATGAAAGATTTTACTATTTTTGTTGTCACCATTGCTCTAGCTAGCGTTGACAAATCGCGTCTGATGTGAATTACTCCACTCATTAGTAAAAATGATTCATAAACCAAGTTTCAAGCCTGGTTACTCCATTGAAACCATAGAGCCAGACCAAGTATTTCTCTTATCAGAGAGAGAGACAGTTTTGTTGAGCGATCGCTTGTCTTGTCGTGTAGCTTCTTTACTACGAGATGGTCATCTGAGTGTTGAAGAAATTCTAGAGATCATTCAACTGGAACTATTGCAAGAACAACAAGCTTCTTTGCAAACAGCCGACTTTTTTCAGAATATTCTGAATGTTACTATCAAAGCCCAACATGTTCTCTTCCAAATGGAACAACAGGGTTATGTGGTTGAACAAGATGACTCAGTGCGATCGCACGTAGCCATCTTCTGTGATCATCTCAACATTACTCCTGCTGTGGCTACCCGACGGTTGCAATCAACTAAAGTGGCAGTTAAAGCTACTAAAGGACTTGCTACGGAGGACTTCATCGCTATCCTGAAATCTCTGAATATCCAAGTAGCTGATACTGGAGATTTTACAGTCTTCTTAACTGACGATTACCTCGACCCTCAACTAGATGAATTTAATCAACAAGCATTAAAGTCTGAATCTCCCTGGATGCTAGTCAACCCCTTGGGAACAATCATCTGGATAGGGCCTATATTTCATCCCCACAAAACCGGGTGTTGGGAATGTCTGGCACACCGTTTGCGAGATAATCGACCCGTTGAAAGTTTTATTCAAAGGCATAAACAAATTTCCTTATCCCCTCCTCTAGGGTTCCTAGCTTCGACAGTGCAAACTGCACTAGGAATAGCAGCTACAGAAGTTTTTAAGTGGATTGTTCAAGGAGAAAATCCCCGATTAGAAGGAACTTTAGTAACCTATGATACCCTGAATCTGCAAAACCAAGACCACACACTTGTGAAGCGTCCCCAATGTCCCAGCTGTAAGCAGATAGATCATGAATTGGAGAACAAACCCCTACCCGTTGTTTTAGAACCCCGTCAGAAAACTTTTATTACAGACGGAGGACATCGGTATTGTTCACCAGAAGAAACCATCAGAAAATACCAACATCATATCAGCCCCATTACGGGCGTTGTCCGAGAACTCAGCAAAATACCAGGGAATGGCTTAACCCATACCTATGTAGCAAAGCATCATTTTATCAGTATCTTTGACGATTTAAACAGCTTACGGCAAAACATCGGGGGTAGAAGTGCAGGCAAAGGTAGGACTGATATCCAAGCAAGGGCTAGCGGTTTTTGTGAAGCGATAGAACGCTATTCGGGGGTATTTCAGGGAGATGAAATTAGATGTAGAAATAGTTATCAAAAATTGGGCGATCGCGCCATTCATCCTAATGCTTGTATGAACTTCAGTCAACAGCAATACGAGCATCGCCACCAATGGAATGCCGAGTGTCAAGGTTGGTTTCAAAAAGTCCCAGAACCTTTTGATATAGAAAGAGAAATCGATTGGACACCAGTTTGGTCTTTAACCCACAAGCAATTTAAATATTTACCCACAGCTTACTGTTATTATGGCTATCCCCAATCCTACCAAGCTGATTGTTGGGCAGACTCCAATGGCTGTGCCGCAGGTAATACCCTTGAAGAGGCTATTCTTCAAGGATTCATGGAATTAGTTGAACGGGACTGTGTAGCATTGTGGTGGTATAATCGGCTGCCAAAATCTCAGGTAGATTTAGATAGTTTTGATGAACCTTATTTTCAAAGCTTGAAAAAATATTACCAAGCAATTGACAGGGACTTGTGGGTGTTAGATATTACTAGCGATCTCAATATTCCTGCTTTTGCTGCTATTAGTCGCAGAACAAATCGAGAAGTAGAAGACATTGTTTTAGGTTATGGTGCCCATTTTGACCCGAAGCTTGCTATTAGTCGAGCTTTAACGGAGGTTAACCAAATTCTGCCTAACGTTTTATCGGCTAAAGCAGATGGTAGTACCCAATACCCTCCATCTGCGGATTCCCTAGCTCTAGAATGGTGGAAATCTGCAACTATAGCAAATCAACCTTATCTAGTTCCTAATCAAAGTGTTCCCAAAGTCTATGCAGATTATCCTCAAATGGCAAGTGACGACCTCTTAGAAGATGTCAAACTTTGCCAACAAATCGTCGAGAAAAATGGTCTAGAAATGCTCGTTCTTGATCAGACTCGCCCCGATATTGGACTGAGAGTAGCTAAAGTAATTGTGCCAGGAATGCGCCATATGTGGAAACGATTAGATTCAGGAAGGCTTTATGATGTTCCCGTAAAAATGGGTTGGTTGCAGAAGCCCCTAAAAGAAGAACAACTCAACCCCTATCCCATGTGGATGTAATTTACATTCAGGGAATAGGGAATAGGCTACAGAATTTTTTCAACCAATCAAATAGGAGTCTCATATGACTGTGTTACTGTCACAAACTCTATAGGTTTAATACCAATTCTCTAAAATTCGGCAACACATTCAAACCCCAAAAACCAGACCATATCCGACTTTCTTAATTACGAATTACGAATTACGAATTACGAATTACGAATTAGTATAACTATGCTGCATGGATACAAAATTATTGATGCTGATTCCCATGTTATAGAGCCTCCGCAGATATGGGCCAAGTACCTCGCCCCTGAATTTCGGCACTTTGCACCCTCACTAGACATGAAAATTCAAGGGGAAGACATTACACAAAAAATATCCCCACAAGTGCGAGAAGAGGGAAATAGGCAGATGATGCAGGCTCATCCCAATGCTTATTTTCATCGCTACGATGTAGAATCTCACCTGCAAGCAATGTTGGAGATGGGAGTTGATATAGCCTTTATTTATCCAACTATTGGACTCTGGCTTTTTGCTATTGATAGTATGCCAAAAGAAGTTGTAGGAGCGTTTACCCATGCCTACAATAGTTGGTTATACGAAGAATTTTGTAGTTATGCTCCAGACAAATTGAAAGGAGTAGGAGCAATTAATTTTCATGCACCAGAGCAAATGGTGTCAGAATTACATCGTATAGCCGATTTTGGCTGGAAATCTGTCTTTTTACGCCCTAACCCCGTTAAAGGACGACTATTGAGCGATCCTATTTATGAGCCATTTTGGTCAGCCTGCGAAGAATTAGACATAGCAGTGGGAATTCATGAAGCCACTCATAGCCGTTTACCTACTACAGGCGCAGATAGATTTCATACTCGTTTTGCTATGCACGCTTGTTCTCATCCGATGGAACAGATGATGGCATTATTAGCCTTGATTGAAGGCGGAGTGCTAGAACGTCACCCCCGCTTGCGAGTCGGTTTTCTAGAGTCTGGTTGCGGCTGGCTTCCTTACTGGCTTTGGCGACTGGATGAAGAGTACAAAAATTTATATTGGGAGGTTAAGAATCAAGTCAAAATCAAGCCGTCCGAGTATTTCCGCCGTCAGTGTTTTGTCGCCATTGAACCTTCTGAACCTTACTTAGCTCAAATTATCGAATACATCGGTTCAGATAACTTAATCTTCGGCTCTGATTACCCTCACATGGATCATCAGCCGGACGTTGTGAATAGAGTTATAGATCTACATACACAATTATCTCAAGAAACGGTAAACAAAATTGTTTGGGATAATCCCAGCCGTTTTTACAATTTAGCTTGAAAATTTGTCAATTTTACCTACACTCAACTAGGAGACACTCATAATGACTAGCTATAGTGCGTTTTTACCAGATGATAAAACACCTGATGATGTCTATTATCAAATACTATTAGTTGAATATTCTCAACCAAATCCTCCAGGTAGACAATGTATTAAATCAACGGTAGTCACTAAAACAAGAAGAGAATTTAAAAGTTTTAAAACTAACTCGATCTCAAACACAGAAACAAATAATATAGGATCTCAGTTGCCCTCACCAGGAGTAACTTTAAGCACAAATTTCCTAGAGGCTTTATTTGGTAAAGAACCAATAGTATTTACTGATGAAATTACTAAAATAACTAATTTTCATGATACATCTCGAAGGCTATTGATTGCCCGAAAACTATCTCAGTTAATTGCGAAAACATGGCATAGCTACTTAATAGCACAGAAGAACAATGGTCTATGGACTAAATTTGTAGAGGGTGAATGGGGGGAACTTATAAGTAATACTTTTCAAGTAGATAGTATCCTACCAATTGATATCTTAAATGGTCTGATAGCTAGGTACATTTTCCTTTCCGATTACAGATCTACTCCTATCCAGATTGAAGTAGATGACCCCTCAATCTATCATCAGCTGCACTTTAATTTAACAGAGCCAGAAACAAGATTTTTAATTTTGCCTAGTAACAGAGCTTGGCAAAATGTTGCTTTGAGTCTCTTGCTTGCAGGGCAGGCATATTATAAGTTTCAAATTGATAATCAAGACTATTACTATCAAATTTCTCCACCCATTTTCAGTACAGCTGAGATAGTTATCAAGTTTGGAGTAGATATATCTCTAAATCAATTTACAGGTCTTGTCACCGAAGTAATAGTAAGCCCAGATGAATATTCTATTCATGCTCCGCTCACTATTCCCTATCCTCCAATCCCTTCTGAGGATAACTTACCTTTTGATCATATTAAAAGATGGGCTTATGCTGAAGATGAAGGTGGAGAATTTCCTTTCTATTCTCAATCAGAGAATAAATATTTACCCTTAAGGAATTACACACCTCCGTTTCCTTATATACCTATGAGTTGTAGTACCTAATATTAATAACGTCACCCTCGCTTGCGAGTGGGTTTTCTAGAGTCTGGTTGCGGTTGGCTTCTTTACTGGCTCTGGCGACTGGATGAAGAGTACAAAAATTTATATTTTGAGGTGAAAAATCATGTCACAATCAAGCCGTCGGAGTATTTCTATCGTCAGTGTTTTGTGGCCATTGAACCTTCTGAACCTTACTTGGCTCGAATTATCGAATACATTGGTTCAGATAACTTAATCTTCGGTTCTGATTACCCTCACATGGATCATCAGCCGGAGGTTGTGAAAAAAGTTCTAGAGCTTGAGGAGCAGTTATCTCAAGAAACAGTGCAAAAGATTGTTTGGGATAATCCGGCTCGGTTCTATTACTGTACATAAACTAAAATTTATTTGTGATTATCAAAGATTAATTAAAATATCTTGGTATATCTCTAAAAGCAAATAAATCTTTAAACTTGTACCGATGAAATTTACTAAATCAAAAAAGGAGAATTCTCATGGTTGGAAATAGAAATTTTGTCTTAACATGTAGTGAGATAAAAGAAGAAGAAATCAAAAAAATAATCCCAGTCAAAGAACTATTGGAAATGAGCAAAAAGCTTTCTCAAGTTATTGCTTATATATGGCTGAATCAAGGTAGCGAAATTGCGGAAGAGTTAAGTAAATACTTCACAGACCCTCATAATAAAGTCTATTACCTGTTATTTGCTCACGAGCATGGAGAGCAAGAATATAAGGAAGCACATAAATTACTATTAAGAGCCTTTGGAGATCGAGAAGGCTTTCTTCCTATATTCGACCCATCATATAGGAAATATTGGGATACAAAAGTCATATATAATGCTTTTGAAGGCCTGATTTCGGATATTCAGCGCGACACGGGAAAGTTGATTTGCCACATTCCCTACCCTCCACGTCCTATAATTTCAAATAGTGAATCTGATAGAACGGCACCACTGGCTATGAGAGAATTAGAAGAATGGATAGATTCTCCTTCTGATGAAAAGCCATACTGTTCACCAAACCCTTATATTCCTACAACCTGTACTTAAATGACAAGATGTTGTAATTTGGGGTATTAAGATTGTGACAGCGTTTCCTAGTAGATGAGGTACATATACAAAGCTTATAAAGCTTATAAATCAAATGTTAGGTTGTACTTCACTAGAACAGGAACTGCTATAACGTTAATAACGAATACGGGCAATAATTAGTGATTATTGCCCCTCAAAAATGTAGACATATAAATTCTTGAAACATTATGTAAAAAAGGCTTTTGTTTGAGACTTTAAACAATACTTAATAATTAATAAAATTACCTATATATGATTATTAAAGATCCTCAAAAACTATTACCAAATCAAAAAAACTTTGATTGGGAAATACCAGAAATGATACTGGAAATTCCCAATCATAATGTTCCCTTACATCCAAAAACTATAGAAAAACTGTTAACAATAGCAAAAGCACAAAAGAAAATCATAGCTTTCCAACCTATCCTACCAGTCGCATCAGAATTAGGTTTACCCCCCTATCCCATACTGGCATATTTATATCCGCAAGAATTAATTCATATTTGGGAGCAATTACGCCAAAAAATTGAACTTCAAACTCAAGAAATTTTTTTTCCAAAAATATCTTATACTCTCATTTCTGAAACTGATATTGATGAACAGCTACATTACTTTGCTAACCATTATGGAGTAGCAGTCAAACCCTCCTATGTTAGAGTAATCGTGGGGAATACTTGTAATCTCAAATGCGTCATGTGTCCTTACCATAGTGCAGAGTTAAAACAAACTCATAGCACAGACTTTTTCAAAGGTAAGAAAGCAATGTCTTGGCAGATGATGCAGAAATTAGCCAAAGAATGTGGAAAAGGAAAAATTGGCATCATAATTGGTAGTATTGAAGAGCCAATACTTCATCCTAAACTTGTAGAATTTGTCCAACTCTGTAGACAGCAAGGAGTTCCCAGAGTTCATATCACAACTAATGGACAACTGTTAGATGAAACTTTGTCTCAAGCATTATTGGAAGCTGGTTTAACCAGCATTGATATTAGTATTGATGCTGCTACTCCAGATACTTATAGAAAAGTTCGGGGAGCCGATTTTAATACAATTATATCTAATGTTATTAATTTTATTAAACTCCGAGATCGATTGAATATTGGCTGTGAAATTAGAACATCTTTTGTGAGAAACAAAAATGTATCTCTTGAAGAAGAAAAACAGTTTCGAGAGTATTGGTTATCAAAAATAAATGCTATTTTTATATTGAACCTTGCTGAGTATAAAGAAAGTAATATGCGTCTTGAAACCATGAATAAAGCTGGTAATAGTAAATTGCAATATTACAGACAAAAAGCAGGTGGGCGCTGGCCTTGTTTGTTCCCTTTCACGGAAATTACAGTTTTACCTGACGGCAAAATATACTACTGTATTGAAACCTTGTTTAGACTTGGGTTTGAGCAGAATATTGAAAGTTTAGGCAATTATAATGAACAAACACTGAAAAATATTTGGTGTGGAGATTTATTTAACAGACTCAGACAAGATTTAATACTTAATCAGTTAGAAAATAGACAGATATGTAAAAGCTGTGATACATGGATGTCACAAATAATGACAACATCTACTAAAGAAGAATATCAAGTTTTAACAACTACTATTACAGAGATTTACCGAAAAATAAACTCTAATGATTAAGGTTAGCTATCTAGAGAATAATTTAAATTTTCAATCCGATAAAAGCTAATACATAACAAAATAAGTATTTACTAAAAATATGATAAATATAACACAATATCAGATAAATGAAAAAATATATGAAAGTGCTAACTCACTGGTTTATCGAGGTATTTTCAAGACAGACAATCAAAATATTATCCTGAAAATACTGAAAGAAAATTACCCGAGTCCTTCAGAATTAACTCGATATAAACAAGAATATGAAATTACTCGTTCATTGAACGATAAACACATTATCAAAACCTATGAGTTACTTCGGTATCAAAATAGTTTAGCAATAGTCTTGGAAGATTTTGATGGTCAATCGCTAAATCTATTAATATCCAAACATCACTTTGCCTTAGAAAAATTTCTAGCTATTGCTATCAAGATTACTGAGGGGTTGGCAGCTATTCATACTAATAATATCATCCACAAAGACATTAATCCTTCCAATATTATCTATAACCGAAAAACTGAACAACTCAAAATAATTGATTTTGGGATTTCTACCAGTTTATCCGAAGAAAATCAAGTGCTTTGCAGCATCAGCATCAATCAATTAGAAGGAACATTAGCTTATATTGCCCCAGAGCAAACTGGGAGAATGAATAGAGGCATAGATTACCGCAGTGACTTTTACTCTCTAGGGGTCACTTTATATGAACTATTGACTCATCAACTTCCTTTCACAACCAATGACCCGGTAGAATTAGTCCATTGTCATCTCGCGCAACATCCAAAAACACCTCATGAATTAATTTCCTCAATTCCTGTGACAATATCTAATATTGTCATGAAGTTGTTAGCTAAAACTCCAGAAGAACGATACCAAAGTGCTTGGGGAATTAAGGCTGATTTAGAAATGTGTCTCCAGCAATTAAAGACTCTAAAACAAATCCCTCCATTTTCTTTGGGGAGTCAGGATATTTCGGATAAGTTTTGTATTCCGCAAAAACTATATGGAAGAGAACAGGAAATTACTCAACTCTTAACTATCTTTGAGCGAGTCAGCCAAGGTACTACTGAGATAATAGTGGTTTCTGGTTATTCAGGTATTGGCAAATCTGCCTTAGTTAATGAAATTCATAAACCTATTACCCGTCAACAAGGATATTTCATTCATGGCAAATTTGACCAGTTGCAAAGGACTATTCCCTATGCAGCAATCACGCAGGCTTTTCAAGACTTAATCCGTCAACTTTTGAGTGAATCAAAAATTTCGTTACAAACTTGGAAAGAGAAAATTTCAGAAGCTTTAGGAGATAATGCTCAAATTATCATTGATGTAATTCCTGAGTTAGAAAAAATTATTGGCAAACAGACACCTATTGAGCAAACAGGAGCAGATGAAGCACAAAATCGCTTTAATTTATTCTTTGAGAGATTTATTAGCATTTTTAGCCAAAAAGAACACCCATTAGTCATCTTCTTGGATGATTTACAATGGGCAGATTTACAATCATTAAATTTGATTGAGTCATTAATAACTAATTACGATATTCACTACTTATTGATAATAGGAGCATACCGTAATAATGAAGTTAGTCCTACTCATCCTTTGATGTATACTTTAGAGAAAATTCAAAAGGCAGATGTGCGAATCAATGAAATTATTCTTCATCCTTTGAAACTAAGCCATATCAAACAATTAATAGCTGATACCCTAAATTGTTCAAGAGAATATGCAAAACCTCTAGCAGAGTTAGTGAATAAAAAAACTGGTGGTAATTGCTTTTTTTTGAAACAATTACTGCAAACACTATATCAAAAAAAAATATTGGTCTTTAAGGCTCCGCATTCACAATTTACTCTAAACGATGAAGACAAAAAGAATGTATTTTGGCAGTGGGATATTGAGCAAATTCATAGAGTTGCAATAACTGATAATATAGTTGATTTAATGGTGAGCAAAATTAAAAATCTGGATAAAAATACTCAGAATGTTTTGAAATTAGCTGCTTGTATAGGACATAAATTTACCTTAGAAGTTCTTTCAGTCGTCAATAAAAAATCCCAAACACTTACCTCTCAAGAATTACAGCCTGCTGTCCAAGAAGGATTGATTGTTCCATTAAGTAATGATTATAAAGTACACTTATTATGGGATCAGGAAGAACTGTTACAAAAATATCCTAAATTTGTACCTTATCAATTTTTACATGACAGAGTTCAACAAGCAGCTTATATTCTAATTCAAGAGGAAGATAAAAAAGCGGTTCATCTACAAATAGGTCGTCATTTATTGAAAAATATTCAACAAGATGAGTTGGCAGAAAAAATTTTTAATATCGTCAACCAACTTAATGAAGGAATGGATTTGATTAGTGAGCAACTAGAAAAAGATGAGTTGGCTAGATTAAATCTTCAGGCTGGAAAAAAAGCAAAAATGTCAACAGCTTATGAGTCAGCTTTGAAATATTTAGAAAATGGGGTAAAAGCATTAGCCTTAAATAGCTGGGAGAATAAATATGAATTAACTATTGAAATATATATAGAATATTTGGAAGTACTTGCTCTAACTACAAAATTTGAACAAGTAGAATACTTGTCTAAAATAATTCTCAAATATACTAAACAAAATCTCGAAAAAATAAGAGTATACCAGATAATTAACTTGTCGTATTATGCTCAATTACAACCAGGAAAGATCATAGATACTGGGCAAAAAGCTTTAGCAGAATTAGGAGTATATTTACCAACCAAAGCAAGTGAAATAGAAAAAGAAATTAACCAAAAACAAAAAGATATAAATTTATTATTGAATAATATAAATATAAAAGATTTAATTAACTACCATTTAATGAATGATTTACAGCCTACTGCCATAGTACTAATACTACAGCAGATGGTTACTGCTACAATTACTATAAATTTTTCCTTATTTATTTTAGTTATATTAATTCAGGTACATCTTTGTCTTCAATATGGAAATCCTTCTCAATCTCCTAGCATATATATTCTTTATGGAATGATTTTATGTTCCAGCGGAGATACTGATTTAGGATTTGAGTTTGGTAATCTATCTGTAAAACTACTTAGAAAATTCAACATCCCTAAATTAGAAGCCTTAGTAGCTCATGTTTACTATTTTTCATTATGGCAGTGGAAAGAGTCTATTCAAAATAGAATTATAGAAGAAAAATTGCTAAAAGCATTTCAAATAGGTATAGACGCAGGAGACTATGAATACGCTAGTTACACAGCCATAGACTATTGCCTTATCCAGTTTTTTAGAGGGGATAATTTAGAAGATGTTGAGTATAGTTATACGAAATATACCAGACAAATATTGAAATTGCGGCAAAAATATTCACTTAATTATATTAAAATATGCCAAAGCATTGTAGTAGAATTAGTACACAAAGCAAATATATTTTTGGAAGATTTAACCCAAGATAATAACGAATGGTTGTTATTTATCAGATACTTTGCTGCAACAATTTCCTGCTATTTTTTTAAAGATTATATTGAGGCTGCTTCTAACGCAATTAATGCAGAAAAGTATGTGAAGGCTTGCAGCTTATTTCTACCTGCTTCACAGCATAATTTCTACTTTTCTTTGAGTTTAATTGTCAATTATAATAATTGTGAGAAAAATCAGCAAAAGGAATTTATTGAGGAAGTAGATAAAAATCAAGATAAAATGAGAATATGGGCTAATAAATGCCCAGCAAATTTTCAACATAAATATGATTTAGTGGCAGCTGAAAAAGCACGCGTGTTATGTCAATATTGGCAAGCACAAGAATTATACGAAAAAGCTATTCAAGGTGCAAAAAAATATGAATTTCTTCATGAAGAAGCTTTAGCTTATGAACGAGCCGCAGAATTTTATCTTGACCTTGGTAGAGAAGAAATTGGTCAGTTGTATTTGAGAAATGCCCACCATTGTTACACTCGCTGGGGCGCTAAAGCCAAAGTCAAACAATTAGAAGACGAATATCCACAATATTTTATAGGAACTACAAATCAAGAGAAAGCTAAGAACCTCAGCACAACTATTTCGACTACTGGTAGCCATGGAGAAATACTGGATTTAACAACGGTTATTAAAGCATCTCAAGCCCTAGCTGAAGAAATTGTTCTCAGCAAGTTACTGGCAAAATTGATGAAAATCATGATTGAGAATGCAGGCGCTGAAAAAGGCTTTCTGCTTCTGCATAATCATGAAAACTGGGTGATTGAAGCGATCGCCACCGTAAATTCTGATCATGTCACCATACTACAATCCATCCCAGTAGAATCACTGGATGCCTCCAGCCAAACTCCCTTACTTTCAACCGCCATCATCAACTATGTCGCCCGCACCCAAGAAAACGTAGTTCTCAATGATGCTGTTCATGAGGGACAATTTATCCGTGACTCCTATATTGTCGCCACTCAACCTAAATCAATTCTTTGTATTCCCCTACTCAATCAAGGCAAATTAAGTGGCATTGTATATTTAGAAAATAATCTCACAACGGGGGCATTCACACCAGCTCGCGTCCAAATCTTAAATATCCTTTCTAGCCAAGCCGCTATTTCTATTGAAAATTCTCGCCTCTACGCCACCCTAGAACAAAAAGTAGAAGAACGTACCCAAGAACTATCACAAACCCTAGAAATTCTCAAAGCCACTCAAGCCAAATTAGAATTTGAAAATGCGCTGCTCAAAAGTGCCGAACAAGCCTCAACATATGATTATCAAGTTGGTGGCAGTTTGCCAATTGATGCTCCTACTTATGTAGTGCGTTCCGCAGACCGTTATTTCTACAAAGCATTAAAAAATGGAGAGTTTTGTTACATTCTAAATACTCGACAGATGGGCAAATCAAGTCTCATGGTGCGGATGATGCACCACTTGCAGCAAGAGGGTTTTTGTTGTGCAGCCATCGATATGACACGAATTGGCAACGAAAACATCACCCCAGAGCAATGGTACAAAGGATTAGCTGTGGAGTTGTGGCAAAGTTTTGACCTGCTAGATAAAGTTAATTTAAAAGCTTGGTGGCAAGAGCGGCTAGATATTTCTCCTGTACAACGATTGAGTAGATTTTTTGAGGAAGTGTTGTTAAGGGAAGTGAAATTACCAGATAATACTCTAGCACCGAAAATAGTTATCTTTTTAGATGAAATTGATAGTGTTTTAGGTTTAGATTTTCAAGTTAATGACTTCTTTGCCTTAGTTCGCTCTTGCTATAATCAACGCTCTATTAATTCAGAATACAAACGCTTGTGTTTTGCCTTATTTGGTGTTGCTACTCCTGGCGATTTTATCACTGATTATCGGAGAACGCCTTTTAATATTGGTCAGGCAATTCAACTCCATGGCTTCCAAATGCATGAAGCTCAACCACTACTGCAAGGACTAGCAGACAAAGTGAGCAACCCCCAAGCAGTACTCAAAGAAGTGTTGTTTTGGACTAACGGGCAGCCGTTTTTAACTCAAAAGATTTGTAAACTCATTCGTAATTTATCATCTTCTCTACCCGAAAAAAGTGAAAAAGCATGGACTGAAAATTTAATCCGTACAAATATTATAGAAAATTGGGAATCCCAGGATGAACCAGAACATTTAAGAACAATTCGCGATCGCATCCTCAAAGGCGATGGACAAGCCGCTGCAATGCTAGAACTCTATCGACGAATTCTAGAGCAAGGAAAGGTGAAGCCTGTTGATAGCCTCGAAGAACGAGAATTGATATTATCAGGGTTATTAGTCAAGCAAGATAGTTATTTAAAAATCCACAACCGCATTTATGAATTAATTTTTAACAATACTTGGATCGAGCAACATTTATAATATATAGAAATCTTAAGTAAGTTACGAACTAAAAGATACCTGACTTCTTCAACAAGCCAGGTATCTCAACGTGTTGGTGTTGGCACATCAAATAGGATTGCTCTAGTTACTGCCTTGCTGGAATCAACAGCGGGGTTTTCAGCTTCGTGATCGAGATTTAGCGCTGCTGGGTGAAAGCCCTGCAAAGATAAGGCCGGGGTGCAAACAAATTAAATAAATCTAAATTTCAAAAAAATTTACTTTGAAGCGTCATGGTTTTTAACTTAAATGAGGCAATTAAAATTGCTAACCAAGCAGTTTTAGCAAAGTTTTATAGAACCTTAAGTGATGTGGAAATAATTGTACTTAAAGGAGCTTGGGAACGAGATGAATATGACCAAATTGCAGCTAGAAACCAGTATGCTACAACTTATATCAGTCAAGATGTAGCGCCTAAACTATGGAAATTGCTAACAGATGCATTAGGAGAAAAAGTCAAAAAAAGTAATTTTAAGGAAGCATTAAAACGACATTGGGAAAAGCAATTGAAAGATGAATATTACTTACTAAGTTCCCAATCAACGAGTGTTAACAGCCTACAGCGCAATGCTAAGGTTAAAGAAGTTACTGCTACTCCATATTTAACCCAAGCTAAACCCAGTTTACCAACTCCAGAATTATATGTGGAGCGCTTTCCCATGGAAATGCTCTGCTATGAAAGCCTGTTGCAACCTGGTTCCCTGATTCGGATCAAAGCACCTAAATTAATGGGTAAAACCTCTTTGATGGAACGGGTATTAGTTAAGCTAGCAAAGCAGGGTTATCGCACAATCAGTTTAAGTTTGGAGATGGCAGATCGAAAAACTCACTTCACCAATTTAAATAAATTTTTGCGTTGGTTTTGTCTCAATCTCAGCCGAGAACTCAACTTACCCAATCAGTTAAATAAATATTGGGATGAAGAAGGCATGGGTGCTAAGGTAAGTTGCACGACGTATTTAGAAGAATACCTCTTAGCTGATAATGACAGTCCGCTAGTTTTATATCTAGATGATGTAGACGCACTTTTCCCTTATCCTGAAGTTTACGAAGACTTTTTTGGGTTGTTGCGCTCTTGGTATGAGAAAGCCAGAAGCCGGAAAAACTGGAAAAAGTTACGGCTAGCGATCGCTCATGCTACCGACGTTTATATCCGGTTAAATATTAATCAGTCGCCTTTTAATGTCGGCTTACCCATTGAGTTACCAGAATTAACTAGAGAGCAAGTACAGACATTTGCCCAACAATATGGATTAGCAACAGACGCATCTGTTATAGACCCGTTAATGCAATTGGTAGGTGGTCATCCTTATCTGTTGCAGCAGGCATTTTCTCACCTCAAAAGCTACCCCGATGTCACCCTAGAACAATTATTAGCACAAGCTCCAACAGATGCAGGTATTTATAGTCATCATTTGCGAGAATATTGGTTGAGTTTGCAACAGGAACCAAAACTTATGGCGGCATTTCAAACAGTGGCTAGTTCTCGCAAACCAGTAAGGTTAGAAACAATATTAGCTTATCAATTACAGAGTATAGGTTTGGTGAAGCTTTCGGGTAATCAAGTAGAGCCACGCTGTCAATTATATCGTAGTTATTTTAGCGATATTATGATGATTGAACTAAATGTAAATGGACATTAACTACTAAAAGTCTAATGGTTACTAATCTGGTGAAGTACATTTTCAAAGCTAATAACCTTGTCTAACAAGATTTGGGTGTACTCTAGTAGCTTAGGAAACGCTATATAACAGTGAATTTTGCAATTGCATAGTACCTCAAGTTGAATTAGTCTCTCCGACTTTTGTGAAGATTAAGCTACAATAGAAGATATAATATTCAAAGCAACAAGTATGTCAACCAAAACACTAGATATTCAACAATTACAAATCAGTGTTAGGGAATTACTATATTTAGTTCAAAATGATCAAGAAATAGTAATTACTAATGGTAATACTCCCATTGCTAAATTGACTCTAATTAATCCTCTTGAACCCAATATCTGTGAATTAGAAAAAACACCACAGCCTGGTTTAAATTTAGGGGCAATGGTAATGAGTGATGATTTTGATCAACCTTTACCGGATGAATTTTGGTTGCAAAATTCATGAAATTACTGTTAGATACGCATACTTTTATTTTTTGGGATAGTCAGCCATCAAAACTTTCTGCAAGAGCATTAGAGTTATTAACGAATAAAGATAATTTCAGATTATTGAGTGTTGTTAGTCTCTGGGAAATACAGATTAAACAGCAGCTAGGTAAACTAACATTAAATAAAAATTTAGCAGAAATTATTATTATTCAACAAAATAATTATATTGAAATATTACCAATCACTGTTGGTCATATTTTAGCTTTAGATAGTTTTCCCATGTATCATAAAGACCCTTTTGATCGATTACTGATTGCTCAAGCTAATATAGAAAATGCTGTGCTGATTAGTTGTGATTCTGTTTTTGCTAATTACTCAGTCCAAGTTGAATGGTAGTTTATTTATTCTGGGAAAAAAGCGATCGCCCAAAAATTTGAATCATCGAGAAAATACCAAATGTTTGCCAAATTCAACCCCACCTATCAGTATCAACCAGGTGGTAGTCTCCCCCCAGATGCCCCTACTTATGTGGTACGACAGGCTGATACTGAACTTTACGAAGGGTTATTAGCACTTGAATATTGCTATGTCCTCAACGCTAGACAGATGGGGAAGTCTAGTTTGCGAGTGCGGACAATGAACAAGTTGCAAGCTCAAGGATTTGCCTGTGCAGAAATTGAATTAAGCGGCATTGGTAGCCAGCAAATTACCGCTCCCCAATGGTATGGCGGGATTATTCAAGAATTAGTCAGCGGTTTTCAGCTAAAAATAAATCGGCGCAGTTGGTTAAAAGAACGCGATGACTTATCTCCTCTCCAGTGCTTAAATGAATTTATCGAAACAGTTTTATTGACCCAAATTCAGCAAAAAATTGTGATTTTTATTGATGAAATTGATAATGTGCTGGGGTTGAAGTTTTCCACAGACGAATTTTTTGCTCTGATTCGCCACTGCTATGAAAATCGAGCTATGAAGCCAGATTACAGGCGACTGTCATTTGCTTTGCTGGGAGTAGCTGCACCTTCAGATTTGATTCAAGACAAACACTATTCTACACCTTTTAATATCGGTCGAGCTATTGAACTACAAGGACTTAAACTGGAAGAAAGCGAACCTTTATTAAATGGATTTGTAGAAAGATTTAGCAATCCAAAAGCAGTATTAAAAGAAGTTTTAGCTTGGACTAACGGACAGCCATTTCTCACTCAAAAACTCTGTTGGTTAATTGCCAATTACTGCCATAAAAACCCAGAATTGTGCCCTCCTCAAGAGGGTGAAGAACCACCATGGATTGAGAAAATCGTCCAGAACCAAATTATCAAAAATTGGGAAGCTCAGGATGAACCAGAGCATTTAAAAACAATACGCGATCGCCTACTCCGCAATACTCCCAAAAGCATACAACTATTGCAGCTATATCAGCAGATTCTCCAACAGGGAAAAATCCCCTCTGAGAACTCCCCTGAATACTTAGAATTGCGACTATCGGGACTTGTCGCCCAACAGGAAGGAAATTTAGTAGTCAAAAACCCAATTTATGCTAGAGTCTTCAATTTGAATTGGGTAAATAAAAAGCTAGCACTACAACTTGCAAATACCAAGATAGTTACTACTAACTCAACCCTGATGTTCATTGCAAATGAGCAGCAAAATTGGGATACTTCAGAGCAAGAATGGCAACAGATACGCCAGTATTGCCAGCAATTTGGCGGTCAAATTCTCAAGATTTTCGAGGATGGATTATTATTCTCCTTTGAAAGTGCTGAAAAAGCAGTTGATAGTGCCATAGAAATCCAAAAAGCACTAGCGATCGCCCCTACTAGTTTGCTACAACCAGATAGGCTGCTACATCGTATTGGCATTCATCTGGGAGAGATATTTTTCAGAAACAACAATGTTTTGGGCAAAGGGGTAAACTTGGTGCTACAACTCCACATACAAGCTGAACCCGGAGGAATTTGCTTATCTCAAACTGTCTATGAACAGGTTAAACATCACTTACAGGTAAATGCAGTGAATTTGGGGCAGCACAGGCTCAAAGATATCCAAGAAGCCGTTTTTTTATACCACATTAGCCCCTATCGTACTGTGTCGAGCAAAAATATTGACAACTCCGTTAATTTTCCCTCTTATCCAAGTGGTGCAGTTCCCCTTGATTCTCCTTTTTATATAGAACGAACTGCCCTGGAAACGCAAGTTTGTCAAGAAATTAGAAAACCTGGTGCTTTAGTCCGCATCAAAGCACCTAGAGAGATGGGTAAAACTTCTTTACTGCTGAGAACTTTGGATTATGCAGCCCGTCAAGGCTACCGCACTGTTAACCTCAATCTAGAACAAATTGACGACGTAATTTTGAACGATTTGAATCGTTTTTTGCGCTGGCTTTGTGCTAACGTTACTCGTCAACTCCAGCTAGAAGCAAAACTAGATGATTATTGGGATGAAGATATCGGCAGTAAAATTAGTTGTTCTCTCTATTTTCGTAACCATATATTAAAGCAAATTGATACGCCTTTGGTTTTATCCTTAGATGAAGTTCAATATATTTTTGAACATCCGTTGGTAGCAAAAGATGTCTTACCTCTGTTTCGTTCGTGGTATGAGGAAGCTAAAAGAGAACCAATTTGGCAAAAGTTACGGCTGATTATAGTTCACTCAACTGAAATTTATGTACCTCTCCAGTTAAAGCAATCTCCATTTAATGTAGGATTGCCAATAGAATTAAGCAACTTCAATCTAGAGCAGGTAGAACAGTTAGCTCAACGCTATGGACTCAACTGGACTGATAGTCAAGAAGCAACAGAACTTATGGCTATGGTAGAAGGACATCCAGCATTGGTACATATGGCTATTTATCATCTCAGTCGAGGGGAAATTACTTTTGCTCAATTCCTCGATACCGCAGCGACATCAAGCGGAATTTATTCCCATCATTTGCAGCGTCATCAAGCAACATTGCAAGAACAACCTGAATTAACAAAAGCGTTAAACCTTGTGATCAATGCTCAACAACCCATATCATTAGATCCGAGCATGACTTATAAACTCAGCAGTATGGGACTGATCAAACAGTTAAAAGATAAAGTGATACCAAGCTGTAAATTATATCAGCAATATTTTACAAAAAGAAATAGCAAACCATAGAGCAAATACAGTTCATAGTAATTCCAAAAATATTTGCAAGATATAAATCAGCTATTTGGGGCGTATAGTTGTACGCCCCAATCCATGTATCTCAGTCAAAATTCAGACACGTCTCCAATGGTTTCGCGATCGCAAGGGAAACAGGCACAATGGGGGGATGGGGCATTGGTAATTAGATTTTCTTTCAGAATCAGATCTGAAATCAAGCAATAATTTGTTATATAACAGCCAATCTGCTGTATTCTCTATAGTAGATTTTCTCAAGCATCGTCATCATTCTGTAATCTCTCACGTACATCTACCAACAAGGAAAGGTATCGATGATACTTCCAGTTAAGCATTTTGCTAAGCTTTGCCAATTGTCAGCTTTTGCCTGTGCCATTACGGCTGCAACCATAGGTGTTGATTTCATTGGAACTAAATCAATTGTTCAGGCTCAGCTTATTCCCTTGACAATTTGCCCATTGGGGACAGAGACAGTTCTTTACAATCCACCGGTCACAAACCAAGTGCAAAATACTACCTTAACCATAGCAGGTTCTGTGGGTGGATGCGTAAATGCTCAAGGAATTACATCAGGAACTTACAGCTTTTCGTTTACAGCTCCGAACTCCTGTACCAATATCGGGTTTTTCCCAACCTATGAAATTACGTACACTTGGGCCCCCACTAATCAAACTAGCCTAGTGCGATACACCACGACACAGAGCAATGTGGTTGGAGGTAATGTTATCCTAGTATCTTACGGAACCGTCAATAGTGGTGTGTTCCAAAATAGATCGGTAACCAGAACCATTACCCTGGCAACAACGGATATTGACGCTTGTTCTACTCAGGGTATCTCGTTCATTACAGGCCCTCAGACACTGACTATTGGGCCAGCATCACCATTATAAAATTTTCAGAACTCACTACTCAAATATTGAACCTTGTGATTGATTATGCTTTAGAGGATGTTTGTCAAGTCGTAAAGTATACTTAAAACCCCTCTCCAAACCTCTCAACGCCAGTTGCTCATGGGGGAGACCCCCAAGACCCTTACGGGTTCGGCAGTTACTCCACTTGGGGAGACCCCAAGACCGTACTGCCTCACCGCACTGGCTCCCCGAAGCGGAGAGAGGCTTTGAAACCCCCATTCCCTCCTTGGGAAGGCAGGGGAGGGGGGTTAGGTTCGGAAGCTTTTGTTGTTAAAAATAATACTTTTTAAACATCCTCTTAGGACTTACGCATTTTGACGAACAAATATCATTGCTTTCCTACACTACGCTTCGGTTGCAATGATATATATTCAGTTGCATAATTCCTGTGCTTGTTTAATGTGTTTTAACTTACCAAGTTCAGGTAAAAGATAAGGGAAGATCCCAGATTTGCAAAAATAAACGTAGAAATATTATTCGCGAGTCACTATCGCGAATAATATTTTTGATTCAATCTTATTGTGACTCTTCGTCATCTTGCTCAGAGCTAGAACTAATACCGAGCAAGCAATCATTAAAGCTATGAATTACTGTTCAGAGGCTTGTTCTAATCAGACTTTCCGCAAAATCCGTCTTGAAAAGTTTGCAAGGGCGGGGGGAACCCCGCACGCAACGCCAGTTGCGCGGCTGCCGGGAAACCCGTCCAACGCACGGACTCAACTTTTCGCAAAATCCAAAATTAAAAGCGCAAACCAACACCACCTTGCACAGATACAGCCGTACCGCCGCTATCACGGTAAGCATCAAAAGCAATAATTGCGTTGCCAAAAAGCACAGTATTACTATTAGGAATAACGTAATCAATTCCTGGTTGTAAGGCAAAACTAATTTTGTCACCCACAGGAGAAGAATCACCACCACCAGCCAACACTAAACCCGCTCCCAAGTAGGCATCAGTTTGCCAATTTAGGGGCACGTCGTAAGAAACTGTAGGTACAACTGCTGTATTATTACCAATTAAAGCTTGGGCACGGAAAGAAATCGGTGATTCCAGCAGCTTGTAGCGGAAGGCTAGAACGCCCCCAAGCTGGACACCATCAGTCAAACCCACAGTCGGCCCTATACCAACATAACTACCATATGCCACTTGAGCTTGTGCTGGTTGAGTACACAGAACCAGACTCAAAACTGAACCAGCCCCCAACGCTGAAACCAAATATGGAATATGCTTCATTACCCGACTCCTCACACCATTTTGGATTTTAAAGGTTCGCTTGAATACCTATGTTATCGCTGTTACTGGTCATCGGTAATCGGTAATTGGGAATTGGGAATGGGGAATTGGGAATTGGGAATAGTGCATTATTTATTTCTCCTGTGCTCCCCTTCTCCCCTGCTCCCCTGCTCCCCTGCTCCCCATCTCCCCTACGGACAACGAGGATGAATGCCTCCTTTGGTACAAATGTAAGCTAGTTGCTTGGCATCTAAATTCTTGGCTTGAGAAAAATCAACGCCTTCTACCACAGCAGATACTGAACCTAGGTCTGGCTTTTGCACAAATTGATCTGCGGGATCTTCTGTGGCAGGAGCGATAATTGTTCCCTGAAAATCCGCACCTGCAAGATTTGCCCCTCGCAAATCTACTAGACTCAGGTCAGCATTCCGCAAGTTGGCGTTTACCAACTGTGCAGAACGCAAAATAGCACCAGTCATACGAGTGGCACTCAGGTTAGCATTGCTGAGATTAGCACGTTCTAAATCAGCCCCGGATAAGTCTGATGCTTGCCAATCGGTTTTGGTTAAGTTGGCTGATGACAATTGAGTTCCTATGGCGATGACGCGACCTAAACGAGCAGCATACAAATTAGCTTCGTTTAATTTGGCATCACCTAAATCTGCCCCAGTTAGGCTAGCATTTTCTAAAACTGCAAATCGCAAATCTGCTCCTACTAGTTGAGTGCTGCTGAGGTTAGCACCAACTAAACGTGCATGAGATAAATTAGCCCTGTTGAGGGTGGCGCGGCTTAAATCACTACCAGTCATCGTCACACGACTTAAGTTAGCATCTGTGAAATTAACTTGCTTCATTTGAGCTTGGCTTAAATCTGCGATCGCATCGTCAAAAGTATCCCAGCGTCCATCCTCACCAACTCCCCGAAAGCGGCTGCCTTTAAAACTGGCTTGGTTGAGATTTGCTTGTTTGAATTTAATTCCTGATACATCAACGGTGTCTAGCACCAAGTTGAAAAACGGACTTCCCAAACTACTGCTTTGACCTAATTGGGTGCGGCTGAGATCAAGATCCTGAATCTTACCACTGTAAACTGTGAGAATCTTGTTAATTGTTTGCTGGTTGATTTGTAAGCGCTTTTGCCGTAACTCCCGCTCTTGTGGTAAATTGGCGTTCACAGATGCCAGTTCGCTAGCAAGAAACTGGTTTTTGTTTTTTAATTCAGAAATAGCTTTAGGGCCAATAGTTACTAAAGCTTGCTGCACTGTATTTAAGAGGATGGGGTTAGTTTCACTAACCAAGAGATCCGCAAGGTATTGGATGGACTGGGAGTCGTTAAGACCACCCATTGCCAAAATTACACTCTGGCGTTCTGCCTCGGTGGCACCAGAGTCAGGACTCAATTGGTCGACGAGTGCGAGAAACTTTTGACTGTTGATTTGTTTATTTTGACTCTGGCTTTGCTGAGTTTGGATATAAACTTGAGTGGCTATTAAAGTGGCTAGCACAGCAGTCATACTTGTCAGTGCTACAACAAACAGTGTCAAGCTGGGATTTTGCTGCATCCGCCGCCACAACAGGGCTAAACTTGTAGTTTCTGCCGTCATTGCCATGACAGGGCTTTTTGTTTGTTCTGGTTCCTGATTAACTTCATTAACCTTGACAGAGGAACCTTGCCCTTTGTTCGCTGCCAGTGAGTTTGGTATGGGGCGAGTAGAGTCTATGGTGTAAGTACCAGCTACCCAATCGTGCAGTGCGCGACGCCCGCGGCGCGAAGGCAAAGCCAACGCCTCTCCTAACAACATCAACACAGCTAAAAATGTGAATAATCCCAAATTGGGAAAGGCAAAGCTATAACGCCAAAGAATATAGGCGATGGATGTAGGCACAGTCCATCGTCCGATTGCTTCCCGTGCAATCACAGCGGGCAAACCTGGTGCTGTGCCTTGCTCATTCACAACCCGTATACCCAACCACCGTTTAGGAATAGTACTACCAGTTTTACCTAGTAAATATAATTGCCACCATGAGAGGGTTACAGGCGCTAACAAAGCTACTGTCCACAAAAAATTAGTTGGCCATGCAACGTTACGGATACCATAACTTACAGGCAGAGCTAAAGGTCGAGCGATCGCTCTTTCTGTGACTACCAGTATCGGGTTGAGCGGCACTCGGTCGAAATCGCTTCTAGTATTAATGTACGCACCAAGCCCGTAGGGAACCAAGCCACTGGCAACCACCAGTGTGATTTCCGCTGCCCAAGCACCTAAGCGCCTGGTTACGAATGGCAGCGAACTAGCTTTTTGGGGGTCTTGTGCTTGTCTTGATTTATTGTTTCTCCTCACAGTTGGGGTCGCCATTGCATAATTCCCTTTGACTTTAATATTGACGCCGCTTTTGGCGCAGTTAACATAGACTATTGCTTATGCGCGAAAGCTACCAGCTACAAAAATTTTGTATCCAACATACACCAACAATGCCAACACTGCCAGACTAATTGCCGATGCAACAAGTTTTAGCACTGCTTGCACTATCGCCAACCCTAAAAGCACCGCCACAGCCGAAAATATCACCTTGCTGATTCCAGACAAGTTGTTAAACCAAAGCTGCGATCGCATAAAGTATGCTTTCAAGTTGGTAAAGCTGAACCCAGATGTGTTTTTTGGTTGTTGTGATTGTTCAACCTCTCCAGAGGAGGAATTAATCTGCGCCTCTAGCTTTTGGAGGCGACGCTGCAAGTCTTCATCAGGTTGAGAATTCATGAATCTTTTCTACCTCAACTAGGACATTTATTTAACAACAGACTAACTAAATCCCTTTTTTGGTGCTTGTTTAGTGATTTTAGCTAATGTCTGTGTGAGCAAGGCCTTCATTGCTAGATCAAAATCATTTTTTCTCTTGTTGTATGAAAACAGGGTGTGGGGTGTGGGGAAAGAATGAATTTACATTAATCAACGTTGATACACATAGACAGCAGGGGAGCAGGGGAGATGGGGGGATAAGGGGATAGGGGGACACAAAAGAATAACCTCTGCCTCCATTCCCAATTCCCAATTCCCAATGCCCCATCCCCTATTCCCTATTCCCTATTCCTAAAAACTGCATCCACTTCCGGGTAGAGTTTTTGTTTTTCGTTATATAGTTATTATTTTTTTTATAAAAATTTATACCCCACGCTCAGGAACTTAGACGGATAGCCCTCGTCTTTTAACTCAGACTATTTACTCAATATCGCTCTAGAAATAGTCGGGAGCATTAATTGATATGAAGACGCGTATACTATTGACATTTGTTCCCGCGGCTTTGGCGATAAGTTTGGCGCTTTTGCAACCTATTTTGGCCGAAGTACCATCGATCCAAATTACTCCTAAATTACAGTCAGATCCGCTAGTTTTGAATGGCAAATCTGGGGGAACTGTTCAAAGTGATTGCGGCAATATTGCTGCTGCACCCAATCAAGTTATCCAACTGAGTGAGCCACTACCTTACTTGCGATTAACTGTAGATAGTCCCGGACAACCGACGCTATTGATTGATGGCCCAGGAGGGAGATTTTGTGTACTAGCAGATCGTTACTCTCAAAGCAAGCCAGAAATGTCCGGTTACTGGCAAGCAGGAAAATACTTGCTGTATGTGGGCGAATTATCTCAACGGCAATACAGCTATTCTCTCTCGATTTCGCAACACAAAAAATCTGAAGCAGGGAAATAAAGAACTAGGAAATAGGGAATAGGGAATGGGGAAAAATTCTTTTAATGCCCAATGACGCCAGTTCGCTCAAGTCGGGAAACCCGCCCACGCGACTGGCTCCCCAATGCCCAATGCCCACTAGATATAATACATTAGTTCTTTTTGTCGGTGGATGTCTCGCCGCTCACAAAGGTCTTGAAGAGTATATTTTTGCAGAACAGCATTAGCTGCTTGACGAGCTTCCACCCAAACTTCTTGGATTACCTGAGTTTCTAACGTTGCGGTATCAGTATTTATGACAGTTGTAGCATCTAACCCTTCCATGCAGGTGAAAGCCTCTAGCAGTGTAATGTTTTGGGGGTCACGTGCTAAAACATAGCCACCTTTGGCACCACGTATGCTCTTAATCAGACCGCTACGCCTTAATGTTGCTAGTAATTGTTCTAAATAGCGATTTGGTATATCTTGTAGCACTGCTATCTGCCGAATTTGCAGTGATTCGCCACTTGAATAACGAGTTGCTAATTCTAACAAGGCTAGAAGTGCGTATTCAGATTTATTAGAGAGTTCCACAAGCGTAATTCACTCTAAAGCTTTAAAGTCCCTGATGAAGCTTCCCTCAGCTAATACTAAGCGAAACTCAACACCGAACCTCATATAGCAGTTTTGAACTTGATATAATACACCTTGTTCTAGAAAGTCAGAAGTTAAAATTTAGAATTCACAAGGTATTGATAAATCTGACTTCTTGCTTCTGCTTCCCTTGAGTTATGTGTATTATTTGATTTATTTGAGCAAAGCTATATTAATTGGCTGATCCTACTTTAAAGATTATCAAAGATAGAAGCAATTATTTTTATTTTTCAATTTAATAAATAAAAATGATTAATGAGTCATCCTATCTTTGGTCTGACTTTTCACGGGATCTGGAAAACCTCGCTTCCATTCCTCTGTTCTGCAAGGAGAGAGGCTTTGAATTCTCCCCCTTCCCTACAAGGGGTTAGGTTTCGCGTTAGCTTTTCCACATGACGTGAAAAGTCAGGTCTTTGGTCAGCGATCGCCTCTGGTGAGCAAAAGTTAATCAACAGTTGGATTCAGATAGTAACATTTAGTACACAGTTAACAAGCGATCGCCAGCGGTTGGTTGCAGATTTCCGTTGAAGGCATTTAATCATCACTCAAAGTTTCAATCAACAAATCTACCTGTTGCTGTCGCTGCTGCAAAAAACCTTCACACTGATGCAAATACTCAACAGCAGTTGCAAATTGGTCAAATACCTCTTCCAATTCCAACTCACCCGCTTCAATAAGAGCGATAATTCCCTCTATTTCCACAACCTTCGCCTCATAACTCCAACCTTCCATTGAATCAGAACTAGAAGCACTCTTACGTTTAACCATCAACCTCTCTGCGCCCTCTGCGCCTCTGTGGTTCGTTTACTTCCATAACTTTCACTTTAACCGCCCCCTGCCCCAACTGAATCAACAAATCTTGCCCCACAGCTAACTCATCAGCAGCACGAGCGATCGCACCATTTTCTAACCTTACCACTGCATAACCACGTTGTAACACCGCTTTCGGGTCAAGACTTGCCAATTTTTCTCGCAACAATTCTAAATGTTGCTTTGCTTTTAGCGATCGCCCCAACGTTATTTGTATCAGTTTTTGACGTTGCCAAACTAACTTTTGCACTTCTTGCTGTACTTTTTGATCCAACCGCAAACGCCGCAAACGGTTTCGCAACATTTGCAATTGATTAAAAGACCTTTCCCAACAATCATGCACCGCCTCATGTAAAGCCACAACTCGCTGTTGATGCTGAGTATATAACTCTGAAAGTGCAGGCACAACTTTTTCTGCTGCTGCCGTCGGTGTATGTACGCAAGCATCCGCAGCTAAATCTACTAAAGATTCATCTCTTTGATGACCAATACCAGTAATTACTGGAATAGAACAAGTAGCAACTGCACGTACCACTCGCTCATCATTAAAGCAAGCCAATTCTTCAACCGAGCCACCACCCCGCGATAAAATTAGCACCTCGGCGCGACCATCTCGTTGTACTCGTTCAATGGCTTTAACTATAGATTCTGGTGCTTGCTCACCTTGCACGGTGGCAGGAGAAAATAAAACATGTAAACCTGGATACCTATGTTTGAGAGTTTTTTGAATATCTCCCCAAGCCGCCGCCGTTGGTGAAGTGACGACTGCGATGGTTTGGGGGTGAGGCGGAAGCGGACGTTTGCGTTCTGCATCAAACAAACCCTCAGCCTGCAAGCGGTTTCGTAACTGTTGATAGCGCAACGCCTGTAACCCCACACCAGCAGGCAAAGTCTGCCACACTGTAAGTTGATATTCTCCCCTTTGCGGGTAAACTCGAATACTACCCAAAATAATTAACTGTTCACCTGGAATCGGTATCTGGGCAAGTTTTGGCAATTGGCTATTCCATGCTACACACTTAATACCTGCCGTGCGATCGCAGTCTTGCAGTGTGAAAAACAACCCACTACGATGATGATTAGCACTGGAAACCTCACCAGTAACCCAAACTTGTCGGAGTATTTTGTCTTCTTCCAATAAACTTTGGATGTAGTCAGTTAAACCAGCCACAGAAAGGGGAGTATCGGGTAAATATGAATTCATTAGCAGAAGTTTAGCGAAGACTGAGAGTATTTTTATCCATTATTTGCAGACGTTGTAGCAAGTGACGTTGCTGAGTGGAAACCCAGTTATTTTAAGGCTAGTAGCAATCAATATTGTCCTAACACATCTGGCTACGGCTCAATACGGTTGAGTTAAGCATTTTTCCCTTCTCTCTGAGTCCTCTGCGCCTGGTGCGGTAGCCTGCGGCAAGCCGCTACGCGTCTACGTTATAAAAATTGACTTTGGCAAAGAATTTTAACTCTAACTGAACCGTATTGGGTTACGGCTAGTAATTACGTCCGATGAGATTAGCGATCGCTTTAGCTAACTCAACAGGATCGGCAGGCTTGGGGACATGCTTTTGAAAACCAGCCTCCAGTGCGCGGTTGTAGTCAATTTCTGCTGCATAGGCGGTCAAAGCGATCGCCGGAATTTGTCCGCTTTGTTCCGGTGGCCATGTTCTCACCTCGCGCAGCAACATATAACCATCCATCTCTGGCATACCAATATCGCTTAACAAAACATCTGGGTGTGACTGGGCTAACACTACCAATGCTTCACTTGCCGATGCAACTGCCGTTACAGTCGCCCCATACTGTTCCAGTGCAAAGCTAAAAAATTCCCGGATATCAGACTGATCATCCACCAAAAGAATTTGCACTCCAGAAAGTATTGATTCTGAAATCAGTACCTCTTCAGCAGACTCAGCACTTTGCATTCGGGACTCAGCACTTTTTAGCAACGGTAACTTGACTGTAAAAGTTGCCCCTTTTCCTTCTCCAAGGCTTTCTGCCTGAACGATACCACCATGAAGTTCTACTAAATGACGCACAATAGCTAGCCCTAGTCCCAGTCCGCCAAATACCCTGGTTGTTTTGGCATCAGCTTGACGAAAGTAATCAAAGACATGAGGCAAAAATTCCGGGCTAATTCCTTTACCTGTATCAATTACCTGGATTTGGGCATATTTGTCAGTAGTCAGTTGTTGGTTGTCAGTTGTTGGTTGTTGTTGTCCACTAACCACTGACCACTGACCACTAACCACTGACAATTTAACTTCTATCCGTCCTTTTGGAGGCGTGAATTTGACGGCATTCGATAGCAGATTCCAGATGACTTGTTGTAAGCGATCGCCATCGCCTATCACTTGTCCGATATCATTGGCTAGTACTGTATGAATTTGAATTGATTTGGCTTCTGCTGCTAAGCGTACTGTTTCGAGTGCGGCGGCGATGGTAGTGATTAAATTCACACTACCAATATTGAGGCGCAGTTTACCTCGTAAAATCCGCGAAACATCAAGCAAATCGTCAATTAATTGAGTTTGTAATTTGGCATTGCGTTCAATGGTTTCCAAAGCCATGACTCTAGCGGCTTCATCAAAGTTGCGAGTTCGCAGTAATTTTGACCACCCCAAGATGGGATTGAGGGGTGTTCTTAACTCGTGGGAAAGGATGGCGAGGAATTCATCTTTAATGCGGTTGGCTGTCTCAGCTTGCGTTCGTGCTGTTTGTTCTGCTTCGTAAAGTTGAGCGCGGGCGATGGCTTGCCCACATTGCTGTCCCAAAGTCAACATAAATCTCTGGTCTTTTTCGTTAAAGGTTTGCACAGTGGCAAAGTTAAATCCTAATGCCCCAATGGTTTTTCCCTGTTGGATTAAAGGAATACAAGCGTGAGCAAAATGCCCGTCTTGAGGGATAATATCTGCCAAATGGGGATATTTCTCAATCCAAGCTTGGCGATTCTCTGTAAAAATAGGTTTGCCAGTTAATACTGTTTCTGCTGAGGGCCCAGAAGCAGTTAAAGGAAAATTTGTCCAAGCATCTATCAGTGATTGCGAATAGCCAACTGCTTGCACAAGCTTTAAGGAAGTACCTTGATTATCTAGTAGAACAACAGAACCAGCTTTGGCACCCAAAGCAGCAATCCCTTGCTTGACAACCACCTCAGCTACCTGTTGGGGAGTTAGGGCTTCACTAAGGGCGGCGGTGATTTTTTGTAAAAGCACCGTGCGATTAACTGCTTGTTCAGCCGCTTGCTTTGCTTGCTGAGTTTCGTAATAAAGTCGGGCGTTGTCAATGGCTACCGCGGCCCGACGTGCCACATCCTCTGCTAAGGCTAAGTCTGCCTGTTCGTAGTGACGACCGGACTCGGCTGTGACAAAAGAAATTGCTCCGAATACTTGCCCACGGGAACGCAGAGGAATCACCATTAAAGAAAGAATACCTAAGCCTCGCAACTGCTGCAAATATTTGGCTTCTTGGCTGATATCTTCTAGAATCGAGTCAGAAAATTCTGGATAAAAAATCGATTGTCCTTGCCGCAACTTCTGTAAAAAAGGATGTAGTTGTGCATTCGGGGATGGATCGCGCCATCGTAAATGCCGTAGCATATTTCTTTGGGCAGGGTCAGCAGTTGCGATCGCAATTTGTTGAATTGAGCTATCTTCCCGAAAAATATCCACAATACACCAGTCAGCTAAGGTGGGAACTGCCAAATTAGCCACACTAGTCAGGGTAATTTTATAGTCCAAAGAGGCAGCCAGGACGGCGCTAGTTTCAACTAAAAATTGTTGTGCGGCTTCGGCTCGTTTGCGATCGCTGATATCTTCAATAATGCCTACTGCATACTTTGGTTGTCCGTTAGCATCCCAAACCACTGATGCTGTCAAGTTTACCCAAATAATTCCTCCATCTTTACGGATGTAGCGTTTCTCTAGCGAATAACCGTTAATTTCTCGTGCCAATACTCGCTGACCTTGGGCCCAATCATTTGCCAAGTCATCAGGATGGGTAATATCCCGGAAGTTCATTTGCATCAATTCTGCATAGCTATACCCAGTAATTTCACATAGAGCAGCATTAATCTGCATGAATTGTCCATCTAATGCTACCTGGGCAATACCTACGGCTGCTTGGTCAAACATTGCCCGGAATTTAGCTTCGTTTTCACGTAGAGCAATTTCTGCAAGCTTGGTGGCTGTCACTTCTGCCAAAATAATCCCTACTCCTACAGTTTCGTTGAGTGCGTTGTAAACTGGGTAATAATTGCCTAGCCAGTAACCGTAACGTCCTGGTTGCCCTCGTGTGTCACCGTGGATTTCCACGTTCAACAAAGGTTTTCCTGTATCCAATACCCGCTGCAACTGTGGTTCTAACTCAAGTGCCATCTCTGGTAGCACTTCTCTAAATTTCCGTCCTAGATGCTCTTCGATGCTTAAACCGTTAATATCAGCTAACACCTGATTAATTCTGATATATCGCAGTTCTCGGTCTAAAAAACATACAGCCACGGGAGCAGCTGCCAAGAGTGCATCTAGAAGAGAAAGCGATTCGGCGTAATGTACTACAGCCTGATGGATGTCTTGATAAAGTTGGGTATTTTCAACTGCTAAGGCAACACGAGAAGCAATATCTTTGGCTAAAGCTAAGTCACATTGATTGTAGCGACGATCGCCTTGGGCGATGACCAACTGGATACAGCCAAGTACTCGCCCTCGTGTTGCTAAAGGCACAATTATTAAAGATTTAATGCCTAATTGCTGTATAATTTTTAGCTGTTCGTAATTTTGAGTAATCTCTTCTAGTTGCGAGTCAGAAACTTCTAGGATTAACTTGCTTTGACCAGTTTGTAGTACAAGGGCGATCGCATTTGTACCTTGAGGATCTGATGGGTACTGCTGAAGTTGACGCGCCCACTCGGCTTTTGATGCATCTGCATGGGCAATGGGTAGGCGGCGAATAGAGCCATCTTCCTGCAAAATATCAATGCAACACCAATCAGCTAGTTGAGGAACTAAGATTTTGGCAATCTGTTCTAAGGTTTGTTCATAATCTAGTGAAGTAGAAAACTGATTACTAATTTCGGCAATACAGCGGAATATTTCTTCTGCTTGTTTACGTTCTGTAATATCGAGAATAAAGAAAGCTCCTTGGTCTACAGTCCCTTTTAGGCAACTACCACCTAGCAAAATTGGCAAGCGTGAGCCGTCTTTACGGATATATTCTTTCTCGTATGGGGTACAAAAAAAGCTATTTTTAAGTTGATTTAGTGCTTGTTCATCAAGTGGTAAATACTCTTTAGGAGTTAGGTTTTGCCAGTTAAGTTTTCTTGCAAATAATTCTTCACGGGTGTAACCCAGCATCAAGAGCAAAGCATCGTTAGCATCTGTAATTCTGCCGTCTTTTTCCCAAAAGCCAATACCAATCATATTGGAATCAACGACACTGCGAAACTTGGCTTCGCTTTCTCGCAATTTTGCTTCTGTTTGTTTGAGTTGGGTAATATCAATTGAAGCGATGCCCACTCCCAACAATTTCCCATCTGGTAAACATACTGGATAGTAACTCACAAGACCATAACGGTAGACTCCAGCAGGATAGGTTTCACCGCTAACTTCTTGGTTAAGTAAGGGCTGCTTGGTTTGCATCAAATGCTCAAAAATAGGCTCTATTTCAGGTGCCCATTGTGGTAATACTTCTCTTAGGGTACGACCGATGTGTTGACTTTGAGGTACACCATTGGTATTTGCCAGTGCTTCATTAGCATAAACATAGCGCAGTTCCGTATCGAGAAAAGCTAACCCTACTGGTGAACTCGTCAGCCAAGCATCAAGCAATGCTAAAGATTCATCTTTTTGTTGAATAGCTTGCTGAAGTTTCTGATGTAACTTAATGTTTTCTAATTTGACCTGATTGGGTTCGCTAATATTTCCATTTTGCTGTTGTAGATTTGCCTCAGTCGATAATTTAGCAGCCCTTAATGTCTCAAATAGCAAACTTAAGAGTAATCCTTGTCCGACAAACAACCCCACTCGCACAACATTAGACAGGTCTAAATTTAAGCTGTACGCAGGGACAAGGAAAAAGTAATCGCTGAAAACAGCCGACAAAAAGCTTGCTAAAATCCCTGACTTCAAACCACCGTACCAAGCACTTACTACCACAGCACTAAAAAATAGCAAAAAAGGAGTTTTGCTCATGCCCAGCCAAGGGTCTAGCGACAGCATTAGTACTAATGCTATTGCAACAATTAATACAACAACACCATAACGTAGTAAACGTGAATCATGAATATCAGACATGAACATGCTTTGGAACAAGCAATACTTGTGGCAATGGCTATAAATACCGTAAACTAATTTGCAGATTTTCGTAATTTATCTTCAGATAGATCCTAATGCAACTTTCAACATAATTACTAATTCGTAATTCGTAATTCGTAATTAGAGGGTTGGAATTTCTCGCTAAAATTTCAATGAGCGCGGTCTAAAATTAGTTGTGGATTCAAACCCCAACTAATTCAATTACGAATTACGAGTTACCAATTACGAATTATTTCAAGTACTCAGAAGCGTTTGCCATAGGATTACTATAGATAGTTACTGTGATTAATCACAACGCGATCGCGCCCCGTGAGTTTTGCCTTGTACAATGCCCGATCTACCGCAACAATCATTTCTTCAAAATCGGAACCAGGCACAGGTATTGTTGTACCAACTCCGGCACTCAAGGTTACATAAGAACTAGCTTGTGAATTGCTATGAGGAATTGCCAACATTCTCACAGCAAAGCACATTGCTTGGGCAACTTGAGTAGCCCCTTTAGTATTCGTATTAGGCAAAACTACAGCAAATTCTTCTCCACCATAACGGGCAACTAAATCAACAGAACGTCTAGCTGCACTTTGAATAGCTTTGGCAACTTTTTGCAGACAGCGATCGCCTGCTCGATGACCATAAGTATCATTGTAAGCTTTGAAGTAATCAACATCGCAGAGAATCAGTGAAAGTGGCTTTTGTTCTCGTGCCATGCGCCGCCACTCTTGAGAAAAATATTCTTCAAATTTTCGGCGATTAGCTATTTGAGTTAACCCATCAATGGTAGCTAATCGCTTCAATTCTTGATTGACAATTTCCTGTTTTTGTTGTAATTGAGATTGCTGAATCAAACGTTTTACCCGCTGACGCAACACAGCCCAGTGAATTGGTTTAGTTACATAATCGATAGCGCCTGCTGCAAATGCACGGTCAACTGATTCTTGATCCTCTAGTCCTGTAATCATCAAAACTGGAGTATACTTACTACAATCAAGAGACTGCAACTGAGCGCAACATTCAAAGCCATCCATATCCGGCATCATTGCATCCAAGAGTACTATATCAGGGTGCAATTGCTGAACAACTCTTAAAGCCTCTCTACCATTTTGTGCTTCTGCTATTTGATATCCTTCCTTTTCTATAAAAAGTCGTAATTGCATTCGATTAAATTGTTCATCATCAACAACTAAAACTAAATATTGACTTCGGGGAACAGTGCCGTTCATTTCAACAGTGATTTATTTGTAGTTAAGCATTGATAAAATTTACAATAGTAGATTTATTAACATTAAAATTTAAGTTAATTTTGAGTTAAAATAACAATGCGATCGCTTGATACAAATTTAGCTTGTAACAAAGCTTTTTCGGCATTGACGATCAACTTATTCATCGATAATTCAAAACTGGGAATAACGCTAGTTACACCTAAGCTCAAAGTAAAAAAATCGTCAACGCTGCCGTCATCAGCTATCTTCATAGCTTTCACAGCAGTGAGAATCGTTTCTGCTATATGTAAAGCTGCTTCAGCTTGAGTATTCGGCAAAATCATAGCGAATTCTTCATCACCAAAACGGGCTACTAAATCAGCTCCCCGCCGCTTAGACTTACGTATAGTGACAGCAATTTGCCGTAAGTATTCATCTCTAGGTTGATACTGCTCATCGGCCTTGGTAAAGTTAACATTCACCAAAATCAAAGACAAAGGTAATTCATACTTTTGCAAGCGATTCCATTCCCGCTGTAAATATTCATCAAAGTAATAACGATTGGCAATTTGAGTCAGATTATCTACAGAAGCGAGGCGCTGTAACTCTCGATTTGCTGCTTCTACTTGTGCTGTGAGCAAACATTCACGTTGAATCTTTTGTTGAAGTTCCATCATTCCTCCCCTTGATGTTAGCAAGCGATTGATTCGCTGACTAAGTACACTCCAATCGATTGGTTTTGTAATATAGTCCGTTGCACCTACTTCAAAAGCTCGGTCAACAGACTCTTGATCGTCAAGAGCAGTAATCATTAAAACTGGAGGACAATTCTCACCGAGAAGTCTTTGCATCTGGGTACAACAACTAAAGCCATCCAAGCCTGGCATCATTGCATCTAGTAAAACTAAATCTGGCAATTGTTGTTGACAAATATCTAAACAATGTTGTCCATTACAGGCTTCAGTAACTCGATATCCTTCCTTTTTGATAGCTCGATGTAGCACCAATCGCAGAGTTCTTTCATCATCGACAACAAGAATTAAGGGTGGGTTATGTTGAAAATCGGAATTAATCATTTTGCTTATTGGGATGTTGTAATTGCAAAGCAGCTTCTACCCTTTGATACTCTGTTTCAAGTTGTGAAACTAGAGTAGAAGCACTGACTGTAGTACCAGCATGACCCATTGCTTCTAGTTCTCTGCACAGTTTGCCAAAAGTCATAGCGCCGATAGTGACACTCAAAGACCTCAGAGAATGAGCAACACTACGAAGTGCAGCAGCATCTTCTGTGTTAACGGCGTGATGAATAGCTACTAATCTCTGTGGTGCATCTTCCAAATAGCTATCAATCAACTCCGCCAAAATGTCAGCATCATCACACACCATATCTTTTAAAGCTTGAAAAGTTTCAGTATCGATAGCAGGAGCCAGGTCTGGGGATGGGGGGATGAGGAGATGGGGGGATGGGGGGATGGGGGGATGAGGGGGATGGGGGGATGAGGGGGATGAGGGAGACAAGATAGAATTTTCTCCCCTGCACCCCTGCACCCCTGCACCCCTGCACCCCTGCACCCCTGTACCCCCGCTCCCTAACTGGCTATCACCGACTGATGGCTGCAAAACTCGATAATTGTTGAAAGCTGCAACCAGAGCTTCCATGCGGATAGGCTTGCTAATGTAGTCATTCATACCTACACTGAGACATTCTTCTCTGTCACCCTGCATGGCATTAGCGGTCATCGCAATAATCCAAGGTCGGCTATGTTGTGACCATTCCTGGCAAATGCGACGAGTGGCTTCTAGTCCGTCCATTTCTGGCATTTGCACGTCCATGAAGACTAAATCATAGGGCTGTCGGCGCAAAGCTGATAGGGCTTCTAGTCCATTATTGGCGATGTCAGCGCGATAGCCCATGCGCTCTAACATCTGTAGAGCTACCTTTTGGTTTAAAGAAACGTCTTCCACCAAGAGAATACGTAGGGGTAGCTTTTGACTCAACTGGGGATCAAATACTGATGAGAGTGATTGCCTATGTAATACAGAGGTTTTTTGCCCGCATAAAGTATGTATGAACACATTGTAAAGATGCGATCGCTTGATTGGTTTACTCAAAATAGCAACGAAGCCAAGTTTTTCTCTATGCTCTTTGAGTATTAATCTTTCAACGGAACTCAGTATGACTAAGGGCAAATTTTCACAGCTAGGTAAGGAGCGAATACGTGTTGCCAAATTTAAACCGTCCATATCTGGCATTCGCATATCTAAAACTGCGATATCAAATTGCTCTCCTAAAGTAATCAATTCCAAAGCTTGCAAACCTGACTCCACTGAATTAACTAACATTCCCCAATTTGCAGCTTGTAGGTTAATAACTTGCCGGTTTGTGGCATTATCATCCACTACTAACAAGCGTTTTCCTGTTAAATCTGGTTGCACAACCTCAAGATCAATCATTTCTGAATCACAAGCCGAGTCAGCTATCAATGTGAAATAAAATGTCGAGCCAACTCCTAAAGAACTTTCAACCCACATATTGCCACCCATCATTTCACACAACCGCTTGCTGATGGCTAAACCCAAACCAGTACCGCCATATTGGCGAGTTGTAGATGTATCAACTTGGCTAAAAGGCTTAAATAGTCGCTCCATGCGTTCTTGAGGAATGCCAATGCCTGTATCCTTAACAGCAAATTGAATTAAATATTTGTCTATTGAAATCACTTGTTTCACCATCACAGAAACGACAACTTCCCCGCTTTTTGTAAACTTGACTGCATTACTAATCAAATTCACCAAAGTTTGTCGGACTCGCGTTACATCTCCAATGATGGTGCTTGGAGTTTGGGGGTAAAATAAATATGCTAAATCTATGTTTTTAGCAGCGGCTTGAGAAGCTAGTAAGTCTAAAGCTTCTTCGATGCAATGACGTAAGTTAAAGGGTTGTGCTTCTAAATCTAATTTTCCGGACTCAATTTTAGAGAAGTCCAAAATATCATTAATAATAGTCAGCAAGGCATCACTGCTACTACGGATAATTTCCACAAAATCTTGTTGTTGAGGAGTCAATTCCATATCCAACAACAACCCTGTCATCCCAATAATGGCATTCATGGGGGTGCGGATTTCGTGGCTCATCATCGCCAAAAACTCACTTTTGGCACGATTTGCAGCTTCAGCCTCACGTCTTGCTTGGTCTAGGGCAGAATTTTTAAAGGTGAGTTCTTCTCGTTGCTGGGTTTCTTGTTCTAGCAAATCTGCCTGTGCTAAAGCGATACCAAGTTGTGCTGCAACTGCTTCTGATAATTTAATTTCTTCTTCAGTCCACTGGCGAAAATAACTGCACTGTTGGATGACAATTGCACCATTGGGCACTCCTTGATAGGAAGTGCGGACTGCTAGCATAGACTTTAGACCAATCTGTCGAGTAGCTATTTCGACATCTGCAAGTAAAGCATCAACATACACATTTGGGGAAGCGATCGCCTCATCCTGTGCAATCATTTTCTCACCAAAAGCACTGAGAGTTACAGGCATCTCCAAGTTCATAATGGGAGCGTAACCACAGACAACATACTCTGCTACTATGGGAACTTGCGGGATGGGGTCGTTAATGTAAGAGTGAATTGTACAGCGGTCTACATTAAATGCTTGCCCAATTTGAATGGCAGCCGTCTCCAAGATTTTTTTGCTATCAAGGCTTTGACGAATTTGCTGAGTGATTTGTTCAAGTAACAAACTGCGTTGCAATTGCTGTTGTAGTGCCTGTTCGGCTTGTTTGCCTTTGGTAATATCATGAAGGAAAGCAATTAGAGCAATAGTTTCTTCGTGTCCATCTCGCAAGGGAATTACAGTTGATTGGCAAATTCCCTGACTACCATCTTTGCGAACAAAATTAATTTCATTTGACCAACGTCCCTCTTGCTTGATTCCTTGGAGAACTATTGTATTGAGCGTTGCAGCTGTGGCTGTTTCTTGGGGTGGTTTGAGAATACTAGGAGGAGTTTTGCCTAAAACCTCAGCTTTGGTATAGCCAAATATCCGTTCAGCAGATGGACTCCAGTCTATAATACTGCCTGTAAGATCCGTGATAATCACAGCATCATGCATATTTTCAAAAGTCAGGGCTTGCCGACGTAAAGCAACTTCAACTTTTGTCTGTTCTAAAATCTCAAGAGATAGCTGTTGATTCATCGCTGCTATCTGATGGTTATTCGCCTTGGTAGCTTGAGCAAAATAGGTTAATAAAGTTAGTGTGCTGACAAACAATAACCCTGCAAACAATACAACAGTTGGCAGAGGTGAGTGTAAGCTTTTTAAAAACTCTGGAGTTGGGTAAATTTGGATTCGCCAGTTGACTCCATACAAATCAACGTTGATTTCTTGCTGCCAAGCTGATTGTTGAGTGCTTCCAAACTCCTGCTGAAGTTGTGAATCTTGGCTGTAAATTAACTCTTGATTGTCGAATACTCTAATTTTGTAACCCTCTGGCACATGTACAACTGAATCCAGCAGGGGTTGAATTTGAAAAACTCCCAAAATGAAGCCATCAAATTTATCTTCTATGAATAAGGGTAAGTATGCTAAAAATCCCTTGCCACCAACTACAAGATTAACTGTGCGACTCAAAGTAGTTTGACGGCGATTTCGTGCTGCTTCTAGTGCCTCTCGTCGTCGGTATTCTTGGCTGAGATTGAAATTTATGGCATTTTCGTTGCCTACTAATGGTATGATCCATTTCACCCGAAATGACGTATCAACCCATTCTATTGCCCGAAATCCTCCAAAGTCTCTGATATAAGAGCTTGCCTCTGCTTCCCATTCCTTTTGAGGGGTACCGCCACGAATTTGCCAGCGTTCTCTCATGCGTTCTAATGCTAGAATGCGAGTCTTCATTTCGCTGGTTAATTCAGTTTTGATCGCGATCGCCTGCTGTTGAATAAGTTGTTTAATGTTAGTCTGTTCTTCAAAAACAAACCATTGCCAAAGCGCAATCACTGCAATTGAGACGCAAATACCTACTACCAGTGACAGCAACACTTGTTTATTAAAGGTTTTCACTGAGTCATACCAGTGATATTTGTGTTGCCTAACCACTTGTTTAGCCTCCGGGCATTTGAGTATTTTTTTACTAACCTTCTCTTGTAATTCATCGTAAATATATGTAGCAATAGTATACTTACGGAAAAACCATGCCTAAACGACTGGAAGAAAATCATGACCAAAAAATAACCCCCAGTTGGGGGTAACAATTACTCAATTTGGCAGTATACTATCGCACCACAATAGGTCTATTCAAAATACTCATCACCTCGTCCGGGTTGGCGGTTGGTAGCAATTGACTCCAATCACCTACATCCGCATAACCAATCACCTGCAAACGGTGAATTGTGCTGGTTACAGCTTTAGCCGAACCAATCAACAAATGTTTTGGCGGTTCTCTGTTCGGCTGTGTTTGGGAAATACCCTGGTTAAGGACAGGTGGATTTTGATTATCGGCATCGGATAGAAAGCTTTGGGTAATCATGATTTACCTACAGTTGCAGTTGTAAATCACAGTAAAATTTACAAATTACCACAGTCAAGATATTTGGTCTAATCAATAGACTTTTTATCCAGATTAAATAGTGCTTGCAAGTGGGGAGGAATTTTTTCATCGATGACTTTTTTGATTTCCAGAAGAGCATCGATTTCAGAAAGACGGTCTAAGTATCTCTGTTCCGGTTGACGAGGATCTTCTTTGGCAAACCAAGTTTTGACAAGCTGTATCGACACGCCCAATAATTCGGCGAGTTGAGCCTGGGTTAGTTGGTACTTCTTAATAAAGTCGCGGGGATGCAAAGTCTTACAGCGAATGGAGCGCATAAATTTTAGCAGTGATCGCACCTGTTGGTAGTTGTACTCTTCCCCGCTCTTAGTCATTATTTTAAGTTTAACTATTAAACTTTGTTTGGAAAGTAGGCGATCGCATTCCAACTTTTCACTTACTTTGAAACCACCAACTCTTGCATTAGAGCATCTTGATGTCTAGTAGGAAAGCGATCGCTTCTTATACAATTGCATCTTATCCAATTTGGGCGTAAATGTCACAAATATGGGTCAAATTTGGGATATTTTTTGATATTCCTTTTTGGCCCCAGAATTGGCGCAAATCTGGAACAATAGAAACGCTTAGGTATCAATATGGATGCAGTAGGTTTAAACTCCGGAAAGGACGAAATGCCTAGAAAGGATGAAAGACTGGCTATCCCCGCTTTAGGGGAATATTACAATGATGTGCTGACTGTGGACGCATGGATAAACGGTCGCTCTAAGGTCGTTCAGGCGCAGTCCTTGCTGTGCGCCAAGCTCCAGGAGCGGGATAAGTTAATTAAAGAGCGGGTAGAGTACTTAGCCAAAAAGCGGGGTATTACCCCTAATGAAATGTGGGAGCAAATTCTTAATGGCACTGCTCAAAAAATAGTTCCTGGTGAAGGTGAAGGGCTAGAGTAACTTTTTAAAGTGCAATCGTCCGCCTTTCCCCCAGAACTAAAGCTGTTAACAAGTGATTAACCATAGAGGTGCGATCGCCTTGACTGTAGCAGCTAAAATCTATGTTTAGAGTGATTAACTAAAAAGTTTATGACTACAGCAGTTAAGAAACTCACTCTTAACGAGTACCTTGCCTATGATGATGGCACAGATACTCGCTACGAACTTGTGGATGGAGAGTTAGTTCAAATGCCACCAGAAAGCGACAGAAATAACTTAATTTCTCTCTATCTCCTGTCGCAGTTTCTCAAGTTTGTACCAATTCAACTCATTCGCCATAAAGATACAGAACTGGTGGTGATAGGTAGCCGGACTCGTGTGCGACTACCTGACTTGATGATATTGACACAGGAGTTATTAGAAGCGATCGCAGGAGGACGAGCTACAATCACTCCAGATATGCCTTCCCCTGTAATGGTGGTTGAAGTCGTCTCTCCTGGAAAGGTGAATGAGGATAGAGACTACCGCTATAAGCGTTCTGAGTATGCAGCACGGGGTATCCTTGAATACTGGATTGTTGATGCTGATAAAGCTCGAATTACTCTGCTGACTCTGGTAGATGGACTTTATGAAGAAACTGTGTTTCAGGGAACAGACATGATTAAGTCAGCAACTTTTCCCATGTTGGATTTGACCGCAACCCAAATATTAACGGCTGGCCAAGTCTAAAATTTAGTAATTAGGTTGAGCTACTTATAGCAGGGGACTGGGGACTGGGTACTGGGGACTGGGTGAAAAGTCTTTTTGTGTCTAGGTTTTATCATCTGTTGATGTCCTAACACTCTTGGCGAACGCTATATCAGCCCCTATTCAGTGCTTGTACTAATTTTTCAATATGCTTTGGTTCATGAGTTGCCATTAGAGAAATTCTGATCCGGCTTGTGGGGACTGTAGGAGGACGAATGGCTGGGGCAAAAATGCCAGCTTCTTTGAGTTGCTTTCCCACTTCCAGGGCCTCGCCGGCACTTGACAATTGAAAACACAATATGGGTGATTCTGAAGGTAGCAATTTCAGGTTTGGTAACTGCTGTTGCAGCAACTTTTTTAAATAATCTACATTCCGCCACAATTGCACACGCCGTTGTGGTTCTTGTTGCACTATATTAATTGCTGCCAATGCCGCAGCTGTATCAGCAGGCGATAGCGCAGTTGTATAAATAAAACTGGCTGCACGATTACGCAAAAAATCAATCAAGGAGGCACTTCCCGCCACGTATCCGCCTAAACTACCCAAGGCTTTACTCAAAGTACCAATTTGAATTAACTGTCTGCCTGTACACCCAAAATGTTCAACACATCCTGCACCAGTTTTGCCTAGTACTCCAGTAGCGTGAGCTTCATCAACTAGCAGCATACAACTAAACTCATCAGCCACATCCAAAAGTGCTGATAAAGGACACAAATCGCCATCCATACTGAAGACGCTATCAGTCACAATCAAACAGCGTCGATAATTTTGCCGTTGCTGAATTAACTGAATTTTTAATGCTGCAACATCACAATGGGTATATTCAATAACTTTTGCACCGCTGAGAATTGCCCCATTTTTGAGACTAGAATGATTGTATTGGTCAGATAAGATTAAATCACGTTTACCCACTAAAGCGGTAATTGCACCCAAATTCGCTAGATAGCCTGAACTAAATACCACCGCGTCTTCTGTTTGTTTGGTAGATGCGATCGCTCTTTCTAAATCCCTGTGTAATTCTCGATGCCCACTGAGTAACCTAGAACCAGTACTACCAGTACCAAATTCTTGAATAGCAGCGATCGCTGCTTTCATCAAGCGTTCATCCCCAGCCAATCCCAAATAATCATTACTGGCAAAATTAATTACCTCTTGCCCAGCCAAAAGTACCGTTGCACCAGGGCGACTGTGGATAGGTTGTACTGAACGATACCAGTCAGCCCGATGAATAGTTGTTAGAGATTCTTCTATCCAAGCATAAGGGTCAGTGGGCATGGGTGGGGAGGTGGGGAGGTGGGGGGATGGGGGGATGAGG
>NZ_AP018288.1:3955322-4142367 GCF_002368335.1 Nostoc sp. NIES-4103 | reverse complement strand
TGGGGGGATGGGGGGATGAGGGGATGAGGGGATGAGGGGGATGGGGAAATAACTAATGACAACTGACAAATGACAAATGACAACTGACAAATGACAAATGACAACTGACAACTAACTATTGCCCAACTTGTTCGCTACTAAGATGAGCGATCGCTTGTTTGATCCAATCTTCCACATAGGCATCTTTGGGTAGTCCGATTTCTTCACTGACCACATGTAAGGCGTGACTGACTTCATGGGCAGTATATCCTAAAGCGAAGAGGGTCATTTGCACTTCTTCGAGAATTCCTGGTGCTGGGCCACCTGTGGCGACGAAGAAGCCTGCTGATTTGCGCCACTCAATCAATTTGCTTTTCAATTCTAAACAGATGCGTTCTGCGGTTTTCTTGCCGATTCCTGGCGCTTGAATTAAGACTTGGGTATTGGCAGCAATAATTGCTTGGACTAAATCTGGTAGTTCCAAAGTGTCCAATAAAGCGATCGCCAATGCCGCACCAACACCACTCACAGTCAACAAGTGGCGAAATAAATCGCGTTCTGCTGGCGAAGCAAAGCCATATAGTAACGGCACTTCGTCACGAATTTGGAAATGGGTAAAAATTTGCGCTACTCCCCCTGACTCTGGCAACTGCTGTGCCAAGCGTTGAGGAACTTGTAAATCATACCCTAAACCATTCACTTCTAGAGTCAGAAAAACGCGATTACCGCTAATTGTTTGGATACCAGCAACGATTCCTTTGAGATAGCTAATCATTCTTAGAAACCAAAATATATTAATCCTTCAAGTATTCCACCTGCACAACAATTTTGTGCTAGGTAACGGTAATCAGCGGGATACTCGTTGTACTACTGGAGTAACTCTTTGCGGGCATTCCCGACTATGATTCACCGTTGGTTGCCTACAGCAAACCAAGCAATATCATTGCCCGAATTACTGTACACAACTGTTTGTTCGGCTGCAAATTTCCACTTTTGGTGCAGAAAATGCATTGCTTGACCTTTATCGCTGGTGCGGGGTACAATGTCAAGGTCTATACCGCTACTATAGATTAACTTTATATTTCCTTCACATTTTGGTGTTGCACAAGATATTTTTTCTTCCCCTGCTCCTGTGCTTTTCTGCTCGCCAAAGCGGTTGATTCTTTGTTTAGGGAACTCCAAGAAATAAATTATCCAATTTTTGCCTGTAACACTGATTATCTAATTATTCTTTCCCAGCTTCCCCAGCTTCAACAGCGATGGGATATTTATTTGGAAGTCGAATGGCACGCTTGAAAACGTGAAACCTCGTCTGGGCTATCTTGTTGGGGGTGGTGTAACGGGTGTAGTATTAATGACCATTCATTTCTTAGAGGTGAAACAGAGGTTACTTCTCCAAAGTTCCCCACACCCCACACCCACTCAGCCCACACCCCTTGCACCAGTAATATCAAGGATTTCTGCTTAACGAGCGTGCCATTCATTTGGAAGTCCCTTATTTGGAATCCCCTAGCTTATGCCAAGGGATGCGATTCTCAAATGTCCTCTACTTCCTCAGTTTCTAAAGCATAGGCATCCACAGAATCTATGAACTCTGCCACATCTTCTTCCTCGTCTTCTTCCTCGTCTTGGTAATAGTATTCAACAGATACGTGCGGTACTAATCGACCAGTACTTTCCAACCAATCAAGCAGAGATTGCTCTTGCTTGAGAAGAACAACAGGTGTTGGTTGGTGACGGGGTTCTTCGTGGAGAGCAGGGTTAGATAATTTAACCATTGTTGTTTACCCCCGAAGAATCTATTTTGATACAAATTTGCGTGCAAAAATAGCATCTAGAAATAGGGAAGCAAAAAAGCACCAAGAACCCTGCAACAAAATGTCTCACCGCGCTATTTTACCCTGGCGCTGACTCTTGATGAGAGTCAACAGTTATCAGTCAACTTCGCGATCGCTAAGCTACTATTTTTGATTGCGAGCTTGTTTGACACTCCCCGCCGTAGAACGGACGGGGATTCTTAAGAACACGGAGCCTCAGTAGACTCTAATTCGTAACGGCTGTGCCAAACAGCCTTTAGACAGTCCGGTAAAACCATTCTGCTTACTTATGATTAACAGTTTGATTCTTGTATCTTCAAAACCTTCTTCCTTATGGCTGATGTTTTTCTAGCCATAAGAAATAACTATGGTCTGTCAATGCAGAGTTAGGGGGATAGAAACAGGAAGGTTAGGAGATAGGAAGATAAGGAGATAGGGGGGTGGGGGGATGCAAAGATAGAATTTCTCCTTCATCATCCCATCTCCCTTGCCCTCATTCTGTGGGCTTTATTTCACAAACGAGTTCATATACAACAGTCTCTGGTGGCTCGGCAAACAAGGGCATCATCTTTTTCAAGATACTTTGGTAAACTTCGCTTTGATTGGCTGTCATATCTTCTACGCTTTCCCAAAAAATTACGGAAATGCCTTTGTCAGTTCCTGGTTCTTGCAACAGATATGCCCCTTTAAAGCCAGTGCTATATGTTGATACAGCTTCTTCATAAAGTTTTTTTGCTGCTTCAAATTTACCTGGTTTAAATTCTCCAATGGCAATATGAGCAAATTGATGTCTGAGAAAATCTTGAAAATCCATTAATTTTTCTCCTCCGTATTCAAGTTTCTTAATTGGTAATAATAGTAATCGTAATAATCTTCTGATTGTCTTGCGTCGTAATATTTACAAACAAAGTTAGTCGCGGGTGCGATCGCTGTCCCAAAGTTTTCTCCTGTAATACCTCAACGAAGTTCGCCACTATCATCAATGGCTTTTTTGGCTAACTTTTGACTACTGACTCAGTTGAAAACATCTGTGGACGAGCAAGCATGAGGTAAGCACGATGCCTGAGCAATCTCTACTCACTGCATGGGCTTTTAGCCGCTATTTACCTTGTCTACAAAAATACGACAATTGGCATCCAAGATGATGAGCAAGCGCCATAAAAGAAGCAAAATTTAATATTTAGTGTATTTCACTTAAATTTCTTACCTAAGACTTGAAACTTAATATTATTTTGAGGCTAATTGTGCTTTCGTCTCTTAGTGCAATAAATTTGCCTAGTAATTGCCCCTTCAAGTAAAAATTATAAAAATTTCTGGAATTACCTGCTATTATTTTATGATTTTCGCAAGACAGCTAATGTAGCGCAGACCGGACTTAGAGAATATTTAACTTTGTCAACACTAAATATAAAATCTTCATTCTGTGTATTAAAAGGAGATATTAGTAATTAATATTACTGCTAATATGCAAATATTTTTCTGTAAAATCTTGTGTTAACAAGTGTTTTAATATATTTCGGTAGTTAGGAACATGAATTAAAAATTACACATGGCTACAAGGGCGATCGCCATTCTGCAACTAACTATTTTGGTTTATTTGACGACAATAGCACTATGAAGACCATTAATTAAGGTAATCTTTTTAGGTATGGAGATCATCTATCCTCAATTTAACAATAGAATGAGTTTGACCATTAAAAAATTTCATCAATGTCCCAACTAATGTACTCAGCTTTAGGCTAGAGCCAGTAAATTGTGTTTCGTAATGTGAAAATTGCTATATTCATCAATAAAATTGAATTATTCCCTATTAAAACTTGACAACCGCTGATTGCTAACAGTTTCCTCTCTTTAACCTTCGCTATATCGTTCTGATGTCGATAAGATAATGAGAATTGACGAATTAACTATGCGATTCAACGATCAGCTGATTGATTTGCCTGATTTATATGATGTTATTGATTATTCTCCCCTTACGATCTGCCCTAATAGTTATGTAGTCGATGCTGTTATCTTGATGAGTCAGCAACGTACTGAGACTCTATCAATAGCTAGCTTCAGTTCGCCATTAGTCTCTAGCAAATGGAATCAGCAGCAAACTAGTTATATTCTGGTCGTAGAAGCAGGACATCTCTTAGGAATATTAACTAACACAGATATAGTTAGAATTACGGCATCAGGCAGGGATTTATCTCAGATAAAAATAACTGATGTCATGACACAGCCAGTTGTTAGCCTGGTTCGATCATCACAATCTCAGGATATTTTCACCGCCTTATCACTATTGCGTCAATATCAGATTAGCCATTTACCGATTGTAGATGAGCGAGAACAACTCATAGGAATCGTCAATGAAACGAACCTACTGCAAGCTTTTGACCTTCTAAAAATGGTTGGTGTGGTTACCGCCTTAGAGCAACATTTACAACAGCCAAAAGATGATTTCGCGCGGGTGAATCAGGACATAGAGGCGGTACGCTGGCAAACTTACAATCATTTGAAACGTTGGGTTGATGCCCAATCTGCTGAAGTCATCCAAGTTAACCGAGAACTTCAGCAAGCCCTAGAAGAACTCCAGGTGATAGAAGAAGAACTACGCCAACAAAATGAAGAACTAGCTTTTACCCATGAAATAGCAGAATTGGAACGCCAGCGTTACCAGGATTTATTTGAGTTTGCTCCAGATGGTTACTTGGTAACCGATGTCCATGGTGTGATCCAAGAAGCTAATTATGCAGCAGCTACCCTACTTTCTGTACCCCAAAACTATTTGGTAGGCAAACCATTAGTTGTGTTTATTGCAGAGTCAGACCGCCACAGATTGACCAGCCAACTACAGAGTTTACAAAATGTCCAAAACTGGGAAATTGACCTCAAGCCGCGCAATGGGACACCTTTCCCTGCTAGCATCAGAATAGCGGCCGTGTACAATTCACAGTGTCAAAGGATTGGCTGGCGCTGGTTGTTGTGTAACATTAGCGAACGGCAAGCCGCGCTACGCGAACGCAAACGAACACAAGAAGCGTTACGCCGAGCTACTGATGAATTAGAACAACGAGTAATAGAACGCACCGCAGAACTCCTTGTTACTAACCAACGTTTACAGCAGGAAATCATTGAACGTAAACGTGCTGAAGAGGCATTGCGGCAAAGTGAAAAACTCTATCGCCAGCTAGTTGAAAGCCAAACTGACTTAATCATCCGCATAGATTTGCAGCAGCGAATTACCTTTGCCAACACAGCAGCATGTCAAACATTGGGCTACCCATTGGATGAGTTGCGTGGAAAGCAGATGTGCGAGTTTTTACATCCAGATGAAATGCCACAAGCGAGGGAACAACTCACAATCCTCGCACTGCCACCCCACAACTTCACCATTAGTGAGCAACGTATACTTACAGTTAACGGCACACGCTGGGTGCAATGGAACGTTGCAGGCATTAAAGATGAATCAGGAAATATTGTAGAGATTCAGGGGGTAGCAAGAGACATTACCGATCGCAAGCTCATGGAAGCAGCATTGCGAACAAGTGAAGAAAAATTCCGCCATTTTGCCGAAAATATCAATGCAGCCATCTGGATTATTAGCCCAGATCCACACCAAACCTTGTATGTTAGTCCTGCTTATGAAAAAATTTGGGGTCGCTCTTGTGAGAGTCTCTCTCATCAGCCAGAGTCTTGGATAGACAGCATTCATCCACAAGATCGCGATCGCATTAGAGCAATCCTCGCCCAACAACTTCTCAGTGGTGAGTCTACTTCATTGGAATATCGCATTTTGCGCCCAGATGGTTCAATCCGCTGGATTTGGGATCGCAGCTTTGCCATCCGCGATGGCCAAGGAAAAATTTACTCCTATGGAGGTATTGCCGAAGACATCACCGAACGCAAACGCTCAGAAGAGTCATTGCGGGACAGCGAAGGGAAATTCCGCCATTTTGCAGACAACACCCATGCTGTGCTTTGGATTGCCGGGCTAGAGTCAGCAGACAATCTGTATGTCAATCCTGCTTATGAGAAAATTTGGGGTCGCACTTGCCAAAGTCTACGTGAACAACCTAATTCCTGGCTAGATGCTGTTCATCCAGAAGACCGCGATCGCGTCATGGCGACACTGGAACAACAGCGGCGTGGACAAGCCACCGATACAGAATACCGCATCCTACGACCAGACGGATCAATTCGCTGGATCTGGGATCGGGGCTTTGTCATGCAAGATGAACAAAGCAAAATTTACTCCTATGGAGGCGTTGCTGAAGATATCACCGAACGCAAACGCTCAGAAGAGTCATTGCGGCAGAGTCAGGAGCGGCTGAGTTTAGCTCTCGAAGCAGGTAATATAGGCGTATGGGATTGGAATCTGCTCACCAACGAGAGCGTTTGGTCTGCCAATATCAGACCAATGCTTGGCTTTTCAAGCGGGCCACCTCTGGCTTACGAAGAATTTCTCAATTTAATTCATCCAGAAGACCTGGAACCCATGCTTGAATTTGTGGCTGACACGATCAAACAAGGAACCAGACCGCCATTCAATTATCGGGTTATTTGGCCAGATGGCAGCATACACTGGTTATCTGTTAAAGGTCAAGTCTACTATAACGAACTCGGTGAGCCAATACGGATGATTGGTACAACTAGAGACATTACTGATCGCAAACAAGCAGAACAGAAAATCAAAGAACAAGCAGCTCTACTCGATATTACCACCGACGCAATTATCTTACGAAATTTCCAATCCCAAATCTTATTTTGGAATAAAGGTGCAGAGCGTCTGTACGGTTGGCAAGCAGAGGAAGTTATGGGCAAAGACGCTCTTGAGATTTTGTACAAAGAAACTGGCCCACAACTAGAAACAGCTTTGAAAACTGTAACTGAGTCTGGCTCATGGCAGGGTGAGTTACATAAAGTAACGAAATCTGGTAAAGAAATTATCGTCGAGAGCCGCTGGTCACTGATGCGTGATGCTGCGGGAGAACCCCAATCTATCTTAATTGTGGATACAGACATCACCCAAAAGAAACAACTCGAAGAACAGTTTTTCCGTGGTCAACGCTTAGAAAGCCTCGGTACCTTGGCAGGTGGCATTGCTCACGATTTAAACAATATATTGACACCAATTTTGGCAGCATCTCAACTCATACAAGTAAAATTCGCTAACGACCAAGAGCGCTGTCAACACCTGCTGACAATTGTAGAAAACAACGCCAAACGCGGCGCTGCTTTAGTCAAGCAAGTTTTATCCTTCGCGCGAGGATTTAAAGGAGAACGGACGATAGTCCAAATCAAACACCTGATTTCGGAAATTACCCAGATTGCCAAGCAGACATTTCCCAAATCTATCGAATTTGCGATCGCCGTACCAGAAGATTTGTGGACAATCTCTGGAGACATCACACAACTGCATCAAGTACTGATGAATTTAGTAGTCAACGCTCGTGATGCCATGCCAGACGGTGGCACTATTAAAATTTCCACCGAAAATATGTTTATTGATGAAGCTTATGCCAGAATGAATCTTGATGCCAAAGTCGGACATTACGTGGTAATTACTGTTGCCGATACTGGAATCGGGATGCCGCCAGAAATCTTGGATAGAATATTTGAGCCATTTTTTACTACCAAAGAGATTGGTACAGGTACAGGATTAGGTCTTTCCACCATGCTTGGCATCATCAAAAGTCATGATGGTTTTGTGAGTGTGTCTAGTCAAGTTGGCAAAGGAAGCCAATTTAAGCTGTTTTTACCAGCAGTACAGGCAACCCCAGCGATGAATTCAGAGGAGATAGAACCCCCAACAGGTAACGGGGAATTGATTTTAGTTGTCGATGATGAAGTACAAATTCGCGAAATTACCACAATTATCCTAGAAGACTACAACTACAGAGCTATCACTGCCAGTACTGGTATCGAAGCGATCGCACTCTACGCCCAACACAAGCATCAAATTAGTGTAGTCTTGATGGATATGATGATGCCAGAAATGGATGGAATGACTGCAATCCGCACCTTACAAAAAATGAACCCACAAGTACAAATCATCGCTTGCAGTGGATTCAACCCCAATGAAAAATTTGTAGGAACTGACGGTATTAACATCGAGTTAATGTTGTTGAAGCCCTTCACCGCCCAGGAATTATTACACAGCTTACATCATCTACTGAAATCCCAAAATTATGGCTAGGGACTAGGGACTAGGGACTAGGGACTAGGGAACGGGAGCAACGCGATGCAAGTGAGATGGCAGAGCTGGGGGGGCTGGGGAGGCTGGGGAAGAGAAGAAATTAAGTGGATTTAGTATAGTTTTAGTAGCAAAAAGTACGATTTTTTCTTTTTTCTCCCCCAGCTACCCCAGCTACCCCCGCTTAAGAGCGCTCGTTTCACGACGATTTCAGAAAATCGCGTTGCTCCCTGGGGAACTCGGGGCCCCCACGACCGGAGGGAGGAGCCACTGCGGTGAGGCAGTACGGTCTTGGGGTTTCCCCCTTCGGGTGACGCTCGTTCCTCGCTACCGCTTCGCTAACGGGAGTTTGCCAGACGCTCGGAAAGCGTAGCGTCTCCCCTTGGGAGAAGACTCGCGCTTCGCTGCGCTAACGACGCAAAGCGGAGGCACTCCGTTGGACGGGTTTCCCGGCTTGAAGGAAGTGCCGTCCAAGACGGCAACTCCCTCACCAAGTGGAGCATGTGGCGTTGGGGATTAGGGGCAATGGGGACTGGGTGAAAAGTCTTTTCACCCAGTCCCCAGTCCCTAGTCCCCAGTCCCCAGCTATATAAGCCACTGGCGATGAAAACCTGCAAACCTGAATTTTTCAATTTGAGAATTCCTTCACAAGTTCCTCAAATTGTTTTTCTACATTGAAAGTATACCTAACAGCAGCAGTATTAAATTCTATCGGAGGCTTGCTTGACTCTGTTACATTTTGTAACCATTTCGGGCAAACAACTCTGATTTACCTTCAGGACTGTCGCAACCATTTTTAAAATTGGTATTATCAGCTACCAATACATTAGATTTATTCACCAATTTTTGATGAAAATCCCTCTACCAAATGCCTATTCGCTATTTCCAATTTATTTTTCAGCATTTAGGATATTTTCTGAACTAAAAACTAGTTTAAATCATAATTTAATATCTGGCATATGAAACCAATAAATATTATTAGAGAAATTAACGATGATTTAGCGATCGCTGGGCAAATTACGTCAGAGCAATTACAAGAAATTGTTGATGATGGTTATAAATCTGTACTTAATCTCCGATTACAAAATGAATTAGGCATACTCAATAGTGAGCAGGAGCAAATTGAGCTTTTAGGATTGAACTATATCAATTTTCCTATCCAGATTGAAGAAATTAATCTTCAACTTGCAAACCAGGTATTTCAGATAATTACTCAACTACCTAAACCAACTTTGATACATTGTGATAATTCCATACGCTCAGCAGCCATAGTATTGTTGTACATTTCTACAAAACAAGGCATCACTTTTGAAAACGCATTTCAAAAAACTATAAAATTAGGTTTAGTTTAGCTCAGATCTTTATGTAATATTATATTTGTTATGAGATATAAAATAAAATAATATTAATAACCTAGGTGAAGAATATGCCTAAAACTTTAGTTAATGTAACTATTCCAGTAGTAGTTCAAGAGCTTGAATATCTCCTAGAACATTATCCTCACCATCCCTACCAAGAAGCTTTTGCTCATCCTGATTTCAGGCAAATTTTACTAGCTTATATCCTCAATAGAATTCCAAATTATTATATAACAATTGATGAAGCAGAAGCACAATTATTAAACAATTCAGATGAACTACGCGTTTTTTTAGAAAACAACTGGCATATAGAAGAGATAATTCACCAAGGAATCGATAAAATTCTGTGCGAACAAGCAGACGAGGTTAACCGTCACATCCCAGAAATAGCTGATCCAGGGCGTGTAGCGTCCCATTGGTTTGGTTAATATCAAAAGGCAGGAATTAGGAGTTTTTAGTCAAAAATTATTTTACCTGCCCCTTATTCACTTCACTAATTTTGCAGCTTGTTAGATTTCGATGAATAAAGTGCTGTCATATTTGGCTCTAAGTAAAGTGGTATATTATCACCTTGGTAACTAGTTGGTTTGTTGCCAGAGGTTTTTAAATAATCTAAATCATTAATTGAACTTAAAACCGGAGAATTATTTAGATGCTCAGAGCTATTGATGGAAGAATTAATGTTTACTGGTATATTTTCACTTATAGATAAGGGTGTAGATGAAACTTGGCTGTTTTCTTTGATTAAACGACTATAAGTTCGTTGAGGAATAAAATGAAGTGGATTGTGACCAACGAAACGTAAAATCAGTACACAAGCCCAGGAATATCTGCCTTCAGTAATAGCTCCTATAATTTCATTCAATTGTTCAGGAGTAATGATACTGTGAAAATTGATTTTAGAAGAAATGTGGTAGTTCATAAGTTACCCTGAGAGAAATTATCTAATTAGAACTTGAGGAAAGTATTTTACATTTAAAACTTACATAATTGAATCAAAGAGTATATCTGCATAACAAGTTTAGAGATTATTTCACAGACTATTAGCCTTATATTGTGCTAAATTTAGCGCCACTTTTAAGTTTAAATTGTGGTAAAAATGAGTATTGTACCTAATTATCGTCGTTTTTTTGAATTATTAAACAAGTGCATTGAATGTGCAAACTGATTATTTATAACAAAAGTCTTGTTATAAATAATTGATTTTGGTCAAAAAATGAATGAGACTGTAGTAACAGCTATCTAAAATCAGAGACTGTGCTGTCTAGTAATTGTCTTGGTTAGCAATATATCAGTTGTATAACCACTCATTTGGACTGTACAAACACTATAATTAAAGAGATGAAAAATCGAGAATAATAAATAATTAGCTAGTAATTAAGATTAATCAGCAAGTCAACAATACTGATTGAAATATTAGCCGAACTTCTTACTAGGTTACACAGTATAATGATATTTTTGTTGACTGTAGGCTGATTTACTAGCCTCAGCGTGAACTTGTGGTTTTGAGTCTACTTGAATGGCTACACTTAAGCACTGGCTTTTAAGGGACGGTTTAAGGTAATAGCGATTGGTAAACTAACAAGTTTTGCTGAGAAATTGTTGAGTTTTGAAGTCAAAAAGTGTATAACTCATAACTCTCCCTTTACTTATTGGTCATTACCATCACAACTTCGATGTGACTTCCAAGTAACTGAACTGCCAAAGTCTGTGTTTTGCCTAAGAAATGCACCTAATATATAGACTACTCTTTATTGACAAGTACTTTAGCCAAATTGGCATTTTTTTGAGGAAACAACCAGTAGAGGGGATGGGGGAGATGGGGGAGATGGGGGAGAAATAACTCCTAACTCCTAACTTCCAACTCCTAACTCCTAACTTCTAACTCCTAACTCTTAACTCCTCACTTTGAATTTAGGTGAATTGGGATGAGGAAGATGTTTTTGCGTTTCATACCAAAGCTAGAAGCAGAAGTCTTTCAGGTTCATCTAACATACAAGGGTAAAAAAGGAAATGTACCTCTGAACCCGTCAAGTCAAACCACAGCTAATGAGGAAGAACAATGAGGGCGTGACCTAGCTATAGTTTTGGACTTCATCATGCATGAACTGCTTGAAGCTGTATTAGGCAGTGATGAAAAAACTGCTTTGTATCAGTTGATTTTGACATTAAAAAGTACCTCAAGTAAGTGTTTTTTCTTGAGAAACGAGATATTGCAAACTTTTGCATACTACTGTCAGCAATCCCAAAAGCCTGCTTACTTTTATCACTCTTCCTCTGTTGGTAAACTAATTCACTACACTCATGAAATGATTGTGGAAGAGGACAGTACTTGGTTTGTTGTGCGACCTAAGATTGCTAGTCAACAAGTGTGGCGGGTTATATCCGACTTGAGTAGCTACGAGGAAATGACATCTCAGGCCTATTTAGATGTCAGCGATCGCTTGGTCAACTCCTACCAACCCCACCTTCTCGAAATCGACCTCAAACCTTTTTATGAAGATGCACCCAAGCTTTGCGACTCCAGAAATATTGGTCAAGGTCTAGCTTTCCTCAATCGTTACCTGTCAGATAAATTCTTGACTGAACCCCAATACTGGTTAGAGGTAATGTTTCAAGCATTACATCAGTTGAATTATGATGGTATTCCTCTACTCATTAGCGATCGCGTTACTTCAGGTCAGCAGTTAGTTAAACAAGTTAAGCAAGCCCTCAAGTTTCTCGCTTCACAACCCCCTGAAGAACCCTACGAAAAATTTCGCTTTCACCTCCAAGAACTTGGCTTTGAGCCTGGTTGGGGAAACACGGCGGCGCGAGTTCGTGAAACTTTACAACTTTTAGATAGATTGATTGACACGCCACAACCCGCCATCCTCGAAGCATTTGTTGACCGCGTTCCCGCTGTTTTTCGGGTCGTCCTCATCTCTATACACGGTTGGGTTGCTCAAGAAGATGTCTTAGGACGCGATGAAACACTCGGTCAAGTTATCTATGTGCTTGAACAAACTCGCAGCTTAGAAAACAAACTACAACAAGAAATCAAACTCGCTGGTCTTGACCTCTTAGGAATTCAACCCCATATAATTATTCTCACCAGATTAATTCCTGACTGTGAAGGAACAGATTGCAACCTGCGTTTAGAAAAAGTCCGAGATACAGAAAATGCTTGGATATTGCGCGTTCCTTTCCGTGAATTTAATCCTCAAATTACCAGCAAATGGATTTCTAAATTTGAGATTTGGCCGTATTTAGAAACATTTGCTGAAGATGCAGAAAAGCAACTGTTAGCTCAATTTCAGGGATGTCCAAATCTGATTATTGGTAACTACAGTGATGGCAGCTTAGTAGCTTCTCTTTTATCACGCAGGCTCAAAGTGACTCAGTGCAATATTGCCCATTCCCTGGAAAAAGCTAAATACTTATTTAGCAATTTATACTGGCAAGATTTAGAAGATAAATACCACTTTTCATCACAATTTACAGCCGATTTAATCAGCATGAATGCTGCTGACTTCATCATCACTTCGTCCTATGAAGAAATTGTCGGTACACCAGACACCATGGGTCAATACGAGTCTTATAAGTGTTTTACTATGCCCCATCTCTATCATGTAGTTGATGGAATAGATTTGTTTAGTCCTAAGTTCAACAAAGTGCCACCGGGAGTTAGCGAGAATATCTTCTTTCCCTATACCCAAAAACAGAAGCGTAATCCCAGCCTCAGCGCCCAAGTTCAAGACTTAGTTTTTAAGTGCCAATCTCCCCAAATTTCGGGTCACTTAGATCAGCCACAAAAGCGCCCGATTCTGAGTATTGCTACTATCACCTCAATCAAAAACCTCACAGGTTTAGCTGAATGTTTTGGTAAAAGTCAGGCTTTACAAGAACATTTTAACTTAATTATCATCACTACAAAATTGCATCCTGATGAAGCTACAGTCCCAGAAGAAGCGGAAGAAATCCAAAAACTTAATGACATTATTAATGAGTATCATCTACATGGGAAGATTCGTTGGATAGGAATGCGTCTCCCTAGTATGAATATAGCTGAAGCCTACCGCATAGTTAGCGATCGCAGAGGAATTTATGTGCATTTTGCCAGTTTTGAATCCTTCGGACGCAGCATTATAGAAGCAATGATTTCCGGCTTACCCAGTTTCGCCACTAAATTTGGTGGTGCTTTAGAAATTTTCGATGAAAAAGATAATGGATTTATTATTAATCCTACCGACTTAGAAGGAACAGCTAATAAAATTTTGGCATTTCTTGAGCAATGTAATACTTATCCTGAATACTGGGATGAAGTTTCTGAATGGATGATTAAGCGAATTCGTAACAGATACAATTGGCAAATACATACCAGTCAACTATTATCGCTTGCAAAAATATTTAGCTTTTGGAACTTTGTTGCCCCAGAAAATAATGAAGCCAGGGATCGTTATATGGAAACTATATTTCATTTAGTTTTTAAACCAAGAGCAGAAAAAATTTTAGAAAAGCACATGGGTCGCTTTACTCCGGGAGTTAGAAGTTAGGAGTTAAGAGTTAGAAGTTAGGAGTTAAGAGTTAGAAGTTAGGAGTTAAGAGTTAGAAGTTAGGAGTTAATTCTACCCATCTTTTCAATTCCCAATTCCCCATGCCCCATGCCCTATGCCCCATGCCCTCTGCCCTATGCCCTATGCCCAATTTTATTTATACAGACTGGATATTAAGAGAAACCCAGTTTAACCCTGATCAGTTGCATTCATTAGAAACAATCTTTACAATCGGCAACGGTTATTTGGGAACACGGGGTAGTTTTGAAGAAGGCTATATTCGCGCATTACCAGCAACTTTCATTCACGGTGTCTATGATGATGTGCCGGTGGTGTACACAGAATTAGCCAATTGCCCTGACTGGTTACCATTGGTAGTGATAGTCAATGGCGATCGCTTCCGCCTCGATCAAGGTGAGATATTACAATATGAGCGACGGCTTGATGTGCGTCAGGGCATTCTTAGCCGTTCTTTGCGTTGGCGTAGTCCCACTGGCAAAACCATAGATATTCGTTTTGAACGCTTCGCCAGTTTAGCCGACGAGCATGTATTGGGACAACGCTGTCAGTTAACGCCTTTAGATTTTGATGGCTTGATTGAAATTCAGGCTAGCATCAACGGCTATCCTGAAAATCAAGGCTTTAATCACTGGGAAGATTTAGACCAAGGCAAGACTAATACAGGAATCTGGTTACACAGTCGCACCCGTACCTCTCGGATTGAGGTTGGCATGGCGGCTAAGATGACAATATTTGGAACGGAGGCATCGTTACAAGTTAACACTGCACCCGGCTATCCTACTTTAAGTGCAACCTTCCTTGCTTCATCAGAACAAACTGTCATAGTAGAAAAGCTGGTGACAGTTTTTACATCACGGGAGATTGACAAACCAGTTCTAGCAGCGCAAGAAAAACTCGCCCACCTAAGCGACTACACAACACTACTCAAAGCCAATGAGCAGGCTTGGGATGAGGTTTGGCAAAAAAGTGACATTTTGATTGAGGGGGATAGCACAGCTGCTTTTGCTGTCCGCTACAACTTGTTTGAGATCATCATCGCTGGTTCTAGGAATGATCAAAAGGTGAGTATTCCCGCTAAAACCCTTTCAGGTTTTGGCTATCGTGGTCATATCTTTTGGGATACAGAAATTTTTATCCTACCTTTTTTTATTCTCACCCAACCAGCTAGAGCTCGCAATCTAGTTAGTTACCGCTACCACACTTTAAATGGTTCCCGGCGCAAGGCATCTCATTATGGATTTAAAGGAGCAATGATTGCTTGGGAAAGTGCTGATACAGGTGATGAGGTGACGCCACGTTGGTCACTGCCGAATGATTATTATGGTGAGGACGTGCGGATTTGGTGCCGCGATCGCGAAATTCACAACAGTGCAGATATTGCCTACGCAGTTTGGAACTATTGGCAAGCAACTGGTGACGATGAGTGGATGCGGGATTGTGGCGCAGAAGTGATTTTAGATACCGCCATCTTTTGGGCTAGCCGAGTCGAGTTCAATCCTCAATTTGAACGTTATGAAATTCGTGGTGTGATTGGAGCAGATGAATACCACGAATTAGTACACAATAATGCTTTTACCAACCGCATGGTGCAATGGCATTTAGAGAAAGCCCTGATTGTGGATGATTGGCTGCATCACAACTTTCCCGAACAAGCTGCCGAACTAGAGAAAAAACTGCAACTCACCTCCAAAATGCGATCGCAGTGGCAAAAGATCATTGCTAAACTCTGGATTCTTTACGACCCTTCAACGGAACTCATAGAGCAATTTGAGGGATTTTTCCAATTAGAAGATATCAACTTAGCAGATTATGAACCACGCCAAAAATCGATACAAGCCATCTTAGGCAACGAAGCAGTCAACAAGCTTCAAGTAATCAAGCAGCCAGATGTCTTAATGCTGCTTTATTTAATGCGGCAATCAGCAGAATTTCCCTACAACCAAAAAGTATTACAAGCAAATTGGGACTACTACGCACCCCGCACAGATATTACCTATGGTTCATCCCTTGGCCCAGCAATTCACGCCATTTTAGCCTCAGATTTGGGCAAAACAGCAGAAGCTTACAAACTGTTTATACAGGCAGCAATGGTGGATCTCGAAGATAGGCGAGGTAACACCCCCGAAGGCATTCACGGAGCCAGTGCTGGTGGTGTTTGGCAAGCTGTGGTTTTTGGGTTTGCTGGCATTCAACTGAGAGAACATAGACCTGTAGCTAATCCCCAACTGCCTCCTGGCTGGACACGCCTGAAGTTTAAGCTGCACTGGCGCGGTCACTGGCACGAATTTGATCTGCGTCCCAAACAAATTAACCAAGAGCAAAGCAGCAAAGAATTTCTCTTATTTACCTCATCTCCCTCATCCCCCCCACCTCCCTCATCCTCCCCATCTCCCTCATCTCCCCCACCTCCCTCATCCTCCCCATCCCCCTCATCCCCCCCACCTCCCTCATCTCCCCCACCTCCCTCATCTCCCCCACCCCCCTCATCGCCTCCCAAACTTGACATCCGGGGAGTTATCTTCGATTTAGATGGTGTCTTAACAGATACAGCAGAATATCACTACTTAGCTTGGCAAAAGCTAGCAGATGAAGAAGGTATACCCTTTAATAGACAGGCTAACGAAGCGCTGCGAGGGGTATCTCGTCGCGCTTCGCTCATGCTTATTATTGGCGATAGGCAGTATTCAGAAGCACAAATCCAGGAAATGATGGCGCGTAAAAACCGCTATTATGTAGAACTCATTCAAAATATTTCCTGCAAAGATTTGTTACCAGGTGCGATCGCACTGTTAGATGAATTAAAGCAAGCTAAAATCAAGACAGCTATCGGTTCAGGGAGTAAAAACGCCCGCACAGTTGTAGAGAAACTGGGCATTGCTGATAAAGTAGATGCAATCTCAGACGGTTACAGTGTACAGCAAGCCAAACCAGCACCAGACTTATTTTTACACGCCGCCAAACAACTAGGAATCGAACCCAAACAAAGTGTAGTTATGGAAGATGCGGCCGCAGGTATTGAGGCAGCTCTAGCAGGTGGCATGTGGGCAATAGGACTCGGCCCAGTTGAGCGCGTAGGCGCTGCTCATGTTGTTCTGCCTAGCCTCAAAGGCATAAAATGGGCAGACATACAAGCTCAGTTAAACGAAGCTGTTATGTCAATTCGTAATTCGTGAGGCAGTACGAAATGGCACTAAGTTTAACGTGAGTTCGACAAGTGCAGTTTTAACCTCTCCCCCGGCCCCTCTCCTACAAGGAGAGGGGAGTAAAACCCTTATTTTTTTGTTCCTCCTCCCTCGCCTTTTAGGAGAGGGAGGTCGGGAGGGAGAGGTCATCGAACTCACGTTAAGTTTAGTTTTATCCGTTGAGGCAAGCTGGGGGAGCTGGGGGAGACCAAGAAATAAGTATATTTCGTGATTTTTAGTAGTAAAAAATACTTTATTTCCTCTTTTCTCCCAGCCCCCTCAGCTTTTCTTCGTGCCATTCAGGCAGTACGGTCTTGGGGTTTCCCCCAACGGTAAAGGGAGTTTGCCAGACCTCCTGTCGGGTCAGACGTGGGATGAATGTCGGTTTAAGCTAACTTTCAAGAAATACAGGGAGTGGGGGAAGAAAGTGTTTGTTTCATTACCCTATCTCTAAGCTTTGTAAATTGGCGAAATATTGAATTTCAAAAACCCAATTTATCGTTATTAATAGCTTGAAGCTGCTGCCAATTCACTCTGGAAGCACCATACAAAACAAAGTTATTTAATAGCCCATAGGCACTACTACAGTTATAACCTTTTTCTTTGGTATTAACTTGATCAGCTACGACACATTTCTTATCTGCTAGCTGATTAACAGCGACGAAAATATCTACCCCATCTGGAAGGGAGGCTTTGTAAGTTTGTAACTTCTCTTTATCGAACGCATCTAGAATGCGTCCTTTTGCATCTTGTGGCGGTAGTGACCACTCTTTTGGATTATTGTTACCTCCTAACTGAATTGCTTCAGCATAAGCCCCGTCATAAGCTCCGTTGTGTGTTGCGTATCGATTCCATGTGTTATCGCGCTTTTCGCCAACAAAGGGGTCAGAAGTATAACCAGCTAGCCAATGTTGCGACATAAATTTCAGAAAGGCTTTTGGTTCTACAGCCAGAGAACCTGTACCTGGACTTACACCTGAGCCTGAATAAGGAAAAGGCACTTGTTTCAAATTCCACGACCAATTAATTAAGCCTGGTTTATTATTTTGCCAACTACTAAAATCGCAGATTTTACCTGTCCATACACAGTGAGGACGCTTGGAATCCCATGTAGTTCCATAATATGATTTGCCGTTCCAATCACGTTTTTTTGGTTCGCGATCGCCAGGCAAATTTGGTACTAATGAAGTAATAAAAACTCCTTCTGTAGCTGTAGTTTGTACATTTAGCTGACTTTGAAAAAATACGTGCAAAGCAGAACCTTTATGAGTTTCTGGCTTACCTACTTCAGCACCATACCTTTTAGATGCCATCAGCCGTTCCAAAATAATAGTAGGAAAAGCCGGACTAGTATTGGAATAGCTATATTTGGTGCCTGGAGAATACCGTAAACAACGCCCTGCCATTACCAACATATACTCTGATAAAGTGGGGTCAGCAATAAAGTAACTTTGATTTAAGCCAAGTTGATTTTTAGCAGAATTAACGTTTTGATTTCCCCATTCTTGTCTGACTAGCTTTTCTTGATTTTCAAAATCTGCTTTCGTTTTTAGATTGCGAATAACTGGTATGTTAGGAAGTATATCGTTATCAAAAGATGGGGCGCTGCGTTGCAATCCAGCACGATGAGATAAAAAATGACCTAGTGTAACAGATTGCCATTGTTTATCAGCATAACCTGAATTTAAATCAGCACAAAGTTTTTCTTTGTCTTTGTCACCGCCATATTTATAGCTATCTTTGATTGCTACAGGATATTTTACTTTACCGGAAAAAACCTCATACAAATTCTTGGGGATAATTGCTACAGGATAAGTTTTATTTGTACCAGGAATTAAAGGCGGATAGTGTTGCGGATCAAATAATTTCATCCCTTCAATTTGCTCATCAGTTAATTCCAGACCACCTTCATCTTTGGCTACCTTTTTTAATGCCCAACGTACCATTGCAAAAGTCACGGTTTTGCTAATACTACCAACTCGCATAGGCGTACTTGGCTGTACTGGAGAGGCCAGAGGAGCTTTCATATCATCTCCACAAGCCGGGTTCCAATTATCTGTTGGTCTGCCATTCATTCGACCTAGACCCCAAATTCCTACGGGTTTACCTTTAACAGCAACACCCAGTACTGCTGCACCGACACAACGATGATGCATAAATTCAGTTAGAGATTGCAAAATTGGGTCAAGTTGGGAAGCGCCGGAACCTGTGATGGGAATGTTGTTTGGATCTTTAAAATTAGGCTGTGAAAATGCAGGCGCTAAAGGTAGCAATGAACTGGTTGCAATTAAGCTTAAAGCAATTAGGGAGCGAATATGTGAGTTAGCTTGACGCATTGAACGAGTTAAAAAGTGATGTTGTGCCATAAATTTGAATCCTACAAAACTTTTGTATATTAGTTAGTATGTAGCAATGAATGAAAATATGCAGTAGGAATAAATCAGGTAATTAATTTAATTAATCTAGGTAGATCAAAATGAATTATTGGATAAAATCAGGTGAAATATTACCAAAGATAATTAAAAAGGTAAAAAATCAGGTTGGTGTTGATGAGAAAACCATCAATAAAAAACAAAGCGATCGCCCTCAGTTGTTTGTAAACTGAAAGAGCGATCATATAGGCTTAGGCTTTAGTCAGGGCATGGGCATTCGCAGCAAACTCCCGGTGGATCTGCATAACAGCCGTTGCCATCACCGACAACGATGATTGGTTCAAACTCCAGGTGAACTCGCGGATTTTCTGGAGTCCCCGTGGTCATGGTGAATTTACCAACAAGAACACTAACGTCCATATTTAGGTTTCCCCTGACAATGCGAGCCATTTCTTGAACGCGACTGGTGACTTCCTCGGTGAGTTTAGTCATACGAGCGCGCTCTTCGCGCGAAACTTCAACCTTTTGCTTAGTTGTCTTTTCGTCCATAATAAACCTCATTAAAAATTCAGATCATTTGTGAAAGTGATTAATGCTTTAATGTTTATATTTTTGACTGCATCTTTCGCTTTTTGTTATCAGTTTCTTACTAAAATATTAAAGTAACAATGGGTAAAAATCAGGTATTTAGAGAACTGAGAAATAGTTTGAATTTCAGAATTTATGGGGAAAAATCAGGGACAAACTGAAGAAGCATCACCCAATTAGGAAAAAATCAGGGTTTCTAGTCAAAGTCTAGATAGTAAAGGCGGTTATCGTATAATCAAACTTAGATTTTGGTGCTGGCAATAATGCAAGAGTACCCAGCTAATTATGAATATTACGTAGGCGGTAGTCTTCCGGTTGATGCATCAAGCTATGTAATGCGACAAGCAGACTCAGACTTTTACACTCTTTTGAAAGCAGGTGAGTTTTGTTACGTGCTGAATTCGCGGCAAATGGGTAAATCTAGCCTGCGGGTGCGGACGATGCAAAGACTGCAAGCGGAAGGGGTTATGTGTGCTTTTATTGACCTAACCGGAATTGGTAAGGAAGATGTCACAGCAGAAAAGTGGTACGCCGGACTTGTGCAATCTCTGGTAAGTAGCTGTCAGCTTGGCAAGAAATTTCAATGGCGGAATTGGTGGAAAGAGCAACGGGAATTTTTCTCACCTGTGCAGCGGTTGAGCTTGTTTATTGAGGAAATTTTATTAACAGAAATTGAACAAAAGATTGTGATTTTTGTGGATGAAATCGACCGAGTTTTGAGTCAAAGTTTTTCCCTAGATGATTTTTTTGCGCTGATTCGATTTTTCTATAACCGACGGGTGGATGAGCCAAAATATCAGCGTTTGACATTTGCTTTATTGGGAGTGGCGACTCCTTCAGATTTGATTGCCGATAAAACACAAACCCCTTTTAATATTGGTAGAGCGATCGCCCTCCAAGGCTTCCAACTCCACGAAGTCCAACCGCTAACCGATGGTTTGATGGGAAAAGTCAGCAATCCCCAACAAGCGATCGCCCAAATACTAGACTGGACAGGTGGACAACCTTTTCTCACCCAAAAGCTGTGCAAGTTGATGGTTGAAGAGTCAGCATTGGGAAATTCCACATCTGTTGCACAGGTGGTGAAGTCACGAATTCTTGAAAATTGGGAATCCCAAGATGAGCCAGAGCATTTGAGGACGATTCGGGATAGAATTCTCAGAAATCAGCAAAAAGCAGGGCAGTTATTGGGGTTATATCAGCAAATTTTACAATCCCCTCTAAAAAGCGGGGTTGGGGGTATTTCTGCTGATGGTAGTCCCGAACAAACAGAGTTGCGACTCTCCGGTTTAGTCGTGCAACAGCAAGGAAAATTAAAAGTTTACAACCGGATTTACGAGCAAGTTTTTAATCGGCAGTGGGTAGAGAAACAATTAAAAAAGCTGCGCCCTTATTCAGAAACTTTTAATGCTTGGGTAGCTTCCACTTATCAGGATGAATCGCGGCTGTTGCGAGGAAAAGCATTGCAAGATGCACTTTACTGGTCAAATCATCAAAGTTTAAGTCCACTCGATTATCGTTTTTTAGCAGCTAGTCAGGATTTAGATAAGCGAGAAGTTCAACAGGCTTTAGCAGTTCAAAAACAAGAAAGCCAGATATTAGCGTCAGCGAATGAAACTTTAGTTTTGGCTCAACAACAAGCTAAGGTTGAATTAATTCAAGCTAAACGCAGAGCTACCCGCATTGTTAGTATTGGTTCTGTAGTTTTGCTACTTTCTGTAATTACAGCAATCTTGATCCAATTACAAGTAAAAAAAACTCAACATAAAGTAGCAGAAAAACAAGTTGTCCTGCAAACTTTATTCTCTAAAGCAGATTTAGTTTCAGATCCTTTTGAAGCGCTGCTAAAAGCGTTACAAGCAGCACAACAGATGAAAAATTTAGAAAAATCAGCCAGCACCGATACACACATACAAGTAACGCGGGGGCTGCAACAGGCAATTTATCATGTTAGAGAACGCGATCGCGCCCTTGGTCATCGTGCTGCTATTAGAAGTGTAACTTTCAGCCCCGATGGCAAAATTTTTGCTTCTGGTAGTCAGGATTATACAGTAAAACTATGGAATGCTAGACCCACTACATTAATATCAACCCTGACAGGACATACTGATAGAATCTGGAGTGTGAGCTTTCATCCTTATGGCAAGATTTTGGCTTCTGGTAGTGAAGATGGTACAGTAAGATTGTGGGATGTAATGCACAGCACTTTAATTAAAACTATTAACGCTCATCAAAGCTGGGTGAGAACTGTGAGTTTTAGTACTGATGGTAAAATTCTCGCTTCCTGTAGTTCTGATGGAACTATCAAATTGTGGAAAACAGCAGATGCTACGTTATTAAAAATCCTTAAAGGACATACCCATGCCGTTACCCATATTAGTTTGAGTCCCGATAATCAAACTCTCGCTTCTGCAAGTTTTGATAGAACCGTGAAGCTGTGGAATATTCACAATGGAACCCTGATAAATACTCTTAAAGATCATAAGACTCATACCAGAAGTGTAAGTTTTAGTCCCGATGGTCAAACTTTAGCTTCTAGCGATGAAGAAGGCATAGTGAAACTCTGGAATGTAGCAGATGGCACTCTACTGCAAAACCTCCCAACTCATCGCAGAGCCGTCTGGAGTGCGATTTTTAGTCCAGATGGAAAAACTCTAGCCACTATCAGTTCCGATAGTACCGTAAAGTTGTGGAATTTAGAGGATATAAACGACAACAAAACTGAACCGCAACGTCTTAAAGGACATCGCGGGAGAATTTGGACTATCGGTTTTAGTCCAGACAGCAAAACTCTTGTTTCTGGAAGTATGGATAGTGCAATCAAGCTTTGGAATTTAGAGGTTAGGGAACCGCAAACGATTAAAGGAAATAGCGCTAACGTTCAAGCTGTAAGTTTTAGTCCCGATGGGAAGATACTTGCTTCCGGTAGCGATGACTTTAAAATCAAGCTATGGAATAGCATAAATGGTACTTTAATCGGAACTCTTAACGGTCATCAAGCTCCGGTGGTAAGTGTTAGTTTTAGTCCAGATGGTAATACATTAGCTTCCGGTAGTTTTGACAAAACAGTTAAGTTGTGGAATGTGCAAGATGGTAGATTACTAAAAACCTTCAAGGGTCATAGTGCTTGGGTCAGGAGAGTTCGCTTTAGTCCAGATGGGAAAACCTTAGCTTCTGGTAGTTCTGATAATACTGTGAAACTTTGGAATGTAGCAGATGGTACATTACTAAAAACTTTTAAAGACCCCCGCAGTATTGTAACCGATTTAAGTTTTAGTCCAGATGGAAAAACTCTAACTGTGGCTTGTTCTGACGGTGATATAATGCTATTCAATTTAAAAACCGCTACTTTAGCTCAGACTTTTCCCGCCCATAGCGGTTGGGTAAATACCGTTATTTTTAGTCGAAATGGTAAAATTTTAGCTTCTGGTGGTGAGGACAGTAGAGTTAAACTGTGGAATGCAGAAAATGGTAGTTTGTTGTTCACCCTAGAAGGACATTTATCTGATGTAAGCAATATCAGTTTCAGTCCAGATGGTAAAACTTTAGCTTCTTCTAGCGATGACAGTACTGTAAGGGTATGGGATGTAGAAAAGGGTTTGGAAATATCAAGCCTAGAAGGACACCTAGGCAGCGTTACCAGCCTGATGTTTAGTCCAGATGGTAAAACATTGGCTTCTGCTGGGCTTGATAATACTATCAAATTGTGGAACTTAGAAGTTGATTTAGATCGTTTTATCAGCCAAGGTTGCATGTGGCTGGAAAATTACTTTGCTTCCCATCCTGAACAAGCCAAAAAATTTAGCCAAATTTGTCAAACTAAAACTCGACGAAAATACTCGCGATACAAGTTACATCGAGGCGTGACATAGTTATTTTGTCTGTGTACCAACCCCATACTGTGTAATTTATAAATCTGCATCGAATCTAATTCAATCGGTTCCGGTGATGTCACAACTTGTTTGAACGCCAAAGCTAGTTCAGGAGATTTTTGCAATATTTCCAAGTGTTGTCGCAAATGATTGCTATAAATTCCTGCTTCTGTGGGAGCCTCTTGTAATAGCTGCTTTGGGGTCACCTTAAAAGAGCTAATATAATACATTGCCAATCGCACTAGATAGGGATGTCCCCCAACCATTGTTGTTAATTCCTCTACCTGGATATCATTCCAATTCAGGTCATGAAGGTAGGCTAAATTTTTTATCTGCTGGACATCAAACTCCAGCAACTCCACTGGCACCCCTGCATTAAACGGAGATTGATTTATGTCCAATGGGATATAAACTTCGCTGGAATGTGCCATTATCAGTCTTAGTTGTTTCCATCTGTTGGAAATTTTCCCCTTTTCATGCCAGCTTCGCAGCATCCCCAAAAAGTCTTCAATCACTTCAGTATAGGGAAAAACCCGATCCACTTGATCTAATCCTAATATCACTGGACAGTCTATTTCTGCCAATAAATACTCCTCAAAGTACACTGTACAGTTATCATTACTGCCTAAAATCTCAGTATCCCAATAATCATTTAACTGGTTCTTTAACCTTAACTGCCGACCAACCATCAGACAAAGCCACCGCAGGAATTTATCCAAATTCTTTAAAATTGCTCGATTTATACTGCTCAAATCTAAATACACTGTTTGATAATTTTGGTTAGCAGCATGAGCCAAAATTCTCATCATTAATGAGGTTTTGCCCATTAGCTTCGGTGCTTTAATCCGAATTAGTGAACCAGGCTTCAAAATAGTCTCGTAGCAGAGAAACTCAATACCGGAATGTTCTATATATAAAGGAGAATCCAGAGCTACTAACCCTTCTGGAAATGGTAGCTTTGTCACAGATGGGGATGCTTTTGGTAGTGCATTGATACTGGCGAATGGATTTTGTTCTCCTGCTCTCAAAAGCGCTTCCTTAAAATTCTTCTTACTAACCTTTTCTCCTAATGCTTCTGAAAGCTTGTTCCATAATTTATTGCCAACATCTTTGTTAAGATACTCAGCACTATAGCCGTAAATTTTGGCTAGTTCATCATAAGTTTTCCCTTCCCAGGAACCCTGAAGTACTTTGATTTCAATATCACTCAGGTATTTTCCCGTATTTTTGAATACAGCCTGATCAGCAGACTCTTTGACTTTTATCCAAGAAAATTCTGATTTTGAGTCCACCCATTGGACTACATCATGACTAAAAGAGCAGTCATAGAACTGGTCAACCACTTGATCAATCATAGCAGCAGCTTTGTAAGAATACGCTTATATACATACTGAAGTGGCCGCATTCCAGATTTTGCCAACACGTATGTGTAATCACAACTGCGACATTTTTCACCTCAAGGTTTACTGTCGGGGTTTTCAAGATGTCTATAAAACCATAAAAATGCTTCTTCAAAAACCTAAGCCTATTTTATTAGCTAAAATTTTCTAAGTAGGTCAACTCAAATCTTGCACCTGCCCAATTGACCGCCAAGAAATTTATTTCTTGGCTCAAAGCCGAAGTAAGCTAAAGCTTACTAAACATAAATTTCAGTCCGTTAAAACGGACTTTAGCTATAAGCCTTGAACTTAAGTTCAAGGCGTACTCAGGATTAGGTGCAAGATCTGAGTCAACCTAATTAAACGTGAAATATCATTACGAGTGCAACGAACTGTAGCGAAGTAATCGCGAAAACTCTATTTTACGTTTTTCAAAGTTGATCTACTTACAAGCTTACTACTTTGGGTCGTATTCACCCTTAATTATTTACAGTCATTTAATCGCAAAAGAGCTACTCTGACAATATGGCAGTTAATAATCGGGAAAAAATTATTGCTTTATGGACAGTATTCTTACTTGGAATACTGTTTCACACCTTACTAGGTTTGATGCCACTTTTTCACGGCTTAAGTGTTGTTGAATCACAAAAAGCTACATCAATGAGCGATATTTCTGGAATTATGTGGTTGATGTTGGGCTTTTTTGTGCTACCGATGCTGGCAATCATTGCCACTACCTTCACCGATTCCAGACGGTATAGAGTGATTCATTTTGGCTTAACTGTATTTTATAGTGTGATGAATTTAATTCATCTGGTGGCCGACTTGCTGTTGCCGCAAATTATTTGGTATCAAATTGCCTTGATGGTGCTTTTGTTTTTGATTGGCTTGCTACTGAATGTTGTGGCGTACCAATGGATGCGATCGCAATTTCACTCTAACAAGTTACTGACGACTGGGGAACTCAGGGCCCCCACGACTAATGGGAGTAGGGATTAGGGGCAATAGGGAATGGGACTGATACCGTTTCACTTTAAAACCCCGCCCTTAAGGGCGGGGTCTTCATTTTTTCGTTTCTCCTCCCTCGCCTTTTAGGCTACGGTGTACACACAAGTATGGCCAGCATAGGTTTTAACTCTTCTAGTAGTTTTGTAGTTTTGTAGTGGCGTGACCAAACTAATTTAGTGCATAAATTTTTTCTAATATCTCTGTGTTCTCTGCGCCTGGTGCGGTAGCCTGCGGCAAGCCGCTTACGCGTCTACGTTAATCCACCATTTTAGCCTTGTCACACCAGTAGGGTGCGTTATGGACTTGCGTCCATAACGCACCGTCAATAATTTTCGGTGCCGTACTCTCGCCGATACGCACCCTACTGGCGTGATACAACTTTAGTCTTGAAGGGAATTTATGAATTGTCCCTACAACGCCCCTTTACAGACATTTTATCTAAATTGCGATTTTCTCTGTATTTTTTCTTAATGATTTTCAACAATGCATCCTAATTTGTATATTAACGAAGACTATAATTTATTCATCTACAGGAGACAGACAACATCAGTATTTATAGTTTTGATGAATCTTCTAAATTAAGCAATGGTCTTGGGAATATTAAATTAATAGGAGAATATTAGGATTACTATCGCCATTCCTGAGACGGCCAGTAAGGGAAGCAATCCCCTAATTGCCAGAGTTCTTCTAGTCAAAAATGTGTTTTTTTCCCTTTTAATGTGTCAGTTACGATAGCAAAACCAGAAAAGTTATGACTACTCTTTTAGAATACAAAGTTATAGAAACAGTTTATGAAGATTTAAGAACCGTTATTTATCGGGCATTCAGGGAAAAAGACGGCAAAGCAGTTATTCTCAAAACTCTGCGCGCCGAGTGTCCCACCTTAGAAGAAATCACCCAACTCCGGCACGAATACGAGATTTCAAAACAACTCCAAATAGCCGGAATCGTTCAACCATACGGACTAGAGAACTATCGCAACAGTCTTGTTCTAGTCTTGGAAGATTTTGGTGGTCAATCGATCAAGCAATTTATTGATCACAATCCTGTTGATATTGTTTCCTTTCTAAAAATTGCTATTCAGCTAGCAAATACACTGTTTGCTCTGCACGAAAATCACATTATCCATAAAGATATTAAAAGCCAAAATCTGATTATCCATCCAGAAACTTTGCAAGTCAAAATTACTGACTTCAGCATTGCTTCGCGCTTATCAAAAGAGAATCCTAGCTTTAGCAATCCAAAATTTATTCAAGGTACACTTGCTTATATGTCGCCGGAACAAACCGGGCGCATGAATCGTTCCATTGATTATCGTACCGACTTTTACTCTTTAGGAGTCACTTTTTATGAAATTCTCACAGGTAAGTTACCTTTTGTAACAACTGACCCAATGGAGTTAGTTCACTGTCACATTGCCAAACAACCCTTACCTCCAAGTGAACGAAATCCTGAAATTCCTCAAGCGATTTCTAACATCATCTTGAAGTTGTTGGCAAAGACAGCAGAAGATAGATATCAAAGCGCCGTTGGTTTAGAAGCTGATTTAAAAACTTGTCTTGTCCAGCTTGAAACTACAGGCAAGATAGAAAACTTTATTTTGGGCGAACAAGACCGTTCAGGTCAACTACAAATTCCTCAAAAACTTTACGGTCGTGAAACTGAAGTTGCTACACTCATCGAGGCTTTTGTTCGCGTTGCAACTGTATCAGAAAAACCAGCCAATTCTGGCTCAACAGAAATGATGTTGGTTGCGGGTTATTCAGGCATTGGTAAATCAGCTTTGGTTAATGAAGTTCACAAACCAATTGTGAAAGCACGCGGTTACTTTATTGCTGGTAAGTTCGATCAGTTTAAACGAAATATTCCTTATAGTTCTGTTGTCAATGCCTTTCAAGATTTAATTCGGCAGCTACTCACAGAAAGCCAAGAAAGTATCGCTGTTTGGAAACAAAAACTTTTAGAAGCGTTGGGTGCTAACGGTCAGGCCATTGTTGAAGTTATCCCCGAAGTTGAACTAATTATCGGACAACAACCAGACCTGCCTCAATTAGGGCCAACCGAATCGCAAAACCGTTTTAATCGAGTCTTTCAAAAATTTATTCAAGTCTTTGCTCAACCCCAACACCCACTAGTTTTATTTCTAGATGACTTACAGTGGTCAGATTCAGCATCTCTCAAATTAATTCAGCTGATGATGACAGATCCTGATAGCAAACATCTGTTACTAATCGGAGCTTATCGAGATAACGAAGTCAGCGCTACCCATCCCTTAATAGTGACCTTGGAGGAAATTCAAAAAACGGGTGCAACTGTGAACGCGATCGCTCTACAAGCTTTAGAAGTTGACCACGTTTGTCAAATAGTAGCCGACACCCTCAAACAAAGCGATAAATCACAAGCTCTTGCCGAACTTCTGTTCCATAAAACTCAAGGCAATCCTTTCTTCCTGACTCAGTTACTCCAAACCCTACACGAAGAAAAGCTGTTAACTTTTGACTTTAAAACTGACAGTTGGCAGTGGGACATTGGCAAAATTCAAACCATCGGCATTACTGATTATAATGTTGTCGAACTCGTTGCCAGAAATATTCAAAAACTGCCAGATGAAACGCAGCAAATACTGAAATTAGCTGCTTGTATTGGCAACTCTTTTAATTTAGATATTCTGGCAATTGTCCGTGAGAAATCTCAAACAAAAACAGCTACAGAACTTTGGATAGCTTTGCAATCAGGTTTAATTTTACCCCTCAGCAATGCCTATCAAATTCCTTTAGCAACCGTTGACGATTCACTAACCCTTGATAGCTTTGAACAACTAAATACAGACCGTGAAACCCCAATCATTTCCTATAAATTTTTACACGACCGAGTGCAGCAAGCTGCTTATTCCCTAATTCCTGAAGAGCAGAAAAAAGAAACTCACCTCAAAATTGGTCAACAGCTGCTAAAAAACACCCCTACAGCAAAAATTGAAGACAATATCTTCGACATTGTAAACCAGCTGAATATTGGGGTGGAACTGATTAGCGAACGGCAAGCCGCGCTGCGCGATCGCACACAAAAAGACGAGCTAGCTCACCTGAATCTGATTGCAGGTCGCAAAGCTAAGGCTGCAACAGCCTACGAACCAGCAGTAAGATATTTAAGGGTAGGATTGGGATTGCTAACACCAAAGAGTTGGCAAACTGACTATGACCTAACGCTCAACCTCCACGTAGAAGCAGCAGAAGCAGAGTACTTAAACACCAATTTTCAAGGGTCAGCCATCTTAACCGAAGTCACATTGCAACACGCAACCAACCTCCTCGACAAAGTGAAGGTGTATGAGTTGCAAATCCAGTTTTATTTTGCTCAAAGCCAGATGGGTGCAGCGATGGACACGGGACTTTCTGCACTGGCAATGCTTGGTGTTTCTTGGGAAACTACTCCCAGTGACATGCAATTGGTAGCTAATCTGCCAAATCTGGCAGACTTAGAAGATATTCCTGTGATGACCGACCCTTACAAATTAGCAACTTTGCGTCTTTTAATCAGTGTTACAGCTGCTTCTACCTTTGCTAAACCTGATATGTTTCCCCTCATTATATTGACGCAGATCAATTTGTGTATCGAACATGGTTATTCTGGTCTAGCAGCTTTTGCATGTGCATTATACGGTATGCTTTTATCTGCATTAATGGGGAATACAGATGCAGGATACTTGTCTGGTCAATTGGCATTAAAGCTGTTGGATAAATTTAATGCTAGAGAACTCAAATGTAAGGTATATAACCTCTTCAATCTCTTTATTCGTCCTTGGAAAGAGCATGTGAAAACATCTCTCAAATCATTGATAGAAGGAGCCCACTGCGGACTAGAAACAGGTGATATCGAGTTTTCAGGATATTGTGTAGTTAACTACTGCTGCCATTTATTTTGGTCAGGAGAGCAGCTAGAAAAAGTTGAGCAGCAACAAACACAATATTTAGAACTCTTGCTGAGAATGAAGCAAGAATATTCTATTGAAAATGTGAGCATTGGGCGACAGGTTGTCTTCAATCTATTAGGAAAAGCGGAAAATAAATATCAACTAATTGGTGAAAGTTTTGATGAATCAAAAAGCCTGCCTACTTTGTTAGCAGCAAACAATCCCATTTTGCTGTTTCTCACCTACAAAGCCAAAGCAATTTTAATGTATCTCTTTAAAGACTGTGCCCAAGCAGTTGCCTACGCAAAATTGGCAGCAGAATACATTACGCCTGTTGTCGGGTGGGTGATAGTTTTTGGTAATTATACCTTCTTTTATTCCTTGGCTGTTCTCGGTTTGTATGCTCAAGCGCAAACGAGCGAAAAACAACAATACTTAGCTTTGGTTGAAGAAAATCAGCAAAAGATGCAGCAATGGGCCCTCCGCGCTCCTTGTAACTTTGAGCATAAGTATGAACTTGTAGCAGCAGAAAAAGCGCGAGTCTTAGGAGACATCGTTGCAGCCATGGAGCTTTACGATCGCGCGATCGCCAAAGCCAAGGAGCAAGGCTACCTTCAAGATGAAGCTATAGCCAACGAATTAGCAGCAGAGTTTTACTTTTGTCTTGGTCGAGAGAAAGTTGCTCAAACTTATTTAATTGAGGCTTACTATACCTATATTCGTTGGGGAGCAACAGCAAAAGTCAAAGATTTAGAAACAAACTATCCAACAGTTTTCTTGCAAATTCATAAACGAGAAACTTCAGAGAGGGAATTAACTCAGACAACAACCTTAACTAGTGGGATTGCTTCTAGTGCGTTGGATTTCACCACCATTATGAAAGCATCGCAAGCTCTAACAAGTGAAATCGTCCTGAGTCGCTTGCTAGAAAAGTTACTCAGAATTGTCATGGAGAATGCTGGCGCTCAAACGAGTTACTTACTTCTAGAAAAATCAGGACAATTAATAATTGAAGCCAAGGGTTCTGTTGAACAAAATGAATTCACTTTATGTTCATCTATTCCTTTAGAAAATACAGCATATTACCTGCCCCTGTCTTTAATTAATTACGTAGCACGCACGAAGGAAAATATTGTTTTAAATCATGCTGCTCAAGAAGGAAGGTTTATTAAAGACCCTTATATTGCTAAAACCAAACCAAAGTCGGTTCTGTGTATTCCCTTAATTAACCAAGGACAATTAATTGGCATTCTTTACTTAGAAAATAATCTCACCACTGATGCCTTTACTTCCCAAAGGCTCGAAGTGTTGGGACTGCTTTCTTCTCAAATGGCTATCTCTCTGAAAAATGCTTTACTATATGCCAAACTGGAAGCAGCTAATAAAAAACTCCAAGAAGCAAAAGCAAGTTTAGAAGATTACAGCAGAAATCTAGAAAACAAAGTCCAGGAAAGAACATTAGAAATTCATGAGAAAAATCAGCATTTACAACAAGCTTTGCAACAATTACAGCAAACCCAAACTCAATTAATCCAAACAGAAAAAATGTCCAGTTTAGGACAACTGGTAGCTGGTGTAGCTCACGAAATTAACAACCCAGTTAACTTTATTAATGGCAACCTTGTTCATACAACTAACTACCTTCAAGATTTGCTACAGCTAGTAGAGGATTACGAAGAAAACTATCCCCATCCCGCAGCGGGAATCTTAGCTAGGCAAGAAGCCATTGATTTAGAATTCTTGAAAGAAGATTTGCCAAAAACTTTAGAATCGATGAAAATTGGAGCAAATCGTATCCGCCAGATTGTGTTATCACTGCGTAACTTCTCGCGCCTGGATGAAGCCGAGATGAAACGGGTAGATATTCATGAAGGCATTGACAGTACGTTGCTAATTTTGCAGCATCGCTTTAAAGAAAAGGCAGGACGACCGAGAATTGAAGTCTATAAAGATTACATTCAACTACCAAAACTTGAGTGCTATCCTGGGCAACTGAATCAAGTTTTTATCAATATTTTGACAAATGCTATTGATGCCATCGATCAAGAGTATGAAAATAGCCATGTTTCACGCAAGTTAGAGCAAAAAAATGGGAAAATTGTCCAAGCGATCGCTGACTTACCAGCCATTCATATTCGTACCGAACAGCTAGATTTTGACCGCGTGGCGATTCAAATTACAGACAATGGCCCTGGTATGACAGAAGAAGTACGTCGCCGAGTCTTCGATCCTTTCTTTACAACTAAACCAGTTGGTTCTGGTACTGGTCTAGGATTATCGATTTCCTACCAAACTATTGTTGAAAAGCACCGGGGTCAACTGAAGTGCAAATCTGCACCAGGACAAGGAACTCAATTTACCATTGAAATTCCCATTAAGCAGCATCAGTAGGACTTACACCCATTGTCATATTTTTTTCGTGTGGGTTGTATTAACGTGAGTTCGATGAACCTCTCCCCAACCCCTCTCCCATAGGGAGAGGGGTTTTAACATCCTCGGTAAAGAACGAAAAATCAAGCTTTTAAAGCCTCTGACACCACTATGTATTTTTCGGTAATGGTAATGACGTAATTGTGAAATCTAGTTTTCTAAATCTGGTAAGTAAGTTTACTGAAAGTGTAAATGACTATCCTCTGTACTTTCACTTATTGTATTAATTAAGCGAGAGGTTGAGACACCAAACAAAGGCAATCAACCAGATCGCTAAAAGCAAAATCAATTCAAAATCAGAGGATTAAAACTATGTCTCACAACTTGTTTATCGATGTAACCGAAGAGCAACAAGAAATCGTAGCTGGTGGCGTAGAAGGTATTAACTTTTCAACATTATATAACCACCTCTACCAACTCTCTGAAACTATTGGCCCAGTTGTAGCTTCTTCAGGGCCTGGTGGTAGCACTATAGTGTCTGGTGGTGTCCAAAAGACAATCCAAGAAATTCTGCAAACATCTTCTCTATTTTCAGGATTAGTTGGCTAATGCTTTTCAAGAGATTGAATAACCTGGATGCTAATTAAAGGGTTACTTTCTTTAGTCGTTTGCAGTCAACTGATGTTTAAATTCAGTATCCCAATTATCGAGATTACTCAAGTCAAATCAAGGAGTTTTCAACTATGTTGCACGAACTATTTACCGATTTATCTGCTGAGCAACAAGAAGTTGTAGCAGGTGGTTTATCGACTCTAGACTTTAGCACCCTATATGCTAAAACGTTCCAACAATCTGAAACTATTAGCCCAGTAGGTAGTACTTCTGGTCTTGGTGGCAGCAGTTTATTCGCTGGTGGTGTGCAAAAGATAATGCAAGAAGCCATTCAAACAGCTTCTTCCTTTAGCGCAGTAGTTGCCTAGTTTATGCAAGATATCGCGATGAGTATGATCATCTCTCAACGCGTGAGGAAGGGGAGTAATTAGCGCTCCCCTATCTAACCCTAGATTTTTGTTTTGATGGCAGTTAGCAATCAGCTTTATATTAAATTTTAATGGATACAAAACTAATGATGTTTCCATAAATTGCTGATAGCTAACTGCTTTTTTTGTCAATTATTGTGCGATGTACATTGTTGATAGAACATTGTAATTCCACTTTTTCAAGGCTAAAAAATATGTCTAGCCATATCAAACCGGAAATTGATGAATTATTTCTTGATGTATCCGAACAACAACAAGAAACTATATCTGGTGGTCGTTCTCGTTATTCAGGATTAAATCTTTACAATTTGTACTTCCAAAAAACAGATATAGAAACTTTTGCCAATAGTGCAATTAATGTATCTGGTAGTAATGGTAGTATTTCTTCTCTTCAACAAACTGGATATAGATTTTCACAAATTACTTTTGGATTGAGTCTAGGTGGTAGAGGACGCGGGCGTAGATCAAGTAGGAGGTCTAGTTTATTCGATATGTTATTTAGCATTATCTCTCTTCTAGATTAATCAGCAAATTTTTGAACTGTTGATCAGCTCTAAATTCAAAATTTTTATTAATTGCAAAAACTTACTAAGAGATTGACAACATTATTAGGATCAGTTTGTCATGAGCTAGGGTAATTTATTTATGAAATATCAATTTATTAAACAGCATAGTGAAGAAGACTGTGGGGCTGCTTGCCTTGCTGCTATTTCTAAATATTATGGTCGTACTTTTACTCTGAGTCGCATTCGTGAAGCCGTTGGTACTGGTCAGTTTGGCACTACTTTATTAGGGCTAAAAAGAGGTGCAGAAACGCTTGGTTTTAATGCTCGTCCAGTGAAAACTTCACCAGAACTGCTAAACCGGATAAACGAAGCACCGCTACCTGCAATTATTCACTGGAAAGGCAATCACTGGGTTGTTTTATACGGTAGAAAAGGTCAAAAATGTTTAATTGCTGATCCAGCTGTAGGGATGCGTTATCTTTCTAAAAAAGAGATAGCTGAAGGTTGGTCAGATTGGTTGATGCTTTTACTAGAGCCTGATCCAATCAAGTTTTTTGCTCAAAAAGATGAAAAAGTAGGTGGATTTTGGCGTTTTTTTCAGCGCGTCTGGATTTACCGCGCTATTTTAGCTCAAGCTTTACCTCTTAACTTGATGTTGGGATTGCTATCTTTAGCTTCTCCATTCTTAATGCAAATCTTGACTGATGATGTGCTGGTTAGAGGTGATACAAAGTTACTGACTACTGTAGCGATCGCTGTGGTAGTAATGAATTTTATTTCTCGTAGTCTGTCGTTTGTCCAGTCTAACTTAATTGCTCACTTTGCACAACGTTTGCAATTGGGTTTAGTGCTAGAATTTGGTCGGCAAATTCTCCGATTACCTCTCTCATACTACGAAGCCCGTCGTAGTGGTGAAATTGTTAGCCGTCTGCAAGATATTGACCAGATTAATCATTTAGTTGCTCAGGTTGTTGTTAGTTTACCTAGCCAATTTTTTATTGCTTTAATTTCTTTTGGATTCATGGTTTTTTATAGTTGGAAACTGACTATATTAGCTGTATTCATCGGTATAGTTATGAGTTTAACGACAATAGTTTTCCAGCCAACTTTACAACAAAAAACTCGTGAACTTTTAGTCCAAGAATCAGAAACACAAGGGGTATTAGTAGAAACTTTTAAAGGCGCACTAACTCTTAAAACTACCACATCTGGGTTGCAATTTTGGGATGAATTACAAAGCCGATTTGGTCGTCTCGCTAACGTTACATACCGAACAATTCAAATTGGAATTATTAATAATACTTTTTCTGGGTTAGTTTCAGGGGTTGGTGGCGTGATTTTGCTTTGGTTTGGTGGCAATTTGGTAATTAACCCAGCAGAAAATTTGAGTATCGGGCAACTATTTGCCTTTAATTCAATGAATGCTAATTTCTTGGGCTTATTTGCTACTATAATTAGCTTCGTTGAGGAATTTACCCGCGCAAAAACCGCTACACAACGTCTTACAGAAGTGATAGATGCCACTTCAGAAAATGACGGCGACGAGATCAAGCCTTACGCCAAGATTGCAGGGGATGCTGACATTGTTTGTACAAATATTAATTTCCATTATGCTGGTCGCCTAGATTTAATCGATGACTTTTCTTTAACAATTCCTGGTGGTAAAGTTGTTGCACTGATTGGTAAATCTGGTTGTGGTAAAAGTACTTTAGCGAAACTGATTGCTGGGTTATATCCACTGCAATCTGGTAATATTCGCATTGGTTTGTATAACCTCCAAGACTTATCTCTTGAATGTCTTCGACAACAGGTAGTACTTGTTCCCCAAGAGCCACATTTTTGGAGTCGGTCGATTGTCGAAAACTTCCGCTTAGGCTCTCCCCATGTCACTTTTGAACAGATTGTCAGAGCTTGCCAAGTAGCAGAAGCTGATGAATTTATTAGTAAGCTACCTGATAAATATCAAACTATTTTAGGGGAATTTGGTGCAAATATTTCTGGTGGGCAACGTCAAAGATTAGCAATAGCAAGAGCTATTGTCACAGATCCACCAATTCTGATCTTAGATGAATCTACTGGTGGACTTGATCCAGTCAGTGAGGCTCAAGTTTTAGATAAATTGTTTAAACATCGCCAAGGTAAAACTACAATTTTGATTACTCACCGTCCCAAGGTAGTGAATCGTGCTGATTGGATAGTTTTATTAGATCAAGGTAAGTTAAAAACTCAAGGTTATTTGGAAGATTTGCGCTCTCAATCTGGTGACCATTTAGAATTTTTAAATCCTTAATTATACAAATTTATTCAAGTAATTATGCTCTACACATATAGTACAAAACTTCTGCCATCAGAGCAAAATGAAGAGTTTCTCCCTCCTGTGAGTCGTTGGACATCTTTAGCAGGAATTTTTCTGGTTGTAAGTCTTGGTGCTGGGATTAGTCTTTCCTCATGGGTAAAATATAATGTGACGGTGAAAGCTGCTGCTGTTGTGCGTCCTACAGGAGAAATTCGGTTAGTGCAACCGAAAATTGAAGGAACTGTTAAAAGTATTTTGGTGAAAGAAAATCAGCTAGTCAAACAGGGAGATGTAATTGCTCGTTTAGACGACGAGCAACTACAAATCAAAAAGAGTCAATTACAAGATAATATCCAACAAATTAGGTTGCAAATACTACAAATATATGCCCAAATTAGAGATTTAAATACTCAAATTATCGCTGAAGCAACAGTAGCAGAACGAAGCGTAGCTTCTGCTCAAGCAGATTTAGCACGCAATCAACGAGAATATCAAGAACGACAAATTACCACCAGCAGCGAATTAGTAGCAGCACAAGCAAGTTTAGAAAAAGCTGAAGCAGACTTGCAAAAAGCTCAAGCTGATTTAAGTTTTGCTGAAGTGGATCGCGATCGCTATGAACAGTTGGCGCAGGTTGGCGCAATTGGTAGGCGCGAATTTGAACAGAAAAAGCTAGTTGTTGTGCAGACTAAAGCCATACTTGCAGCGGAAACAAAAGCTGTTGATATTGCTAAAGCTAAAGTGCAAGCAGCTAAAGCTAGTGTTAATCCTACCACCGCCACAGTTGCGATCGCTCAAGAACGCATTGCTCAAGAAACTGCTAAAGGCGAAGCCAGTCTGGCTATCCTAAAAAAGGAAAAACAAGCTTTAATTCAGCGACGAGTGGAAATGCAAAACCAACTCGGACAGTCTCATAAAGAACTTCTCCAAGTAAATAATCAATTACAAGATACTATTCTGCGAGCAAGTGCTAATGGTATCATTCTCAAACTCAATTTACGCAATCCTGGTCAAGTACTACGCGCTAGTGAAGCTATTGCTGAAATTGCTCCTAATAATGCTCCTTTAGTTATTAAAGCTGTTATTCCTACTCAGGAAATTAAAAATGTTGCAGTTGGTCAAAAAGTGCAATTGCGAATTGATGCTTGTCCTTATCCTGATTATGGCACTCTTAAAGGTCTAGTCACGGCTGTTTCTCCCGATGTAATTGCGTCTAAAACTAACAACCCAGAAATTGCTACACCAAGTTCTGCAACCTCTGCAAATAGCTACTTTGAAGCAACTATTCAACCTGAAAAAATTATATTTGGTAATGGCGATCGCCAGTGTCATATCCAGTCTGGGATGGAGGCCAAAGCTGACATTATCTCTAAAGAAGAAACAGCACTGCAATTTATGTTGAGAAAGGCTAGGTTAATTACTGATTTATGAGGAGACAAGTATGTGATTATGCCATTCAATACGCAAAATCTACTAGCAATTACCTGTGTAGTGACATTGCTAATGTTTTTGAAAACCTATTACAGAGTTCAACAAGCATTACAATGGTGGTTTTCTAGACAGTCTCTAAAACTATTTTTAGAAGCAAAGAAAATTCGTGATGGCTTATTGCAAGAATCATTTACAATCCGCCGCAGCTTAGATTTATTAGCACAAGATAACCTCAGTTTAACAATCAACAAAACCCAAGAATATCTCAAACAAGCTGATAATTTTCATCACGCTCTAGTGCAATTGAGCGATCGCTTGTTTCCGGCATATATTCAAGATAGCCTTCCTTTGGCTATTGAGTGCTTATTAGAACCTTGGTTAACATCAAATCCCCACCTGTGTTTCCATTTGGACATACCACCCTACTGGCGGTATGAGCCAGCTGAAAAGAGTTTGATAGTTTTAAGAGCTTTAGAAGAACTACTTATATTAACTTTGTCCAACGTTTCAGTTAACACATTAATTTTTATCAGTTTAAAACAACATCAAAATATCGGTCAGCTGATGGTAAAAATTACATATCCTGACCAATCTACAGTCATTTTTTATTCTACCTTAAGAGAATTAAACTACCTTTGCGAAAGCTTTCGATTTTTAACTGCGGGAAGATGCTTTTGTCGTAAACATCATCTCAGTATTACTTGTTACTTTTATTGGTAAGTTGGATTACGTATTGCTTGGGGAATAGGTTAAATGTGTATCTTAATGATCTTAGATTAAAAAGACGTAATAATTTGATCATAAATGTATAAACAGTAATATAATTATATAAGTAATTACCCAACTATCACCAGAAAGCAAGAGTGAAGGTTGTCAAAATTCAACAGTTCATGGTCAAAAACAAGGTTTGTGAGGCTATAGGCTAGAGCTTTAGCAGTCTTTGGCTTTGCTCTTGAATTTCGACAGCTTCATAGAAAAATCTATGATATTTGCGTAAGTTTTGTATATCAAAAGTTATTTATGGATTGATTTGAAAATCAGCAGTTAATCGTTACCTACTTGATCTGTAGGTTATTAGTTATGAAACAAACTTGTACAGAGAAAGCATTGCTAAAAATTTTAGTAATTGATGACCACGAATCAGTTTTAGCTGGAACTGCTAATGTCTTGCAAAAGCAATACCCTGACGCTGAATTCATCATTGCAGTCAATGCGAAGAATGCTCTTCATCAAATTACTACCTCACAGCCAGATCTGGTTGTGATGGATCTTTCTATTCCAGATCACTCTGGAATGACAGCTCGACCTGATATAGGAGTTCAACTTTTAAGAACTCTGATGAAAAACTATCCTAACTTAAATATTGTTGTCCAAAGTGCTAATGTCAGAACGCTGGTTAGAATTAGACCTGATATTGATAGTCATAAAGGAGGCTTTACAGTGGCAGATAAAAGCCTCTCGACTCAGGAAATGTTGACCAGGGTTGATTGGGCATTACAGGGCTTAACTCATACAAAAGATATTAAGGGAATACATTCTGTATTAGAAGTTAAACCAGAGTGGCTGAGGGTGCTAACTTTAGCATTTGAGGAAGGATTGCAAGATAAAGCAATTGCTGAACGTATGTGTATGTCTGAACGGATGGTGCGTCATTACTGGAGTAAGCTACAAGACGCTTTAAGTGTTTATCCTGAAGAGGGTAAAAATATCAGAATTCAAACTGAAATCCGAGCTAGAGAAGAAGGATTAATTGATTAATTTTTGATATAAATTACACAGCTTTTTGTAGTTTTCATATTGGTATAGTAATCCTAAATGATTTGTAAGAAAATTCACCCCCAGCTAACGCCGTCCCCCCTTACCAAGGGGGGACTACAGGGGGGTTACGACTATCTCAAATTTTCACGAATGATTTAGGACTGCTATATAAGTAATAGTCAAAAGTCTGAACACAGCTGAATTTTCAGCTATTGACTATTAATAACCATTTCTTTAGTGTTATAGCAGTCGCCAGTAGTCTTAGGACATCAACAGATAATAAAACCTAGACACAAAAAGACTTTTCACCCAGTCACCAGTCCCCAGTCCCTAGTCCCTAGCTATAGTGTGCTAATTGCATAAGTTCTAAGTTAATGTTCAGTGGCTGATAGTTCAAGGCTAATTAACAGCAAAAAATAAAGACGGACGTTTATGAAGCCTGAACCTTGGAAAACAATTAAAGAGGAAATTGCTATTTGGCGTGTAGGCGCATTACCAGGTATTGCAGTGATTGGGCTGGTAATGATTGCTCGTTTGGCTGGTTTAATGCAATCTTTGGAGTGGATGGCTTTTGATCATTTTCTCCGACTACGCCCCCATGAACCCATAGATGAACGAATTGTAATTCTGGGGATTAATGAAGACGATATCAACACTCGTGCAGATTTTCCTCTATCAGATCACGACTTGGCACAGTTGCTGTTAAAATTGCAGACTTATAAACCAAGAGCTATTGGTCTTGATATTTATAGAGATTTACCAGTTAACCCTGGTCATGCAGAATTAATTACAGTTTTTCAACATTTCAAAAATATAATTGGTATTGAAAAAGTATTACCTGATGAAATTGCTGCACCACCAGCATTAACACCTGAACAGGTTGGTTTTGCTGATCAAATTATGGATAGCGATGGCAAATTAAGGCGTAGCCTGTTAGGTACTCCAACAAATAAAGGTTACAAGTTATCTTTATCTCTAAATCTGGCAGCATTATATTTAAGTCATCAAGGTATTAGTATAGAAAATGGAATTCGCGATCGCGCTGCTATCAGATTCGGTAAGACTGAAATACCCAGGCTTTTTACTAATTCCGGCGGATATGTCCGAACTGATGCAGGTGGAGTTCAGGTACTACTCAATTTTCGTAGTGGTCGAGAACAATTTAGAACTTTATCTTTGTATGATCTCAAAAGCGATAAATTTAATCCAGACTGGATACGCGATCGCATTGTCATTATTGGCATAACTTCTCCTAGCCGTAAAGACTTTATCCCTACTTCAGCCGTTGAATCTATCGAATCTGCACCAGGACGAGTTTATGGAGTAGAAATTCAAGCACATGCTGTTAGCCAAATTATCAGCGCGGTGCTTGATTTTAGACCACTGTTAAATACTTGGCAAGATGGATGGGAATATCTATGGATTTTGGCTTGGGGTTTGGTTGGAATTGCCATTGCTAGGCTCACTAAGTCCCCTCTTACCAGTTTATTAGTTGTTGCGATCGCTAGCTGTAGCCTACTGGTACTTAGTTATTTATTCCTGATTTTGGGTTGGTGGGTGCCGCTGATACCGACATTCCTTGTTTTAGCTTTAAATGGGATGGAAATCACAGCTTTATATCAATACGATCAAGCTTTGCGTTCTGGAATTAGAGCAAGACAAACTATCATTGAACGTACATTTGCAAAAATTCATAATGGCCCCCTGCAAAGCCTTGCTAAAGTTTTAAAATTAGTTCGAGACAAGGATTTACCAATGAACGACTTGCTCCTAGAACTAGAAAAAGAACTTGAAAAATTAAACCACGAATTACGGGGTATTTATGAATATTTGCAAAGAGAACCTATTGACCAAGAAACTAGTCTTTATTTAGGTAAAAATCTAGTCCTCAATTTGCGAGACCCTCTTCACGAAATTCTCTATCAAGTTTATAACTCTACCTTAGAAAGAGACTTTCCATATTTTGAAACTATCAAAGTTAAAATCAGAGCTTTTGAATCTATAAATGAGCGAGGCTTGAATATTGAACAAAAGCGGGGTTTGTGCCGATTTTTGGAAGAAGCTTTATGCAACGTGGGTAAACATGCTATGGGAGTCACCCGTCTGGAAGTTACTTGTTCTTCATCTGAAGGCTGGTACACTCTCAGCATTATCGATGATGGCTTAGCAGGTAATTCATCTAAAGAAGGTAGGGGAACACAACAGTTTAGAAACTTAGCTCGACAATTGAAAGGAAAATTTCGGCGAGTACCACTTTCTCCTAAAGGTACTCTTTGTGAGTTATCTTGGCCTATGCCCAAATTTTATTTTCGCAATTTTTTTAAATAAAATCTTCATGCAACTTTAAGAGGATGTCTGAAAAGTCGAAAAATATACTAATAACCCCTCTCCAAACCTCTCCCCGAAAGGTCGATAGGCTTTGAAACCCCCATTCCCTTGTAGGGAACTCGGGGCCCCCATTAAATTAGGGCTTAACCCTAATTTAATGGGGATTAGGGTCAGGGGGGTTAGGGGGGTTAGGTTTATAAAAAATTCAGATTGTCGTGATTATTCTCATGTATCTCTACTTATTTTTCCATATAAATATAGTGATATAAAAAATCTAAAAAAAATCTAAATATCACTATATAGTTATTAAATAAGCTATAATAATTAAACATAGGCTTGATAAAAAATGCGTAATTCATATGTGCATTTTTGTGAAGCTATTTTGATTGACTCATCAATATTATTTAACATTTTTTCGATTTTTTTACTTCGTTTAATACTGAAGGAGAAAAACGATGATTAAATCATCTAGATTTAGCAAAAATAGCTCTATAAAAGTACAATATCTAGACACTTTAATATATAGAGTAGTTTCTGTCTACAGAAGGGAAGACTCGCTAACAAGAATATACGAAAAAAGTCTCCTCAAGAGAATTTTGCATCCTAAAGTTTTAACAAGTTGCTTTTTAAGTGTGTTTTTAAGTATGGGACAGACTGCACTAGCTGGGTATCAACCACCCACAGATCAAAAACCTCCTGCTGGGCATTCAGACTCATCAGGTGTAAGGGGAGGATGCAAAATAAACAGTGGGCGATCGCTAGTAAGACTTGCTCCTGTGGCTCAAATAGAAAAAACCAATTTTTTTGCATGGTTAGTAACTAATAACCAGCCTATAGCGACACAATTTAACCTCTACAAATTTGACATTTCAGCCACTAGCAATCCCTTTGTTGAAGCCAATACTGATATAGACTTTGTTGCCCACCATGAAGTTTTGTTGCCTACTTCCAAACAGACAATAGATCAAGTTATTGCCAGTTTTTTAACTAATCTAGCCAAGTTAGAAAACCAAGACAAAGCCAGCATTTAACAGGATGTCTGCAAAGTGGGTAGAATGTATAATTTGTCATTGTGTTGGGGGGTGGCTGATTGGGTGTAGTGCTAAGTGCTAAGAAACATTGCATTTAGTAGTGTGAAACGCTCGCTTACTCTTCTTAATTCTCTACACCCCACACCGCAAAACCATTAATATCAAAAGTTAGTGCTTTTCTTAGTGTCATTGATCTTTAGTGAAATAACTGAGGGTAAATTTGTCTCCAAGCCAGCCAGATGCAGCCACCCATTAATAGCAACAACCATATTAATGCCACTAACCACCACTCTGGTAAACTGAAAGGCCAGCGTAATAAATCGACAAAAGCTGCCAAGGGCAATACAGTTGCTACTTTTTTGAGTATGGGAGGAAGTGTATCACGAGGAAAATAAGTGCCGCAGATTGTAAACATCGGCACAAGCAATAAAAAAATAGGTACGTTTAATTGGTCTACTGTTCGGACAATTCCCGCTGTCAGCAGTCCCATTGCTGCAAACACAAGACAACCTAAACAAATCAAGGGTAAAGACAAAAGCAGATGCCAACTTGAATATAATCCCCACAAACATACTATGATCGCAGTTACTAGACCCGCTATCAAACCGCGAGTTGCAGCCCAAAGCCACTCCCCTAAAAACACCTCAGTAAATGTTAGCGGTGCTGTCAACAATGCTTGCCAAGTTTTTTGAAACTTCAAACGGATGAAGCTATTATAAGCACCTTCATAATAGGCTTGATTGAGAATTCCGATCGCGATCATTCCTGGAGCGAGAAATTCTAGATAACTAATAGTTCGTCCGCCATAAGTTATTTCTCCCACTAAGGGAGTTAAGCCGTAACCAAAAGCCACCAAATAAATTAGGGGTTCTAAGATTGGCGGTAGCAAGTTAACTAACCAAGTATTTTGGTACACCTTGGCATTACGACGCCAGACAGAATAGACACCCCAAAGAGTAATACTTGAATTAAATTTCATTTTAATGATATTCCAGTAAGTCGCAGGAACACATCTTCTAAATTAGTTCGTCGCCGAGTTAGGCTGATAGGCTGTGTAGCGACAAGTTGTTCCCATAAAACATTGGGATTGTTTGCGGGTAAAGTTACCAGATAACTGCTACCAAATGGGCGATACCAAGCTCCTGCTGACATCGCTAGGTGTTGTAAAATAGATTCTGCTACACCTGCGATTTCTACTATTTCTTGTCCGACAATGCGGTCAATTAGTTCTGTAGGGCTACCTTGGTCAATCACTCGTCCTTGCTGAAGTAATAGCAGGCGATCGCACAATCGTTGTGCTTCATCCATATAATGAGTCGTGAGTAATACTCCACAGCCATCTTGTTTTAGTTGACTGACCAATTTCCAAAAATCTTGTCGTGCATCTGGATCTAAACCTGTTGTTGGCTCATCTAAAAACACAATTTGGGGATGGTTAATTAAAGCACGCGCTAAGACTACCCGCCGCTTCAGTCCCCCAGAAAGCTCATCTAGATGATGCTTGGCATAATTTTCTAACCCCACTCGCTCTAATAATTCCCCAACCCTGTGCTTTGCAGCTTTACCAACCAAGCGATAGTGATGTGCAAAATGAATGAGATTCTGAAAAACCGTGAACTCCGGGTCTAAGTTATCATCTTGTGTAACAATTCCCATGTGAGTACGGACTTGGCGACCTTGACGATGCACATTCCAAGGCCCCAATTGCACAAATCCACCACTGGGAATTATTGCTCCGTAAAGCATCCCTACCGTTGTTGTTTTTCCCGCTCCATTTGGCCCTAAAAGACCGAGAATTTCTTGAGGATTGAGGGTAAAACTAACATTTTGAACAACTGGACGTTCCTTATAGAATTTGCATAAATTTTCAGCCACTAATGCCATTGATTTGACTTTCATAATACTGCTTTTTGCACATTCAAAGAGTGCTGAATGAGTCAGGAGTTAAGAGTTAATAGTTAGGAGTTAGGAGTTAGGAGTTAGGAGTTAGGAGTTAATAATTAGTTGTTAGTTGTCATTTGTTATTCTCCCCATCACCCCATCTCCCCCGCTCCCCTGCACCCCTGCACCCCTGCAATCCTAAAGATGGCAAACTATCAGCTGTTGTATCGCTCCTGACGCAAATGGAGTTTGATCGTACCAACCAAATTTAGATTCTATGGCGAATCCATTGTATTTTAACAAAGCTTCTAGTTCTTGAGGAAAGTACAAACGATAGATCATCTCTTCAACTATCTCTTTTTCCTGTCCTAACAACTGATAGAACAGTTTCTGTTTGTAGATTTGCTGAGTCAAATCAAATTCATTTGAGTAAGTGACTAGTACTGTCCCTTTCCCATCTGGATGTGGATATGCTGAGTAAAGATTTTTTCGTTGGTCGCATAACATATTAATAGTTTGTTGACTGCAAGGATTGAAGACATCAATTACAAACTTGCCGCCGGGTTTTAAATGTTTTTTGACGCACGCCAAACAAGATTCAATTGCTTCTATATTAGAAAGATGCCAGATAGAATTAATCGGAAAGATAATCAAAGAGAATTGCTGATCAATTTTAAAGTCTCGAACGTCTGCTTCTATCCACTCCACTTGAGAAGATTTTTTTCTAGCTTCTGCAAGCATAGACTGAGCATTATCAAGTCCTGTGACTTGGAAACCTTTTTCTGCTAGGCGAATAGCGATTCTACCTGTACCGCAGCACAATTCTAAAATTGGGTCGCCAAATTGGGTTGCCAGGTCAATCCAGAAGAGAATTTCTTGCTCTTTTAATTCAGGAGGTATTAAATAAGAATTCTCATAAATTAAATCATAGTGCCTGCCATCATAATGAAAATCCGTATTAACACTTTCTACAATGTTTTCTTGTTGGAAATAAATAGGTAATTTCTCGCTGATTAAAGCTGTTTGTGTTTCTGGCTCACGATTCATAATTTTCCGTGCCTCTTTATTAAAACTTTTCTCTTATAGATTGGCACAAGAATTTCAAAAGGTATAGGTTGACACTAACTAAAAAGATTCTGCTTTTTGAGATTTCCTAGATTTATTTCTATGTTTTAACCAGTGAAAGCTTTAGATGCAGTACACACAGGCAATTTCTCGATTGCTTACTCCAAAAAGTGAACTTTGCAGGTATGTTACCTGTTATTTTTGTGAAATTCGTGGGAAAAATTGTTCTAGCTTGCTTTTGCTGGTAACACTTCATTGAAATCTCTAAATATTACGCTGTTTATACTATCATTAAATTTTAAGTATATTTAGCATTCACATTTGTATTTTTTAACTCAAGAATTAGTACATCAGCATTGCGATCGCAACATGATAACTACTCAAGGTGGCAAATCCCTGGTGTGACACTCTAGAGGGCAGATTGAGCATTTTCAGGTTGCATTGCGATCGCTTATACAATTTTTAGGTAAAGCCAGAATTAGATGTTAAATCTTTCTAAAAATCTATTTATTCATCAGCTATTTGAGATTCAGGCAAAGCAATCACCCGATTCGATAGCAATAGTATTTAAGGGATTGGAAAGCCAGGAAATTAACCAGCCAGCTTTTTGTAGCGTCCTCACCTACCGAGAGTTAAATCTTCGTGCCAATCAACTTGCACATTACTTAAAGACTCTGGGTGTAGGCCCGGAAGTCTTAGTAGGTATTTGTGTAGACCGTTCTGTAGAGATGATTGTCGCGATTTTAGGCGTCCTGAAAGCAGGCGGTGCTTACGTACCTTTAGACCCCAGCTACCCCAAACAGCGCTTGGCATTCATCCTAGAAGACTCCCAAGTACCTGTATTACTAACTCAGGAACGTTTGGTAAAGTCTCTTCCCGCTAACAAAGCCCAAATTATTTGCTTAGATACAAATTGGCAGACAATAGCCCAACACAGTGCAGAAAACCTCACTTGCGAAGTCACAAGAGAAAACCTCGCCTATGTGATTTACACCTCCGGTTCTACAGGCAAACCTAAAGGTGTCTTAGTTCCCCACGCCGGAGTTGCCAACCTAGCCACAGAACAAATTCGCATCTTCGACGTACAACCAGATAGCAAAGTTTTGCAATTTGCTTCTTTTAGCTTTGATGCTTCTGTTTCAGAAATTTTCATGGCATTGCTAGCAGGCGCAACCCTAGTTTTAGCAACACGAGATTCCTTGATGCCAGGAACAAGTTTACTCAAGGTGTTACGCGAACAGCGAATTACAACTGTCACTTTACCACCATCAGCCTTAGCCATTTTACCAGTACAAGAATTACCCGATTTGCGATCGCTGATTGTTGCCGGTGAAGCCTGTCCCCCTGAGTTGATTAACCGTTGGGCACCTGGTCGCCGCTTCTTCAACGCCTACGGCCCAACAGAAGCCACAGTTTGTACAACAATTGCAGAATGCACTTCTGGTATTAAAAAACCTCCTATCGGCTATCCCATTGCCAATAAGCAAGTTTATTTATTAGACGAACAGTTAAACCCTGTGCCTGTTGGTGTACCTGGAGAAATATATATCGGCGGTTTGGGTTTAGCACGAGGCTATCTTAACCAACCGGAATTGACGGCAGAGAAGTTTATTTTTAATCCTATTAGCGAGGGAGCAGGGGAGCGGGGGAGCGGGGGAGATGGGGGAGATAAGGGAGATGAGGAGGCAGTGCGGTCTTGGGCTTTGCCCAAGTGGAGCAACTGCCGTGGAGATGAGGGAGTATTTTTAACTCCTAACTCCTCACTCCTCACTCCTAACTCACTCAGCACTCCTAAGCGTCTTTATAAAACTGGAGATTTAGCTTGTTACCTTCTGGATGGTAGTTTGGAGTTTTTGGGACGTATTGACGAACAAGTTAAAGTTCGCGGTTACAGAATTGAACTTGGTGAAATTGAGGCGGTATTGGGGCAACATCCAAGTGTGCAGCAAGCAGTGGTGACAGCACGGGAGGATGTACCAGGACAGAAACGGCTCATCGCTTATGTTGTGCAAAATCCTGACTATGAAGGCGAAGCGGAACAAGTCGCCGATTTAGAGACTGAGTTTATCTCGCAATGGCAAAGTGTTTCTGACGAAACTTACAAACAAATAAAGAGCGAATCGACGTTAAATTTTGCTGGATGGAATAGCAGTTATACAGGTTTACCTATCCCAGAAGCCCAAATGCGCGAATGGGTAGAACAAACTGTGGCGCGAATTGAATCTTTGCAACCCCAGCGAGTTCTAGAACTCGGTTGTGGGACGGGGATGTTGATGTTCCGAATTGCACCGCAGTGCAGTTTTTATTGGGGAACAGATTTTTCTACTCAAGTGCTGCACTATCTCCACCAACAATTGCAGCGACTCGACCAAAAGTTACCCCAAATCAAGTTAGGACACCGCACGGCTGACAACTTTGAAGGCATTGAACCAGCCAGCTTTGATACGGTGATTTTGAATTCGGTTAGTCAAAACTTCCCTAGCATCGACTATATGGTGCAGGTAATGTCAGGAGCTGTGAAGGCGGTGAAACCAGGCGGTCATATTTTTGTAGGCGATGTCCGCAGCTTGCCATTGTTGTCAGCTTACCACGCCTCTGTGCAACTGTATCAGGCTCCTGATTCGCTAACGCGAGATGCCTCCGGCACGCTAACGCGAACGCAATTAAACCAGAGAGTGCGATCGCGTTTTGCTCAAGAAGAGGAACTTGTCATAGATCCTGACTTTTTCTTCGCCTTACAACAGCAATTTCCCCAAATTGACCGCGTGCAAATTCAACTCAAACGCGGTGTGTATCACAATGAATTAACTCGCTTCCGCTACGATGTCACACTTCACATCAACGGGTCGCGGCGAGGAGTCCCCAGTACCCAGTCCCCAGTACCCAGTCCCCAGTTCAATATCACCTGGTTGGACTGGCAACAGCAAAAACTCAGTTTACCAGCACTCCGCCAGCACCTCATCGAAATCCAGCCTGAAATTCTAGGATTGAGGCAAGTTCCTGATGCACGTTTAGCCACAGAAGTCAAGACCCTAGAATGGTTAAACAGTGATGATGGTGTTGAGACAGTTGGCGAGTTCAAGAGGCAAATATTACCAACTTTGCAAGGATGGGGAATAGATCCAGAGGAATTATGGTCATTTAGCGACGATTTACCATACAACATTGATATTACTTGGTCTGATGTTGCAGAAACCCCGCCCTTAAGGGTGGGGTATTATGACGTGGTGTTGCAGCGGCGAGACACCCCACCCCCCTGCCCCCTCCCCGTAAACAGGGAGGGAGAAACAACCTTTCATCCCCAAGCTTGGAGTGCTTACGCTAATAATCCCCTGAAAAGTAAACTAGTTCGTAAGCTGATTCCCCAACTACGGAGTTTTCTGCAAGAAAAGCTACCTGAGTACATGGTGCCCGATCGCTTGCTTTTATTGGAATCCCTGCCAATTACGCCCAATGGTAAAGTTGATCGCCAAGCACTACCAGCCCCTGATGCCTCTCGGCCGGAACTTGCAGAAAACTTTGTACCACCGCGCACACCCCTAGAAACAGGACTAGCAGAAATTTGGGCTGAAGTTCTGGGCATAGAACAAGTTGGTATTCAAGACAACTTTTTAGAATTAGGCGGACAGTCCTTACTCGCCATTGGGGTGGTTTCCCGCATCCGCGACAGCTACCAAGTAGACTTGCCCATGCGATCGCTATTTGACTCGCCTACCATTGCCCAACTTGCCCAAGAAATCGCAATCAGTCAAGAAAAACCAGGGTTGCAAGCACCTCCTATTGTTCCTATTCCTCGCAATCAAAACTTGCCGCTTTCGTTTTCACAACACCGCTTGTGGTTCTTTGAGCAATTGGTTCCTAATACCGCCTTATCTAACCAATCTGCGGATATTCGCCTGCCTGGTTTGCAGAATGCAACTGCCCTAGAACAAAGTTTTAATGAAATTATCCGGCGACACGAAATTTGGCGCACCACGTTTGAAATGGTGGATGGACAACCTGTTCAAGTCATTCATCCTGCTCCTTATATTGCTTTACCCGTTATAGATTTGCAAACGCTTCCAACAGCCGAACGAGAAGCCGAAGCATTGCGACTTGCAAGCGTTCAAGCACAAAAACCCTTTGACTTAACTCAACTACCACTACTACGAGCGATTTTAGTCAGGCTAAGTGAGACAGATTATCGATTGTACATGACGATGCACCATCTAATCTTTGATGGCGTTTCTCTGTACAACGTCTTTTTACAAGAATTAGCGGTACTTTACCAAGCTTTTTGTGAAGGCAAACCTTCCCCATTACCAGAATTATCAATCCAATATGCAGACTTTGCTTACTGGCAGCGGCAATGGTTGCAAGCAGAAGTTCTCGCACCCCAACTGAATTATTGGCAAAAACATCTTGCTAATCTTTCAATGCTGCAATTACCAACAGACCGCCCGCGTCCAGCCATGGAAACTTTTCGAGGCGCTAGACATGCGGTGAAATTGCCCAAAGCCTTGACAGATGAACTCAAAACCCTCAGCAGTCGTGAGGGAGTTACCCTATTTATGACCTTGCTAGCCGCACTCAAAACCGTGCTAGCACGTTATGCCCGACAAGATGATATCAGTGTAGGTGCAGTCATTTCCGGGTCGAACCGTCCTGAAATTGCTGGTTTAATTGGGTTTTTGATTAATAACTTGGTGTTGCGGACAGACCTTTCCGGTGATCCTAGTTTCCGAGAATTGCTGTTGCGAGTCCGGGAAGTTACTTTAGGCGCTTACGCTAATCAAGATGTGCCCTTCCAAAAATTAGTTGAAGTGCTGCGACCAGAACGCCATCTTGGTCAGCACCCCTTATTTCAAATACTATTCGTCCTCGAACCACCAACACCTGCGCTTTTGTCTGGATGGAGTTTGCGTCCCCTAATTGTGGATACAGGAACTTCAAATATGGATATGACGCTTTCTCTCGACGATCGCCCGGAAGGTTTAGTAGGTTACTTTGAGTACAACAGCGACTTATTTGATGCAGCAACCATCGTGCGGATGGTCGGACATTTCCAAACTGTTTTAGAAGCCGTTGTGGCAAATCCAGCACAGAAAGTAAGAGAATTACCTCTACTCACAGTAGCAGAAAAGCAACAGTTGCAAGCTTGGAATGATACCCAAACAAATTATCCTCTGAATATATGTTTGCATGAATTATTTGCAGCCCAAGTTGAACGTTCTCCCGATGCTGTTGCAGTTATTTTCGATGGTTTAGAAGCTGGTGGCAATACTCTCACCTACCGCGAACTCAACCAACGTGCTAATCAACTCGCTCATTACCTCAAATCCCAAGGTGTAGGAAAAGACGTGCTAGTTGGTATTTGCATGGAACGCTCTTTAGATACAATCGTGGGGCTGATAGGAATATTAAAAGCTGGCGGTGCTTACGTTCCTTTCGATCCTGGGTATCCTAAAGAACGTTTAGCTTTCATGCTTTTTGATGCTCAAGTAAGCATCCTACTTACTCAGTCACAGTTAGTTGATTCTCTTCCACCGCACCAAGCAGAAGTTATTTGTTTAGATACCGACTGGTCAAGTATTGCCCAATGTAGTCAAGAAAATCCCCACAACCAAGTCAGCCCAGAAACAAGAGCATATGTCATTTACACCTCTGGCTCAACCGGCAAGCCAAAAGGAGCGATGAATACTCACCAAGGAATCTGCAATCGCTTATTGTGGATGCAAGAGACTTATGGATTAATAGAAAGCGATCGCCTTTTACAAAAAACACCCTTCAGTTTTGACGTATCGGTGTGGGAATTTTTCTGGCCGTTAATTACAGGCGCTCGTTTAATTATCGCTCAACCAGGTGGACATCAAGATAGTGGTTACTTGGTGAAGGTAATCACCCAGCAGCAAATTACAACGCTGCACTTTGTTCCTTCCATGCTACAAGTCTTTTTAGAAGAGCCTGGAGTTACAAGTTGCAACAGCATCAAACGCATTATCTGTAGTGGTGAAGCATTATCTGTGAGTCTGCAAAAGCGTTGTTTTGCTGTACTGAATGCCGAACTACACAACCTCTACGGCCCAACAGAAGCCGCCATTGACGTAACCGCCTGGAAATGCCAGCCAGATAGCAATCTATCAATTGTTCCCATCGGTCGCCCCATCAGTAATACGCAAATTTATCTGTTAGATGCTCATTTGCAACCTGTACCTGTGGGAGTTCCGGGAGAACTTTACATTGGCGGCGTTGGTGTCGGACGAGGCTACCTCAATAGACCGGAATTGACGGCACAAAAGTTTGTTGATAATCCTTTTGGTGAAAGCAGGGGAGTAGGGGGAGATGGGGGTGATGAGGGGGATGAGGGAGAATTCCTAACTCCTAACTCCTCACTCCTAACTCCTAACTTACTCATTACTTCACAGCGTTTGTATAAAACTGGGGATTTGGCTCGTTATTTGCCTGATGGCAATATTGAATACTTAGGGCGGCTCGATTATCAGGTGAAATTGCGGGGGTTCCGTATCGAACTGGGGGAAATTGAGGCGGTGTTGAGCCAGCATCCAGATGTACGGGAAGCCATCGCGATCGCCCAAGATGATCCAACAGGTGAGCAGCGACTTCTGGCTTATGTTGTCGCTGCCCATTATCCAGAACGAGTTCCTTATCAAGTTGCTTGTGCAGTGGAATTTACTGGCAAGGGTACAGCCACTCTAGAAACTGAGGACATCTCTATCACTGGTTTATGTTTGGTAGGCATTGATATTGATCTAAAATCAGGGCAGCCTGTCCGCATACGTCTGCAATTACCGGGTGCTAATGAGGAAAGGTGGCTGTTGGGAAGTATCGCTTGGTATCAAGGAAATCGAGCAGGTATCCAACTCGATCTCACACCCGAACAGCAACAATTGTGGGAGCGAGGCGTTAATTACCTCTTGGAAAGCCAAGGCTTTTTGAAAGTTTGGCAGCGTACAGTTAGTGCAAACTTACGAAATTTCCTCAAGCAAAAGTTACCTGACTACATGGTGCCTGCTAGTTTTATTCTGCTGGATGCTCTGCCTCTGACTCCTAGCGGCAAAGTGGATCGCAAAGCTTTGCAACAACGCTCGGCAACTGTAGCACTAGCTAAACCGGAATCAACAACAGGATTTGCTGCACCTCGTACTGCTATGGAACAAGCTATTGCTGATGTTTGGGCTGAAGTTCTCAAACGCGACCAAATCGGCATCCGCGACAATTTCTTAGATTTGGGTGGACACTCGCTACTAGCAACGCAGGTAATTTCTAGATTACGTAGTCTGTTCCAAGTGGATTTGCCCTTGCGCTTGATGTTTGAGTCTCCCACTGTGGCGGAACTCGCTGAAGCGATCGCTCAACTTCAAGGCACTCCAAAAACACCAGAACCCGCCATTACATCAGTTTCTCGCGGCGCGTATCGTATGAAGCGCTCTTCGCTGAAAAAACAGACGGATGACTTGGGTGGGGATTGATAAAGCCCAAAAGCCCCTCGTTTTGGTAGGGACGGGTTCACTAGTAGTCTGACAAGACAGCTTTGCTAGGTCAACCAAGTTTTAGAATCTCTGTTTTCCTATTGCTCTGTGTTCTCTGTGCGACGGACACTTTCCTCAACGGAGGGAACCTCCGCACGGAAGTGTCCTCCTCTGTGGTTCGTTCCTTTACCCTCCAAACTTCCCTTGCCAGAGTACTAGCTCTGTCCCATTAATTTTGCTGGGTTAATAGAACGAACCGCAAAGGACGCAAAGAGCGCAAAGGTAAAGAAGAAAAATTTCAAAACTGATTCATCTATCAAAACTTTTGCGATAGTCCACTAGACATCATCAACTATTAACGAGGATATCGGTAAACCCGCCCCTACTAGCGCGGCTGTACTGAACTATATAATTATAGAATAGTAATAAATGATACAAAAAACCTCTAGCAATTCCTCTGAAACTGTTGGAAATTCTTCGGGTGCTGATGATACTAAGTTGTATTCAGAAATAGCATCTAGAAATGAAGATGAGAAAGTAACACCCCCCTCATCTTCCGAGGAAGAAGTCTTTATCTTTCCTCTCTCCTTTGCTCAGCAACGGTTGTGGTTTCTCGATCAGTTAATTCCCAAAAGTGCAATTTATAATATTCCCGGTGCTGTCCAATTCCACGGACAACTAGATCAAGTAGCACTAGAGGAAAGTTTTCAGGAAATTGTTCGTCGCCACGAGGTGCTGCGAACAACGTTTATGATCGCTGATGGACAACCTGTGCAAGCTGTGGCTTGTGGTGAGGAAGAATCTACCTTAGAACGTTATTACTCGTTGCAAGAAATAGACCTGAGCTACTTAACTGAACCAAACCGCCAGCTTGAAGTTCAGCGATTGGCAACAAAGGAAGCTCAACTACCGTTTGATTTAGAACAAGGGCCACTGCTGCGGGTGACGCTTTTACACCTTGCACAACAGCAGTACACCTTTTTAGTTACGGTACACCACATCATTTCTGATGGCTGGTCACTCAGCATTTTTATGCGGGAATTGATGGTACTTTACGAGGCTTTCTCTCAAGGCTTGCCTTCACCTCTTCCTGACCTTGCCATCCAATACGCTGACTTTGCCCTTTGGCAGCGACAGTGGTTACAAGGTGAATCGCTCTTCAGTAAACTCGCTTATTGGCAACGGCAACTGGGCGGTTGTTTGCCTGTGCTGCAACTTCCCACTCAGCGATCGCGACCTAGTGTCCTGTCTTTTCGAGGGGCGCGACAACCGTTCAGTCTATCTGCAAACCTCACACAGACGCTGAAAACTTTTGCTCGTACCGAAGGTGTCACTTTATTTATAACGCTGCTGGCGGTGTTCAAAATCTTACTCTACCGTTACACGGCACAGGAAGATATTTTAGTCGGTTCGCCTATTGCTAATCGCCAACATTCGGAGCTAGAAGGGGTAATGGGCTTTTTTGTCAATACTTTGGTGTTGCGAACTGACCTCTCTGGCAATCCGACGTTTCGGCAATTGCTGGCTAGAGTGCGGGAAGTGACGCTAGAAGCCGATGCTCACCAAGATGTACCTTTCGAGAAATTGGTGGAAGCACTGCAACCTCAACGCGAACTGAGTTGGAACCCTTTATTTCAAGTCGCGTTTGTGATTGCCCCACCGATGCCAGCCCTGACTCCACCGTGGAGTTACAGCCAGTTAGATGTGGATACGGGGACGGCAAAGTTCGATTTAACACTAGCTTTGGAGGAAAGACCAGACGGTTTTATTGGCGTGTTTGAATACAGCACCGATTTGTTTGCAGCAGATGCGATCGCTCGGATGGTTGGACATTTCCAAACTTTACTAGAAGGTATTCTTACTAATCCAGATCAACCCATTGGCGAGTTACCGTTGCTGACTCAGCCAGAATGGCAGCAGATACAGTTGTGGAATCACACCCAAACTGATTATCCCGACAACGCCTGTATTCATCAGTTATTTACAGCACAGGTGCAGAAAACACCCGATGCTGTAGCAGTGGTTTTTGGAGATGAGCAACTAACTTACCAACAACTGAATACTAAAGCCAACCAACTAGCGCATTATCTACAAAATCTCGGTGTCGGGCCAGAAGTATTGGTGGGGATTTGCGTTGAGCGATCGCTTTATACTCTCATCAGTATTTTAGGCATTCTCAAAGCTGGTGGTGCATACTTGCCACTTGATCCAGCTTACAAGTGCGATCGCTTGGCTTTTATGCTCTGTGATGCACAGGTATCAGTGCTACTAACCCAAACCACATTGATTGCATCTTTACCGCAATCTCAAACGCAGGTGATTTGTCTCGATACAGATTGGAAAGATATTGCCAGATTTAGCAGTGAAAATCCTTCCTGTCAAACAACTGCTGATCACCTTGCTTATGCAATCTATACTTCAGGTTCCACAGGCAAACCCAAAGGTGTAGAAATTCAACATAGGGGTTTGGTTAATCTTGTAACTTGGCATCAACAGGTTTATGATTTAACACCATCAGATCGAGCAACACATCTAGCAGGTTCAGCTTTTGATGCTTCTGTATGGGAGATATGGCCCTACTTAAGTACGGGAGCAAGTATTTATATCCCCGATGAAGCCACTCGCAGTTCTCCGCTAAAGCTAGTAGAATGGCTAACTCAAAAGGCAATCACTATTTGTTTTTTACCAACTCCCTTAGCAGAAGCAGTCTTGTTAGAGGAATGGCCTCAAGACTTATCTTTAAGGTTTTTACTTACAGGTGGAGATAGGCTGCACCCTGTTTCCCAAGCTTTTCCTTTTAGTTTAGTTAACCACTACGGCCCGACAGAAAATACTGTTGTGACGACATGTGCAACGGTTGTTAGCACAAATAATACTTCTCCTCCTATTGGTTGTCCCATCGCTAACACCCAAGTCTACATACTCGACCCCCATCTCCAACCTGTTCCTATCGGTGTTCCTGGAGAAATATACATCGGTGGAGTAGGGTTAGCACGAGGATATCTCAATCGACCGGAACTGACAGCTGAAAAGTTTATTTATAATCCTTTTTGCAACGGTAGGGGTGCAGGGGTGCAGGGGTGCAAAGGTGCAGCAGGAGAATTCTTAACTCCTAACTCCTCACTCCTAACTCCTAACTCCCCACTCCTAACTCCTAACTCCTCACTTCGTTTGTATAAAACTGGAGACTTGGCTTGTTATTTGCTAGATGGTAATATTGAATACTTGGGTCGGCTTGATAACCAAGTGAAAATTCGCGGATTTCGCATTGAACTGGGGGAAATTGAGGCGGTTTTGAGCCAGCATCCAGATGTGCGGGAAGCGGTAGTCATGGCGCGAGAAGATATATCAGGTGACAAGGGTTTAGTTGGTTATATTGTTCCCCAGCAAACGTTGGATAGGGTGCCTTATCAGAGTGAGTGTTTGGCACAATTGAACGGCTACGGGACGGTGAAAGTCGAAACTGAAGACATTTCTGTTGGAGGTGTCTGTTTGGTGGGAGTGCCAGAGATGACTGCTCAAAATCTCCGTTTGTGTATTAAATTACCAGGTTACAGCGATAGTCAGTGGTTTTCTGGAGAAATTGTTTGGCAGCAAGGAAAACGAGTAGGAGTTAAATTTCAACTTGCACCATCCCAACAAGCGATTCTGAATCAAAGTGTTGAGTATCTCATCAAAACTGGCGGATTTTTAAAAGTTTTACAACGTACAGTTGTTCAGAGTTTGCGAAGCTTTCTCAAAAAGCAGTTACCTGATTATATGGTGCCTTCTAGCTTTGTGTTTCTTGATACCTTGCCACAAACCCCGAATGGCAAGCTGGATCGAAAAGCACTCCCTGCACCTGAAGCGCTGGGTTCGGAAGTAGACACAACGTACATCGCGCCCCAAACGGAAATAGAACAAGCGATCGCAGCAATTTGGCAACAAGTCTTGCAATTAAACAAAGTCGGGTTACATGACAATTTCTTCGACTTGGGTGGTCATTCTCTGCGGATGGCGCAAGTTCACAATCAGTTGCGCGGTGTATTGCAGCAAGAAGTCTCAATGGTGGAATTGTTTCAATATCCCACGGTAAGCGCCTTAGCTAAACATTTGAATCAGAAAAACGAAATACAAACTGTTTTTGCACATAGCCAAGAACGCGCCAATAAGCAAAAACAAGCCCTACATCTACAAAAACAAAAAAATCAAAGGAAAAAGCAAAATGGATAACCTAGAAAGCCACGAAGCCTTGGAAGGAATTGCTATTGTTGGTCTGGCAGGGAGATTTCCAGGTGCTAAAAATGTCGAGGAATTTTGGCAAAATATCAAGAACGGTGTAGAGTCTATTTCTTTTTTTTCTGAACAAGAATTAGCATCAAATGGCATCGATTCAGAAGTATTTCGTAACCCTAACTACGTGAAAGCTAAAGCAGTTTTAGACGATATCGATTTATTTGATGCTGCTTTTTTTGGCTTTAGTCCCAAAGAAGCCACCATTACTGATCCACAACATCGCATCTTTTTAGAGTCTGCTTGGTCAGCTTTAGAAAATGCAGGTTATAACCCTGAAACATATACAGGTGCAATTGGTGTGTATGCGGGGGTGGGGATGAGTGGCTATTTATTGAATCACCTTTTTAATAACTCTGAATTAACCCGTTCGGCTGGTACTTATCAAATGATAATTGCCAACGACAAAGATTTCTTGCCGACTCGCGTTTCATATAAACTCAATCTTAAAGGGCCAAGCATTAATATTCAAACTGCTTGTTCGACTTCTTTAGTTGCTACTTGTATGGCGTGCCAAAGCTTGTTGAACTATCAATGTGATATGGCTTTGGCGGGAGGAGTTTCTATTAGTTTGCCGCAAAAAACGGGTTATTTTTACCAAGAAGGCATGATTTTTTCCCCTGACGGTCATTGCCGGGCTTTTGATACCCAAGCGCAGGGAACCTTAGCCGGGAGTGGCGTGGGAATTGTTGTTTTAAAACGATTAGAAGATGCGATCGCAGATGGTGATACCATTCATGCTGTCATCAAAGGCTTTGCTTTGAACAATGATGGTTCAATGAAAGTAGGTTACACTGCTCCCAGTGTAGACGGTCAAGCGGAAGTTATTGCTCAGGCGTTGGCAATGGCGGAAGTTGATCCAGAAACTGTTAGTTATATCGAAGCACACGGTACTGGAACACCGTTAGGCGACCCCATTGAAATTGCCGCACTGACAAAAGCTTTTCGTGCTAACACTCAAAAAAAGAATTTTTGTGCCATTGGTTCAGTGAAAACAAATATCGGACATTTGGATGTAGCAGCCGGGGTTACAGGTTTAATTAAAACTGTTCAAGCACTTAAACATCAGTCTTTACCACCCAGTTTGCACTTTGAAACTCCTAATCCCAAAATTGATTTTGCTAACAGTCCTTTTTACGTTAATACCAAACTAATTGAATGGCAAAAACATGGCAGTCCTCGCCGTGCTGGAGTGAGTTCGTTTGGTATAGGTGGTACTAATGCTCATGTTGTTTTAGAAGAAGCACCTGTTGGGAAGCAGGGGGGACTCGGGGCCCCCTCTGGGGATAGGGGGGAGAGGGGTGCAGGGGGGCGGGGGAGAAGTTATCAGTTGTTGTTGGTTTCAGCTAAATCTGAATCTGCATTAAATACAGCTACATACAATTTAATTGAGCATTTCAAACGAAATTCTGAATTAAATTTGGCTGATGTGGCTTATACATTGGCTGTTGGGCGTAAGGGTTTTAATCATCGGCGAATAGTTGTTTGTAATGATTCACAAGAGGCGGTGACGGCACTTTCTCAACTTGATAAACGAGTTTTGACAAATACTCAAGCATCCCAACAGCCAACTATCACATTCATGTTTTCTGGACAAGGTTCTCAATACGTGAATATGGCTTTGGAACTTTATCAAGTTGAACCAATATTTCGTGAACAAATTGATAAATGCTCAGAATTTTTGAAACTTTATTTAGGATTAGATTTACGCGATGTTTTGTATCCTAACAAAGAACCTGACTTTTCACGGGATCTGGAAAACCCCTCTCCAAACCTCTCCCCTGCAAGGAGAGAGGCTTTGATTTCTCCCCCTTCCCTACTAGGGAAGGAGGCTGGGGGGTTAGGTTTTGCGTTAGCTTTTCCACATGACGTGAAAAGTCAGAACAAAGAACAAATAGAAAGCGCCACACAGCAATTAAAGCAAACGGCAATTACACAACCAGCACTATTTGTAATTGAGTATGCATTAGCGCAATTATTGATGTCTTGGGGTGTGCGTCCTCAAGCTGCAATTGGACATAGTATTGGTGAATATGTAGCAGCGTGTATTGCTGGCGTATTCTCTTTAGAAGATGCTTTGTCACTGGTTGCAGCGCGGGGGCGACTCATGCAGCAAATGCCTGCTGGAGCTATGCTAGCTGTCAGTTTAACAGAAACAGAAGCGCGATCGCACCTCAATGAAAATCTTTCTCTAGCAGTCATCAATTCCCCTGCTAGTTGCGTGATTGCAGGTACCATTGCAGCCATAGATGCTTTAGAACAGCAGCTACTCACACAAGGTGTAGAAAGTCGCCGCTTGCATACTTCTCATGGGTTCCACTCGCAGATGATGGAACCTATTCTAGAACCTTTCATCCAACTGGTTAGGAAAGTCAGGCTGAATTCCCCAAAAATTCCCTATATTTCTAACGTCACGGGAACTTGGATAACCGCCCAAGAAGCTACTGACCCCAACTATTGGGCGCTACATCTGCGTCAAACAGTACGCTTTGCCGATGGTGTAGAAAAGTTAATGCAAGATTCTCACCGAATTTTATTAGAAGTTGGGCCTGGGAGAACTTTAACGACACTCGCAAAGCAACATCCTTACAAGGATGCAACACTGATTCTTTCTTCCTTACGCCATCCCCAAGAACAACAATCAGATGTGGCATTTCTGTTAAATACTCTAGGACGACTTTGGCTAACAGGTGTAGAAATTGATTGGTCAAAGTTTTATACTGGTGAACAACATTATCGTGTGCCGTTGCCAACCTATCCATTTGAACGTCAACGATATTGGGTTGAACCACAAGCGTTATCTGAACAGCAACAGCAAGTTACTAATTCTTGGCTGTGGAAAGCAGGGGTTGAGGCGGGTGAGAAACAAGCACTTGCTGACATCTCGAAATTTATTCACCCAACTTATTTAGCTAAACAACAATGCTTAGATCATCTATGCGTTGCTAATTTGAATCTCATTTTGAAAGATTTGGGTGCTTTTAGTCAGCCTAATGACAAATACTCAGTTGAAGATTTGTTAGAGCAATTTTTAATTCTGCCACAACACAAACAATTGCTGTCTCAATGGTTGCAAATTTTGGTAGAACAAGGACAGTTGCAGCAAGAGGGGGAAGTCTTTAGCAATTTGCTACCCATTTCTCATGAAGCTTTTGAGGCTTTGGTGGCAGAAGTTAAACTCAAATGGGCAGATACTCCTTTATGGGCTGACCCTATTTTACTAGCTCGTGAAAAACTTCCGTCTTTATTAACAGGTAAAGAAAACTCGCTCAATTTGCTCTTTACTCAAGACTCTTTAGCACATACAGAACGTATTGCTTTAGATTGGCCGATGCTGTCTTACTATAATGCGATCGCAAAAACCATTCTGCAACAAATTATCAAATCATTACCATCCCAAGTCAAGCTGAGAGTTTTAGATATTGGCGCAGGGATGGGGTTAACAACAGCAGATTTACTACCCGTACTCCCACCACAACAAACTACCTACGTTTATACAGATGTAGCACGTCTATTCCTAGACAACGCCAAACAAAAGTTTAGCAACTATCCCTTTATTGAGTATAAACTGCTCGATATCGAGCGATCGCCCCAAGAACAAGGGTATGATTTGCATAGCTTTGATGTGATTGTCGCCGCTAACGTCCTGCATGTCACCCAAAACATCAAAGAAAGTCTAGATCATGTCCGTTCTCTATTAGCACCTGGTGGTCTACTGTTAATTTGGGAAGTCACACAACCTCAATTAATCTACAATGTCACCGATGGCTTGTGGATGAAACCTTTGCAGGATGGAGAACGCACTCAAGCAAATCCGTTTTTGTCTCAAGAACAGTGGCAAAAGGCATTATTAACGCATGGATTTGTTGAAGCTGAAATTATACCAAAAAATAATGATTTTGGCTACCATATTTTCCTAGCTCAAGCACCTGTATCAGATGCAGCACCTTTAGCTTTCACACAAAAGAACGAATCTAAAGAAGCTGATATCTCTTTGAAGAAAAAATCAGATATTGCTGACTGGTTTTATATTCCCTCTTGGCAACGTTCTTTAATTCCCGTGCAAAATGCTAATCCTAATACTAATTTGCCAAGAAAAATAGCAACTAAAAACAAAGAACATAGCGAAATAACATCCCCCCCATCCCCCTCATCCCCCTCATCCCCCTCATCCCCCTGGCTAGTATTCCTAGATGAGTGCGGTTTAGGCGATCGCATCGTCAATAAACTAGAATTTGCAGGTGAAGATGTGATTACTGTCAGTATTGGAGAGCATTTTAGTAGCAATGATCAAAACGCCTACACGCTCAATCCCTCACAGCGCCAAGATTATGAGACTTTATGGCAAGAACTGCAAAAGCGAAATCAGCTACCACAAAAGATTGCACATTTGTGGAGTGTTACCCCTGAAGAGTTTTTAGAAACGAGATTTGAACGAGTAGAAAAGTTACAAAATTTGGGGTTATGGAGTTTACTGTTTCTAGCGCAAGCATTAGGTAAACACAATTTCAGCAAACATCTACAAATTGCAGTTATTTCTAACAACTTGCAAGAAGTCACAGGCGAAGAAAATCTCTGTCCAGAAAAAGCAACTTTACTCGGCCCATGTAAAGTTATTCCCCAAGAATATCTGAATATTTCTTGTCGCAGTATTGATATAATTCTGCCCGAATTTGGCAGTCAGCAACGAGAGAAGTTAATTAGTAATTTGTTGACAGAACTAACCCTTGAAGCCTCAGATATGGCCATCGCCTATCGTGGTAATCATCGTTGGGTACAAACCTTTGCACCAATCCGGCTAGATAGAACTGAAAAAACAACACCCAAGTTAAGAAATGGCGGAGTTTATCTAATTACAGGCGGATTAGGCGGTATCGGTTTAGTTTTGGCGGAATATCTAGCAAAAACAGTACAGGCAAAATTAGTGTTGCTTGGGCGATCGCATTTTCCGGCAAAATCAGAGTGGGAACAATGGCTGTTGACTCATGACGAACAAGATAGCGTCAGTGTCAAAATCCGCCAATTGCAAGCGATGGAGGCGTTAGGTGCAGAAATAGCGATCGCAATTGCAGACGTGGCAAACTTAGAACAGATGCAAGTGGTGATTGATCAAGTTAGCGATCGCTTCGGTAAAATTCATGGTGTCATTCATGCCGCAGGTGTCATCCCAGGAGGAATGATTCAACTGAAAACAGCAGAAAATATATCTAATTTGCTAGCACCGAAAGTCATAGGGACTTTGGTACTAGATACTTTACTTCAAGATTTTGAATTAGATTTCTTTGTCCTTTGTTCCTCACTCAATTCATTTTTAGCAGGATTGGGACTTGTAGATCATTGTGCTGCAAATTCGTTTTTAGATGCCTTTGCTAACTATAAAGCTTCTCGTTCAAATACCTTAATAACTTCAATTAATTGGGATGGTTGGCAAGAGGTTGGACAAGCCGCTAAAGTTAAAGTATCAGAACAACTGCAACAATGGCGTGAAGTTAGTTTTCAACAAGGCATTTTGTCTCAAGAAGGGGTAGAAGTATTTGACTACATTTTAAATAGTAGGTTGCCACAAGTTTTGGTATCAACTCAAGATTTTATCATGCGATTTGAGCAGTTTAGCGCGGCTAAAGAATTACAAAATTTGCAATCTCACCAACAAGCGAACTCGCCTAAACCAAATCATTCTAGACCAAAATTGAGTCAAGCTTATGTCGCACCTCGCAGTCAATTAGAGCAGACAATAACTCAAATTTGGCAACAATCTTTAGGAATTGAACCAGTAGGAATTAACGATGACTTCTTTGAATTGGGAGGTGATTCTTTACTCGCCGTCCATTTAATTGCCAAAATCAGCGAAGCCACGCAAACGAAGTTATCACCCCACAGCTTAATGGACGCACCTACCATTGCAGACTTAGCTGAATTAATTACTCAAAATGCCTCACTGTCTCAACTAACTAATGAACATACCAAGCCAGAGTTACCCTCGACGCTAGTAGAAATGCAGCCTCTTGGTTCTAAACCACCGCTTTTCCTTATCCATCCTATTGGTGGTCACGTCTATATCTATCGGGATTTAGCTCAATATTTAAACTCAGACCAACCAGTTTATGGATTGCAAGCACAAGGCATCGATGGCAAGACAACCCCTCTAACTCAAGTTGAGCAAATGGCTACTCACTATATTGAAGCACTGCGCGTTGTTCAACCAGAGGGGCCTTATTTTCTAGGCGGGTCTTCTTTTGGCGGTACAATCGCCTATGAAATGGCACAGCAACTCCAGGCGCAGGGGGAAAAAGTAGCGTTACTTGCTTTGATTGATACTCCTGGCATCGGTCATATGCCCTCAGAAAATATCGAAGATGATGAAATCGAAATTATGTCTTACGCCTTGGGTGTGGGTGCCAACGTTCCCGTAGCCACAGAACATTTGCAGCAACTGAGTACAGAGGAGCAACTGCAATACTTTTTAGAGCAAGGAAAAACAGCGTTGAGAATGCCCGCTGATTTTAGTTTAACTGAATTGCGTGTTTACTACAATCTGTTCAAGATTAATATTAAAGCCATGCGAAACTATGTCCCGCAAGCTTATGCTGGTCGAGTCATCTTTTTTAAGGCAAGCGATCGCGATGCTTTCAACCCGCAAAACCCAGAACTCGGTTGGCAAGATTTAGCTTTGGCAGGGCTAAAAATCCACCAAGTCCCAGGCAATCACATTACAATGAATTTCCCGCCTCACGTCCAAGTGATGGCTAAGTGGTTAACCGTATACTTGGAGAGCAATTAACGAAAAATCAAGCATATTAAAGCCCCTCTTCGCGTCGGAGAGGGGTTGAGGACATTAGTGTCAACAATCGCGTAACAGTGATGTCCCGCAAGGAACTTAAGTTCCTTGCTAATAGCAAAAGTCATCTAATAGATGACTGAATATGGCCAAAAATCTTTAGTCTACTGAAGTAGACTTGAGCTATTAGCCGTTTAATTTATTCCCAGGCGGGTAAGTTAGCCAACAGTTAAGCTATTTTTAGCTTAAGTTGACACGTATGGGTTGGGGAGAGGTTCATCGAACTCACCCTTGATTATGGTGTTTTATTGCGAAGAAAACCCACTAAATTTTTGAAAAACGATTGACTAACAGCTGGTTTTTGAACAGGCTTTGGGGCTGGTTCGATGAAAGTGGCTGCGGGAAGGGGTTCTTCTGGGATGGGTGCGGAAGCAGTAGCAGCCATAAAATATTCTTCTGCCAGACCAACTACAATTAGTCGGTAGGCAATTTGTTGGGCATTTTCTAAAGGTAATCTGAGTTGACTAGCAATTTTCTGTAGACTAACTTGTCCGTTGACGAATTCCCAGACTTGCCATTCTTGGGCATTTAACTGTAATTGGGGCTGTTTTCCTACCAAACTTGATAAACCTGAAGTCGGGTCTGGTAGTTTATCTTCTAAAGCTTTCCAGTCTCGTAGCGATCGCAAACCCATTAATATGACTTCAGTTGCAGACATACTTATACCTGTCAACTCTGCTAAAGGTATCTTTGGTGTTGGTTCAAAGCGAAACAGACCATCCTTGATTTGGAATAAGGTAGATATCGGTCGTAGTACTTGGCTATGAAATAATAGCTTTAATTGTTCCGGTTCTAGTAACCCTTGAGCCTTGAGACATAACCCCAGTGGAGATTCGATGAAACAGGATGAAATTTGAGTCACCCTAGAAATCACACGTTCACTGATCCATCCCCGTTGAGCAATCATTAACGTCAAGCCTTTTTCATCCAAGCGATCGCCACCTGCTAAAATACGGCCTTGATGCAGCCAAATGTAGTAAACTTGCTTTGTACTATTGATTGTTTCTTCGGGTGAAAATTCAATATTAAGTAGTCCTGTTTTTTTACCTTGATCTAAAAAATGTAATAGTTCTGGTAAGGAAAAATCTGCAAAATTGCCAGTAATAGACATGATTTACATCCTTCTGATTAAATTGATTTAAATATTTTCCAAAAAATCCTATTGAAGTAGGTAAATCTTCCCCCAAAAACTAATTTTTTCTAGATATATTAAACTGCACAACCTTGCATCGAGTGTTGTACGAGAGCAATAACTGCTTCAGCTACAGAATTTTCTTGCGTTGGATTCACTTTCACAAGAGGAGGTCGGTTATTTTCATCCACATAGCCAATAGCAAGATACACATCTTCTTCAGACCAAGCGCCTGGACAATCGGTATGTGTTAGCCCAATAATCATAGGAACTTGTACACGTTCCTCGATAAAACGCAGGATCTGACGCGCATTACGGAATTCTCTAGGCCTATGGGCAGCTACGAGTAATATATAAGCGTGAGCCTTGCGAATTAAAATATCCCACATAAAATCAAAGCGCGATTGACCAGGTGTACCATAAAGGTGTACTGCCATATCTGGCCCAAATTGCAACCGACCAAAGTCAAAAGCAACAGTGGTTCTTTGTTTGAGCAATGCTGTTTCATCAGTTGCACGAGTATCTGTATCTACTACTTCAATTTCACTGATGGAACGAATAAATGTAGACTTGCCTGCCCCAACCGTTCCTGTAACAATTAAACGCATAATTTCCATATTGATTGATTCCTCTATAAATCAAAAAATAATCTGAATCACTTAACTAATAATTGATTTAATTTACACAAATTTACATCCTGATTCAGGCAATTTATAAGTTACTGCTATATGAAATTCATAGCTTATTAATTACATAAAAAATAGTGGCAACACTGGACTAATTGAGTGCATAAAATAGCCTTAATCTTCATGTTCTGTTTGTGTTATCTGCGCCTAGAGTAGTTTATTAATGCATTATTTTAATCCGGTCATGCTAGTAGTTATGCCGTAGGAATCGCGCAACATCAACGATTTTTGGTGCGTTAGGACGTTCCGTCCATAACGCACCCTACTAGCTTAATAAAAAGTCTTTAGCCGAAGCGATATTACTTACTTTTGATATGGACGTTAGCATCGTTATTTACGATAAAACTAGTTTTAGTTCTGCAAGAACACGTTTGATTTCTAACATTAGCAATCCCTGTTTAGCAGTTTCACTAGCTAAAACGAGCAAAACAGCGTCTTCTCCGCAACCAGTCAAAACACCAAAACCTTTGTTACCTTCTACAAATATGCGGTCAACGCTACCTCTAGCTAACTCAATTCCAATACGTTCTCCTAAAGACAGCATAGAAGCTGACATTGCTGATACCCGTTCTTCATCCATTGCTCCAGGTAAACTTGCTCCTAAAGGTAGTCCATCGGGAGTAACAAGTGCTGCTCCTTGAACATCATTAGTAGCAGTCACAAAATTTTGTAAAATCATCCCAAGCTTTTCTGTATTGATAGCCATATAAGTATTCTTTGTTGTTCTGAATTTGAAAGTGAGTATGAAATTTCAGTAAATTGCGAACCAGTGAAAGTATGGTTTGGATTGAATGAAGTGTTACTTATCCAAGAGGAGTAAATTCAAATACGTCATAATTACCGCCTCTTAGCACTGATTCAGTATGCATTCCTCTAAAACGGTGTCCAAGTACTTGCTCGAGAGCGCCCCAAATTGCACCCATTGTAAAGGTACATTTGCGTTCTGAATTTGGTGCTTCACCAGCTAAACAAAGGGTTTCAGAAGTGTAGGCTTTAATCACCTCACCTTCTGACACAATTTTATGAACAATGCACAATCTAGTGCCTTCTTTCCCTAAAGCTAAAGACAATTTTGCGGCTACACTATCTAAGGAATCTAAAGATCCTGATAAACCCAAATCTTCAGCCAATTTTTTACCCCGCAAACGACCTGCTGTAGTTAATGCTATGGCTGTAGCCTTTTCTCCTAAAGCATCTTCCATGCCTTGAATGACTGATTTAAAGCAGACAATGCTATTAAAATCGCCTAGTTCTTTTCGTAATACATCTGGCATATCTAAACCTCAATTTGATTTTCATGACTAGAGTCTTGTAACTAAAAAATCAGGGTTACAATCTCTAGACTTGTATGTAAAAATTAACTTTCTAAATCATGTTTTTAATTCATGCTTTAGCACTATGTAACTGTATAAATCTATGCTGCTTTATCAGTTACCTGTTGAGTTAATTATGCTAAAGGAGAAATTAATCTAGTACCGAGAAACTACTGGAATTATTTAAACTTATAGCTAACATAAGTTAAGCAAATACAGAGTAATATTACTTAAATTTTAAGTAATATTAGTTGTTCTACATTGTAACTATTAAGAGCGTTGTATATTCTCTTGAGAACAATTGTGTATGAAGTTGCGCTTATAAGGCTGTTACATGACTGACAAAAAATTACACCCTCTCTGGGGCAATTCATGAATTGCCTGTAAATGAATCAAGCACAACCTGACATAGAATTGGTATGACATATTTTTATTTGAGTAACAAACAGTTTATTTTAGGAGAGATTTCTTGTAGTTTGGACTTTGCATAATCGCTCCCCTCAAAGAAGTTCAAGTCTAATACACAAACTTATGACCGACTATTTTCGCTCTAATGTTGATGCAATGGCTAGTTATGTACCTGGTGAACAGCCTCCACGTGGTACAAACATCATCAAACTCAACAGCAACGAAAACCCATATCCTCCTTCTCCTGAAGCTTTGGCTGTGCTGAAAAATATTGATGGCGAATGGTTGCGGCGGTATCCCCAGCCGTTTGGGGAAGAATTTCGCCAAGCCACAAGTAAAGTTCTAGGTGTTCCCAGTGATTGGATTATTGTGGGAAATGGTAGTGACGAAGTGTTAAGCGTTGTGATTCGTGCTTGTGCAGAACCAGGGCGGAAAGTTGTTTACCCAATACCAACATATGTGCTATACCGCACATTAGCAGAAATGCAAGTAGCGGATATTACTGAAATTAATTACGGTGAAGACTACAGTTTGCCTATAGAAGAACTAATTGCTGCTAATGGTTCTGTAACATTTATTGCTTCACCTAATAGTCCATCGGGACATGTAGTGCCTCAAAAAGACCTGCAAAAACTAGCAAGCCAGTTATCTGGGGTTTTAGTGATTGATGAAGCATATGTGGATTTTGCCGAAGAAAATGCATTGGCTTTGGTAAAAGAATACGAAAATGTAATTGTGATTCGCACACTTTCTAAGGGGTATTCCTTAGCAGGATTGCGATTAGGGTTTGGAGTGGCGAATCCCAAGCTGTTGCATGGATTGTTTAAGGTGAAGGATAGTTATAATATTGACGCGATCGCCTGTGCAGTTGCAACAGCTGCTATTACTGACCAAGATTATAAAAACGCTTGTGTAGCCAAGATTAAAGCATCGCGGACTAAGTTAGCAACAGACTTAAAACAACTAGGTTTTAAAATTTGGGATTCTCAAACTAACTTTTTGCTGGCACAACCTCCCCAAGGAAACGCAGAATACCTCTATCAAAAACTCAAAGAACAAGGAATTTTAATCCGCTACTTCAAGCAGCCAGGACTTGAAGATAAATTACGCATCACCATTGGCACTGATGAACAAAATCAAACCTTAGTCGAGGCACTGATTTATTTACTAGGGACTGGGAACTAAGAACAAATGACACTTTTGCATAGCTTATAGCTTTGCAAAATCAGCAATACAACTTTTAAAGTAAAGCATGGAACTCAGAAAAATTCAGTGAATAGAATTAAAATTGATATTGTACTGATATGGGTGGAATCAGCAAACCTGTCATAATACCCATCTACCATCAGGAATCAACATCTATCAGTAGAAGGATAATTTTGCCGTAATGGCAAGCTTATACTTCCGTTTCTTCAATTCGGATTGCACTTGTACAAAGGTAACAACAATGGAAACATTAGAAAATTATCAGTTGATTTTGAAATCCGGTAAAACTACAAGAGAAAAAGCTTTAGAATTGTTTGACTCTCTTGAACCCGTGAATTTAGAGTTTATGTTTGGTCGTTGGCAAGGGTCTGGACTGCATACAGATCATCCAATGGATGGTTTATTAGAAATTTCTAATTGGTATGGAAAGGAATTTTTAGATTCTGAACATGTTCACCCGTTGTTATTTTTAGATGGTCAGGGAAAAATTTTCAAGGTTGCCCCTAATGCCACTTTAATGGACTGGGTTTTGAAATTCCCGATACCCAAAAATAATTCGCAAAAACCGTTGATGATGTTTATTAATTCTTTACTCAAAACCGAGAAAAGTCAAGCCAGACTCCGAATGATGGAGTATAGAGGAAAAGTCACTGCAACGATGATATATGATTATTTGCCGATTAATGATTCTTTTAGGAAAGTAGATGAGAATACTGTATTAGGAATTATGGATAATAAAAACATTCCTCAACCTTTCTTTTTTGTTCTTAAGCGATCGCTTTAGGCTTTTAACTTATAGGACTCATATTTGAGTCCTATAGAATTACTGCATGTTTTGCTGTGACTCGGATTTCTGTAGCACTGATGTGATGAATATTCAACTTTCAGCAATTTGACCCTGTGTAATCTGGCTAGTGAGGACGTGTAACAATCGACCAACTTTGGGGAGTGAGGATGAGGTAAACTCAATTTGTGCAGCTAAAACTTGAGCCTGTTGTAGTAATGGTGGAATAGAAGCGATCGCTCGCTAGGTCATCAAAACACTCTTACTCTAGTACTCAAGTCATCTGAAAATTCACACAGGTAATAAAGAAACATGTGCTGAAACTACCTTCCATCCCTCTAAAAACCTATACCAAGTTTGGCTTTGTCGTCCAAAACGTTCTACACCATTGATAATACGGCGAAATTCTAGAGTCACAGTTGCTGCATCTTTGCCAAACGTCACAACTTTCAGATTCGAGATTTCACGCTCTATTTTTGGGTTCGGTCGAGAGGCGCGAAAGTTGCGAATCTCCTCACTACCGTAAAGGTTTTCTGCTAAACCAAAGCGCACTACTTCTGGTGCATCCCAAAATAAACTATCCATCACCTCCAGATTGTTATTAGTCAAAGCTGCTTCATATTGGAGATATAAATCAGTTACTTCTTTTACAACAGCAGGATCATTTACTAAAGTCATTATTTATTACCAATTTTAGTGATATGGCTGATTATGTCATTGTTCAGATACAAACTAAGAACTAGCATAGGAATTGGGAATTAAGAAAACTGTTCTGTAGTCCCCAGTCCCTAGTCCTCAGAATCATGTTCAGATGTGGAAGATGTTTGAGCAGGCTAAGTCAAAATCTAATGAAAAATTATGGCGATCGCGCATCTGCATTTAATGGGTAAATAAAGTTGGCAACAGTTTCACGTTCGATCCAGCCTTGTTTGCGATAAAACTCTCGTTGATAGGATTCTCGCTGTTTATGGTTCAGCAACATCAGCACTGAACATTTTCGGATTTTCGCCTCATTGATGACAGTTGCTAACAGAGTTTTACCGACACCCTGACCACGATTAGCCTGTAGGATGAATAACTCGGATACATAAGCTTGGAGGTGGGGAAGAAACGGACAGGGTAGCCAATGAACTGTAACGTATCCGATGACCTCGCTTTCAGTATTTTCAGCCACATATATAGAATGACTATCATCTGCATAACACTGAGCAATGTGCTGCTGAATTTGCGTGATAGTTTTCTCACCAGGCGTTGAATTCACCCATGCAAACCAACCCAATTCCCGGAGAATTTGAGCGATCGCTTTTGCATCTGATTCTTGCGCTTTTCTAATATTGGGAGGAAGCATGGTCTAAATTTGCTTGCGAGTTCACCAAATAAGAGTTATACGATTATGACTCATACACCAATACAGTTCAGTTAAGCAATTTCTTCCTTCTCTCTGTGTTCTCTGCGTCTTGGCGGTTCGTTTGTTAAAAAAAATTACTTTGTTCAAGAATACTAATTCTAACATACCTATATTCAATTATACATTAATTATGAAGACCGAATCACGCTTTGCTACATATACCTACGAAGGGGTACGTCTACGGACAAAGCTTTCTCCACTCAGCAACGCAATCCCGAATGTGACAATACCAATCCCTAAGCTTTGAATTACGTTTAAAGTTTCGCTAATGGTTGCCCATGCGACTAAAGCTGTCAATGCTGGGCTGCTAGAACCGATGATAGAAGCGGTAGTTGCGCCAATCATGCGAATGCCCAAATTGTTGAGAGTGTGTCCGATAAAACTGACTAAACCCGAAAAAATACTGCCAATCCATATAGGTGTCCAATCAAGTTGGACATTAGGAGGCGGCCAGAACAATAAGCTAATACCAGAAAGCAGCAGAGTCGAGGCAAAACTGATCCAGGTGAAAGGAACTGGATGGAATTTTTCCAAACATTTTTGGGCGATGACACAATAAAAGGCGTAAACGATCCCCGCACCAACACTCGCAAAAATGCCTATAGCAATGGCATAACTGCTGTAGGTAGCTGAAGATTGAGGAATGGTGAGGACGCTACCTATGAAAATAATACCCATCACCAGCCAGCGATAGAGTGTGGGGCGATCGCCAAAAAACCTCCAAGCAAGCAGCGCTGTAAACACCGGATAAGTAAAGAACAGGGTTATAGCAATTCCAGTGGGAATCAAGCCAATAGCGATGTAGAGTAATGCAATATACACAAACATCAGCAGTCCACAGCCAAACACTTGGATGAGAACATCAAAGCGATCGCGTCTAAACAACTGTCGCAATTCTTTAAAAGCAGATGGATATAGCTTAAATGCTAGAGATGCCATGAGTGGAACCACCAGCAGCATTCGCATAAACATCAGCAAGAATGAATTCTGTAAATCCGGTTTTACGTATCCACCAAGTAAAAATAAACTCAGTACGAGATGTTCTGAAAACAAAACTCGTACAGTCACGTTGTGAAACGACAAAACAAAGGAGGATAGAAGAACCGTGAGGATGCCTAACACACGCGCAAAGGTTTTTTAAAACCCGATTGTATAGCTAAAACCACTGGACTGACAGACCAGACAAGGTTTGAGTTTTTAAGGCTCTAGTTTCGTCGCTTGCAGGGAAGGTCGCCCAGAGAATTCATCATACCATTGAGCAACTTGAGGATAGTTCTGCCGCCATTGGAATTCCGGCAGACGAACTTCTAAGGCTAGTGCAGAAGCGAGGGTGATATGAGCCAGCTTAGGAGTTTGGTCAAGTTTGTCAGAAATTTTCTCGAAGTAGTCCAAGATTCGCCAAGCACGCGAACGCTCTAACTCAATTATCTTTAGTGAGCGCTCACTTTCTGTACGCAATATTAGCTCCCGTAACCAGGTAGTAAGACCATCGATAAATGCGGTTGTTATCCCTTCAAGCTGTTGGGAAAAGACATCTGCATCGTCAGCGACAATTTTGATTTCAGGATTTAAGCGATTGAGATAAGTGACGATGATCCCCGTTTCACTCAAGATAAATCCGTCATCAGTCGCCAGAGTTGGCACTTTACCTGTGGGATTGTAATTGAGTAATTCGCTAGTGGAATCACGCAAAGTGACTTTTTGCAGTTCCACTCGGTCGGCTAAATTGAGTTCAATGATTGCAACCCTTACTATGCGTGCATATTGAGATTTTTCTGTGTAAAAGAGCTTCATAAGAAAGTGCGATCGTCCTTTTAGGTAAAGCTAGACTACAGTATTATGTCTAAGAGTCTAATATCAAGTACCTTTGATTACTTATAGTTGCAAAAAGCATAGACAAATATCTCATATTTATGACTAGATTTGTCTATAGATTTGGCGAAGTTTTACAATACTAAGTTACTTCCAAAAATAGTATCAAGACATGAGGGGGATGGGGGGATGAGGGAGAAATAACTAATTCCCAATGCCCAATGCCCCATGACCCATGCCCATGCCCTAAACTGCAACTGCCTCGCGTTGGTTGTATGCAGAAGAGTCTCCCTTGATGGCTTGACTTTGTTTACCATCAATACTTACTGGGATGTCGCCAACAATTGTCACTCGTTGAACGTGGCGGGGTTGATCGCCGTAATCTGCGATCGCATAATGTTGAGTAGCGCGGTTATCCCAAAATGCCACGTCACCAACTTGCCAACGCCAGCGAACTGTATTTTCAGGCCGGGTTACATAAGCCTGCAAGAGCCTTAAAATATCGTCTGATTCAGTTGTTGATAGACCCCGGAATTGGCGCACAAAACCACCAATGAATAACCCACGTTCGCCAGTTTCAGGATGAACGCGCACAACTGGGTGAAGAGTCTCGTACACGGTCGAGGTGAAAACAGCTCGGTAAGCTTTAACATCTTCCGGAAGGTCGAATCCAGTTGCATAGTCATAGGCGTTGCTATGCACTGCCCAAAGTTCATCCGCTAGGTTACGCAGATAATTTGGTAAATCTTGGTAAGCAGTTACAGAGTTAGCCCAAATAGTATCGCCTCCTGCCGGGGGAATCACCAGCGCCCGCAAGACAGAACCAAGCGGGGGACGGTCTACAAATGTTACATCCGTATGCCAACTGTTAGCGCGGGAAGTAGTTTTGCCGTAATTTAAATCGAGGACTTCTGGATGGTCTGGAAGTGATGGTACGGTGGGGTGAGCTGTTGTGACTTCACCGAATCGACGAGCAAAAGCAACTTGTCCGTTAGCATCAAGCTGTTCCTGACCACGGAAGAAAATTACTTTGTATTGAACTAAAGCTTTGCGGATATCACTGATAATTTCATCGCTGAGATTATCACTCAGATTAACGCCAATGATTTCAGCACCAATGCGTCCAGCAACTTGTTTAATGTCAAAGTATTGGGAACTCATTTGTTTGTTTCTCCTCGGAAGTTTGTACTTATGGTTTTTGTTTAAATATCCAGACTTAATTCACAAACAATGCCATTGCTAGGTCATCTATGTAAGAACCATCTGGCAGTTTTAATCGTTTCTTGAATTTACCTTCTTCAAAGAATCCGATTTTTTTATAGAGGGCGATCGCAGGTTTATTTGTAGCTCGCACTAAAAGTTCGACTTTTTCCACACCAGGAGTCTGTTTAGCCCAAGTCAGTAGATAATCCATAATCGTTTGTCCGATTCCTTGGCGTTGGAATCCTGGATAGACGAAGATATTCAGCCGTACTACATGGGATAGCGCAGACAAACTCATGGGAGCAAGCATTGCATGACCAACTATTTTGTCGTCTAATAAGGCAATGATGTAAATTCCACGAGGATGCTGGCTGAGTTCAGCAATTTTTGCTGCGAAGGCATCTGATGTAATTTCATTGGGACTGGAAACCATATAGCCTGGTGTCTCGGCTATCTTGGCTTCAGCTGCTGCTAAAACTGGTGCATCTGCTACTTCTGCCCTTCTAATTTTCACCATTGTCTTAATTTTGACATTGATAAAAATCGCTCTTTAACAGGTCGCGGCGTTAGCGAGCTTGCGAGCGTCGGAGTTCCCCACCAACATAAATGTATGGTGGGGGACAGCAGATGCTCCACTTGGGCTTTGCCCAAGACCGCACTGCTTCAGGAACGCCGCTGTTGGGACTGGGGACTGGGGACTGGGAAAGTTTTTAAAATTTGGTGGTGGGTTATGAGCAACCACCATAATTTTTCAATTTGACACCCAATCCCCAATCCCTAATACCCAATCCCCAGTCCCTTTTACACACCAGGGGTAGAGCCACCATCAACGAGAATTTCTGCTCCTGTAATAGAAGCCGCAAGGTCAGACACTAAAAATAGAGCTAGGGATGCAATTTCTTCTGGCTTGGCGATTCTCTTTAAAGGTATGCCTTGAATGGTTTCCGCTTTTACCTGTTCTACGGTGATGCCACGCGCTTGGGCATTTTGCTCTGCTAAGCGTTCGGCTCGCTCTGTGGCGGTAGCACCAGGTGAAATGGCATTGATGCGAATATTGTATTGGGCTAACTCTTGAGAAATTCCTCTGGTAAAGTTGAGTAGCGCGGCATTGGTTGTCCCACCAGGGACGAAGCCAGGCCGAGGTGTGCGTCCTGCACCGCCGATGATGTTGACAATGCGTCCATCACCTCGATTTTTTTGATGGGGTACAACGGCTCTGACTAAGCGAATATAGCCCAATAGTTTTAAGTTCCAAGCATCCAATAATACATCGTCGCTCAGTTCGAGGAATGACCCTGCACGGGCTGAACCGGCATTATTGATCAAAATATCAATTTGACCAAACTGGGCCAGAGTGGTTGCAACGACTTTCTCAACATCTGCTGCTTGTGTGAGGTCAGCACTGATGGAGATGACTTTTGCTCCTGGGGTGGGTAGCGACTGAATGGCACTGACTGCATTTTCTAGTCGTTCTGGGTTGCGGGCTGCGATCGCTACATTCACACCTTCACTATAGAGGGCTTTAGCGATCGCTAACCCAATCCCCGCACTTCCTCCTGTGACAATGGCACTTTTGCCTGATAGGTTTAGTTCTAAGCTCATACACAGTTTGACTCAAAAATGTATCTTGTTAAGGCTGTCATTAGTCATTAGTCATTGGTCATTTGTCATTTGTCATTTGTAAGTACCAATGACAAAGCACGATAAAGTGATTGTGCAATTTGGATGTTTTTTAGCTGATTCAGTTGTGAGTGCGAAGCAATAATGTTGCTGATTGAGAGCCTGTATTGTGAATTTTCAGGATGGTTTGAGTTTCATCAGATGTGCAACCCAAAAGTATCTTGATTTCTGTATCGCGCTTTTCTAAATCAATAGTACAAATGACGGCAGTCACCGTTTTATTAGACAAACTTCCTATCCAAACATCAATACCCGCTCCATCTCCTGCTTGAGTGTCTTGCAAATATCCATAATCCAAGGGATAAACAAAGCTTGGATACCGTGGATGTGATGTTCCTCGCGGGCGATCGATCTTGACATTACTAGTAGCTACAAGCTGCTCTAGTTTCAGCCAAAAGTCTTCACTGTTGCTCATGCTCAGTTTGAAATGTGCAATACAGCTTTACCAGGAAAGCGTCTGTCGAGCAATTTTTGTGCCACATCAGCTATTTGTGTCCAAGATGCTTCCACATCAATATGAGGACGCAACTGGCCTGCTTCTACTAAAGTTAAAAGCCGTTTTAGACCGATTGCAGCTGATTCAAATCTCAGCTCATCGAATAGGCGTAGACCATACAAGCTCACACCACCAGTCCCGAAGAATTCGGCAGCATTAAATGTGACTTCTGCGCCTCCAGAAACTCCATACAACACTGCTTTTCCATCTTGTGCCAGTAAGCTGAGGGCTATTCCTAGGGTTTTGCCACCCACTGACTCCACAATCAAATGATAAGGGCCGTACTCTTTTGCCGGTGAAAGGTCTTCACCTATTACTAGCGATCGCGCCCCTGCTTCTGTGACTAAAGTCTTATAGCCAGGTTGACGAATGTGTGCTGTAACTTGCGCTCCTGATAACCTTGCCAACTGAATAGCAAAGTAACCAACGCCGCCTGATGCACCTGTAACTAGAACTGGGCGACCCAAAACAGAACCACCTTTAACCACAGTATGGTAGGCTGTTAGACCCGCCACTGGTAATGTGGCAGCTTGAGCAAAGGATACTGATGGCGGTAATTCTGCTAGAGCGTTGGTAGAAACTGAGACCAGTTCCGCCCAAGCACCCGCACGGCGCAAGCCCACTACCCGCGCTCCTTGGGGAGGGCCAGAACCATCCGCAGCAGGGGTTTCTACTATGCCAGCCAAGTCCCAACCAGGTTGCCAACCAGCCTCAGCTGAGGTTGAACGTTTCACTTCTCCCCGATTGAGGGAAATTGCTTCCACCCGCACTAAAGCTTCATCCAAAGCAGGCTTTGGTGCAGCCACTTCACTCAGTGCCAAACGCCCTGGCACATTGGGGTCAACAATCACAGCACGTATTTTGCTCATACACAATGTCCTGGCTTGGAGATGAGTTTCTAGATTCGGTGGTCTGCGATCTACTGCTGTTAGTTTACATCGTCTTTTTTAACTCCAAATCTCTACAACTAGTATGATATTTATTTTATACGATAAATCTATCGGTTTACCGTATTTTAGATGTAGAGAGAAACTTATCATAGATAACCCCCAATAATCAAGCGCTTGTCAAAATATTTGTTGCTGTGTTGTCAGCTAGCCGCTGTTAACTCGTTTTAGTCTGCTCTTGGTATGCATGGTTGCGGAGTCCCTTCGATCTGTCTTTTGAAATTATCATTGGACCCTGGTATGCATGGTTTTGGAGTTCCTTCAATAGTTTGTGAAGATTCTGGCGGTGCATAGGATTTAGAATTACAGGCTGTTAGAGGATGTCTGAGAAGTATTGTTATTAACATCAAAGCTTTAAAAACCTAACCCCCCTAGCTCCCATTCCCTTTTAGGGAATGGGGTTTTCAAAGCCTCTCCCCGTTTCGGGGAGAGGAATGGAAGCGGGGTTACTAGTATAATTATCGACTTTTCAGACATCCTCTTAGAGATCCTAATCCTAAAAGTATTGTTAGCCCCAGGTTTAACAGGGAATAGGGAATAGGGAACAGGACTGGTTGTTCGAGGATTTAGACCTCTCCCAATCCCTTTTCCCTTTAAAAAAGGAGGCTTCAAACCTTGGCAAAAGGGAACAGATTCCTGTTTCCCGTTAAGCGTTAAGAGTTGCCTCAAAGGCAACAGCCTCGGTAATCGCTTGCACCCAATCCAAGTATTTATACAACTTTTGCCCAGTTACCGTATAATTTTAGGGAGCAATGCGATGAAAGTGACATGGCAGAGCTGGGGGGGCTGGGGAGGCTGGGGAGGCTGGGGAAGAAGCAGAAAATAAGTGTATTTTTCAGATTTTAAGTAGCAAAAAGGACTATTTTTTCTCTTTTCTCCCCCAGCTACCCCAGCTACCCCCGCTCCCAAGCGCTCATTTCACGACGATCTCACATTTTCGCGTTGCTCCCTAATTTTATGGGAAAGCTGAAATGTAATAATTTGTCTTTGCCGATTTCATCAAGCCTTCGATTTCTGCGAGAGAAAGCAATCACTTTTCGTATTTATTTGGACTATCAATAAAGTAACGTAACTCTATGTAATTACCCTCAACTCGCTTGAGGAAAAGGTGGAGCGTTTGCGTATACTTGTTTTTTTTATTGATACTCTGTAATTTGTGTTTGTGTTATCTGTTTGTCAGTCCAACTTAAATCCAAAGTAGCGCGTCAAACTAATAATCACTCCAGAGGTGTTAAATACTTATATAAAACTTCATGTTTGTTTATACTAAGTCTAAAAAGAGCTTTGTTTGAAGAACACTTGAGAGATCATTTCCATCCACTTGTGGGTGGATTTTTTTATGTGATTCTACAAAACCTACCTTTTTCTTTGAAGCAGGTATTTTTACACACTAACTTAAAAGTTATATGTCTGAAGTTAAGGCCCAGCCTGGAATATTATTCCTAAAGGGCCATGAATGCACTCATTTGAGTAGCTAAATTGAGAACGTGAATGAACAGTATCAATTAAAAACCTTGCTTGGTTTTTGCAAATTAAAAATACCAAAGGTTTAGTTAGTTACAAGGAGTAACATTATGTCAGATACAAGCAACCGTGGCTTTGCTTCTATGGATGAAGATAAGCAGCGTGAAATTGCTAGCAAGGGCGGACATGCTGCTCACGAGAAGGGCACTGCCCATGAATTTACACCTGAAGAAGCTCGTGAAGCAGGTAAAAAGGGCGGCGAGACTGTAAGTCAAGATAGAGAACATATGGCTGAAATCGGTCGTGAGGGTGGCAAACATTCTCACCGCGGTAGCCAAAAACAAGATGACAGTGATGAGGACGATACTGAAGAAAAGAGTACCCAAGGTGGTACACGAGAGCAACACGCTGAAGCAGGACGGCAAAGTCACAAAAACAAGAACAAAAACAAATAATTTCATTCAGTAATTGAGTCAGCTGTCCGGCATTTAGCGTTGCATATCTAATTGTGTTGACTAATGATTGATGAGTGTCAAGCACATTTAGTTTGCACAATCATATCCGGTTATTATTAGTCATTAGTCATTTGTATTTACAAATGACTAATGACTAAATATTATGTCCGCTTGATTAGTTATTAAAACCGAAGAACCCCACCCCGCGAAAGCTACGCTTTCACGTCCCTCCCCGTAAACGGGGAGGGGTTGGGGGTGGGGTGTCATGACTCTGGAAATTATAACTAATGAACCGGACATGATATAATTTCCGATTGGGACACACATTAGCTTACTTAATTTCAGCAATGCCTGAAAATTCGTAAAGGTCGCATTACAATTGTTGCTCAAAATGTTCCAGAGTTGAGTCCGCCATCTACTTGCAGCATGACTCCATTCACATATGAGGCGGCTGGAGAACAGAGAAATACAGCCACATTAGCAAACTCTTCTGGTGTACCCATACGCCCTAAAGGAATTGCTGCATTGACACTGGCGATTTCTGCTTCCTTGGTCTGACCACTTTTAGCAATCCGAGCGGTGATTAATTCTTCTACTCGTTCTGTGTATGTCCAGCCTGGTAAAATGCTGTTGACACGAATGCGATCGCTACCTAATTCTTGACTAAGGGTTTTTGTTAAACCAATGACTGCAAGTCGAATTGAGTTCGACAACACGAGATTTTTCACTGGTTGTTTGGTTGAGGTTGAGGTAATAGTCAGAATTGCCGATGTTGTAGATTTCCGTAAGTGAGGTAAGGCATACTGAATCAACCTAACTGCACTCAGCAAATTTAAATTAACTGCGGCTTCCCAAGCTGCTATATCAGTGTCATCAAAAGTGCCAGCAGGGGGGCCACCTGCATTGGTGACGAGGATATCCAAGCTGCCAAATTTCTCTACAGTAGTATTAATTACCCGTTCAATATCTGCTTGTTGGGTGACATCTGCACGCACTGCCAATACTTCTGTGCCTGTTTCGTTTTCTATCTTTGCAGCAGCTTTGTCTACTAATTCACTGCGGGCGCAGATAGCAACTTTTGCACCCTCACGGGCAAATTGCCGTGCTGTAGCTTCACCTAGACCTTTGCTAGCAGCTGTGACTAAGGCTACTTTGCCAGTGAGTTGCAAATCCATAATTTTTTGCCTTGTAATTTTAACGCAACTTAAAGCCGAGATTATTGAGGGCTTCACGCAAGCGATCGCGTCCTCTTAAAGACTCTACAGTTGCAATCCTTTGGGCTGAGTGTTCTGACCAATCGCCAGGAATATTCATCTTTTGTTCAGTATAGAACTCTTTGATGATGTTGTTGTAGTGAGCGATCGCATCATCTTGGTCTGCTAATTTATATGTTTCGCGGTGCAGCACCGCAGACTGGGGTAAACGTGGCTTCACCGCAGCCGCCACTTCCGGATTAGGATAGCCTACACACAACCCAAATACAGCATACACAGAGCTAGGCAAATTAATTACCCTTGCTACCTCTTCCGGCTTGTTGCGGATGCCACCGATATATACTGTTCCCAACCCCAGAGACTCAGCCGCCACCGCTGCGTTTTGCGCCGCCAATGTGGCATCAACGGTTGCCATCACAAACATTTCCAAGTATTCTAAAGCATCATGAGATATGCCACGACTGTCAGCAACGTGAGCTATGCGAGCTAAATCTGCTAACCAAACCAAGAATAATGGAGCTTGTCTGATGTGTGCTTGATTTCCTGCTAGCTTTGATAACTCTTCTTTCCGCAGTGGATCTTCTACCGCTACCACACTCCATGTTTGCAGATTTGAAGAAGTAGATGCAGATTGAGCCGCAGCAACTAACAATTCCAGGGTTCCCGGTGGTAAAGGGTCAGATAAATAAGCACGGATGGAACGGTGAGACAGCAATGTTGTTAAAGATTCGTTCCATGCAATTTCAGAATTGAAGGGAATTTCACCGTAGCGCGATCGCAGTAGTTCTGTGGGATGAGTCATAGTAAGTGCAAAGTATCAACGATAAAGTAAAACAATTCAATATTTGTTATCGGATTTCCAATAAATAAATTATCCTCAATTGTGGGGTGGGCATCTTGCCCGCCCTTTAGACAAAGGACGGGTGAGGACACCTATCCCAAAAGAAAATTTGGGACATTTATTTATTTGTTAGTTCCCACCCTAAGTAAAATGCAGATTTGAGTAGACCGCCATCAGTCATCAGCCATCAAATTAACTTTAAATCTTGGGTGAAAATGCAGCGTATTGTTCTTTTGTCAGTACTGCTTCTTTGACATTAACCTGTTTAGGAATCAATTTCAATTGATAATAGGTATCTGCGACCTCTTGTTGTAAATTTATCAGGTTGTCGTCAATTGGCACAATCCCAAAAGTCCGCCGATTAGTTGCCTTTCTCATGGTTTCAATATCAATTCCTAATACAGGCGATAGAGTTTGTGCTACTTCTTCTTGATGCTTTTTAGACCATTCTTCCAACTTCTGGATTTCCTCTAAAACTGCCTTCACAACTGCTGGATTTTCAGTCACAAACTTGCGGTCTCCTAAATAATAGCCACCCTGTTTATTAATTCCTGTGCCATCAATCAGCACTCTGGCTTTTGTTGCTTCTTGTGCTGCTGCATAAAAGGGATCCCAAATTACCCAAGCATCAACACTGCCTTTGACAAAGGCAGCACGGGCATCAGCAGGTGGTAGATATATAGGTTGAATTTCACTATATTGCAATCCTGCTTTTTTTAATGCTTGGACTAACAATAAATGAGCGCTAGAACCTTTTTGAAAAGCAATTTTTTTGCCTTTGAGGTCAGTCAATTGTTTGATTGGGGAATTTTGAGGAACAAGAATTGCTGAACCAGCAGGGCTAGCAGCAATTCCTGCTATATAAGTTAATGATGCTCCTGCTGCTTGAGCAAATATTGGTGGTGATTCTCCTACATGTCCAACGTCTATACTACCTACATTCATTGCTTCTAGTAGTTGCGGCCCCGCAGGAAATTCAATCCAATTTACAGATACTCCTTCTGGCGACAAACGCTTTTCTAATACACCCTTAGCTTTGATCAGAATATTAGATTTTTGATAGCCAAATCGTAATACATTTACTTTAGTAGGAGCAGGATTACTAGCTGACTGAGTATTTGCATCAGGGGAGTTAACTGTTGATGGTGATGAACAAGCTGCGAATAGCAAGCTGAGACAAAGACCTGTAATAAAAGCCCCTGTAATTGGTAAAAATAAGAAGGATTTTTGTCTGTTTCTCAATTGCAAATGAGTGGATTTCATCAAAAATATCCACTTCGAGAATAAGCGGCGAAAAAATAAGCTGATCATTGAGATGATTTTTTTACTATTTAAATACTATAAATTTATCGGTTTACCGTAGTATATAATTAAATACTAGTCATAGAAAAGCCAAAAAATAATTTTTTACTTTGAACCTCATAGCAAAATGCTGAGGAGCCAGTGCGTTGCGGAGGTTCCCTCCGTTGTAGCACCTGGCGTTGCTGAATAAAAATACTAGTCCCCAGTCCCTAGTCCCTAGTACCCAGTCCCTAGTCCCCTAATCGAGTAAATCAGGTTCTTCGCGCACAATTCTTTCGTAGAGTGGCTGAAAGCTGAACCATCCACTTGCATGTGATCCCACTTGATTTTGTGCTAAACGTGCTGTTTCGTGGTTGATGATATGGGGTCTACCCGCAGCTTCAGCCAAAAGTTGGGCTTGGCACGATCGCTCTAAAGTAATGTACCACCAAGCAGCTTCATCTACTGTGTGTCCCACGGTGAGAATGCCGTGATTTTTCAGGATGATTGCTTTTTTATGACCCAAGTGTTCCGCTAGTCGCTTGCCTTCAGAGGTATCTAAAACAACACCTGTATAATCATCAAACAAGGCATGATCTTCATAGAAAGAGCAGGAATCCTGAGTTAGCGGGTCAAGTAGGCGACCCAAACTAGACCAAGCTTTACCGTATACTGAATGAGCATGTGCCGCAGCTACTATATCAGGTCTAGCTTCGTGAATTTGGGAATGAATAACGAAGGCGGCGCGATTCACAGCAGCATCACCTTTAACCACATCGCCTTCTTTGTTCACTAATATCAGGTCAGAGACACGAATATGACCAAAGTACATTCCAAAGGGATTTACCCAGAAATGGTCTGTAAACTCAGGATCGCGAGCTGTGATATGACCTGCTGTTCCTTCGCTAAACCCGAACTTGCCAAATAAACGAAAGGCCGCAGCTAGGCGTTGCTTGCGGTGTAGACGTTCATCTTCAACTCGCTCAAATACTGGAGGTTGGGGTCTGTTGTATTTAGGCATATTCTTTTTCTTCCTCCTCTTTGCAAGGAGCATTGGAATAACCAGAACGAAACGATTTGACGCTCTTGTATTCAGGGATGAACTGGTGACGCCAAATACAGCCAGTATCATTACCCAACACATGGATAGATACAGATGCCGTCTCGGATGTAGTTTTGACAGCGTGAATATCCCCAGCTGGAGGTAACAGACGGTAGATATCACCTGGTAGGAGCGATCGCTCTTCAACCACTTCTAATTCTGCATGTCCTTCTGTATCAGCGCTATCTACACGACGATAGACAGTTTCTTGCTGGTTGCCTTTGTATAAACCAATTAAACCCCAAGCCAGATGGTCATGGACAGGAGTTGTTGAACCGGGAGGAATTACCAAGCTAAACACGGTTAAAGAACGTAAGCGTGCGCGATAAAGCAGCCATTGACCTATACCACCACCCATCCTGCTATCCGGATTGACTTGCATGAATTTTTCGCTTAACCATTCCTGCTGTTGCAGCAACTCTTGAAAATAGGGTTCTAATCTAGCTAAGGTCTGCGTGCGGTTTTCTGTTGTGCTGGCGCTAATTTCCCGCACTGTCGCTACAAAAGAACGCAGTTCTTGACTATCAATAAACCATTGGTCTTCCGGTAGTGGTTCCAGGATGGTGTGTGTCATTTATCTTCCTCTTCCTCGTTGGGGGAAGTGAATCAAATTAGTATTAGTTTTCTTAGCCGTAGTCACAACAGCATCAGGAGCAATTTTCAAGCCTAGTTGCTCAAACATAGGGTGGGAAAGAGCTTCCTTGAGAATAATTGTAAAGGGATATCGCTGGAATACCGCAGCTTTACCCTGTGATAATAGCATCCTGGCATGGCTGATGCGTACTGGGTACAAAGGTTGTTTGTTAACATCGAGAATCATAACCTTAGTCATCTATTAGACTCCTTACGAGTAGATTGATTAAGCCACAACAGTTGCTTGTCGTTCTCGCCGTTGGACTTCTGCTCGTACTAAGGGAATTACATCACGACCGTAGGCGATCGCATCCCCCAATGGGTCGAACCCCCGAATCAACAGAGTGGTGACCCCTACCTCGTAGTAATCTACCAAAGATTCTGCTACTTGTTCTGGAGTTCCAACCAAAGCAGTAGTATTGCCATAAGCGCCAGTAGCAGCAGCAATTGGTGTCCACAAGCGCTTATCGTAGATTTCACTTTCTTGGGCAAACTGTAACAAGCGATGAGAACCCACTGCTTGCGGACGTGCTGAATTCAAGTAGGCAGTTGTTGGTAGCTGGTTTTCTGTTTTAGCAGCCCGAATTTCCTTAACCCGCGATAGGATAGAACGCGCTCTTTCCCAGGCTTTCTCCTCAGTATCACCCAGAATCGGACGTAGCGACACACTGAACCGTAAAGAACGCCCTGGTGGTGCGGCAGCTTTTACCTCACTAATTCGTTCCTTAATTGCCGCAATAGGTTCCCCCCACATGGCATAGACATCACTATATTTTGCACCCACAGCTACCGCTGCACCAGAAGCGCCTCCAAAATAGATAGGTATGTGGGGTTGTTGGAGAGGCTTCACATCCGAGTAAGCATTTTTCACCCGATAGAACTCGCCATCGTAATCGAAGGGAGTAGCATCAGTCCACACCCGACGCACAATATCGAGATATTCGTCAGTACGGCGATAGCGGGTATCATGGTCGAGCCAGTCTCCATCGCGTTGTTGTTCCGCATCACTACCACCTGTAATAATATGTACCGCAATCCGACCATTAGTAAAATGATCAAGAGTTGCTGCCTTACGGGCGAAGAGAGTAGGAGCCACAAAGCCAGGGCGGTGTGCGATTAAAAACTTTAACCGTTCTGTTGCAGCCGCCGCAAACGCAGCCACCGTTAAACCATCAGGGCCAGTTGAGCCATAACCAACGAGTACCCGATCAAAACCGCCATCTTCATGAGCTTGGGCAAACTTGCGGACATAAGCTGGATCTATCGAACCACCAGTTATAGAGACTGTCGGTCCATCCAACTCAGACACTTGTCGCGTTCCAATCATCCCAATAAATTCAATCGACATAACATACCTCTTTAGTCATTAGTCAGTTGTAATTCTCCCCATCCCCCCATCTCCCCCATCTCCCTCATCCCCCTCATCCCCCTCATCCACACCCGCCTATATCAGCTTGGTTCGCATTAATTGCTTGGAGTAAAGTAGCACATCGGTCAAAGGGGCCAGCCCATTCAACTTTGATATTTTGAGCTGTAAGTTTCTTTGCTAACTCGCCTCTTTGACGAGCAATTGGCACCGCGCCTCCCTTTTGAAATCCCAGGCGAATCAAACCGGTTTTCTCTTGAGTTTGGTTACTCACATTTGTGGCGGTAGTATTTGCAGAATTAGCCGAGTTAGTCGAAGCGCAACCAGAGATTGTCAAGCCTAGCCAATAAGTGGTAAACAATAAAGCATTGAAGCCTATAGCTGAGCGCTGTGGCAATAACAGTAAGAACTTTTTAAACTGATTCAACAACTTTTACACCCCTTAACTTATAAGGATGAGAGCCTAGAGATAAACTCCAGTACTCTCGAAATTAACCGCCCATTTAGCTGTGATATCAGTTGCTTAAACAACGGTAAACCGCTCGGAAAACAGTTGTTTATGCTACAAGCAAAAGTTATCACAGACGAATTTAAAAAGCAAGCTAATTTTGAGGTAGCGATCGCATCAACAGCCAAAACTCCCTCTATCCTCTACTTCCGTGCCTATCCTGCGGATTTATCCAAAGCAGAGTCGTTTCATACCATCACAGAAAAATTAAAACCAGGTATCAAAGCCTCTCCCCTTGTAGGGGAGAGGAATGGAAGCGGGGTCAAAATCTATGGTTGAGAACGAAAAATACTTAATCTGTAAATATACTGTTATTCGACTTGTAATGTGAATGCGAACACTGTATTGTTGAATACTAGATTTCAACTGAATTGCCAAGCCAAATCTCAAAAGCCTTACGAAAGTTAATGCAAAGTCAATCACAAGACGCACATATACAGCTAGCTCAATGGCTGCATCGTCTGATAGAAACTCTGCGAACTCAACAAGGTTCAACTTGGAGAGACTTAGTGCAGACGGTTTCGGGTAAAAATGCTGTTATTGACCTAGATGACATTCAATTGCAAGTGCGGGCACAAGGCGGTGAACAACTGCAAATTGAGTGTGAATATCTAGAGGGAGTGGAGTCAGTCAATTTTAAGACCTCCGCGGAAACTCTACGAGATGTGATTACTGGTAGATTGACCTTTGATGCAGCAGTAGGGAAACAGAAGATTCATCTGCGCGGTAGTTTACAAGACTTGTTGGGTATTCATCAAGTGATACTTGGAATCTTAGCCGACAGTGCGATTAATCCACAGTTGCGGCATTTGTGGAGAGAATTTGAACAATCCTGGTTACATCTGTCTTCGGTTCCGCCTTGCCTTTCTCTAGAACACCAAATATCATCCTACGGTGAACTCATTCGTCAAGTGCCCACAGATGTACTTGGTATTGAGGTCTATCCACCAGACGAGGATAGTACCTACACAAGTTAATGTGAGTTCGCTACTACCTCACCCTGCCAACCTCACTCTCCTACAAGGCGTTCGCCAAGCGTTTGGGTAACGAGAGGGAGGAGCAACGAAAAAACTAGGGTTTTACTCCCCTCTCCTCGTAGGAGAGGGGCTGGGGGAGAGGTCAAAACAGTACTCATCGAACTCATGTCTATTTCTTACTTACTATGCCGTAACAAATAAGCCTCAATGGCATCGCACGCAGCTTTGACACCATCTTCTGCCTGTACTAAACAACCGACTGCTGCGGCTTTAGCTGCATAACTAGGGTCAAATAGTAAAGCTTTTAGCTCAGTCGCAATACGATTGGCAGTGGTCTGTTGACGCTCAAGCATTCGCGCCACTCCCAAGCGTACTACACGAGCAGCATTATCTGGTTGGTCAAAGGCGTGGGGAATGACTAGCATGGGGCGACCTGCGCGTAAAGCTTGTGCAGTGGTTCCTACACCACCATGATGGACAATGGCCGCAGCTCTATTAAAAATTGCCGCATGAGGGGCGTAGTCTACAGCGCAAGTTCCAGCTGGGAGTTGGTCTTTGGGAATCGAATGCGCTCCTGGCCCCATTAATAAGATACATCGATAGCCTAATTGTTGGGCTGCGATCGCTCCTTCAAAATAAAAGTTTCCCGGTGCCCACACCATCAACGAACCCAAAGTGAAAACGATAGGAGGTGGCCCGTCTTGCAAAAACTGCTCTAGTTCTTCTGGTAAACCTTGATCGTTGCGACTACTAAAGAAAGGAAATCCAGTCACCTGAGTTTGAGCAGGCCAGTCCGGTTGAGGAGTGGCTAAAACCTCAGAAAACAAAGCTAGTACCAATTCTGGGGAATGCTGACCTTCAAACAGGATATCAGTGCTTGGTTCTAGACCTAATTCTGCCCTGAGTTGTCGTACTGGCGCACTCCAAAAACGTGACTGCCAGTGAAGCTTTCTATAGTAATTATCGCAAGCAACTAATGTCAAAGCTTTTTCATAAGCAGAGGTGGGAATAGCCAAAGCACTTGGGGAGTCATAAGCAGACAAAAACGAGATAGGTGAGAGGATGGTGGATATTCTGGGAATTGCAGTTTTCTCTGCCACAAGGCTGGCTGCACAGGCGAGAGGGTGTGTCACCAATAAATCGGCTTTTTGTGCAACCTGCATCAAGTCAGAATATGTTGCCCGTAAATGGGGCATCATTAAATAGCTGATGCCATAATCAAGCACCTGTTTAGACTCTGATAGCAAGTGGATAAACTGTCCTGCTTGTTCTACATTGATATACCCATCAGGTCTGATTGGACAAAACTCAACTCCTTCCGATTCAATAATTTGGCGAAAAATCTCGCTGGTGGCTATGACAGCACGATGTCCCCGTGCTTGTAATTGTAGAGCGATCGCAATAAAGGGAAATACATCCCCATAAGAGCCAGCAGTAGCCAGCACAATATATTTACTCATTGTAAAACCACAAATATTAAATAGTTATACCAATTCTCTAAAATGAGGCAACAGATGGGCGGGGTAGGGGCGTACAGCTGTACGCCCCTACAGATCATTCATGTGTTGCCAAGATTTTGAGAATTGGTATTATGTTGGTTCCAGAAAAATTATTTTTCAGTTCTGAATCTAACTCAAATTCAGAAAAATTCGTCATTTCCAATAAAATACCTGAATTTAACTGAATTTAACTGAATTTAACTGAATTTAACTGATATTTCAAGTCCTGAATTTAACTGAATTATTGATGAGAAAACTCAGGCATTCTTGAAGAAGATGCTTGAGTGAGCCATTGGAAAGACACCAAAACTTCCAACACTCTCGATGAAATAGTCCAACAACGACTTTTTAGCTTGTATTAGTTCGTCCAGAAAGTAAACACACAGAAGGAGAAAGATAATGGGTTTAACAGAAGTTACAGTTGACGCTAAAGTCTACAATCAATCCACTAAAACCCCTTTATTGAATACAAACATTAAAGTAAAGCGGTTTGATTTGCTAGAAATTGATGTCAATTTAGCTCAAACATGGTTTACAAATAAGTACCTAAAACAATCACAAGAAGTAAATGCTAATGGAATCTCTGTAGCTACAAATCAAGCTGCGGGCTTTTATAAAGATAGTACACCTTCTTATGAATATGCATTATGTAGTCTGGTTGGTACTTTAGATAACGGTAAGACTTATTTCCCAATTGGTAGCCATTTGAAAATGGTACATTTAGGGGTTGAAGGTACCCTCTCTTTGACCTGTTGGGGTGGTGATTATAATATCAGTGAAGGTCAAATTAAAGCAACCGTTTCTGTTCAAGAACAATTTGCTATCAAAGAGCTAGAATCTGAATCTCAATATGAAGAATTATCTGGAACAGAAACATCTTTCGATGTTCATGCCTACCATCACTCTATAACTGGTGGACAAGCTTTAAATACTAACATCCAAGTAGAACCAGGAGATTTATTAACAGTTAGAGTACACCCTAAAGATTTATATAATCTGCTGACTAATGACCCCAAGTTCTTTATAAATGCTAACGGGTTAAATAACGATAAAAAGGAGGCTTACGCTGACAAAATCAAAGGCCCATTTAGATTTGTCTGTGGTTCTTTGATCGGAACTATAGATAATGACATCAGTTATTTTCCGATTGGCACTAATTTAGAAATGACAATTCTAAATAAAGGTACACTTTCTCTCTATTGCTGGGATGTAGATCAAGGCAATAATCTAGGTAGTGTAAAAGCATTTGTCAAAGTAGTTCGTAAAGGGATAGAAACTACGCAAATCGTCAATATTGATGGCAAAACAAATACTCAAAACAACCCAGTCGTTCTACGATTAACCAAGGGAACATATACAGTAACGCCCATTGGAACTCAAAATGGTGGCAATTATAATGCATGGAACCCTTGGTTTGGAAGTGTTAAACCAGAGAATGGCGAAAATTTGACAGAAGGCTGGTTAAACTCCTACTTTATCCAAGCTGAAAAACCACAGTGGATAGATGATGGCCAAAAATATAAAACTGACTTGCTGGCCCTTGCAAATGCTAAGACAGCACAATTCACTCTTCTCAACGATACGGATGTTAAATTTTCTGTACTCACCGATTATCCAGAGTATTGTTTGGGAGGTATCTCATTAGAAGTGAAGAAGATTAACTAATATCAGCGGCTCTATAAACGGAAGTTTATAGAAGTTGCTCTTGTCAAAAAGCCTAACCTAATAGGGCCAAAACTGGCTACCAAGAGAAGCAATTCTCTGATGTTCGGGAATTGCTTCTCTTGGGGAAAGTTCAAGAGAAGCAATCAGAGAAAGTTGCGTCATTGACGGTCAAATACCTGAATTTACCTGAATTTACCTGAATTTAACTGAGATTTCAAGTCCTGAATTTAACTGAATTATTGATGGGAAAACTCAGGCATTCTTGAAGAAGATTCTTGAGTGAGCCATTGAAAAGACATCAAAACTTCCAACACTCTCGATGAAATAGTCCAACAAGATTTTTTAACTAAGGAACAAACATGAGTACATCCGGATACTTTTTAATCAAAAGCAAGCTCAATGGTCGGGTACTAGATATTTCAGGGAGTAATCCCAACCCAGAAACAAACATTATATTGTTCATAAATAATAAGGGATCGAATCAACAATGGACAATTAATGAGCAAGGAGTGATAATCAGTAAGCTCAATGATTTAGCAATTGATATTAGCCAAAGTGAAGACAAAATGGTGGCTGTTACAAACACAGTCACTGGTGAAAAAACTCAGCAATGGACTATTACAGATCAAGGTGTAATCATAAATCAAGACAATGGCTTGGCTTTAGAAGCTTCAACAATTCTTTTCGGTCGGGCGAGTCTTTCCTCAATTCAAGAAGGTCAGTTGAGTCAGCAATGGGAACTTGTACCTGTTACAGATGAACCTACACCCCCACCGCCTCCGACTAACTGCGAGGAGCTGGCTAATACACTCCAATCATGTTTACCAGAATTCACCAATGCGGTGAGTCAGGTGACCACCAATGAGTTGGATGTCACAGGTACAAAACTGACCTCCACCGTCAATGGTCAAGCAGACACTGTTAATCTCAGCGATGCAGTGAGTCAGGCCACCACCAATAAATTGGATGTCACAGGTACAAGACTGACCTCCACCGTCAATGGTCAAGCAGACACTGTTAATCTCAGCGATGCAGTGAGTCAAGCCACCACCAATAAATTGGATGTCACAGGTACAAAACTGACCTCCACCGTCAATGGTCAAGCAGACACTGTTAATCTCAGCGATGCAGTGAGTCAGGCTACCACCAATAAATTGGATGTCACAGGTACAAAACTGACCTCCACCGTCAATGGTCAAGCAGACGATGTTAATCTCAGCGGTGCGGTGATTCAGGCCACCACCAATACCTTAGCCCTAGATGGTTCTGAGCTGATATCCACTGTCAACGGTAAGCCGTCTAGTGTTGACCTAGCACCCCTTATTGGTAATAAACAGAGATTTTGGTTTAGCAAGATTAAAGGAGAGACTAAAACACGATCAAGAGAATGGACTCAGATTGCTACCTTAGATTACATAACAATCACTCTAAATACTTCATCTCAAGTGTTGATTACCCTAAATTCTAGCGCCATACACACCAGCCCGAAAGCAGCTACAGTCTGGCTTAGTGTTAGGATTTACAAGCAGCCAGGTGTAGATATACAGGGGCCTGTCGGAGGATACACCCCAACAAATGCAAATCAATTTTTTACTATTACAGTATCAACTGTCTTAGAACTTTCAGCAGGTACATACAACATTATTCCAGACTGGCTGATAGATGGAGACGGAACAGCAGAAGCTACGATAGGCGAAGGACATTCTTCTACAATCTTAACTGTTCAGGCTTTCTAATCACGAGCTATTTATTAGCAAGGCATCATCACTGATTTTTGGTGCGTTAGGGCGAAAGTCCATACTGAATTATTGATTGAAAAAACCAGGCATTATTGAAAAGTGTTCTTGAGTTCACCATTGGAAAGGTATCGAAACTTCCAACAATCTCAATGAAATAGTCCAACAAAAGTTTTTCAACTAAGGAGTAAACATGAGTACATCCAACTACTTTTTTATTAGAAGCAAGCTCAATGGTCTTGTATTAGATATTGCAGGAAGCAATTCCGCACCAGGAACACCAATCGTGTTGTACAAAGCTACAGGTACAGCTAATCAGCAATGGACAATTAATGAGTACGGGCTAATAGTTAGTCAGCTCAATGGTTTTGCACTTGAAAGTCAAGGGCTTGATAAAGAAGTTGTTGCTAACCCAGTCACAGGTACAATTACTCAGCAATGGGAACTTCTTAAGTCGGGTCAGATTAAAAATAAGAATTCTACAGATTTTCTAGAGGTTTTAAACCGCAGTCATGACTTATTTACTCCGGTTATTCTTAATGCACCGAGAGCTCCAATCGCAGGGGAAGGGCAGGAAATTATAACTGATCCTATACAGGCTTGGGAATTTGTGCTTATACCCCAATAGTTCTTGTGGTTAAGGGAAAAAGCACCGCCAATTCACGAGGGTGTCTGAACTCCCCTTTTACCGTGGTGAGCGCTGATTCTCAGTCGTTGAAAACAACCGACAAAAATGAGCCAGTACGTTAACGTGAGTTCGACGGATTTTTAAAACCTCTCTCCAAACCTCTCCCCTGTAAGAAGCTTGAAGCCCCTCTCCGCGTCGGAGAGGGGTTGGGGAATAGTTTGTTTTATAGCTTTTCCTAACACATGAAGTACATCATACCCCCCTCCTCGCAAGCGGGGAGGGGGATGGGGGTGGGGTTTTTGTACCTCACTCAACCGAGAACCGCTATATTTCCATCGACTTATTTAAAACTTCTAATTCATTAAGAAATTCAATGCTGGCAATTTACATATTTACTCTGTGTTTTTGTTTCTTCGCAGTATTAGTCCATAATCCAAACTCCTATGTAGTAAATCAATCAAAAAAACTTGCACCACAGGAACGTATTAACATTGCTACTGCGACACCAGGGAGGCAAGTAGACAATGAATCAATACTTACAGTAGAAGTCAATCTCAGCAATGGCAATCATCATCAATCTATAAGTTATCAGGAGTTATCTCTAGTAGGCTCTCCATCATCTGTTGGCAAAAATGGTACAAAAATACACATCAACGAATACACCAAAAATTCTTCCACGATACTTGCTGCACCTGCTCAAATGGTTTACTCAGTGCCGTTAGCTTCTGAAAGTAAGCCTCTATCCACTAGCGTTGTGACAAGTGTAAGCACTAAAGAAACTGTAGAAAATCTGCAATTGGCAACAGACATCAAGACTGTTGAAAAGCAGTTGATGTATGACAAGAAAATTATTGACAAAGCAGTCAGGGAATCTCAGATAGCAATTGGTAAAAAGATTCAAGATTTTATCGCAACTAAAAGTCATATGTTAGGCGCTTACCAACCATTATATGAAATGTTAGTGGATTACCCATTTCGTAATGGCAAAATGCTGCGACCAACTATGTGTATTAGTGTGGCAAGATCTGTGGGAGGAATGGGACATGATGCTTTGATATCAGCAACTGCTCTGGAACTTTATCACAACGCTTTTCTCATTCATGATGATATTCAAGATGGTTCAGAAGCTAGACGGGGTAAGGAGACTTTACACCAACTAATTGGAATTCCTCGTGCCATCAATGTCGGTGATGCAACAAATGTTTTAGCAGTTGGTTTATTGTTAGAAAATTTATCTGTCGTTGGAGTTGGTAAAGCTTTAAATATTTTGCATGAAATCGAGTTTATGGCGCAGCAATCTGTGGAAGGACAGGCGATGGAGTTAGATTGGGTAGCTAAGAATGCTTCTAATCTAACAGACCAAGATTACTTTCAGATGTGCGTCAAAAAAACTTGCTGGTATACCTTTATGACTCCCTGTCGGATTGGTTTAATTTTGGGAAATCCATCTACAAATCCCAAAGATTTGGTTAAACCTTTAGCAGGTCTAACTCGATTTGGTATGCTCTTGGGAATTGCCTTTCAGATACAAGATGATTTGTTGAACTTACAAGGAGAACTGAAAAATTATGGCAAAGAAATTGGTGGAGATATTTATGAAGGTAAACGTACATTAATGTTGAACCATGTATTAACACATAGTCAAAAATCTGAGAAAATACTAGAAATACTTGCCTTACCCCGTGAACAAAAAACACCCCAGCAATTAAATTTTATTCTGGAGCAGATGCTGCATTGTGATAGTATAGAGTATGGCTGGAAAATAGCACGTTCTTTTGCCAATCAAGCAGCAGAACTTTTTGATCAACTAGATTTTATTCAAATAGAAACTCCATTACGTTCAGAAGAAAAATGGAAATGCCAGCTTCACGATCGCCGCTTTTTAAAAGAACTGATAAATTATGTAATTTATCGAAATAAATAAACACTAATATAGCATAAATATACCATTAATTTGTAGTTTTTTAAAATGAATAATAATTTTGGAATTTTGTTAGACATTCCCCAGGTGAAAGTCAAACTCAAACCAGGAACAAACTTAATATTAAAGTTGTTAATTCATAGCCAAATTCCTGAAAACTGGTTGTTTCGTCCAGCTATAGATGATTGGGTGGTGGATGACGGTCAAATCATCACTATGGCTAGTTATATTGACCCCGCTTTTGTTTACCTAACTTCCAGAAATACATTTAACCAGACAGTTACGCTGTTCATTCCCTCTCACTTACAGCCTGGACAATTCCTCAAGAGTTGGTTACGCTTGCCGGCACTTGCTGAAGAATCTATTCTCATAGAAGTAGAGATTTTGTCACCAGAACAGCAAGAAGATAAACATCAAGCTGTGGAAGTCTGCTTAGAAATCACCTTACCCTTCAACTTAGAAAAAAACTCATCAAACTCCTTAGTTCAGGCAACAGCTGGGAGTTTTGGTTTGATGTCAGGAATGATAGATTTGGAGAAGATTCCATCTCGTTGGTTGGTGGCTGAACTGCTAACTATTTTGTGCCAAATAGGAGACAAATACATCGAAACTCAAGCAGGTTCAGAGTTATTCAATCAACTCAAAACCACTCGTTTCTTTGAAAATGGAGTCAGCTTTTTTACATCTGCTCAAATTCCTAATTGGATTATCAATAGCCTCAAAAGTGTGAATACAATTTTAGATGGTGAGAGTTTGCTGTCTGTTTGGCAGCAATGGCTATTGAGTCTGGTGGGATCTGATGTAGAGAAACGAGGGAAAACTTTTGTGTCTCCTATGTCAGCTGAAGCTATAATTACCGAGATAGGACAAGATAGCGATCGCTGGTTCACTACCATCATCTTAGGACTAGCACACAGTTCACCCCAATTTGCCACCACCTTAAGTGATATCGCCTCACAAGATATCTCAACCCCCACACGACACAGTGAGTACCCAAAAACTCACAGTCTACTGCCCACAATCGCAAGTCTAGATATATTTCCAGTCCGTTGGCTAGTAGTAGAACTGTTGTTGATACTATGTCTTAAAGGTGAAGAGTACGCCCAAACTCAAGCAGGGACACAATTATTGCAGCAGTTGAGATACACCGACTTCTTTAAGAATGGGGTTATTGCCTTTACTTCGGCTCAAGTTCCTCGTTGGTTAGTCATTAGTCATCAAGTAGCCCAAGCCTATCAAACTTCAGCGAGTCCTCAAATCAATCAAGGTGGTTTGCTGAATTTAGGAAAACAGTGGTTATGGAGTTTGGTACCAACAGACTTAAACATCCATCAACTCAAGAATGACATCTCGCTATCGGGTACTGCCACAGATACTTTCGTGACATCATTGGGTATGGATGCAGAACGTTGGTTTAGTTGCTTTGCTCTGGGGCTAGCGTTGGTATCACCAAGAATTGCCGAGACTTGGCGTAGAATTTGTCAAACCGCAGTGACAAAGCCAATAGCTACAAGCTTAGTTTTTCCACTACCGTCTGAACAAACAATACTCAACTCGGTTCTCCAAGAAAGAGGTTCGCTACAACGATGACTATTGACGAACAATTGTTAGCTTGTGTTGAAGCCTTACGTATCCCTTTAGATGACCCAACTTTGCCCATCGACTGGAAAGATTGGTATCATTTCCTGCTTTGGGATCAAGAGGGAAAAATACGGGTATTGGTTAACATGACGCTGGTGGGAAGACCAGATGATGGAGAGATTCAAATCACTTTTCTGGTCAATATAGCCAGTGAGTTGCTTGCACCAGAATACCGCATGGATATTCCCATGGCAACCTTTGGTACTGCTTTGAGTTTGCCATGGCAACCCGATATGGTGTGCCAAAACCCCTTACGAATTTTCACCAACGAACTCAACCTAGAAATTAACGGTAAGCATTCGACGCTAGAATTTCGAGACGAAAGAATGCAATTATCGATTCGTTTTCAAGGCGAGGTACAAGCTGCACCTATACTAGTTACTGAAGATTCCCCATTTGGTAGTGGTTTCATCGGTTGGGGTTTGGTGCCAGGTTTACAGGTCATGGGAGATTTATCTATAGGCAGACAAAACTTCAGTATTGATCAGAATTGGTTTAGCTATCATGACCGCAACTTTGGCCGATTTCGTTGGGGTGAAGATATTGGCTGGGAATGGTTTGTGGCTTTCGCTACTAGTAATGATGGTCGGAAAATAACCTTAGTTTTAGACCAACGTACCAATAAAGACCATTCTGTCAAAGGCTTGCCCTATATTTTTGTCTATATTGATAACCAATTCATCAAAGCTTTCGTTGGTTCTAGTTTATACATTCATTGGGACTGGTCACCTGCTGCTGTGACACCTGTGCGTCTCCCTGGAATTATGGCTTCGTTGTTTAGCGATCGCAGTATCAGAGTACCTCAAGCCCTGCAAGTCGAAGCTGCTGATGAACAAGGTCGATTGCTACTCAACGTCCGATTTGAAGCGATCGCAGAGTTAATTGTGCCTGATAACCAAGACCGTCAATATACTTTTATTGAAGAAGTCAGTGGCACAGTTGAAGTTAGTCTTTTTCTACAAGGACAAACTCTACAAGCAAAAGGATTACTTTATGGAGAGTACGTGCTTTAATTATTTTGTCGTTCCAACGAGCAGCACCTGAAATCCCAGTATGAGTCAACAATAGGGTGTAGAGGAATACGGCATTGGACGGGGCTATTAACCCTAACCAATGCGATCGCGAGATATCAGTTGAAGAATTTCAAGATTTTTTGCTATAATCTACGCTAAATCGATATAATTATCGTATTTAATTCTGGAACAAGAGAAAATACACAAAAATCAAAAAAAAGCAAGTGCTTTTACTACAGTAGTTTAGGAGATTTTTTATTACTCAAAACCAGCTTACTTTTCTGATTTATTTATGCAATAACCAGCAATAAATAGATTTACTACAGGATTAGTAAATCAAAGATTGGGCTGGAAAGTTAATCCTGGATGATGGCTATATTTGTGTTGTTTTGAAACAAAATATTTGCATCGGAGAAATTTTATAGAAAATACTTAGCATACGAATACTTAGTAAATCAAAGCTATCGCTAAGTAATTCGATTTATCAGCCACATCAAGCTGTAACTTGTTTTTTATAGGAAATTATTCCTGTAACCTCAGATTATAAATCTGAGGGATAATTGTAAAAAAATTGTGTTTTTACACAAGAATATTAACGTCTGAAGTTCGACTGAATCACAACATCGGAATATGCAGTATAACCAACTTGGCGAAAGTGACCTAAAAGTATCAGAAATTTGTCTTGGCACCATGACTTATGGGCGACAAAATACCATTGAAGAAGCCCACCAACAGCTAGACTATGCTATTGCCCAAGGGGTTAACTTCATTGATGCGGCTGAGATGTACCCAGTACCAGCCAGTGCTGAAACTTACGGTACAACTGAAAAGTTCATTGGAGAATGGTTAAAGCATCAACAGCGAGACAAATTGATTGTCGCTACTAAAATAGCGGGGCCTGGTCGAGGCTTTAAATGGTTGCGTGGAGGAGCAAAAGCAATTGACCGTGATAATATTAAACAAGCTGTAGACGATAGTCTAAAAAGATTGCAGACAGACTACATAGACTTATACCAAATCCACTGGCCAGACCGCTATGTGCCACGCTTTGGACAAACAGTATTTGACCCGACTCAAGTGAAACCATCAACACCGATAGTTGAACAACTCGAAGCTTTCGCTGATGTCATTCAAGCCGGAAAAATTCGCTATCTCGGTTTGAGTAATGAGACGCCTTGGGGAGTTACCCAATTTAGTAATGCTGCTAAACAGTTAGGATTACCCAAAGTTGTTTCCATTCAAAATGCTTACAACTTGCTGAATCGTGTGTTTGATGGCGCTCTTGCAGAAGCAGTTTATTATGAAAATATTGGCTTACTAGCTTATAGTCCTTTAGCCTTTGGTTTATTAACTGGTAAATATCTAAATGGTAAACCAGAAAAAGCAAGATTTTCTTTGTTTGAAAATTTTGGTCAACGCTACTTGAAACCAAAAGTTAGTGAAGTAGTAGCAGCTTATATTGATATTGCCAAACACCATCAACTAAGTCCAGCACAACTAGCTTTGGCATTTGTGCGGAGTCGTTGGTTTGTCACCAGCACAATTATCGGTGCCACAACATTAGAACAACTCCAAGAGAATCTAGAAAGTGTCAATGTTGTTCTTGATAAAGACATTTTAGAAGAGTTAGATGCCGTTCACGCTCAATCTCCAAACCCAGCACCATGAGGAGATGGGGGGATGGGGGAGATGAGGGAGATGGGAATATGGGGAGAAATAACTAGAACCCAATTCCCAATTCCCAATGCCCAATTCCCAATTCCCAATTCCCAATTCCCAATTCCCAATTAAATATATTTAGTAGGTGAAATTATGACTGTTGCAATATCAACATCTGTTGACCAAAATACTATTCGTCGTCGGGGTACTGGTTTAAGAGCTTACAATCCTGACAAAGCATTTAAAGGATATACACTTTTTGCACCGCTTACAGGTAAGGGAGAAGTCTATCTTCTAAACCTCGAAGGCGAAGTAGTACATCAATGGAATCTGCCATATTCGCCAGGGTTGTATGGTTATCTTTTACCCAATGGCAACCTCTTTTATAACGGTAAGACTCCACCAGACGATTCATTACGTTTTCCCTTGTGGGCTGCATTCAAAAGTGGTGTTGTTTTAGAAGCAGATCCTCAAGGAAATATTATCTGGGAATATAAGCATCCAGACCACCATCACGATGGCCGCCGCCTCCGCAATGGCAACACAATTCTACTAGCTATTGAAAAGATACCTCAGTCTTTAGTCCCCCGCATCAAAGGCGGCGTACCGGGAACAGAAGCAGACGGAGATATCTATGCTGATGTACTGTACGAAGTGACTCCTGGTGGTGAGATTGTGTGGACTTGGCACGCCTACGAACATCTAGATCCAGATATTTTTACCATTACTCCCCAGGATCACCGCCACGAATGGACTCATGGTAATACTGTGGGCGAACTCGCCGATGGCAATATTATAGTGAGCTTTCGCAATATATCTACGGTGGCGATCGTCGATCGCCAAACAGGAAAGATCATCTGGACGCTAGGTGATGATGTACTAGCACAGCAGCACTTCCCTAACGAATTACCTAACGGCAATATCCTGATTTTCGACAACGGCGCACATCGTCGTCATACTGCACTCAATTTCTCTCGTGTGATTGAGGTCAACCGCCAAACTAAAGAGATAGTTTGGGAATACAGCGACAGTCCGCCGCACAATTTCTTTAGTTCATACATATCAGGAGCGCAACGCCTAGCAAATGGCAATACTTTGATTACAGAAGGTGCTTTTGGTCGGATATTCGAGGTGACAATTGAAGGGGAAATTGTCTGGGAATACATTAATCCCCATTTTGCAGTTCGTAATGTTCCTGGTGAAAAGTCGTTGGTCACTCGTGGAGAACAAAATTCAGTTTTTCGAGCCTTCCGTTATGCACCTGAAGAAGTGCCTTGGCTCTAGTACAAAACTTTGGTTAGTGTTGCTAAACAATTCAAAATTAATAATTTGGCAATTATTAGGAACTTGACAATAAAAATATGCAAAATAATCTTGTGGGATGGGTGTCCTCACCCGCCCTTCAGACCAGGACGGGTGAGGACACCCATCCCACAAGATAATTTATTTCTTGGAAGTTCCTTAATTATTGAATTGAGAAGTATTTTAGTAACACTAATAGTTCAAGATTTGGGAAATTGAATAATAATTCAATTTCCAATGTTGTTTCACAAGTCCTATCCACAAAGGAACTTAAACATGGCTGAAATCAAAGTCTACAGTGCAGTTACTTGTCCTTATGCTCACCGTACTCGTTTGGTACTGCAAGAGAAGGGCATTGACTTCGATTTGATTGAGATTGATTTGCAAAACAAACCAGAAGGATTTACTAAAGTTTCTCCTTATGGGAAAGTGCCTGCAATTACTCATGGCGATAACCGAGTTTGGGAATCAGCAGTTATTAACGAATATCTAGATGAGGTATTCCCTCAACCTCCATTGTTACCCAAAAATCCTATTGATAGGGCACAGGCTCGCATCTGGATCGATTTTGCAAATACTAGATTAGTTCCTGCTTTTTCTAATCTTTTGCGAAGCCCAGATTCCCAAAAACAAGAAGAAGCTAAACAAGAACTATACAAACATCTGGAATTTATCGAAAATGAAGCTTTAGGAAAGCTTGCTAAAGATGGCCCCTACTGGTTTGGTGAATCTATCAGTTTGGTTGATTTCACCTTTTATCCTTGGTTTGAGCGCTGGCCAGCACTCAAGCAGTATCGTGGCTTTGGGGTACCAGAAGAATTCACTCGTCTACGCCAGTGGAAACGAGCTTTGAAAGAGCGTGATTCAGTAAAAGCGATCGCTAAACCAAAAGAATTCTACATTGAGCGATATGCTAAATTTGCTACTCCTAATCCTGTAGCTGTCTAGCAATATGAAGTTGCGCTCAAATTTGTAGAAAAAAGGAGTCAGGAGTCCTCTATATTCTGACTCCTGTACGGGTACTGCGACAGCAGCACCCCTCCTGAGTCCTAACTACAGACTCTGGATTTTTACACAGAGTTTACTATAAAATACTATAAACCTACCGAAATTGTGTAGTTAATATCATGAGTAATACTAAAAAAGTTAGTGACAACCTCAGCGTCACTGGACAAGTAACACCGGAACAGCTACAACAAGCAGCCCAAGAGGGATTTAAATCCGTACTCAACCTACGTTCCCCCAATGAAGCAGGTTTTTTAAGTGACGAACAGCAGCAAGCACAGGCAGTTGGATTGCAATATGCTAACGTCCCGTTAAAGCCTTCTGAACCCAATCAGCAACTAACAGAGTTAGCTATTCAAGAGATTGAAAACTTGCCTAAACCAGTTTTAATTCATTGTGCGGCTGGAGCAAGAGCTGGCGGCATCGCTTTGATTGTCACTGCTATTCATCAAGGCTTGAATTATGAACAAATTACTCAAAAAGCTACAGAACTCGGTCTTAATTTAGAACAACCGCATCTCAAACAATTCTTACTTGATAAGTATCTTGCTAAACAGACAGAAAAAAGTTAATTGATAGGTTTTTATCCTGAATTTAAAGTAGGCTGATGCTTAATTTATAGATATTGATATATCATTCAAATTTAGTCATTAGTCATTAGTCATTTGTCCTTTGTAAATACCAATAACAAAGGGTAGCTAGATAAACTAATTTTGCAAATCAAATGGATTTTAGCTTATCCGCGTCTTATACCGTTTCTCTGTGAAACTGCACTATATTACAATACCGTTCAGTTAGAGTTAAAATTCTTTGCCAAAGTCAATTTTTATAACGTAGACGCGTAGCGGCTTGCCGCAGGCTACCGCAGAGGCGCAGAGGACTCAGAGAGAAGGGAAAAATGCTTAACTGAACCGTATTGCACTATATTAACCCCCTGCTTTTGGCGTCTCCCCTTACTAAGGGGGGACTACAGGGGGGTCGAATTAAGCGCATCTTTACATAGAATTAGTATTAAATTTTCCATTTTAAAAGGAATAAGAATTAGTTTAACAAGGTGCAATATGTCAATTATAAATACAATATCCAGTTGGGAAGAAATATTAGAAATTGCTCAAAAAAATACCCCTGCTCGACGCGTGCGTAGACCAGGACAATCGCCTTCTACTGCTCCCATTCCTAGCAGTCTCCACAAACTGCATCCAGATACAGAACCACCAGTATTACTTTACCGCGATACCAACTCTTGGTGTCCTTTTTGTGAAAGGGTTTGGTTTGCTCTGGAAGAAAAGGAAATTCCGTTTGCAACGGAGTTTATCGACTTAAGTAACAAGCCTAAATGGTATACCGATTTAGTTCCTACAACTCTTGTCCCCGCTGCAAAAATTGAGGGCAAGTTAGTCTATGAATCTAAAGATATTCTTTTAGCATTAGAAGAGCGATTTGGATCTACCTTACTCCCTGAAGACCCAGAAGAAAACGCCATTGCAAGGCAGTGGCTTGAGGATGCTGAAACCAATGGTTTTAGGGATGTCGCTTACAAATTCCTCAGACAACCACCTGAAGATGCTAATGAATTAGCCAACTTACAGGCAGCTTTTGAAGCTAAATTAGACGAACTTGAACAAACTTTAGGAAAGTATCCTGGGCCTTACTTTTTGTCAACTTTTAGCATTGTAGATATTAGCTACAGTCCTCATCTTGACCGATTAGCAGCTAATTTACCTGTTTATCGAGGATATCACCTCAAGGGAAATCCACGTTATCCTCGCATTAATGCTTGGTTTGAAGCACTCAACCAACGTCCTGCTTATCATCGCGTGAAATCGGATGAGATTACTAACAATTTACTGCTACGCCGCAGATGGGGAGTAACACCCATTGGTAATCTTTTACCCCCCGACCCAGCAACTAGCCAGGAAATCCAATTTCGGGCAGAAGCAGCTGAAAGATTGACTGATAATCGAGAAGTTGCCATTGGAGACATTCTTAAAAACTCTGGGGTGCAAGCATTGGCGGTAAATGGTGACACTTTTGCAGTCAAAGAAGCAGTTGATTTTCACCTGCGACTATTAGCTGACTATCTGATCAATGACAATGGCACAGCATTACCGTGGGGGCGCGTAGGCGGTAAGGACGATGCTGACCCGCTTGTGGCTGCTGTAGGAGCCATTACACTAGCCTATGTAAGAAATCGCATCTGTGCCCCCCGTGATATGAGTGCCGGTGCTGCAACTGCATTTCGGGCAGCAGCTGATAAAGTATTGGCATCACTTTATTAGAGGGAATTGGGAATTGGGTACTGGGTACTGGGTATTGGGTATTGGGAAAACTCTTACCTAGTCACCAGTCCCCAGTCCCTAGTACCCAGTCACCAGTCTCCATTACCCAATCTGGATAATCACTAAATACGCCATCAATGCCCAAGCTGAAAAACAGTTCATATTCGCCTTGAGGATTTCCTTGAAAGTCTAGTGGTAAAAAGATGTCTTCATTGCGGAAAGTCCAAACATGAACTAGTAAAGAAACTGCATGTGCATCAGTGACTAAAGATGTTGGTGACAGCAATTTATTAGTATTATCTCTAGGAAGAAGTAGATTTTTATGGACTCCGATCGCCTGTGCATATTTACTTATTTCTTTTAACCCTGATGTTGTAATTAAGTCTGCATAGGTGCGAACATCACCATTAACTACAAAATCATAAGGTTGACCACTAGCGTTGATCAATTGCACTAAAGGTAAATCAGTTTTTGTCGATAAATATTGCAAGTTACTCACTTCAAAAGACTGAATGAAAACAGGTGCGTTAGCTCCTTGATAATCGTTTGCTTGTAAAGTTGCTAATAGGGGTTCTTCTAATGATAATCCTATAGACTGAAAGTAAGTTGGATGTTTAGTTTCAGGATAAATACCGATAGTACGATTACTTTGGGTACTTCTACTTTTAACTAAATCAATAATTTCTTGCAATGTGGGAATTTCCAACAGTCCATCATATGCTGTATTTTGTGGGCGCAGTTGGGGTAGGCGTTCCTTTGCCCGTAGTGTTTTCAGTTCTGCAAGCGTAAAATCTTCTGTAAAGAAGCCAGTTTTTGATTCTCCATCTATAATTTTGGTAGTTTGAAGGTGAGCAAATTCTGGACGGTCTGCAACGTCGGTGGTTTCGGAAATTTCGTTTTCATGACGAGCAATTAAAACACCATCTTTAGTGGAAACTAAATCTGGTTCAACATAGTCACATCCTAGTGCGATCGCTAATTCATAAGCTGCTAAAGTATGTTCTGGACGGTAGCCGCTAGCACCTCTATGGGCAATGACAATGGGGGGTGTATCTGGGAAATTTTCAACCATGACCAAATAATTACTAATTCGTAATTCGTAATTCGTAATTAATAATTGAATAATTATTAATTAATTTTTCATAAATTGAGGATGCAGAGCAACTTAATTGATTGATGGAAAATAAACAAGTTATTCATTGTTCAGAGTAACTACCTTTAGGTATGGGGTATAATTACGAATTATAAATTATCAATTACGAATTATTTTGACTGGGTGTGCAATTGGATGGAACGATTCACATTAAACCGAGTAACCTAGAAAAGTAGCTTGTGTTTATCTCAAGTACCTTTGCTAATCGTAAACTGATTGACATCACTCGATTTTTATATGCAGTCGAAGACAGAGATTCCTAACCAATTTCTTTCGCTACCCTCATCCTTTTAAGATAGAACTATATAAACAAGGCCTGCCTATGCGGGTTTCATCGTCTTTAAACTCTATTCCTAAAGTATTTAGCAAAAGTCTAATGATACAGATTGAGTCAGTAGGAAAACGTATAGAAGAATTGCGCCAGTTGTTGCAACAAGCCAGCTATGCATATTATGTGCTAGATGCACCAATCATGGAAGATGCAGTTTATGACCAACTGTATCGAGAATTGCAACAACTGGAAACTCAGTATCCAGAATTAATTGCACCAGATAGTCCTACTCAACGGGTGGGTGAGAAACCAGCAACGCAGTTTACTTCGGTGCGGCACAATATCCCATTGTATAGTCTGGAAAATGCATTTAATGTTGATGAGTTGCAAGCCTGGGATCAGCGTTGGCGGCGACAAGTACCGACCATAACCTCTGTAGAATATGTCTCGGAACTGAAAATTGATGGTTCTGCGATCGCCCTTACCTACCAAAATGGCATTCTAGTTAGGGGTGCAACTAGGGGTGATGGAGTCATGGGTGAAGACATTACCCAAAATGTGCGGACAATACGTTCAATTCCGTTGCGCTTGAATTTAGCAGGTTTAGAAAATCTGGAAAAGGTAGAAGTGCGGGGTGAGGCGTTTTTGCCTTTAGAAGTGTTTAAACAAATCAACGAGGAACGCCTAAAAGCAGGTGAACAGTTATTTGCCAATCCTCGTAATGCCGCAGCTGGTACACTCAGACAATTAGACTCCCGCATTGTAGCTCGGCGGCGGTTAGATTTTTTTGCCTATACGCTGCACATTCCTGGTATGGATGACGCGAGTATTTCCAATACGCAATGGGAAGCTTTGGAGTTGTTGCAAAAGATGGGTTTTCGCGTCAACCCTAACCACAAGTTATGTGGCTCTTTAGCAGAAGTGGCAGAATATTACAAATATTGGGATACGGAACGCTTGAATTTAGCTTACATGACTGATGGGGTGGTAGTGAAGCTGAATTCTTTTAAATTACAAGAACAGTTAGGGTTTACCCAGAAATTTCCCCGTTGGGCTGTGGCGTTGAAGTACCCAGCAGAAGAAGCACCCACCCGTGTAGAGAATATTGCTGTGAATGTTGGGAGAACAGGCGCGTTAACTCCTTTGGCAGAAATGCGCCCAGTGCAATTAGCGGGGACGACTGTTTCCCGTGCTACTTTACATAATAGCGATCGCATTGCCCAATTAGACATCCGCATCGGTGATACTGTGATTGTCCGCAAAGCTGGGGAAATCATTCCTGAAGTGGTGCGGGTACTCAAAGAACTCCGTCCTGCTGACACTGAGGCGTTTGTCATGCCCAGTAATTGTCCAGTTTGCGGTCAGCCAGTGGTGCGAGAATCAGGTGAAGCCGTGACTCGGTGCGTTAATGCTTCCTGTGCAGCAATTCTCAAAGGGTCGATAGAACATTGGGTCAGCCGTGATGCTTTAGATATTAAAGGCGTGGGCGAAAAACTGGTGCATCAACTTGTGGATAAAGGTTTGGTGCATTCCGTTGCTGATTTATACGAATTGACAGAAAGCAAATTGTGTGCATTAGAAAGGATGGGGCAAAAGTCAGCAGAGAAATTAGTGGATGCGATCGCGCGATCGAAAAATCAACCTTGGTCAAGGGTATTGTATGGTTTAGGCATCCGTCATGTTGGCAGTGTAAATGCTCAATTATTGACACAGAAGTATCCCACAGTAGACCAATTGGCTACAGCAAAGCAGTCAGATATTGAAGGTATTTACGGTATTGGCGCTGAAATTGCCCAGTCTGTATATCAGTGGTTCCGCATTGATGCCAATCAAACTTTAATTGAACGCTTGCAACTAGCAGGATTGCAATTCATAGCTGAAGCTACAACAGTTGGTGATAGTAATCAAAAATTGGCTGGGAAAACTTTTGTGATTACGGGTACTCTGCCAACTTTAAAGCGCGATGAAGCAAAGGCATTGATTCAAAAAGCTGGTGGTAAAGTGACTGATTCCATTAGCAAAAAAACTGATTATTTAGTTGTAGGAGAAGATGCCGGTTCTAAATTAGATAAAGCGCAGGAGTTGGGAATTAATCAGCTAACTGAAGCACAGTTATTAGATATTTTGCAGAGTTAGCCAGCCTACAAAAAATAAATACTTTGTAGGGGCGTACATTTGTACGCCCTTATTTCATATGTCGCAAAGATGACATGATATCAAGCTCAAACACCTGAGAGTTTGCATATAGCAGGAGGCAGGAGGCAGGAGGCAGGAGGTAAAAACCTTACTGTTACTGTCATTGACGATTTTAAAATGTCCTAATCTATGATTCGACTGCTATAACTTGACACCAATGGCCAAAAAGCCCGCCCAGTGCAACCGCTTATATCAAGCTCACATGATTAGTTGTTAATCTGAGTTCGGCATAAGCAGAAATTATGATTCTATCGTTGGCTAAAACTCCTATTCCTTCGTATAACTAACAGCGAAATCGTCTTAACCCAAACTGAGGTTAAGTAGAATCCCAGCTGCTTCAATTCAGTTAAATTACGGTTCCCAATTAGGTTTAGCAGATTTTTTAAGTAAATTCACGGTTAGTAAATTAATACTGTAGGTATAAACTGGGGCAATTGTAGAAAATACTTACATAAGTCAGATGAAGAACTCAAAAACACAACAAATTACACTTATAGGCCAATCTAACCCATCAACAGTACTAGGTGAATTTCACATTCATATTGATGCTCAAAGACTTGCAAACCCTTTTGAAAAATTCCTCACAGAGCAACAATTTTGGAATTCTGACTTTTCAGGGCATCCAGAAGGACTTGCTCATTGTCCTCCGAAAAAACATTTAACCAAGAAAACTAAGAATGTGCAAGAATTTCGAGGAAGCTTTGATGCTATTGTCGATTATTTACAGGATAATTCTGAAGATATAGAAGGTTATATAGAAGCAGAATATGTTCCTGTTGACGTAGAGATTGAAGAAATACCTTTTAATCCCGCAATTGAAATTCCTTTTAAATTGCAATTGTCATCTCTGACACCTGGAACATTTCGTCAAGATGAACTACACATTACTTTGTCACGAGCAGAATCAGACCCCAGGTTAATTAATTCCCTAAGAAATATGGGATTTTATTCAGTTTTTATGGAAAAAACATTTGGAGAAGTAGAAATATTTACTGCTCAAGGAACATGCCAAATGATACGTCAAATTTTGCCAAGGGTTATTACTTATCTTAAAACAGCAGGAGGTGCAGTAAAATGTAGCGTCAAAGAAGAAAGAATAATTAAGTGGTGGATGAGTTCACCGGATCTAATACTGCCTGCTGTGATCAAAACCGTCGAGAACTAATACCATTTTGGATTTTGCGAAAAGTTTGAGCAAAGGTTTCCGACCATCAAAGCTTTTCAAGACGGATTTTGGGTTTTTGGTTTTGGATTTTGGATGAGGAATCGCCTGAGAAGTTGTTTGAAAAGTATTAATAATTTAGATTCCAAGCAGAATCAAACTACAATTAGCGTTGTCGCTTGGAACGCAGCAAAAAGAACCAGTCGCTCTGGTTGGGAAACCTAAAACAGTGCTGGACTCACCGCAATGCACTGTCTGTTTTTTAACATTTGTTAAAACGAAAGTAATTTTCACAACTCAGATAGATTGCCATATACTCTTTAGTTTATGTAATCTGCTGTAGAATGATTCCTCTAAGAACCAGAGTATTGTGAAGAGTCAACCCAATTCAGCCTATCAATTTAGCCTATCACAACCGTTTTCCAATCGGCTATGGTGCGTTCCGCGTTTCTTCAGTCTCAGAAACAAAATTATTGGCGGCTATGCTTTAGCTTTGAGCATTGCCATAGGAGGAACGACAGTTGGGTTGACCCTTGGCAATTTCTACCAGCAACAAGCAAGTGCTATTCGAGACAATGCTAATAAGCAAGGTCGGCTTTTGAGCGACTTGCAAGTTGCCATGCTTGAGACTCTACCGACTAGAGAGTTCGTTCCTCTGTTGCGAAAGCCTACAGAGTTTAAGCGACACAAGTCACAACTAGCTATTCGAGCTGCGGAAATTAAAGCACTCATTTCACAACTACAGTCTTCGCCACAAACTACAACTATAAAAGACTTGGAGCCTTTGCTACATAAGGCTCATCAGGCAACAGAAAAATTCTATCAACAGATAGCGGTAGTCCTGAATCAGGTAGAGCCGCTGATATTACAGCCAAAATCAACTGATGCAGCTCAGAAATTAATCACAGACTTTACAAGTGGTTATGAATTTGGTGGAATTGTCAGCCGTGCATATGAACTTACAGCTTATATTAAAACAGCTCGAGAGCAGGAGTACCAAGCAAAGCAAGCTTTGCTAGAAGCAGAGAATCTGCGAAACCAGATTATTGGTAGCAGTATGTTGCTCTCAGTTCTGTTCGCTGCGGTGTTGGCTTTTTCTACCAGTCGGGCGATCGCACGACCTATAGAAGCTGTGACTCAAGTCGCTCAGATAGTCAGCTATTCATCGGATTTTAGTCTGCAAGTTCCCGTCACTACTTCAGATGAAATTGGGTTATTGTCAACATCCTTTAACAACTTGATCAAAACAATAGCAGCCTACATCCAAAAACTTTCACAAAAGAATCAAAAACTACAGCAAACAGAGGAAGCGCTACGAATAGCTCATAACGAGCTAGAAATGCGTGTAATAGAACGGACAGCAGAACTGGCTCAAGCAAATCAGGAATTGCTAATTGAAATCACAGAACGTAAGCGAGTCGAGTCAGAACTGCTGCACCTTGCTTTTTACGATGGACTTACAGGTTTACCCAACCGCGCTTTATTTATGGATCGCCTCAAACATGCGGTAGATTATTCCAAGCGCCATTCAGATTATCTATTTGCTGTGCTGTTTTTGGACTTAGACCGCTTCAAGTTTATCAACGATAGTCTGGGACACACATGTGGCGACCAATTACTGCTGACTGTTGCTCAAAGACTTAAGGAATGCTTGCGTTCCATAGATCTAGCTGCACGTTTAGGAGGAGACGAGTTTACAGTCTTGCTGGAAGGGATTAAGGATGTCAGTGATGTCATACGTGTTGTTGAGCGGATTCAAGAAAAACTTGCACTTCCCATCATTCTACGTGGACAAGAAGTGTTTACCACAGCTAGTATTGGCGTTGCTCTAAGCGCCACAGGTTATGACCAACCAGAAGACCTTCTACGCAACGCCGACCTGGCAATGTATCGAGCTAAGGCACAAGGCAAGTTACGCTATGAGCTTTTTAATTCTGAGATGCATGTTCAAGCATTAGCACGCTTGCAATTGGAGACTGCTTTGCGCCGAGCTGTTGAACGTCAAGAATTTCGGATTTACTATCAACCAATTGTCTCACTGATCACTGGCAAGTTAACTGGTTTTGAAGCACTTGTGCGTTGGCTGCATCCAGAACATGGGATTATTTTTCCAGAAGAATTTATGCCAACAGCCCAAGAAACTGGGCTAAGCGTCTCTATAGATGAGTGGGTGTTGCATGAGGCATGTCGCCAGGCAAAACAGTGGCAAGATTTATTCCAAACCAACTCAGCGAATCTGGGTGAGCGACCCTTGATCACCAGCGTTAATCTTTGTAGCTCTCGATTTAGCCAAAACAAGCTACTGTGCCATATCAATCAAGTACTCAAGGAAACTGAGCTAGATGCACAGAGTTTAAAACTAGAGATTACAGAAAGTGTAATTATGCAAAATGGTGAAAAAGCCACTTTTATGCTCAAGCAACTCAGAAATTTAGGAATTCAGTTGGCTATTGATGACTTCGGTACAGGCTATTCTTCATTAGGTCGGCTGCAAAATTTTCCGATTAATGAGTTGAAGATTGACCGCACTTTCGTTAGTGGCAGCGGTATTGAGCAAGGTAATTTAGAGATTATTGAAACAATTGTGGCGTTATCTAAAAAACTGGGTGTAGATGTGACAGCCGAAGGAATAGAAACCGCAGAACAGCTGGCATTTCTCAGGGCAATGAAATGTGAATATGGGCAGGGATATTTTTTCTCGAAGCCTTTAGACAAATCTGCGGCGGAAGCTTTAATTGTGGCGAATCCTCAGTGGTAGGATTCAGGGGAATTGGGAATTGAGAATTGGGAATTGGGAATTGGGCATGGGGGAGGCAGTGCGGTCTTGGGGTTTCCCCAAGTGGAGCAACTGCCGTCATGGGGCATTGGTGTCGAGTTAACGTCAGTTCGATGAACTTCTCCCTAACCCCTCTGCGAACACTGGGTTTTACCATTGAGTCTCATATCATGTCCTTTGCTTATTACTTATTAAACTCTGAACCGTTCGTAGAAACCTAGACAAAGCTACCCAAGAGTAGACAATGTTAGACAACCACGTTTGTAATCTTAGAGGATGTTTTAAAAGTCAAATTGAGTCAAAAATTATGCTAGTCGTCTGACCATGATACGAATCATCGCTATATATATAAAAGTCTCCGAAGTTTTGGGTAGCCTTTCATAATCTTTACTTAAACGGCGACACCAATTGAGCCATCCAAAAGTTCTTTCGACAACCCAACGCTTTGGTAAATGGACAAAACCTTTTTTCTCCAATGGTCGAAGAACAATTTCTACAATCCACCGAAACATATCCATCACCCAATGCATAAATTCTTCGCCTCGGTATCCTCCGTCCATCCAAATGATGTTTAACCTTTTGACGTGATTGCCTGTATTGTGAACTCGTTTGAGGACTTTTTTCGCTCCTTCACGTTCTGGAACACTTGCAGACGTTACCAAGACCCGCAAAACTAGCCCTAACAAATCTACACTTAGATGTCGCTTGCGCCCATGTATCTTTTTTCCTGCGTCATAGCCGACATCAACAGTAATCATCGTTGCTGTTTCTACTGATTGACTATCAACCGCCGCTTCTGATGGACTCTTATCACGTCCTGAGTCTACCCTTACCCACCGATAGAGTTGGTCATGAACCTTCAACCATGTACCATCTTTTCCCCATCTCCAAAAATAACCATAAACCGTTGACCACGCCGGAAAATCTCCTGGCAAACCTCGCCATGTACAACCTTCGCACAGAACATAGAGAATTGCATTCACGATCGCAAATAATGCTAATTTTCGGGGACGACCCCCTGGTTTTGATTCTGGGAATAGGTCTGCAATTAATTCCCATTGTTCCCATGTCAGATTACTACGGTATGCTTTAGTCATTCGCTCACAGGGTGCTGGTTTCTACAAATTTCAGCATACGCCTTGTGAGCTTTCTTACAATACCCCCTACTTTTAAAACATCCTCTTAGTCCAAAGTCCTAAAACTACAGGCACAAACGGCAGTGCCTCTATCCCATCCATAAAGTTAGGGATTACTTTACGAGCAATATTTAAGCTTCCATTGGTATCAGCATTAATAATGCTACCAGTGGAAGTTTTGTATAGACCGCGCTTAATACGTTTACCACTAAACACAGGCGAACGCTCACTGTTGCTGTTGTAAGCTGGTAATTGATCACCATCTAAAGCACTTGCCTTACTGGTGTAACTTTCCTCTGTTAAAACAATTTCAATACCTGATAATTGTGCTTTGTATGTCAACAGATGAATTAACTTAGCGTGAGGTATTTTAGTAAAGTCTTGATTATTCCTTGTGCCAATATTGATATCTTGCTTCCATCTTTGATTGTTGCCGATAATCAATTGATTAATATCATTCAGATGACACCAATCAATGATTCTACGACTAACAGTATGGAGGTAATTATCAATCCGTCTATCACGTTTACTGTTTAATTCTTTAATCTGTCTCCAAGCTTCTATTGATTGCGATGCAGCTACTCGTTTATTGAAAAATTGGTTTATACTTTTCAACGGTCTACCATTAATTAAAAGCGGTCTAATGCCGGGATGATTGGATGTTATAGCCATTAAATTGTTTAAACCAAGGTCTACGCCAGCAATATATTTACCTGTAGCTTTTCTAGGCTCATCAACCGTATAAACTACTTCAATAACGTAATGATTCAGCTTAGGGACAATCCTTACTTGGTCTATGTTTTTAGCTTTTGTGTCAATCTGAAGATTGGTCTGAGATAGTTTAACAATACCTTTGGTTAACGCTGGTTTTGATATTGCATCTATTGGGTAAATGACAACATTTCGACCAAGCTCTTTATGCTTGTATCCTGGGATTTTCGGCTTACCTAAATATTTTTCAGGATGTTTTGACCAATCTTTTAATGCTGCTAACCATCCTTTCCAAACTTCTGAAACTCTACGTACAATCTGTTTACTAACTTTAGTTGGCAGATATCTATACGCTTCTAAATTCTTAGTTTGATGATAGATATCAATTGAATTGTAATACTTCTTTGCCTTAAAAAAGTATTGGCGCTGAACATAGTTAGCAGCATTGTAAAGATGCTTGGATTGCAAAGCTAAATGATCACACTCTTTCCAGAACTTATGCTGTCTGTTGATTAGGTGTTTCTCAACTAATTGCATTTGAATCGACCTTTCAAATGGGATAATATAGTTAGTATACTAACATATAAAACCTCAATCAATGCCATTCCAGAAAAATAATCAGATTGGTGCTAAAAAAATTATAAAGGAAGAATTAGATAGGCTCCCAATTTGCTTTAAAGGTAGGCTTGGGCAAAGGGAAAAATTAAAAACCGTTCCTGATTGGCAAGAACGGTTAAGAGAATTTGTGAATGACCTGATTAAAGATGTGGACAATCAGTAAGGTTTGCGTAACTTTGTCTAGAATTTAACTTACAGTTTCTAACCCCACCCCGCCAAAGCTGCGCTTTTGCTCCCTGCCCCTAATCCCCAGAGGGGGCCCCTAGTTCCCCGTTCACGGGGAGGGGTTGGGGGTGGGGTGTAATGACTGTGGGAATCATAACTAATCAACCGGACATCATATCACTTGGTAAGACTCTAATTTTCTTAACTTGACACCAATAGCAAGATCCCACGCCACAAGAATTTAATAAAATTGAGTTATGCAGACTAAATGTGTTTTAGCTGATCCCTATAGAAAAGGCTTTTAATCCAAAATCCGCTCATCCAAAATTATTATGACTCAAATATTTGAAAAACCAAGCCAGATAGACCCCTATGTTCGCGTTGCTAAACTTGCAGATGTTGAAGCAGCGGGTAGTTTATTAGTGAGGAGTGAAAAACATACCATAGCTTTATTCTACTCAGACAATCAAGTCTATGCAATTGATAATCGTTGTCCCCACATGGGCTTCCCCCTCCACGGCAGCACTTGCAAAGATGGGATTGTAACTTGTCCTTGGCACTATGCCCGCTTTGACCTCGCCAGTGGGGGTACTTTCGATTCTTGGGCCGATGATGTTCCGTCTTTTCCTGTAGAAATCCGTGATGGCGATGTTTGGGTAAATTTAGCACCGCCTGCTGATGCCCATGCTCACCATTATCAACGTCTTCAGGATGGTTTAGAACAAGGTATTTCGTTAGTGATTGCCAAATCAACGATCGCTTTGTTAGATCTGGGTGCAGATGCTACTGAACCGTTCCAGATGGGGCTGGAATTTGGCACTCGTTACAACAAAACCGGATGGAATACAGGCTTAACTATCCACACCTGCATGATGAATCTGCTACCCTATTTAGATGCAGAAGACAAACCTCGCGCCCTTTTCCAAGGACTTTCGGCAGTAGCTAATGATAGTGCAGGTGCGCCGCCTCATTTTGTGGTTCATCCTTTACCCAATTCCACCGCTGACTTGCACACTCTCAAAGGCTGGTTCCGTCAGTTTATCGAAGTACGGGATAGTGAAGCTGCTGAAAGATGTTTGGTATCTGCAATTCGGGCGGGGGCTAATTCCAATCAGATTGCAGATATACTATTCACAGCAGCCACAGACCACCGTTACATCGATATCGGTCATACACTCGACTTTATCAACAAGGCGCTGGAAGCACTCGATGCTGTCGGTTGGCAAGGTGCAGAGTCAGTTTTAGCTAGTTTGGTTGCTGGTTTAGCAAACGCCTCGCGCATGGAAGAGTCTAATTCTTGGCGCTACCCTGTAGATTTGGTGGCAATTCTAGACTCTGCCTTTGAACAGTTACCCACGGCTTTGGCAGCAGGAAAACCGCAACAAGGAACTTGGTCTGGTAAAGATCAACTAGTACCGATTTTATTGGGAGAAGACCCCCAAGCGATCGCTAATTCTTTGCTAACTGCCCTACAATCAGGTTGTACTGAAGAACAATTAGCTAGTGTAGTCACTTACACAGCTGCTTTGCGTGTCGCTCGTTTCCACACCAATAACGATTTTGGCGATTGGAATGCAGCACACCATCCATTCACCTTTGCGAATGCAGTCCATCAAGGATTACGCCGAGTCCCTTCAGTGGAACTACTGCGCGGTGTGTTTGATGCTGCCATGAGCGTATATTTGAATCGTTTTTTAAATGTACCACCAGCAAGACTTCCAGAACCAAAAGAACAAGTTCAAAATCCTGAAGAATTGCTGAAGCAACTACCAGATTTATTAGATCGCCAACAACAAGTTAACGAAACAGGTAAATTAGTTGCTAATTATTTATACAGTGGTGGTTCTGCCGAGCTACTAATGGCAATGTTGGGTAAAATGATGTTACGTGAAAACCGCGACTTTCATGTAATCCAAGAATTAGAAGCAGCTTTTCGCCAATACTCCGTGCTTGCTCAAACTCCTGCGGGTATTCACGTACTAATTGCAGCAGCTAGGTATTTGGCAGCACACTCCCCAACTATGCGATCGCAAGGGCAAACCTATGAAATTGCCAACCGATTGCACAAAGGCGATCGCTTGTTTGAGGAATCCTAATACTAATTCATGGGTAATGGGTAATGGGTAATGGGTGATGGGTACTGGGTAAGATGTGATGACTAATAGTAGAGTCCAATTCTCAATTACCAATTACCAATTCCCAATTCCCAATTACCAATTCCCAATTACCGACCTCCACAGATATCATAAGTGTTTAAACGGACATAATATCCATCATCAATTAATCATTACTTGACTGTGGCTGATGCATACCATGCAGTTTAATAAAACTATCAAAGGCATACCAAGCCAACACATACCAAGGAATAATGTCAATTCGCCAACCCTGCTTCAGCAGTTGTCTCACAGCAAGGATGCTGAGTCCAAAAGGAAAAAGCAAGCGCAAATCAACCGCACCGTTGGTAGCTTGTTCAACTCGTTTGTTCAAGTCTACAATTGCGCTTGAAACGTCCATCGCTGCTTCAGATTTACCCTCGGCAATATCGCCAAAAATAATTCCTAAATCCAATAGTGTGGCGACAACATTATTCCAACTGTCATCTTTACCATCGTAGTTGATGACAATACTACCCTGACTAATATTAGTTCGCACTTGAGTGACGTTCGGTTGTGCTTCTAATGCATTAGCAATGCGTTGCATTTCTTCAGGTTGACGGTGCTGACGAGCAACTCTCAACCGTAACCTTTTTGGGGTATTGCTAACAATTTTTGTAGATATTTGTTTGGATGGTCTACTTAAGCTTGCTTGCTCCATCACTTTTGGTATCTGGGTGAGATTACCATGATTATTTGTTAACACGCAGCAGCCCTCGGATTCAGGATGAAGTATGGACTATGAAGGATTAAGGATGAAGGACAAATTTTTTCAACTTTATCCTTCATCCTTTTTTTAGTTATTTGTGAGTTGTTATTTATTTTGCACAAACACTTTATCTGGTCGTTGTTGGTCATTAGTCATTAGTCCTTTGTAAATACTTTTGACTAATGACTAATGATCAATGACGGTTTCATCCGTTATCTATATTGTTGTCACCAGAACTGCTCGCAGCTTCAAATACTGGTGTTTCTTTGGATTCTGCAAGCTCGGCTTTGGCTTCAGCTACGATATCTTCCCAGGTTTCACCCAGTTCTGCAAAGGCTCCTTTGCTTTTTTCGTAGGCGACAATTCCACCTTTGATGATTGATTTAGCTATGGGTTTACCAATTCCTGCCACAATGGGAAGGATGACAGGAGCTAGTATTACTGCTCCAATACCGGCTATGATTCCAGGTGCGCCAGCTTCTTCAACGAAATCAGTAATTTTAGGTGCCATGATTTATTTGTCTCCAGTCAATTAGAACATTGTATGAAAGCTTTTAAACGTACTCTACCCAAGATGGTGATCTCATCATGCTGATGGTAGAGTTTTCTTTGGTGAATTTTTGAGAATTGGACGCAAACCATTTACACCGGCAACTATGGTTGAGCCATTGTTAACTACTGTCGCCCCTAAAGGATTAAGACCAAACAAAACGGCGATCGCTAATGCTCCTATGTTAGGAACAAGAATCAGACCTGTATTTTGCTTGATCAGTTGCCTAGCTTGACGAGCGATGGCGATCGCCTCTAATATGCCATGCAAGTCGTTTTGCATTAACACTACATCTGCTGTTTCGCGGGCAATCTCAGAACCATTGGCAAAAGATACAGAAACATCAGCGTAGGCTAAAGCTGGGGAATCATTGATCCCATCTCCCACAAATGCAACTGTCTTGCCTTGTTCGTGCAATTCACGGACAACCGTTGCTTTTTGCTCTGGAAAAGCTTCTGCGTGAGTGTACATTGGCGCTATGCCCAGTTGTGCAGCTACAGCATCAGCTATGCGCTTGTTATCTCCGGTGAGCATGTGAACTTCTACACCTTCGACCGTCAACAGTTGGGTAATTACTTCCGGACTTTCTTTTCGGAGAATATCACTATATCTTATTTTACCTAGAAGTTGACCGTTGCTGGCAACATAAATCTTGGAACTCGCCCGCTGACTATGCCCATTCAGCGCTTCCATATCTATGCCTTGTTGACGCAAAAAGCGCTCGCTGCCGACATAAACAGTCTCTCCATCAATTTCGGCTTCTACGCCTAAACCTAGTTGATAGTTCCACTTGCTACGGCTGGGAATTTCGACTTGTTGTGCTTCGGCGTAGCGAATGATTGCCTCGGCCACTGGATGTGTCAAACGTTGTTCAGCCGCCGCCGCTAATGCCAAAACTCGCAAGCTAGATACAGCAGGATTGTAACTGACAACTTCAGTCACATCGACTTCGCCTTTAGTCAAAGTGCCTGTTTTATCAAAGACAATGGTATCAACATCTGCTAGCATTTCTAATGCCCGTCCGCTGCGGATGAGAATACCGTGGCGTGCGGCGTAAGTCAGTGCTGCTAAAACTGTGGTGGGAATGGATACCCGAATGCCTGTGCATAAGTCGAGAGTCAGGATACTGGCTACCCTTGCTGGGTTACGAGTCAGGGCAAATACTGCCCCACCTAGTAACAAAGTTGGCACTACAGCTTTTTCAGCAATTTTAATGGCGTGGTTTTCCATGCGGGTATCGTGGACAGGAGCCTCTTCCATTAATTTGATGCTCTGTCCGGCACGAGTATCATTTCCTACCCGCTCTGTCAAAATATAAATTTGTCCTTCTCGTACCAAGGTGGAAGCAAAGACAGCCTGTCCCTTGGTTTTTAAAATTGGTACTGACTCGCCGGTAAGTTTCTGCTCATCGATCAGCGCTTTCCCCCGCACGATAGAGCCATCAATTGGTATTTGTTCCCCAGGATAGACGATAACTGTATCGCCGCGTTGTACATCTTGAATAGGAATCTGAAACTTCTGTTGATCACGTTCAACCCAGACAAATTGTCCGAGACAACTGAGTAGATCGAGAGTTTGTGATTTGGAAGAACGAGCAGTGCGATCGCGGATATTTTCGCCAATTTCAATTAAACTCAACATCAGCGCTGGTGTGAGAAACTGACCTTGGACTGTAGTAATGGCGATCGCCATAAAATCCAAAAAGTCGATATTCAGTTTTCGCTGTTTGACAATTCCTTCTACCGCTCTTTGAAATACTGGCCAAGTCGCTAGAGCAATGGTTCCCGCCACCATCATCGGGGGAACGGATAATCCTAAAGGCCCTCCTAGCACAGCTAAACCAGTGGCGACAGCAGAAAGTTGTATACCAGGCCAAGATGCCTCTGAATCGCCTGCTGGCTGAGCAGCTGATGATTTTTTAGCGGCCATGATTGGCACTATATTGCTATCACTAGCAGTCACAAGCAGACAGACTAAGCGCGATCGCATCTTCGCATCGGTAACTGCACTAGAGTTATAGGTGACAACTAACGATGCCGCCGCAGCCTTGATTCTGACGTTTGTCACCAGGGGATCAGCTTCTAGTAAGGATTGCAGACGTTGAGCGTAGTCTGCATCGTGGCGTAAGCGAGGCACACGCAACCGCACCCTTCCTGGAGTTGTATGGACAACACTGTAGGTAACTTGGGAAATTTGTCTAGAGGATTTATTGCTCCTACCTAAAGAAACTTTGCTATTGTGTTTTTCCAAAGTTTTGTGAGACTTGGGAGCTAAAATCACTTCTCCATTCTTTTGTCCTACAATCTCGTGAGGCATTTGCACAGGAGAAGATGTCAGTTGAACCGCGACGTTTGCCATTCCTTCACTCTCATACAGGTTGATAAGTTTGTTGGTTGTTCAGCAGCCTATTTTAAAAGTGCTGAGTAGGGGCGCAAAGCCTTGCGTCCTTACTTGTGAGTGCTGATTGTTGAGAAGCCAGTGCTGTGCTTTGGTTTTCCAGGTTTTAGCAACTGGCGTTGCTGAGTGAAAGTAAAAATACTTTCATCCTGCTTTGTGAACGTTAGTTCATGGGGCATTTCTGAATTTAGAGAGCCAAATAGCTCTCAGTTTTTGGAGATGAATTAGGCGAGTGCAAGACTCTTGATCGGACTTACACCTAAATCACTCTTTCAAACTTTAATTTTTTTAGGTTCTACTCTACAAGAAGCCGCGGTTGCAAGCGTCTTCGGGCTTTTTTTGGGAATAACGATTAGGCAAAGGATGAATACGTCTATGCGTCCTTTGCGTAAGTCGTGAATAACATCTTCAAGATGCCTTTGCAGCGATCCCCGCAGACTCAATCAGACTCTCTAGATGCAATAGTGCTGCTGCAAAAACGTTTTGCACTCGCTTTTTAGCATCTCGCAGCATTGGAGTTTCATAGTTAATGACAATTGATGCTGCATCTTTATTGACTCGCTCACTCTTGACTGTCGGATCTGCTTGGAGCAAAGTCTCTAAGCGTTTGACGAATTGGGGATCTGAGGCTATTTGAGGTATGTGAAACCGGACTCGTCCGGGGATCGCATGAGCAATGCTATAGTCTAGCTTTGCAAGTTGCTCGGTTGTTGGAGCATGAGTCAAAGAGTCAAAGACAAGTGGGGCTGTGGTTGGTTGCTCAATGGCAACTTCTACATTCTTCTTGCCAGACTCACACGAAGTAGCTAACTGCTCTAATGATATTACCTCTGGCTGGGAGGTAATCACAATAGCTCGCGCAGTGGGATCAACTTCCTGATTGACTACGCAACGTTGTTGTTGCAGCAATTTTAATAGGCGTTGCTGGAATTTTGGATCTTCACTCATCTGAGCCAAGGAAAATCCTAATCCAGGAATGACATAAGTAATTTTATGAACTACCTTAATAACTACTTTGACAGCCTGCTTACAGACGTGATTTGTCTGGGTTGCTATTGTCGAAGTTTGTTGTGAGTCCAATGTCGATGACGATATGGAAGCATACATTTTTGTCCTCCAATGTTCCCAACTTGGGAAAAGTCTACAACGGTAAGTTAGCCATATAGGCTAGGGAAAAAAACAGGCCTGGAGATTTCATATCAGCCCATAAGCTCGATAGATCTAAGATTTGATTCTCAGATGTCGTTGTAGCCTCTATAGCTTCATCGGAAGCGGCGGGAAACTCCATTTTGTTGTCGGTGGTTGAGGTTGCTCCCCCCGCCGCTTGGGGCATTGGGGATAGGGCATTGCTAACTTCTTCGCCATGCCCAATAGTTGCATCACCTTGTAGGTGGAGTTTTTGCTCAGGCTGATTTACTGGTTCTTGTGGCAGTTGCTGAGCTATGGCTTTGATGGAATCTGTGGGTGGGTTGGTCTCCAAGGCCAATTCCATCAGATTTACCCAATGACTTAAACTAACATCACTGGGCTGATAGGCGATCGCTATTGATCCCGCATCGCTATTCAAACGCACGTTAGTGACGTGGGGATCAGTTTTCATCAATCTCTCAAGTCGCCGTCCATAAGCAGGATCTTGGGCGATTCGAGGCACATGCATCCTCATCCTTCCCGGAATGGCATGAACAACTTTGTAGGCGATTTTTCTAGCCTTTGCTGTCTTTTTGCCCTGATCATGAGATGATGGCGGTTCTAGTTGGCGATCGCTTGTTGATAGGGAAGACTGGAGCGATTTGATTTCTCTAACAGCATCTGAATTCTTGCTGCTTTCTTTTGGCGAAACTTGCGGTTCTAGATAGTCAATTACCCTACGAGTTGCATCTGAGGTAATCATATAAACTGGGATCGCTGCCAAACCACTAATTCCCAGTCCTCCTGTCACTGCTAACCCTGTCATCAAAGGGATGAAGGAAATCGTCTGCTCTTTCCAAAAATCAACAGATTTCCACGCTGCAAAAGGATCTATATTGCTGAGTGTCTGAGGCGAAGTTTCAGGCTGTTGAATATTAAATTGTTGAAGTATCCCCAACATCTGCGGCAATGAAACCAGATTTTCATCAAAGGTAACTACCAAGCTGCCTGTTTGCTCATTGGCATAGGCTTTCACCGCTTTTTGCTGCCGCAAATCCTTGGCTATACTCTCTAATTTTGTATTAAAACTACTGTCAGTTGCACGAATGCGTATGCGTCTATTGGTTGCATGTATAATTTGCAATCCTCCAGCAGACATTTGCACTTTCGACCGTGCAGCGGCTCTACTGGTATTCTTATTGGCTGGGACTTCATCGCCTTCATGCTGAGTGGAGATTAAGTCAGCAGGCAACAATGTCGTCTGCTGACTTAACACGCGACTACTGATAGATTGTGTCATTTAACCGATAGTTTCACCCAAAGTAAGGTTAACAATAGGTTAAATATAACCTAAATTTAGGTAACTAATCTCATTCTGAAGAATTATTTTGAATTAAGTATTGTTAACTACCTGATTTTGGTATTCTTGCTCAGTGATCATATCGAGGGTGTTCTCTAGACGATCTACAAAGACGATCCCGTCGAGATGGTCATACTCGTGTTGAAATATGCGGGCCACGAAATCAGTTAATTCTTGCCTTTGTAACTTGCCTTGACGGTCAGTGTATTCAACCTCAATTGCTTGATACCTGGGAACTAATCCTCTAATACCGGGAACGCTCAAACAACCTTCCCAGCCTTTTACAACTTCAGTGGAATGATCAACTATCCTAGGATTGATCATAGCAGTAGGTTCCATTTCTGGAGCATTGGGATACCTGGGATTTGGACGGGAGGCCACAATAAATAATCGACAAGAGTTTGCAACTTGAGGGGCAGCAATTCCCACACCATTGGCCTGAGCGACAGTAGCGATTAAGTCATCAATCAGTTTTTGAACACTTTCATCGTGAATACTTTCCACCCAAGCAGCCTTTTGTCGCAGAATGGGGTTGCCTAATTGAATGATTGGTGTCAATTCAGCCATTAGTAAAACTCCTTTTGTAAATTGGGCATTGGGAATTGGGAATTGGGAATTGGGAATTGGGAATTGGGAATTGGGAATTGGGAATTGGTAATTGGTAATTGGTAATTGGTAATGGGGAATGGGGAATTGGGAATTGGGAATTGGGAATTACTTATTTCTTTTGTCTCCCTCATCCCCCTCATCCCCCTCATCTCCCCTGCACTCCTGCACCCCTGCACCCCTGCACCGAAAGCTCCCCTGCTTTTCCATCAGCTTTCTCGCCTAACTGGCAAAGGTGCGGGACTGACTGCTAATTCTGCTGTTTGTCCGTTGCGTTCTACTTGTATTTGTAAGGGATTGCCGATTTTACTGTTTTCTACAAGCTTTTGTACTTCTTCAATTTTAGTTACAGATTGATTATTAATGCGTTGAATAACATCACCGGCTCGTAGTCCAGCAATATCTGCTGGAGAGCGAGGGATGACATTAACCAACAATACGCCTTTATCTGTGATTAAATTGATGCGTTCGCTTGCTCTATCATTGATTCTTTCTTTAATTTCTGGGGTGAGTGTTACCATTTGAATACCCAAATAAGGATGATCTACTCTGCCTTTAGCAATTAATTCTTGGGCAATTCTTTGGACAGTATTGATGGGAATAGCAAATCCCAAACCCTGAGCGTTGCGGATAATGGCTGTGTTCATCCCAATTACTTGACCACGCGCATTCAGCAATGGGCCGCCGGAGTTACCAGGGTTAATTGCTGCATCGGTTTGTAGATAGTCAACGCGCTTGTCGCTAGCACCGATGTCATTACTAGAGCGACCTGTGGCACTGATAATTCCAGAAGTAACGGTATTATTTAAACCTAGAGGATTGCCAATGGCGATTACTGCCTCTCCTGGTTGTAAGCCCTGGGAGTTGCCTAAAGACAAGGTTGGCAGGTTATTAGCACCAATTTTGATTAACGCTACATCCGTTATTGGGTCTTCGCCTAGCACTTTGCCATCAAAAGTCCTGCCATCCTTGAGGGTTACAGTTACAGTATCAGCACCATCCACCACATGGGAATTAGTCAAAATTTGACCTGAAGAACTAATGATAAATCCAGAGCCGCTACCCCGCTCAACTCGCTGTCTTGGTTGTGATGGCACATCGCCAAAAAATCGTCGTAAGAATGGGTCGCCAAATTCATCTGCTGAGCGAGTAACTGTTCTAGAAGAATCAATGCGGACTACTGCATCTCCCACCTGTTGTACAACTTTAACCACAAAGTTAGGGTCACCTGACGATGAAATAATTGGTGGGGGGACAATTACCGGACTGTTGTTAGTTGACTGTTGACCTGAAACCTGAGACTGGGGTTTATTTGTTTGAGCTTCAAAGGTGTTTGCAGGTAGAAAAGAGCAGCTTTGTAGGGATACCATTGCGATCGCACCTAGTAGCATCAATAGTGCAGTTTTGGGACTGGGTACTGGGTACTGGGTACTGGGTACTAGGGACTGGGGACTGGGTACTGGGGACTGGGTACTGGGTACTGGGGACTGGGTACTGGGGACTGGGTACTGGGGACTGGATACTGGTAAAGAGATAGAAATATACTTGTAAATTTTTCCTAATCCCCAATCCCTAGTACCTAATCCCCAATCCCTAGTACCTAATCCCCAATCCCCAATCCCTAATCCCCAGTCCCTTTTACAATCTTCAATTTGCAAGTCATGCTCTTTGGTCTTCATGTGTCTTTGCTTCTCCGTGCTGGTCAGTGGATGCTAGGATATTGCCTACCGGGTATGCCCCAGAATCATTACAACTCGAAAGCTTGTCCCAGGTCTAGGGCTTGCTAAATGCTAAATTGGTGCTTGCTCATATCTTCTATTGTGACGATTAGCAGCAAAGGTGGTAAATAATGGAAATTCCCATTGACACTCTGTGGAGTCAGGTGCTAGAGCGCTTACAACTAAAACTATCTCGTCCCACCTTTGAAACTTGGATTAAAACTGCTAGTGCAGAGCGGTTAGAAAATAATTGCTTGGTCATAATTACTCCTAATCCTTTTGCTCGCAATTGGTTACAGAAATATTACATCAACACCATTGCTAATGTAGTACAAGATATTGTGGGGCATCCCATAGAAATTTATATTACCGTTGCTCAAGGTGATGCAGTTGCTCATCTGGGTGAAGCAGAAGTTTCTTGGGAATTACCAAACCAAAGTGTTGTCTCTGAAAATGTTCATAAAAAAGGACAAACAACTACTGAATTAAACTCTAAATATATATTTTCTCGCTTTGTAGTAGGAGCCAACAATCGCATGGCTCATGCAGCATCTTTGGCTGTTGCTGAATCTCCAGGCAAGGAGTTTAATCCATTATTTTTATGTGGTGGTGTAGGCTTGGGAAAAACCCATCTCATGCAAGCTATTGGGCATTATCGCTGGGAAATTGATAGAGATTCCAAAATATTTTACGTATCTACAGAACAGTTTACTAATGATTTAATTACAGCAATTCGTAATGATAGTATGCAAAGTTTCCGCGAGCATTACCGTGCTGCTGATGTTTTGCTAGTAGATGATATTCAGTTTATTGAGGGTAAAGAATATACTCAAGAAGAATTTTTTCATACTTTTAATACTTTACATGAAGCTGGTAAGCAAGTTGTAATTGCTTCTGACCGTCCTCCTAACCAAATTCCTAGGTTGCAAGAACGTTTGTGTTCGCGTTTTTCTATGGGTTTGATTGCTGATATTCAAACTCCAGATTTGGAAACTCGGATGGCAATTTTACAGAAAAAAGCTGAGTACGACAATATTCGCCTTCCCCGTGATGTGATTGAGTATATTGCTTCTCACTTTACTTCTAATATTCGAGAATTGGAAGGAGCTTTAATTAGGGCAGTAGCTTATATTTCTATTTGGGGTTTACCTATGACTGTGGAAAATATCGCACCAGTTTTAGAGACACCAAGCGAGAAAGTTGAAGCGACATCAGAGGCAATTTTAACAGTAGTAGCTGATGCTTTTAATGTTTCAATTGAAGACCTCAAAAGCAATTCACGCCGACGGGAGATTAGCTGGGCCCGTCAAATAGGTATGTATTTAATGCGTCAACACACTGATCTAAGTTTGCCGAGAATTGGTGAAGAGTTTGGCGGTAAGGATCACACAACGGTAATCTATAGTCATGACAAAATTGCCCAACTCCGGGAGAGCGATCGCAGTTTAGCACAAACCCTACGTCAACTGAGCGATCGCATCAACATGACTAGCCGTTCCCAAAAATCATCAGGTCAATAATCTTTGGTTTTCCCGAAACTGCAATAAAATGCTTACTAGGCAGCTTATTGCGATTCTTAAGCAAAGTATAAAAACTGATTAAATCTTAATTATTCTGTGGAAAAATGGTGATTATCTGTGGAAAACTTTATTAAGTATAATTACCCTGTGGAAAAAATACGGGGTTTTTCCACAAGTTTTCCACAGATACCAACTACAGCAACTATCTTTTTAACAGACTTGTAATAAGTTTTCCACAATTTCCACAATTTATATGAAAAAGGGAATTGGGAATTGGGAATTGGGAATGGGGAATTGGGAATTGGGAATTGGGAATTGGGAATTGGGAATTGGGAATTGGGAATTGGGAATTGGGAATTGGGTATTAGTTATTTCTCCCTCATCTCCCTCACTCCCTCACTCCCTCATCTCCCTCATCTCCCTCATCTCCCTCATCTCCCCCTACTCCCCTACTCTCCTTGGCCCTTGTCTTTCTGCTAACCACGTAAATAAAACAATACCGCCAAGGTCTGCGGCTAAGTCAACTAAATCAAAGCTGCGGTAGGGTACAAAGTATTGAATCATTTCATCAACTAGGCAGAAAAATATCACAATCAATGGTGCTAGCGGCAGATAAATGTTTAAGAGTTGAATTTTACGTTTGTTTAAAGCAAGATGACTCAAGTAAGCAGCGATTCCTAGTAAGAGAAAATGCAAAATCGTATCGTAATAGGGAAATTGTGATATTTCAGTTGGAAGGATTTTTAAGTAAGCTGACACAGAGATAGACATTAAAATGCCAAAGTAAACCCAAAATGCAAACACCCAACGCCGATTAGATTTCATTTTGATAATTTTAAAAGTTATTTATTATGATTACAACGCAAATAAAAAGCGTTCCGCAATTGGGAACGCTTTATTTTAGTAAAAACTTTTGAAGTAGATGTGAATTTCAGTTGAAGTTGTTGTAAAGGAAATGTTGGTTTGATAGAGAAATCAAGCATGGAGGTTAGCTTGTTCTTGCAGCCACGGATCTACAGGTTGTCCATCTTTGCGACGCAATTCAATTTCTACTACCATCACTTCTTTTGAACCTGGAGGAGCAGGTTTTTGATGGAAAATAATGTCATAATCCAATGGATTGTGTTTGCGTTCTTTCAACCATTCCTGTACTTTGGTTGTCGCAAAGAATGATTGCCCTTGTTCAAACATTCGGGTAATCTGCATTTGCAGTGTGTAGGGATTTATCCGACCCATTTTTTTACCACCTTTTTCAATTAATTGTTAGGCATAGCTAATGCCTACTTTACAGGATATTTTACGGATGTAATACTAATTCGTCAGTTGTCAGTTGTCAGTTGTCATTAATACCCAGTAAATCTTAAATAAGGGAGGCAAAAAGTGGTGTGGATGTTCCTCCCCTGCTCCCCATCTCCCCTGTTCCCCATCTCCCCTGCTGTCTAAACGGTAATCTTCAGGTGGGAAAGGAGTAAATCAGGGTTCGGTAAACCTCATAACTTATGTTTCAGGAATCGCAGCAAAAGTTAATCTATCTAAAGAATAAGTCTCAAAATTTCCTGAGTACGGTAAACTCTAATACTAAGCCTTTCAATAGTCCGTTAAAATTAAAACCATAGAGCGAATTGAGGAGCCGCCAGGATGCAAGTTTCATTCGATTCTGATAAGCGTAAGTTGCTGTCATCTCTGTGTCATGGGGCGATTTTCTTTAGTACAGCATTATTTTCCATTGGTGTTCCTATTGTAATTAACTTACTTTCTGACGACCCAGTTGTTAAAAGTAATGCGAAAGAATCGATTAATTTCCACTTCAATGTTTGGTTTTGGGCTACTGTAATTGGAGTACCAATTGCAATTCTATCTTGGATAACTTTCGGCATTGGCGGAATTTTGTTCTTCCCCGTTATTGCTTTGGGCTTTGCACTGCACTGGGGATTGACAATTTGGGCAATTTTACACTGTCTCGGTAAACCTGATGAACCTTTCCGTTATCCGTTTATTTTTCGAGTCTTCTAATTAAGTGAACTGAATATAATTTTTGTTTTTAAAAAGGGATTGTGGCAATCATCCCTTTTTTATTTATTATGATTTATCAAGCGATCGCTATTTGCAGTACAGAGCTTAAACTCTAATGTAGATTATATAGCATTACGGTTAAATTAAGACTAAAACTTTTTGTCAAAGTCTTTTTTTAACGAACCGCCAAGAACGCCAAGGACGCCAAGAGAAGAAACCAAGAAAAGGAACAAATGCTTAACTGAACTGTATTGCATTATATAGAGTTGTCTAATTTGAATTCTGGACTGTAAATTCAGCTAAATATCTATGTCACCAAAAATTCAAAGATATTTTATTCAAAAAACACCTGGAGTTTGTGGAGGGAATGCACGCATCCGCGACACTCGCATCGCTGTTTGGACTCTAGTTTCTTTTCGTCAGCAAGGCGCTTCTGAAGAAGAATTACTAAGAAATTATCCGGTGTTAACACCTGAAGATTTAAAAACAGCTTGGTCGTATTATGAAGAACATCCGCAAGAAATTGACCGAATTATAGCTGACGACGCATAACATGACCAAATTCTATGCTAATGAAAATTTTCCTCTAGATTTAGTTCAAGAGTTACGTCAGCTTGGCTATGATGTACTGACATCCTATGAGGCTGGACAAGCAAATCAGTCAATTAGTGATGCAGAAGTATTAAACTTTGCTCATAAACAGGAACGAGTTGTCATTACTCTAAATCGAGAAGATTTTATTAGTCTTCATAAACAAGGTCAAAAGCATAGTGGAATTATAATTTGTAAGGAAGACCGAGATTATAAAAGACAGAGTGAGATAATTTACGAGTTCCTTATTCAGAATACCCAGCCTTTAACAGGCAAATTGATTAGAATTAAAAAACAAAATCAAAAAGGCTCTTCGACACAAGTATTTGTGATTCAAGAATATTAAACATTAATGTTGTTTTGTGTTAGGCGATCGCTCTTTGATTGTATGCTGGGTGAAATGAGTTCAGAATCTCTTCAGGTAAAGGTGCATCAAAATCATTAGGTACTATAAATTCTCCTGCACATAATCCAAATGGTCTAAGCTGTTTATTGATATCAATTATTGGTTTTAATTCAGCAATTGGTTTGTCTCCTTGGACAATAATAAAGCTTTCACCTGCTGCAACTTGATTCAGGTACTTCAAAGGATCTCGTTGGATCTCATCAATTGAAACTCTCTGCATTTGAGTATTTCAGGCTAGTGGTATGGGGATAGTGCTTGAGTTAATTGTAGTGCGATCGCTTTTCGTTGTAGGTTGGGTGAAGTGCGATCGCAGAACGTAACAATTGATCAACATGTCTGTTGGTATAGATTGGGTGAAGTCATCTAGATACAGCACTTTTCATGTGGATCAAGTATACCCATCCCCAACCCTCCCCTTGCCAAGGTGAGGGTGTACCGTAGCGCGGGTGGGGTATTTTTGTACCTCACGCTTGTTGAAATCTGCTGTATGACCATTCCTTGATTGTATTAAAAAAGCTTTTGCTTTAGGTATTTTATTAATTACTGTTGTTTAACATGAGCTTGTTGTAGTATATAATACAGTTAAAATGACGATAATAACTTTATAGAGAGGATTATATGGGACGTATATACCCAAGTATGGATAATTTTAAAATTGGTTTTCTCTTAAAATACCAATTTGATAATGATGCAATTCGAGGCGCTGTATTAGTTACAGATAAAGAAACAAAACCACTTGAATTTCGTGTGACTGAACCCGTGCGTCCTACAAAAATCCAGAGAACACTTTATGGTGAAATTTTATATGATTATATTCTTGTAGAACTAATCGCAGTTCCTTTACTTAAAGCTTTAAAAGAAAAACCTGATATTGTTTTAATTCAGGATAAAATATTAATTGATGTTAATCAAAAACAAGAAATTCCTACAATTCAAATACTCGAACAAGATAATGTAACATATCAAGCCAACACTAAAGAAATAACCTCCTCCAAATTCCCTAACTTACGCATCACAACACCAGAAAATATAGGAAATCTAGAAGATGTACGATGGCAGTTAGAACAAGTATATGCATCTAGAGATTTACTTGAACCATTTCAACGCATTTATGATACTTGTGAACAATTAAAAGCTTAATTACATCAGGTTTCAATGATACTAAAATTTCTTGCTACAATAACAATTAAAATATTTTCAAAATTTACTATACTTCCTCAAAGGCCAATAGAAGAATGGAGGATATCACCTCCCAATCATTATGAAATAAATTTTTTAATATCATCTGTATTGATATCTGACAACATTTGTTCAAGTATTTCACAAATAGTAATTTCAGATAACTTACTGCTTGCTTATCCTGAAATTTTTACAAAGCATGAGCCATTATCAATAGTCAACACTTATGAACCATTTATCAATTGGTCATTAAGTTCACTTCATATAAGTCATTATTCCTCTTTAATATCTATTATTTCTCCTGAAATATTAGATTATGAAAATATATTGAGGCTTAAACAACCCTATATTTCAGAAAATATATTGAAACTATTTCAGGAACTGAGCATAAAGGGTAAAATTTTTTATAACCCTTTGAAAAATCAAACAGGCAAATTACAATCAGTTCCAAAAATACGTAAGGCTAATTCTCAAATTGTAGGTTTAGATGAATGGGACTTACTTTATCCATCACTCTGTCCACCTCTGCTTTTTGACTTCGCTGATATCGATTTTTTCCAACCTTTGCGTAATTATCAAGTAGAGGGAATTAATTTCTTAGTTCAAAATACCTCCGCTTTGCTCGCAGACGAAATGGGAACCGGGAAAACGGTTCAAACAGTTAATTCTTTGCGTATTCTCTTTAGACAAGGGAAAATACATTGTGCTTTGATCATTTGTCCTTTATCAGTTATTGGTAGTGCTTATTTGAGCGAAGAGACTGGAAAATCAGAAGGATGGGACGGTCATTTTTACCATTGGGCTAGAGAACTTTTAGTAACGGTTGTTAGGGGTAACCCTGAACAGCGCAGGCTTGATTGGAGAAAGCCTGCTCACATTTTTATTGCAACTTATGAGAGTGTTCGTAACGACATAGAAAAGGGCATTTTAGAAAAAACTGATGTTCAAAAATTTGATAGCGTTATTCTAGATGAAGCACAAAAAATTAAAAATAAAAGTTCTAAAATATCACGGGCTATTAGAAAATTACAACCAAAGTACCGTTGGGCTTTAACCGGTACTCCAATTCAAAATAATATTGAAGACGTTATATCAATTTTTGAATTTATTAAACCAAATCTTTTTAGTGGGGTTGATTATTCACCAGAACAAGTCAACAGTATAATAAAACCATATATGCTTCGCCGATTGAAGCGTCATGTACTGCAAGAATTGCCTCCAAAGATACCTCAAGAGCGCTGGTTAGACCTTGATTACAATCAAAAGAATGAGTACGAAAAAGCGTTAAAGATTGGTCGTCTTCAATTGCAAACATCAATTCAAACAGAAAGTGGTTCTCTTAGAAATAATATTTTTACACTTATTGGTGATTTAAAGAAAATATGTAATTTTGCTTCTGGCCAGTCAATTAGTCCAAAGAGTGAACTTTTAATGGAATATATAGAAACAATAGCCGCTAATGGAGAAAAAGTTCTAGTATTCTCTCAGTATAAACAAGAGGGAATTAATAAAATTGAAACCCTTTTACGTCAGGAGGGAATAGGCTTTGTTTCATATAATGGTGAAATGTCTGTACAGCAGAGAAGTAACGCTATTAATGAATTTAGAAAGAAGTCGGATATTCACGTTTTTTTAGCTACACTTCAGTCTGCTGGAACTGGTTTAACTTTAACTGAAGCATCGTATGTCATTCATTTTGACCAGTTGTGGAATCCTGCAACAATGAGGCAGGCTGAAGATAGAGCGCATCGAGTAGGACAAAAAAATACATTAATAGTTTATAGTTTTTGGATGAAAGATACTATAGAAGAAAAAATACATAAAAAACTTTTTGAAAAAGGCTTATTAATTGAAAATGTAATTGATTCTCTGGCAGAAGAAGAGATTGAAAATGCTATATCTACTGAAGAATGGCTAGATATATTTGGACTAAAAATATCTACAACTGATAAAAAAACTAATAGTTACTCGATAGATGAAAATACTAAATCTATACAATCAGTAAGTCAACCTACAGAACCTTTGATAGATTTTGCAATTATTACAGCTATTGAGACTGAACGGCAAGCTGTATGTGAAGCCTTTAAAATAACACCAGAACATCGAGTGTTTAAAGGGCCGCGTGTATACTGGCGTAACCAGATTGAACTTCAAAAGGGTGGTTTTTATGAAATCGTGGTTGCACAGTTGCCTGAGATGTCCAATGTTGAAGCAGCAGTAATGGCATCAAACATCATTACTGAGTGGAAACCACAAGCTATATTGATGGTGGGTATAGCAGGAGCAGCACGCCAAAATCAGCATTTAGGTGATTTAATTATCGCCAGAGACATTTACTATTATGACCGAGGAAAAGAAACACCACAAGGTAGACTGCCAGAACCTATCATGTATAGAGCTGATGCTACATTATGGAGCCGAGTTACTACCATTCCTGCATGGAATGAGCCAATACCAGTAGCAAGACCAGATAAAACTGAGGTTCGTCCCAAAATTTATTACGATGCTATTGCTTCTGGCGAAAAAGTAATTGCTGATGCAGTAGTGCGTGACGAAATAGCTAATAGACATCGCAAAATTATGGCATTTGAAATGGAAGGTTATGGTGTTAGTGCAGCTGCTTGGCAGAGTTCTCATACAGTTAAGCACTTGGTTATCAGAGCAATTTGCGACTTTGCAGACTCCAGTAAAAATAGTGAATGGCATCCCTATGCTGCCTCAGTTGCCGCAGGCTTTACTAAACATTTCCTTCTCGACCGACCTCTTGAACCAAGAAATCTAAACCGTTAGCTTTTTAATTTTCAAATTATTTGAAAATTCTTCACTTTCCGTATTAGGGAAACGTTATGAGTAATGATCAACCACGAATGTTAGAAGTTTATCTTCAGGAATATGAAAAACTCAAGGATGAGCAAACGCAACGCATTGGCTTCCGCGACAACTTGCTTTACGTCACACTTGGGGTATTTGGTGCAGTCATATCTTTCGCAGTCTCCAATAAAGCTAACTATTATGCACTTCTTGTTATTCCTTGGGTTTGTCTAATTCTCGGTTGGAATTATCTAGTTAATGATGAAAAAATTACTGCTATTGGTAGGTATATTCGCTTGACTTTGGTTGAAAAAATCAAGAAAGAGACTGCTAATGATGATATTGATTCTATCTTTGGTTGGGAAATTGCTCATAGAAACGACCAGCGGCGGAAACGACGCAAAATAGCGCAGCTAATTATTGATCAAATAACATTTGTCTTTTCTGGAATAGTTGGATTAATAGCGTTTTGGATTTTAGTACCACAACCCCTTGGAATTACTCAAGTCCTTTGTTGGATTGAACTAGCACTATTAATAGTTTTGGGTGTAGAAATTGTAATTTATGCCGATTTAGCAAAGGGAAGATAATTTTCCATTACTTAAAAATACTGTAGATACTACTCCCTTCTCAGCAAAAGATTACCTATATATTCTCTAACTCTGTGTTCTCTGCGCCTCTGCGGTTCGTTAAAAAAATTAGATATTATTACACCGGGATAGAAGTAAGAATGTAGAAATTTTGTCGAGAAAGGAGAAAAGCCAGCTAAGAATTTCTCCCTCCCCTTCAACAAGAATACAATTAACCCAACGCGGACTTTAAATCACTCCGCGCTTGTTCCAAGGCCTCTGGTAACTTACTCGCATCGCGTCCGCCTGCTTGGGCTAAGTTTGGTCTACCGCCGCCGCCACCGCCGCAAATTTTCGCCACAGCACCGACAAATTTACCTGCTTGCAATCCCTTTTTATTCACTTCTGGACTGAAAGCTGCAACGATGCTAACTTTCCCAGCTTCGGGAACTGAACCCAGCACTACCGCAGCGTTACCGATTTTTTGCAGCAAGCGTTCCGCAGCAGTTTTCAAAGATTCAGCATCAACATCATCCAATTGGGCAACCAAAATTTTATAATCGCCCACAGTTTCAACTATTTGCAGCAAACTGTCAGATTTTGCGATCGCTAACTGTGATTTCAAAGTCGCAAGTTGTTTTTCACTGTTTCTCAGTTCGCTTTGCAGAGTTGTGATTCTCTCTGGTAGTTCTTCGGGTTTAACTTTAAAGCGATCGCTCAAATCTTTAACTACTTTATCCCTAACATTGAGATAATCCAACACCGCAGGCCCAGAAACAGCTTCAATTCGCCGCACCCCAGAAGCTACACCAGCTTCAGAAATAATCTTGAATACGCCTATCTCCGCAGTATTACTGACATGAGTACCGCCGCACAGTTCCATCGACACGCCTGGAAAGTCAATCACCCGTACTTCTTCACCGTATTTTTCGCCAAACATGGCAACGGCACCTCTAGCTTTTGCCTCTGCTAAAGGTAACACTTCTACTTTGGCAGCATGTGCCTCGGCAATCCAAGTATTGATCTGTTCCTCAACTTGTTGAACTTCTTCTGCTGTCAAAGCACGAGGACAGTTAAAGTCAAAACGCAACCTGTCAAAGGATACCAAGGAACCAGCTTGAGATATACCTTCATCGACAATTTTCTTTAAAGCTGCTTGTAACAAGTGGGTTGCGGTATGGTTGGCTTGGAGACGACGCCTACAAGCGCGGTCAATTTGAGCAGTTACAGTATCTCCTACTCGGATTGTACCGCGTTCGATGCGTCCGAAGTGAACAAAAAAATCAGATTCTTTTTTCACGTCTTCAATGCGAACGACGATTCCATCACCGGAGATATAACCGCGATCGCCGATTTGACCGCCCGATTCAGCATAAAATGGCGTTTGATCAAGGACAATTTGCACTTCTGTCCCTGCTTCTGCTTCCTCTTGGGAAACACCTTCTACTAATATGGCTTCGACTTTCGCTGTCGCTGCCGGTTGGGTATAACCTAAAAATTCGGTGGCGTGAATATGTTCTGCAAGTTTGTCGAGGGAACCTTGTACAGTTAAATCGATGGTTTCATGGGCTGCTTTGGCACGTTCCACCTGCTTTTGCATTTGGACATCAAAACCAGCTTCATCAACTGTGAGATTATTTTCCTCTGCAATTTCTTGGGTGAGTTCTAGGGGAAAACCGTAAGTGTCGTAAAGTGTAAAAGCACTTTCACCACTAATTGAGGTTTTTCCTTGCTGTTTCACCTCTTGGATAATTTCTTCTAACAGCTTTTCCCCTCTATCCAGAGTTCTCAGGAAATTAGCTTCTTCCCGTTGCAACTCCGCTTTAATTGCAGCTTCCCGTTGCCGCACGTTGGGGTAAGCTGATTCTGAAAGAGCGATCGCAGTTTCCGCAACTTGGGTGATAAATTCCCCAGAAATGCCAATTAATCGCCCATGACGCACTACACGCCGAATTAATCGCCGCAACACGTAACCCCGTCCGACGTTGGAGGCGCGAATTTCATCAGCTATCATGTGGACAACGGAACGCACATGATCACCAATCACTTTCAAAGAGACTTTGATGTTCTCGTCGCTAGCGTGGTAGTCAACGCCAGCAATTGCTGCTGCTGTTTGAATAATCGGGAAAATTAAATCAGTTTCGTAGTTATTCGGCACTTTTTGGAGAATTTGCGCCATTCTCTCCAAACCCATACCAGTGTCGATGTTTTTATTTTGCAGCGGTGTTAAATTGCCTGACGCATCCCGGTTATATTGCATGAAAACCAAGTTGTAAAACTCGATAAACCGAGAATCGTCTTCTAAATCGATGTTGTCGTCACCGCGTTCCGGGTGAAAGTCGTAATATATCTCCGAACAAGGGCCACAAGGGCCAGTGGGGCCTGATGTCCAAAAGTTATCATCTGCACCCATCCGCTTAATTCTCGCTTCTGGTACACCAATTTGATCGCGCCAAATGCTAAAAGCTTCGTCATCATCTTCAAAGACGCTGACAACTAAGTTGCTTGGCGAAAAGCCAAACACTTTGGTGGAAATTTCCCAACCCCAAGCGATCGCTTGTTCTTTAAAATAATCACCAAAGCTGAAGTTACCCAGCATCTCAAAGAAGGTGTGATGGCGTTTGGTGCGTCCGACATTTTCAATATCGTTGGTGCGGATGCATTTTTGCGATGTGGTAGCCCGTTTAAACTCCGGCGTGCGCTGTCCCAGGAATATCGGCTTAAATGGTAACATCCCCGCGATCGTCAGCAGCACGGTTGGATCTTCTGGTACCAGGGAAGCACTGGGGAGAATTTGGTGTTCCCGTTGGGCGTAGAAGTTAAGGAATAAATTGCGAATTTCGTTACCGCTGAGGTACTGGGGATTAGAAGGCATGGGTGGACTAAAATATGAAGTTATGTAAACGCCCTTTGAGTGGCTTCCCGTACTCCACAGGAGAACTCAGAGGGTAGGGTAATGTGAAGTTTCAACGGTGAAGTCTGAAGCCGCTAGTTGTTTTCTCGTACTTCATACTTTATCCAGTTGCTTCACGTTTGTGGTAGTTTTATATATTTTTGCATTTTGTTTGGGATTGCTGCCAGTCAATTCTGCCTTTGGGCTATGATGTGCGGCTATTGTGTACTGCTATGTCTGTAATGCCACAGTTACCTTACTCTAGTCAGATGCGCGATCGCTATCCGAACTACTACTATTACCTCTGAAGTAGAAATTAAGCTTTATGTAATGAGGTCAGTAATGTTACTCAAAGTGAAAGTTCCGAATATCGCTTGTGAAGCCTGTGGCGAAAAAATTACCGAATCAATTCACACAATGGAACCTGATGCTCAAGTAGATGTAGACGTGAAGTCTAAAATTGTCACTGTAGAATCTCAGGCTTCTGAGGAGTCCATTAAACAGGTAATTGTTGCTGCTGGTTACAACATAGAAGGCTATTAATTATATTTTGGCAATTTTCCCCAAACTTTAGATAAACTAGCTCAGCCGACATAATTATTTCCGCCTGTAAAACATGCGGAAATAATTATAAATAAATTGATTTTTATGAAAAACTTTCAATTACTTGATTTCTTGACATTTTCTGTATTTTCACTAGTATTTTCGGCTTCTTATTAAGAAAAATATGGCTAATTAAATAATATGCTCAAGCTGCTGCCATCAGTTGGCATAACTATCACTTAGCACTTGCCATAATGGGTGAAACTGCTGGCAAAGTAGCTGAAATTACTTGTTAGCAAGGAAAATATCAATATGTTTTTTGGTATATAACATTTTGTTTATTCAAAAGACATCTCGGTTTATACGGATAAAAAAGAAATTTTATATTTTTTTAAACATTACAATTAAATAAAAATATTGCTGTCTAAGGCGACAAAGATTATAAACGGTTTATACTTAAAATGTTTGCAAAGAAATCACACCTTGAAATCACAGTCAAATTTGACAACGACAAATAATATTCAGTATTTATACTGTTTTAAAAAAAATCCTTAAAAGCAGAAATTAATTATCAGGGTATACACTTTAATACACTGTCTTAAAAGTCAGGGATTAAGAGGAGATTAAAATTGAGAGGTGGTTGTGAATTTAACGCTAAGACTATCAAATATAGGGTAATAACCCTATACAACAAATACCGGGTAGATTAAATATTCGGAATAAATGCCAGTCAGTTTTAGCTTGAAATAGGGCAGAAAGCACAGCAATGAATATTTCTATACTGGTCTTTGGAAGTGATAGCTTTCTCTCTACACTTCCCATTCAGATCAGTGACACCACCACTTTTAATTTAGAAGTTATTGCCGATATCAATCAGGCAATATCGTACATTCAAATTGCACCGCCCGATATCATACTTGTCCAAGGAAGTCTGAATGGCAGTATGAAACTTTGCTCTTGGTTAAAAGAACAGACTCAGCTATCTTGGATATACTCTATATTCCTAGAGGATCGTCCCCAGAAACTTGCTGCTAAAAGTCAGTATGGCTGGGAGTGGGAATTGCAGATGACCGCCAGCGTACTCAATCAAGGCGCAGATGCTTATATTTGGCATCTTCCCGAAGAAAAAACAGCCCAGGCTTTGGGGGATGTGACAGCAAATCATTGCTTGATATTAGCTCACTTGGCGGTGGGTTTGCGTCAAGCAAAAAAATACCGTGATTTAATTCAAAAAAATGATTTATTGTCAGCGATCGCTTTGGCTGATTCGTTGACCGAACTTAATAATCGTCGTGCTTTAGAATGGGATTTACCCAGACAAATTCAAAAAGCCCGCACTCAAGGAACTCCCTTGAGTTTAATTATTCTAGATGTAGACTATTTTAAGAAAGTTAATGATACCTATGGGCATTTAGTTGGCGATCGCCTCTTGCAATTATTGTGCAGTCGGGTGCGCCACAACCTACGGTCTCAAGATACTGCTTTCCGTTATGGTGGCGAGGAATTCGTTGTGGTTTTGGCTAACACCACTGGTGACGAAGCATTACTAGTTGCAGATCGTCTCAATCGCGTAGTTAGCGAGCAACCATTCGCTATCAATAGTAAACTAACTATTGATATTACCATTAGTTTAGGTGCTGCTAGTTTGCATCCTGATGATGATGATAAAGGGCTGAGTCTATTACATCGTGCCGATCAATGCTTGTATCATGCTAAAGCCGCTGGGCGTAACCAAGCTATTAGTTGGGACACGTTATCCCATTATTCGCATCTGCAAGCTGTTTCCTCATAGGAGTGGTGAGTTGTCAGTTGTTAGTTGTTAGTTGTTAGTTGTGAGATATTATTACCTTCTAACTCCTAACTCCTAACTCCTAACTCCTCACTCCTAACTCCTCACTCCTCACTCCTCACTCCTAACTCCTAACTCCTCACTCCTCACTCCTCACTCCTAACTTTTAATAGCGCTTTGACAATCTGTCACTGAGGCGCGTTCTCGCATGGCTTGGACTAATGCTTGGTAACTAGACCAATTTTCTTCTAGTAGAGTCTTGGCCTGGAGAGCATGAAATCGCTGTTTTTGCTGATAAACTGACTCAGAAAAACCCAAAATTTGCAAAACTTTCGCCAGCTTGCTTTTATCGTCAGATCCACCTTCAGCATTCTCAAAAACTAAAGTTTCAGCAGCAATACCAGCCATCCAAAGGGTACAGTAGCGATCGAGCATTTGAGCGCCGATTTTACCGTTTTCTAGTTGCGATGCTAATTCAGCATCATCGAAGGTAACACCACCTTGTCCAGTTTGTCCTTGTTTCCAGGCTTCCCAGGCGCTGAGGGTGTAGCCGGTTACGGGAATCCCCAAAAGATGAGCAACCAGGAAGTGTCCGGCTTCGTGGTGGATAATGCGATCGCGGTGTTTGGGCGAAAAACTAGCAATCCAGTCTAAAAAAATAGTACCTCCCTTACCTTGCAAGCTGAAACTATCTAAAGTCGCTATTCCCAAGATAGTGAAGGTAGCAAGCGCTGGTACTGTCGGGGACAAGTTGACTAATGGCCCCAGCAACACCGATAAAGTCATGATAAATATAGATATGGCAACTAAATTTAGTGCTGTCTGGCTCATTGTGAGTTTGTTAAATCTAGCTTAATATTTCTTTATTTTGACACTCTCAGGTCTAGAGAGTGTGATATTTTCAGGAGATTTTTACTCTTATAACCTGAGTTCGGGTTAAAGAATTGCTTCTAAAGTATACATAGGACAGGTTGCTGGATTTCTCGTTACTTTTGAGCTTACTACCTGTCCCTTTCCTTATCCCGAACTCAGGTTCTTATAGCTTTTCTTTTCCCAATATCTGCTCAACACCTTGAAGTAAAACTTGCACCCTAGCATTCCAACTATGATTAGCCTCTATTTCCTTGCGAGCCATGTGTCCCATTTCCGGTAACATATCTCTTTTGCTATAGGCTTTCAATAAACAGCGTTTCAAATCTTCTTTATCACCAGAACGAAACAAAAAACCTGTTTTATCTTCGCAAATCAACCGCTGAGCATCCTCAAATGCTGATGCAATAACTGGTTTGCCCATCCCCATATATTCATAGAGTTTCATAGGTGATAGATACATTTTCCCCATTTGCAACTGCATTTGTCCGGAGTAACCGATATCAAATCCAGAGATGTACTGTGGTATCTCCGACCAAGGGACTTGACCTACAAAGACTACATTATCAGAAATACCTAACTCCTGAGCATAGCTCTCCCAAGTAGCTTTCATAGAGCCATCCCCTACCACTACCAGTGATAGATCCAAGTTTTCTGCTCGTAATTCAGACAGCGCTTCAAGCAGAAGATCTAACCCTGCCCATTTATATAAACTACCAATAAACCCTACAGTGAAACCCGGAAATATACGCTTAGCTTGGTATTGGTTTGGATTAATAAAGTCGGTATCTACTCCATTTGGGACTAAAACTATCTTTTCCGGAGGGATATTGAAATCACTAACCAGAATTTCCTTCAAGGTTTCGCTGACACAGGCTAAAACATCACACTCTCGGTATGACCAAATTTCCAACCACTTAGCTATGCTGTCTAGTACTAGAGCCTTGCGCTCAACCTTAGCTTCATAAAAGAGTAGTGCTTCAGTTTGCAGAATCCAAGGTATTCCATGGCGCTTGAAAATCCAACCGAGACATTGGAGAGTAGCAGCATACTCATAGACACAATCTACTTTTTTGCCAAGCTCTTGCCAACTTCTCCATGTATTCACAACTCCCAGTCCTAAACGCACTAAGTCAATTGCTAAAGTCTTGAAAAATCCTGTACTGATTGCCTCTCCAGATCCTTTTGCTGACCATTTTCGAGATACTCTATCTCCTACAATGAAAGGCTTAACTTCCCAATTAAGTGAATTAAAACCCTTGATTAATCCCAGAACACGAGAGCGCGGCCCAGACATTTCTGCATCAGGATGAGTCGAAATACGAGGTGCTGCTGATAGAAAACCAAGTATTTTATTCATTTTAGATGAATTCCATGAGTTGATTTAGCAACGAAAAAAGCGGGAATTGGAGTTGATTCTTCTTTTTGGTACATTGCTACTATTTATACTAATTTTTTAGTCTAATCTACTATGATGCAAGCTTTTTTGATTATTATCCCCTTTTTTCTTGCATTTGAATACATTGATATGGTGCGTTGCGCTACGCGACAACACACCCTACTGGCGTGGCAAGGCTAAAATGTTGCAATAGATTTTCGAGAAAAGTGATAAAAATCAATGTTTTTCAGTTTTTCCTAATGCACTATTTTAAGCTTGCCACGCCACTACAATACTGCACACTTGTTGACTGTTCACGTTAAACAGTCAACAGTCATTAGTCATCAATCATCACTTAATTACCGCTTGATAACGACCGAGAGCTAATAAAGGAAAGTATTGCTGATACATATGATACTTGAGGTAAAAATGACAGGGGAAACCGGTACCTGTAAAATCTGCCTCAAACCAAGTACCATCAGGCTTTTGGGTTGTCACCAGGTAATTAATTCCTCGCTCAATGGCCGCAAGAGCAAATTTGCCTGTTGCTTCACCCGCCGCCATCAGACCAATTAAAGCCCAAGCAGTTTGAGAAGCAGTACTATTTCCTTTGCCTTTGAGACTGGGATCGTCGTAACTACGGCAAGTCTCACCCCAACCACCATCGGGGTTTTGACACTTAATTAACCAAGCTGCACCCCGTTCTATATTTAATTGATACTTTTGAGGGGCAATTAAAGCTAAAGCTGACAAAACACCGCTAGTACCATAGATATAATTTACACCCCAACGACCAAACCAGCAGCCTTCGCTTTCTTGCTCGTTAATCAGATAAGTCAGCGCCCGTTCTAAGTTGTTAGCGTCAATGGCTAAGTCACAAGCACCCAGCATTTCTAGCACTCTGGCGGTAACATCTGCGGTGTTGGGGTCAATCATGGCTTTTAAGTCGCCATAGGGAATCAAGTTGAGCCAATCTTGATCGTTATCTAAATCAAAGGCAGCCCAACCGCCTGGTTTACACTGCATTGATGCAATCCAATTCAGGGCGCGATCGCACGCAATCTGCTTTAATTCTTCATTGGGGAGTTTGGCTAAATGTAAAGCCATGACCACCACAGCCGAGTCATCCACATCTGGATAAAAGCGGTTATCAAACTCAAACGCCCAAGCCCCTGGTTTTCCTAGGGTATTTTTGATATTCCAATCACCGTAGTCGAGAATTTGCTTTTGCAGCAACCATTCACCAGCCTTGACCACAGCCGGATCATCTGGGGCAAAACCAGATTCTACTAAAGCACGCATTACCCAAGCTGTATCCCAGACTGGTGAAACACAGGGCTGGACTCGGTAGCTAGACTCTGTTTCAATGGCAAAGTTATCAATGGCTTGCAGACCTCTTTCCACAATGGGGTCATTGTAGTCATAACCCAGACACCGCAAAGCTAACATTGAATTCAGCATGGCTGGAATAATGCCACCCCAGTCACCAGTGGCTTCTTGCCGTTCTAAAATCCATTTTTCTGCGGCTAGTATACCTTCTTCTCGAAAAGGAACTAAATTCCAGCTTTCTGCTAACTTAAACCCATCATCAAGGGTCAGGAATAAATCTGTCCAATCGCCATTTCGGGGTAATTCATACCTGGCTTGATCCACACCTTCAGTATATAGTTCATCCAAGGTGATAGCTGGTTCAGTCACAAAAATAGGTTTTTGGTCACATACAATTAACAGTGGCACAGTGCTAGAACGCGCCCAACTCGACATTTCGTAGATATTAACTGGGAAAGCCGCAGGTAAGAGCATGATCCAAGGTGGTAGCGAGGGAATGCCGCGCCAGTCGTAGCACCCAATCAAGGCTAGGTGTAATTTGGTAAAAATGCGAGTTTTGCTGATGCCACCCCGCTCTAGAATAAAAGAACGTGCCCGAATCATGGCCGGATCTGTTGCTGGTACACCTAACAACTTCAGCGCCATGTAAGCTTCAACCGACGTGCTAAGGTCTCCCCCATCTCCATAGAAAAGTTCCCAGCCGCCATGCTGCCGTTGTTCAGTACGCAGGTAGGCTTCAACTTTGTGCAAAGGTCTTGTTTTGTCTGTTCCCCAAATTTTATGTAGGAGGACTACTTCAGCTGTAATGGTGGCATTAGATTCTAACTCTGCCCACCAATAACCTGCTGAATTTTGCATCGAAAGCAGATATTGTTGGCTAGATGCGATCGCCGCAGCGACTTTATTGACTTTTTCCCGCTCTTGTGTTTGCATCAACTGAAGAATGAAGGATGAAGTGTCAAGTATGAAAGAAAGATACCACGGTTAGACGCTGCGGTTATTACGAGGTATAAAATATCAGGGTTCAAGCTTTAATTTTTTGGGTCATGGGTGCAATTCTACTAGGACTAACGCTTTTATCCTTGATAATTTGGTTGGGATTATTGAGTTTACGGGGGCAGTTTTGGCGGTCAGACCAGCTGTTAGAGGTTGGTGAAAGTCAGCTACAATCTTTACCAACAGTTTGTGCTATTGTTCCAGCCCGTAACGAAGCTGACTTGTTACCAATTACTCTGCGATCGCTTTTACTCCAAGACTATCCTGGTACTTTCCATGTATTTTTAGTAGACGATCGCAGCACGGACGGTACAGCAGGTTGTGCTGAAGGTGTTGCCCACGCTGTCGATAAAGCCAAGCAATTTCATCTTGTTTCTGGCGAATCATTACCCCCTGGCTGGTCGGGAAAACTCTGGGCTGTTGACCAAGGCATTCAAAAAGCTACAGCACTGACACCAGACTACTTTTTCTTAACTGATGCAGATATCGAACATGACCAAAGCAATCTCCGCCGACTTGTCACCAAAGCCGAACAAGAAGATTTAGACTTGGTTTCTGTGATGGTACGACTTAGATGTGATAGCTTTTGGGAAAAATTATTGATTCCCGCTTTCATCTTTTTCTTCCAAAAACTCTATCCTTTTCGCTGGGTCAATGACCCCAACAAAAAAACTGCTGCTGCTGCCGGCGGTAGTATCTTAATTCGTAGAGAAGCATTAGAACGAATTGGTGGTATCCAAGCCATTCGCCAAACTTTAATCGACGATTGTGCCCTAGCTTTGGCTGTTAAGGAGAGGGGAAGGGGAGCAGGGGTGCAGGGGACAATTCCCAATTCCCAATTCCCAATTCCCAATTCCCAATTCCCATCTTCCCCAAAGGGTCGTATCTGGCTGGGATTGAGTTCTTTAACCCGCAGTTTGCGTCCTTATCCTTTTCTAGCAACAATCTGGAATATGGTTGCCCGCACGGCTTATACTCAACTTAATTATTCTCCATTGCTGTTAGTAGGTACTCTGGTGGCGATGACCGTTATTTATCTAGTTCCACCTGTGGGTGTGATTTTAGGTGCAGCTATGGGGAATTGGGCGATCGCATTTACAAGTTTATCAGCATGGCTGTTGATGACTTGGGCTTACTACCCTACAATCCGTTTCTACAAATGTCCTTTTTGGTTAGCTTTTAGCTTACCTGCGATCGCTTTTCTCTACACATTAATGACTCTAGACTCTGCAATTCGTCACTGGCAAGGGCGCGGCGGTTCATGGAAAGGACGAGTTTATAATAATTCGTAATTGATAATTCGTAATTCGTAATTGAATTAGTTGGGGATTTAGAACCCAACTAATTCAAGACCGCTAATTTTCACGCATATTTAGCTCTTGACTCAAACCCTTTTAATTACGAATTACAAATTACGAATTAGTAATTATGTTGAACTCCGTTTACATAAAATTACGTGAGTTTGATGAGTTCTGTTATGACCTCTCCCCCAACCCCTCTCCTACAAAAAGAGGGGTGTCAAACCTTGATTTTTTCGTTTTTCGTTCCTCTCCTTACAAAGACACAACGCGATCGCTTGCTTCTAGTAAGGAGTAAGCCTTTTAGGAGAGGGAGAGGTTTGTCAAACTCACGTTAATATTGATTTTATCTGAGCATTTGCGTAGAGACGCTGGACATGGTGTCTCTACGCACGCAAACAAACTTAGAATCTACCACCAAATCCGGTTTCCATTTTCATCAACTCGTGCTTGGCGAATTACATCAGAAATTTCTTCTGCATCTTTAACATGGTGGAGTGCCTTTTTCTCACCATTTGGTTCATCCACAACGAAGTATGTCGGGACTGTAATATGGTCGCCTGTGATGTCTGGGGAATCTACTGCAACTTGTTTTGCTTTTTCTTCAACTGATTGGCTTTCATCAATGCGATCGCCTGGATTGGCTGTTAAGTTTCTTTCTTTTACATTAGGCTCATCTTGGGAATGCCAATCTTGACTTACTGGTTGATGAGTATCTGGTTGATTATTTTGTTTTTCTACTTCTTTAGTCATGGCTTTCTCAGAAATTCAAATTTAATGTATTTACCACAATCTAATGTAGAAAAATTAAGTTGCAATGCGTTCTTTCTCTGGAGATAGTTTATGATTCAAATCAAAAATCCATACCTAAAGTTATATAACTAATGACTAATGACAAATGAATAATGACACTTTTGATTCTACTTATTTGGTTGAAAAGGTGTATATTTACCACCTAATGCTTCTACAATGGTGCGGGTGTTAGCCTCAATCATTTTAATATAGGAATCTCCATCACTGCCTTTTGCACCAATTGAATCAGAGTATAGTTGACGTGGTGCTAATTTAATGTTTGATTCTTGAGCAACAGTTTTAATTAAAGCTGGGTTAATTGTTGTCTCAGCAAAAATTGCCGGAACGCCTGTCTTTCTAATTGATTCTACCAATCGTTGTACTGTTTGGGCGCTTGGTTGTTCTTCGGTACTAATGCCGATTAAAGTACCTGCGATCGCAATCCCATAAGCTCGTCCATAATATTGAAATGCATCGTGGGTTGTGACGAGTTTGCGTTTATCTGGGGGAATAGTTTGAATTTGTTGTTTAGTCCAGCTATGCAACTGCTTTAATTGTTGAGTCAGTCGCGCTGCCTTTTGAGTAAATTCTGCTTGATCTTCAGGCGATAACTTAATTAAAGCATCCCGAATTGCATTTACCATAGCGATCGCATTTTCTGCATCACCCCAAACGTGAGGATCTGGTACTACTTCACCTTTTTTATCTAACTGCAAAGGTTTGACAAATTCTCCTACCGCTAGCTGCTGCGCCTTGCCACCAGAGGCTTTCATTAATTTAATTATTCCCGGTTCCAAGTTGTAACCGTTATACAAAATCAAGTCTGCTTGTTCTAAAAATCTGCTGTCTGCTGGTACCGGTTCATAAACATGGGGATCAGCACCAGGTTTGAGAATTCCAGTTAACTGAATTTCGTCTCCTGCAACTTCTTGTGTCAAATCAGCAATGATGGTGCTAGTTGCAACGACTCGCGGTTTGCCAACTGTCCCAGGAGAGGTATTGTTAGAGTCTACCTTGGTACAGCCACCTATCCAAAGTCCCAAAAGCACTCCTACCAAAGCTTGCCAGCGATATCTAGCTGTGGATCGAGTCATTCCTCTCATGGTCTTGTTACAGTTATTTTCATATTTCTTTCATTTTTTAGGGTACATTATTCTCATATTCTTTTCATTTTTCCCTTGCATCCCAGAAATAACACCATGAGAACCGTTAACTTTTCCTTAGAAGCCAATTCCAGCTTTGATCGGGTTTATCCTCAAAAAGACACCGCGATCGCCACAACTGCAAGCATTAATATTGCCCATGTTGGGGTATATTACCGCACACAAGAGGCTTTGAGGGATGTTAACTGTGTTGTCAACCCAGGAAAGTTAACGGGTATTTTTGGGCCCAATGGTGCGGGTAAAAGTACGCTGATGAAAGCAATGTTAGGCTTGGTACCTGTTAGCAGTGGTACAGTGCTGTACCAGGGTAAATCATTGATGCAACAATTAGAGAAAGTTGCATACGTACCCCAGCGTAGCCAAATTGACTGGACTTACCCCGCTACAGTCTGGGATGTAGTGATGATGGGACGGGTAAAGAAAACAGGTTGGTTGCGTAGCTTCTCAGCAGTTAGTCGCCAAGTAGCAAAAAACGCCATCGAAAGAGTGGGAATGAGTCAATATCAAAATCGCCCCATTGGACAACTTTCGGGAGGACAGCAACAGCGGGTATTTTTAGCCCGTGCTTTAGCGCAGCAAGCAGACATTTTCTGTTTTGATGAACCGTTTGTGGGCATTGATCAAAAAACTCAATCTGTGATTTTTCAAGTCTTCCGTGAACTAGCTGCTGAAAACAAAATCGTGTTAGTAGTCAACCACGACTTAGGCGAATCAATCACTCACTTTGATGATTTAATATTACTAAATTGTGAATTAATCGCCACAGGTTCGCGCCAAGAAGTACTCACAGAACAAAACTTGATGAGCGCTTATGGCGGTAAAGTAATGTACCATGCTGATGCAGCATAAACTATGATTAGTTAGTGGTCAGTGGTCAGTGGTTAGTGGTTACAGCAGATTTTATCTGAATAAGATACAAAAGGGCGGGCAGGATGCCCACCCCACAAGATTTATCATATTTAAGATGTGTATTTCATTTACTTACAAACTGTTGTAATAGTAGCAAAATACAACTGACAACTGACAAATGACAAATGACAAATGACAAATGACAACTGACAAAGGACAACTAACAAAATATGCTAGAAGCATTAATTGAACCGTTGCATTACGGCTACATGCAACGATCGCTAGTGATTGCCATTTTAGTCGGCTTGTTGTGTGCTGTTGTGGGCAGTTACTTGATGGTGCAGCGACTAGCATTGTTAGGTGATGCCATTAGCCACTCAGTTTTGCCAGGGCTAGCGATCGCCTTTATGCTGGGAGGAAATATCTTTATTGGGGCATTTATTGCCGGTGTTTTGAGTACAATGGCGATCGCTTGGATTAGAACGCGATCGCCTATTAAAGAAGATGCGGCAATGGGCATAGTTTTCTCAGCATTCTTTGCCCTTGGTATTACTTTAATTACTATTATTCAAAAAGATAACAAAATTGATTTGAATCACTTTTTGTTTGGTAATATTCTCGCCGTTACTGTTGATGAAGTGCGAGATACTGCTATCATTGCCGCAATAGTTTTAATAGTTATAGTTTTATTATACAAAGAACTTTTATTTTACACCTTTGACCCTTTAGGCGCTCAAGCAGCGGGATTGCCAGTCAATCGGCTTAACTTCGGACTGATGCTGTTGATTGCTTTAACAATTGTCGCCAGCATGAAAGCTGTAGGTGTCATCTTAGTGTTATCACTTTTAATTACACCAGGAGCAACCGCTTATCTGTTGGTCAAACGTTTACACCAAGTCATGATTTTGGGTGCAGTCATTGGTGTATTTTCCAGTATCAGCGGGATGTATATAAGTTATTTTTATAATTTACCTTCTGGGCCAGCGATCGTATTAGTCGTGTCTGGCTTATTTTTATTGGCATTACTATTCAGCCCTAGACACGGTATTTTTACTCATCGTCAAACACAAGCCAAATTGGCAGTGGAAACTATTCCTGATACAGAAAAATAATTGCTGATCAAGTAAGCTGACAACAGCAGTTTTCATCCTCAAAACAATGACAGCAACTAGTCCCACGATTTTAGCCTTAGACTTTGACGGAGTGATTTGCGACGGACTAATTGAGTATTTTGAGGTAGCGTGGCGTACCTACTCTCTAATTTGGTCGTCAGCTAACGATACACCACCAGATGATTTAGCATTGAGATTTTATCGCCTACGACCTGTAATTGAAACCGGATGGGAAATGCCTGTTTTGATTAAAGCGTTGATAGATGGAATTTCTGATGACAAAATTCTTCAGGAATGGGTAACTATTGCCCCACAAATTTTGTTAGACGATAAACTACAGGCTAGAGACATTGGTGCAAAACTAGACAACTTGCGAGATGAATGGATTAACACCGATTTAGAAGCTTGGCTAAGTTTGCATAAATTTTATCCGGGAGTGGTGGAAAAAATCAAAATCACCGTCGCCAGTGCAGTCAAAGTATACATTGTCACTACCAAAGAAGGACGTTTTGTAGAGCAATTATTGCAACAAGAAGGGGTAGATTTACCACCAACGGCAATTTTTGGCAAAGAAGTAAAGCGCCCTAAATATGAAATTCTGCGAGAATTAATTCAGGCAGCTAAAAAGCCAGTAAGTTTATGGTTTGTAGAAGACAGACTCAAGACATTGCAGTTAGTCCAACAGCAAACAGACCTGGCAGATGTGCAACTGTTCTTAGCAGATTGGGGGTATAATACTCAACCAGAAAGGAAAGCCGCGCAAAACGATCCGCGAATTCAGCTATTATCACTTTCTCATTTTGCTAAAGATTTTTCTGCTTGGCTTTGATTGATTGAGAAACGAGGAGTTATTATTTAACTCCTAACTCCTCACTCTCAACTCCTCACTCCTCACTCACATTTATGCTTGATTTAACAAAATTAGCGCGACAAATGCAGGGTTTAAGTCAGCATCTTACCTTAGAAGCTGCTGCCAGTCGCCAGCGTTTAGAATTAGCCCAACAACATCTCAAAAATGCTTACAATTCTCAACAAGATTTAGTAAATCGTCAGGAAAAATGGCGCGATCGCATTCTCTTTGCTAATGCTACCCCCATTGAGCCACTAGAAACCTGCATTGATATTCCTGTACCACCAAAGGTACATACCGTTGTCGCTACTGACGGTTCCCAAATTGCCCCCAACCATCACGAAATTGCTTATTGCTATCTTTTAAATATTGGCAGAGTAGTCTTGCACTACGGACAAAACCGCCATCCCTTACTCGATAGTTTGCCAGAAGTATTTTATCGCCCGGAAGATTTATACATGTCCCGGCAGTGGGGAATTAGAACTGAAGAATGGATGAGTTTTCGCCGCACAGCCAGCGAAGCCACAGTGTTAGCAGAACTTGCATGTGAAGCTAAAGGGGAAGCACCAACCCTAGCAATGGTAGATGGTTCGTTAATTTACTGGTTTTTAGAACAGTTGCCTTTGGATGCACGCGATCGCATTTTACCTCCCGTCTTAGAAGCTTGGAAACAGCTGCGTGATGCCCAAATTCCTTTGATGGGTTATCTTAGCGCCGCCCGCAATATCGAAGGCATGAACTTTTTACGTTTGTTAGCCTGTACCCATCCAGTACCCGACTGTCTGAGTTTTTGCCCGAATCAGCTAGAAAAAGTCCCTTGCAAAATTTTTGAACCTTTGCGAGATACTGCCCTTTGGGCAACCCAACTCCAACCAGGACAACGCGGCCCTCTCTGGCGCAGTAATGCCAGGATTCTAGAACTTTACGGTGAACAAACCATCTACTTTTGTTATGTCCACGTCGGCACCGAAATTGCCCGGATAGAAGTTCCTCAGTGGGTAGCTGAAAATACACCGATGTTTGATCAGGCACTGGGATTAATGCTAGCACAGGTACAAAAAGGATATGGCTATCCTGTTGCGATCGCAGAAGCACACAATCAAGCAGTAGTCAGAGGTGGAGATAAAACCCGTTTCTTTGCCCTTTTAGAAAGACAAATGATTAAAGCAGGTATGAGAAATGTGGGAACTTCCTACAAAGAAGCACGCAAACGGGGGAGTATTGCTTAAATAAAGGACTTACGCAAGCGTCATACTGGGTTGTCAAGAGTCAATAGTCAATAGTCCAAAAAACCTTGACTTTTGACTATTGACTGCGATCGCAGAAAATATGTGTGCCAGTTGTATAAGTCCTGAAATAATTTAATTTATGTAACACTTCTTATTTAAAATCTCAAAAGTAAACGTTGAGTTTACAGTTTTTTAGGGAAATATATATTCAGTAGAAAAAAGAATAAAAAATAACTTTACTCTCCGTGTAGGCAACATGTTATAGTCTTCACGTCTACATCAACTTGGTTTTGTGCTTCATTCCATAGCTAAAAGACCCAGAAGTTAATTTGGGTATTTATTGGGCTTGATAATATCTCATAGCTACGGATGTTTTAGCGGCAAAAAGTGTATGACTTAGGGACTTATAAATAAATATCATCTTGTGATTGTTCTGAACTGGCAACCAGTAATCGGTCAACAACTTTCAAGCAAATATTTTATTTCTGGGATTTCCTTTGTCCGGTGAACATCTATCACAAAATGGATGAAACAAGCTATGTCTGAGTACAACCATTCAGAAGAAACATACTCTAGATTTTTCTCACTTTCCCTAGATTTATTTTGTATTGCAAGTTTTGATGGTTATTTTAAACATTTAAACCCAGCATGGACAAAAATACTAGGTTGGTCAACTCAGGAACTGCTGGAAAAACCATTTATTGAATTTGTTCATCCAGAAGACTGCGAATCCACTATTTTAACTGTTCAAAAGCTGGAAAATGCTGTAGGTACCATTTTTTTTGAAAACCGCTATCTTTGTCAAGATGGTTCCTACAAATGGTTATCATGGAATGCAACTCCAGTTATTGAAGAAAAGTTAATTTATGCATTAGCTCATGATATTACTGTTAGTAAACAAAAAGAGTTAGTTTTACAAAATTATATTCAAGAACTAGAAGCTTTTAAATTTGCTTTAAATGCCCACTCCCTAGTAGCTATCACTGATAAAAAAGGTACTATTACTTATGCTAATGATTTATTTTGTCAAGTTTCTAAATATTCCAGAGAAGAACTTTTAGGGCAAGACCACCGGGTTATTAATTCTGGTTATCACTCCCCAGAATTTTTTGAGAAATTATGGAGAACAATTTCTCAAGGAAAAATCTGGAAGGGAGAAATTAAAAATAAGGCTAAAGACGGCTCTTTTTATTGGGTGGATACTCTTATTGCCCCACTATTGGGTTTCGATGGAAAACCTCATCAATATGTAGCAATCCGTACAGATATTACACAGCGTAAGCTTTCAGAGATGGCTTTATTAGAGCGATCGCGCTTGTCACTGTTGAGTGCAGAAGTTAGCTTGGCGTTATCTCAAAGTGGTACGCTTCCAGAAATTCTTCAGCATTGTACTAACAGCATGTCCCAGTATTTAAGCGTTGCTTTTGTTTGTATCTGGACTTTTGAACGACAAACAAATCAACTGCAATTGCAAGCTGGTGTTCATTGCACAAATGTTGAATGTAGTGCTTTGAGTAATACTCAAGATTTTCCTCATCACATGGTTTTAGCCAAAAATTACATTGGTATGATGACTAAAACCCATCAAGCCATTTTAAATGAAGAAGTCAGAATTAATAATCAAGAAGAACTGCTAGATGCTGCATTATCGAATTTATTATTTTCTGCTTATCCATTAATTGTAGAGCAACAATTAATTGGCATCATTGCCTTATTTAGTAAACAATTATTTCCAGAACCAACTCATAATATTTTAAAGTGGATTACAAATAATATTGCCGTTGCTATTGATCGGATTTGGGCGCGAGAAGAACTCCTCAGTCGTCGAGAAGCCTTATTACTGAGTTTAGCAAGTCAAATTCGTAGTTCCCTTGACCTTGATACTATTCTAGAAACTGCTGTTAATGAAATCCGCAGTTTGTTGCAAGTTGACCGCTGTTATTTTTTGCAATATTTGCCTCATTCATCTCAACCCACCCTGACTATTTCTCATGAGGCGAGGCAATATCATTTACCTTCTATGTTAGGTAGTATTTCGCTGCAAAATAATACTTTTTTGACTAATACACTTGTTAGCCAAGAACTAGTTTGTATCGACAATATTCATAGAGAAATTCAACTCGATCAGAATATCCAAGCACTGCTAAAAGAGTTTGATATTACTTCTTGGCTGCTACTCCCAGTTAAAAGCCATTCTGAAGAATTTGGGGCAATTGTTTGTAGTCATTGCAGTGGCGAACGCGTTTGGAGTAATAGTGATATTGGGCTGTTGCAAGCTGTCACCGATCAACTAGCGATCGCAATCGATCATGCCCAACTTTACACTCAAAGTCGTGCTGCTACGCTAGCCGCTCAAACTCACGCAGAAAAACTCACCGAAGCTTTGCATAAGTTGCAGCAAACTCAATCTCAACTGATTCAGCACGAAAAAATGTCTAGTTTAGGACAATTGGTGGCTGGAGTTGCCCATGAAATCAATAACCCAGTTAATTTTATTCATGGTAATTTAACCTATGCTCATGAATATTTTCAAGAGTTATTAACTCTATTAGAACTATATCAAAAAAACTATCCCAATACCACAACAGAAATTGAAGATTTCTCTGAAGAAATTGACTTAGAATTTCTGATTAATGACTTAAGCAAAATTTTATCTTCTATGAAGATGGGCACTAACCGGATTCGGGAAATTGTGCTGAGTCTACGAAATTTTTCGCGTCTTGATGAAGCAGATAAAAAGTTAGTTGATATTCATGAAGGAATTGAAAATACATTGCTGATCTTGCACCATCGTTGGAAAAATAATGGTAATGGGCTTGGTATATCCTTAATTAAGGAATATGGTGATTTGCCCTTAGTTGATTGCTATCCAGGGCAGTTAAATCAGGTATTCATGAATATTATTACTAATGCGATTGATGCTTTAGAAGAATCATTTATTAACAAAAAAATTACTGAAAAACCACAAATTAGAATTCGGACTGAAGTTTTAGATCAAAATCTGATTTCCATCCGGATTGCTGATAACGGTTCTGGGATGACTGAAGAAGTGAGAGCGCGTTTATTTGATCCATTTTTCACAACTAAACCTGTGGGGAAAGGAACAGGTTTAGGACTCTCCATTAGCTATCAAATTGTAGTAGAAAAACATGGTGGAACTTTGCAATGTCTATCAGAATTAGGAAAAAGCACAGAGTTCTGGATTCAAATACCCGTTAAATAAATGAATAAATACGCGTTATAGCGCACTTATATTGTTTTTTTCAGCAATCAAAATTTGCCTTTTCACTCAAAATTGTTACCTTTACATTTTTTTTAGGGAAAAATAGATTTAACCTAGTACTGAGTAAACAATCCTCTGGGTTGCTAGCTCCAGTCTGGTAATTTTTCAGCTATCTATAATTTGAATAATTTTATGGAGAAATGCGTAGACACACACAGGCTGACTCCTAAACATCGCTTATTGAGCAAAAGCAGAGTTTTGTTTTTAGCGATAGTTATGGCGTTACTGGGTGCAGGCTGTACAGAAAAAGTATCTGGAAGTCATGAGTCTGTTGTGGAAAAGGCTTCAGCAACTAGCAAATATCACTTATCTACCTTAAAAGTTGGGGTGTTGCCAGTGCAAAGTCGTACAGAACAAGAAAGGATGATTAAATCCTTAAAAGAATACTTAGAGGAGTCCTTTAAGCGAAAAGTTGATACCGAATCGCAAGCCAACACCTTGGAGGGACAAGGGAGGCGAGAGAGACAAGGGACACAAGGGACACAAAAAATACAGAAAGTACAATCTATGAGTGCAATTTCCTTTGATTTCCAGATTGCTAAGGATTATAAGGAAATTATTGACTTACTGGTCAAGGATAAGCTCGATATGGCTTATTTAGGCCCTTTAGGCTATGTTGAGGCAGTAGAGCGGGGTGCTAAAGTTGAACCGTTGGTTACTGCGATCGATAAATACACTAGGCAACCTTGGTATCGGTCATGTATTCTCGTCAAACAAGATAGTCCCATCAAAACCCTTAAAGACCTCAAAGGCAAGCGCATAGCCTTTGTGGACACATCATCAACATCTGGGTATTTAATGCCCTTGGCAACATTTCATAAACTTGGTATTGATCCCCAGCGGGATTTTGCTCAAGTTATCTATGCTGGCAGCCATAACAAGAGTATGGATGCACTACAAAATGGCATTGTTGATGCAGCAATAACTAATATTCCATCCTACCTGAAGTATCAAAAAAGTGGTAAGCTCACACATCAAAGTTGGAAAGTTCTGTGGGAATCTCCTCCTATAACCAATTCCCCTATAGTAGTATCTAAAAAACTACCTCCTGAGTTAATCCAACAGCTGAAACAGACTTTTATTAATAGTCCAGATGGTATTGAGGATATTACTGGAATTGAGTCAGCTGGATACACTCTTGTTAACCCTTCAGATTACGCTTCTATTCAGCAACTCCACAAAGATCTGAAATTAATTTCTATTCCGGCAAAATGAAAATCTCTACAAAGTTTTTCACAGGTGCGGCTGTATCTGTCGGACTCATAGTAGCTGTTCTGGTTGGCAATATTGTAGTTGTGCAGCAGATCAGACAGACTATTCGTGAGAAAACCAATCAAAGTACTGAAACTGTCAAACTTGCCCTGGCAGTCAAAAATGCTTTGAAGTCTGAAATTATTGGGCTGAAGGATGCTGTTTTACTGAGGACTGATGATACAGAAACAATCAAGTTCTCAACAGAGTTTCTAGACTCACTCAATCGCTTAGAAAAGTTGCTCCCAGATGCTCCGGAAATCTCAGTAATTCGTCGTCGTCACCAGTTTCTTAGCCAAATAGCAAGTCAGCTAACCTACTTAAATTCCAGTCAAACCCGTTTGGCAGATTCTCAGCAGTATTTTATCAGTATCAATGCCTTTAGTAGAGATATTGAGTTGTTCGTTGACCAGCTGGTTGAACGTGCTAATCAGCAGCGCATATTAGTAGACGAGCAGTTACAAAGCCTTTATCAAGTGCAGAGAATTATTACCTTTATAGTTGTGCAAGTAATTATAATTTTGTTTGTTGTGATATTTGTGCTGATCTGGCGTCCTATAATCAAGTCTTTGCAGATTTTACAGCTAGGAACGGCGGAGATTGCAGCGGGAAACCTAGACTACCGCCTAGATATTCGGACTGGTGATGAAGTAGAAGACCTGGCTAAGGCATTCAACCATATGGCAATGAAACTAGCCCAATCCCGTGAAACATTGATGAAAAATACTGAATTAACCCAAATGAACCAGCGCTTAGAGGTGGAAATTTCTGAACGCAAACAAGCAGAAACAGAACTCCAAAAAGCTTTACAAGAACTCCAAAACACCCAAGCTCAACTGATTCAAACTGAGAAAATGTCCAGCTTAGGTCAGCTTGTGGCGGGGGTAGCACATGAAATTAATAACCCTGTTAATTTTATCTATGGCAATATCACTCACGCCAATAAATATACTCAAGAACTGCTAGAGTTAGTCAGCCTTTACCAACAAGAGTTTCCCAACCCAGGACACAAGATTCAGGAAAAGTCAGAGGAAATTGACTTAGAGTTTTTGCTAGATGACCTCCCCAAAATCATTAGTTCGATGAAAATGGGATCTCAAAGAATTCAGCAGATTGTTTTGTCTTTACGCACCTTTTCTCGTCTGGATGAAGCAGACATGAAAGAGGTCGATATTCACGAAGGTATTGATAGTACGCTGTTGATTTTGCAAAATCGACTAAAAGCCAAGCCAGAGTGTACAGATATTGAAGTGATTAAACAGTATGGCAAGCTGCCTTTAGTAGAGTGCTATGCAGGGCAGTTAAATCAAGTGTTTATGAATATTATTAATAATGCGATCGATGCTTTGCAAGAGTCAAAAGCTCACAATTCTAAACTATTGACTTTTGACAATGGACTCTTGACTAAACCGCAGATTCTTATTCATACCGAAGTGACCAGCAATAATCGAGTAGTAGTAAGAATTGTTGACAATGGCCCAGGGATGACAGAAGAAGTGAGACAAAAGTTATTTGACCCATTTTTCACCACTAAACCTGTGGGACAAGGAACAGGACTAGGTTTATCGATTAGCTACCAGATTATTGTGCAGAAACACTCTGGAATACTGCGGTGTGAGTCCCAACAGGGAAAAGGAACTGAGTTTTGGATTGAGATACCCTTGCGTCAGGAGAGAAAACAGGTGATATTTCCAACTGTACCGGAAAATTTACAGGCGATCGCTTAATACCCCTTTGACTCTAAAGGATTGGGGAGCAGGGGGAGATGAGGGGGATGAGGAGGCAGTGCGGTCTTGGGGTTCCCCCAAGTGGAGCAACTGCCGTGGGGATGAGGGGGATGAGGAAGAAATAAGAAGTACTCATGCTTCCTGTTTCGAGATGCAAGTTGAATGCCAATGAGCTTATGGTTAGATTTGATTGTGCTAGGTTTGAAATGCTCCCGTTAAAAGTTGCCTTCTCTGATATACCTTCCGCTAAATAATCTAGAAATTGCTCTTTTAAAAAACAAGCCATGCAAAATATCAACACTTTTAACACCACAGGGCTAAGTTTAGAGCTGTTGCATGTCCAAACCAATACTTCCTTTGAGTTTGCCCCAAATTCTGCTGTTATTCGCATCGGTAAGCCGAATGACCAAATCCCACCTGACCTTGACCTTTCCAGCTTGCCAGATGTTGAAGTGGTTTCTCGTATTCATGCACAAATTCGAGTCGAAGGAAGTAATTATTTTATTGAAGATTTGGATAGCTCTAACGGTACGTTCCTCAACAATATCAAGCTGGAACCTAGAACTCTCTATCAACTGAAACCAGGAGATAAAATAGACTTTGGACAAGGAGCTAAAGTAACATTTATTTTTCAAGATAAACAACTTCAACCTCATATCGTTGCTACTTCAAATTCCACTAGTATTCTGCCTCAAACTGCCATTTATCAAAGACAAATCCCTGTTGATAAAACAACCAAGTTGATCGGTTTGGCTTTGATGGCTGTATCTGCTGTCGTTTTAACTGCGAATATTCGCGTTGGTCTTTTTGTTAGTATTCCCGCCTTCTTGCTATGTGGTGCTGGGGTTTTTATTCTTCTTCAGCGGCGAGTTAGCCCTAACTTAGGATGGATTTTGATAGTGCTAGGAGTCCTAGTTATCATCTTTACTGGTAAGATATTTGCGTCAATTAATCTTTTATTGCTGCTGACCTTAGCAGTTTTATTCTTCGCTGGTTATCAGCTTTTCACTACGGGAAAAATCTTAGATTACGATTTGCGATCGCTCCAGAGATTAATCAAGAAGTAGCCAATAATAAAAGAAGCAGCAAAGCATGAATTAAACACTGCAATGTTGTTAACAAATAGTCACAAAAACAGGGTCGGTCAATATGTCTGAAAATACACAAAAGTTAGCAAATTCTGACCACAGCGTAGGCAACATCATGATTATCTCTCTACTAGCCTTCTGTGGACTAACTTTCATCATTCTTTTAGGACTTTTCTAGGGCTTGACTGTGCGTTCAAAAAACTTCACTGGAAGCAGATCTAGTTAATCTGCTTCCATTATTAATGTTTGTAATCCAAAAAAATTAGGACTTACGCACTTGTGACGAAAAACTAAGCTTTTAAGATTACTTCGCTACCCTACGGGTTCTTTGAAGGAGTACACTCGCTGCGGACGTAAAATCGTAGTCGGTGCATAAGTCCTGAAAATTAAACGTGAGTTAGACTAACCTCTTACAAACAACCTTCCCCACAGCAAAAGGCTACGGTGTACACACAAGTCTGATCATAAGACTTATCCAGCCTCAGAATGAATTCCGAATTTGATAGCCAAAGTCTTCTAGTGAGAACTACTTGAAAAATTCAGTCCACTTGAGTGGACTTGAACTATTAGCCCGGAACTTTAGTTCTGGGCGGGATATCGCCTCAGTACGAAACTATCAACCGCTGATATTCCGGGAATTAAGCTATTCCTACAGAAATATAGTATATTGCTGTAGATGAAAGAGGGCGAACGATGGGACTCGAACCCACGAGTGGTGGAACCACAATCCACTGCCTTAACCACTTGGCTACGCTCGCCATTAACTTCTCGATTATAGATTATAGCACTTATCTGATTAATTGATCCACAAATCCAGATTTTTTTCTGCAAGGAACGGATTTCATTAATTCAGAGTCTTTGGAGTCCAACGACTATGGAGAACTACAGTTAGGAAAGATGAAACCCTTGACTATTATGGCATATATGATAGCAGCAGGACTAGCTGTATGTGGTGTGGCAATGGCGAAGACTAATCCCAGTCAGACTGAGTATGAAGAGTACGCCCTGCAACGGCTGACACAATACTTAAAACAGGACGTTTGTAAAAAAACTTCAAAACTAATAGAAAATTTGCTACATTCTAAGTGTGACAAACTAGTAGATTCCGCAAATCCACAAATCAAGGAAATCTTGGCAGCAACGACACAAAAACAAGACTTCATTGTTTTTAGTATTTATCGCACAGATTTAAAAGTGAGTTCCTGGCTACCTTCTTATAGATTTGAAACGGTGGGTGCATTTAATAACTTTTACACTTACACTGCCGAACAGCAGTAAAGTCCGAAAGGTGGAGTCTGGTGCTAAAGTTCCATTGTTGATCTAGGCTAGTAACTGCACAATAAAAACCGAGAGTTACACTTTACTGATGTCATCTGCGTATTTACTTGTATCTCACGGAAGCCGTGATCCGCGCCCAGAAATTGCTATGCAGCAATTAGCAGGGCTAGTAGATCAAAAACTGCAAAAAAATTTACCAGAATTAGTACCTGTTAACGGTGGCGTGGTATCTGCCCCAAAGCAGGAAATTTTGGTTGGTATAGCAAGTCTGGAAATGGGTGCTGAAGCTTTACACGAGCAAATTAAACAATTTGCTCAACGTGCTTTGGTTTCAGGGTGCGATCGCCTAAAAATTGTACCGCTATTTCTGCTACCGGGAGTGCATGTGATCACAGATATTCCCTCGGAAATAGCACTGGCACAACAAGCTCTTGGTGAAGATATAATGATTGACTTACAACCATACTTAGGTAGTCACCCTGGTTTAGAGAAATTGCTAGCAAAACAAATGGCTACAATGAAAGCACAAGCATGGATTATCTTAGCTCATGGTAGCCGTCGCCCTGATTCACAAAAACTAGTGGAAGCAATAGCGGCAAATTTGGGAGCAGTGACTGCTTATTGGTCTGTGCCTCCTAGTTTAGAATCACAAGTAGAAGAGTTAGTTGCTGCTGGCAATGGAGAAATTGCAATTTTTCCATACTTTTTATTCGCAGGTGGCATAACCGATGCGATCGCACAGACCATAGAAGAGCTAAAATTACGTTTCCCTGCTGTAACTTTCCAACTGGCGCAGCCCTTGGGAGTAAGTGCAGAATTAGCCGATTTGATTTTGGATTTGATATATCAATGAACTGCACAGACAAAGACGGGCAAAAACATTTGGGTAAAGTTTATTTGGTAGGTGCAGGGCCGGGAGATCCAGGGCTAATGACTCTCAAGGGCAAAAGCTTGTTGGAATGTGCAGATGTAGTGATTTATGATGCTTTAGTCAGTCCGGCAATTCTGGCCATGATTAATCCCCAGGCAGAGCAAATTAACGCCGGTAAGCGCATGGGGAGACATTCACTATTGCAAGAAGAAACAACCCATCTGTTGATGGAAAAGGCTCAATATCATGCAATAGTAGTGCGACTTAAAGGTGGTGATCCCTTTATTTTTGGTCGCGGTGGTGAAGAAATGGCAGAACTAGTACAAGCTGGGATTACAGTGGAAGTTGTGCCTGGTATTACTTCGGGAATTGCAGCGGCAGCCTATGCAGGGATACCCTTAACCCATCGGCTGTATAGTTCATCTGTCACCTTTGTTACTGGTCACGAAGCAGCGGGTAAGTATAAACCCTCAGTGAATTGGCAAGCGATCGCTCACGGTTCCGAAACGATTGTAATTTATATGGGAATTCACAATCTGCCATATATTGTGGAACAGTTAGGCACAGCTGGGTTGAGTTCAGAGACACCCATAGCTTTGGTGCGTTGGGGTACGCGACCCGAACAAGAAGAATTGATTGGTCAGTTAGGGACAATTGTCGAGCAAGTTGAGCATACTGGATTTGGCGCACCTGCGATCGCAGTAATTGGGCAAGTAGTGAATATGCACAGTATCCTATCTGGATGTCGTCCAGTTTGATGGTTATTAGGGGCGTACAGCTGTACGCCCACTACCATTTTTTGTATATCTATTCTTCACTCGAACCGAAAACTTTATTATTTCGCAACTTTCTCAAAGTTTGCGACCCACTAAGAGTAGCAAAAGCTAATAATAGTCCAACCCCCAAAGAGGACTCTGGAATTGCTGTTGCATTTGGGTCATTCAAAATTAGGTTATCTAAAGCGAAGTATAACGGAGTATTTGGCCCAAATCGACTGTTATCTGAAGAGGTTAGACTGAAAGATAGTTTTGTGGCTCCCGTCAAACTAGACAAATCTACCAGTTCCCATTGATCAACAATATAGTCTTGCGAATTATCTGAGAAACGATAGTCCGCCAGATAAAAATCAACATTACCCACAGTTGCATTTGCAGCATCTAGACCCGTAATGGTTAACCGGAAAAAATCGGGGTCGTTACCGCTGACACCACCAAACTTTTTGGCGAACTGGTCACCGTTGAGCATTGACAAAGCAGTATAAGTTGATTCTCATTCGATTGTCTAATCAAGTATTAAAAAAAATTAAGAGTAAGTATATAACTAATTAGTGGGGTTCACAAGACTCTATTGGCTGACTGAAAATCAGTTCAAAGAAAGTTTATGCCTCCACAGATTGAATAGCACTCAATAGCTCTTCAGGGGTGTAGGGTTTATTGATGCAGGCATCAGCACCTTGTTTCCTAGCCCAAAAACGCTGAATTGATTGATTATTAACGCTACAAATCACCATCGGCACTTTCTGATAGATTGGATGGTTTTTGAGAAACTGGCACAACTCAAACCCACTCATTCCTGGCATAACTACATCAGTAACAATTGCATCTGGTTTTTCTTCTAAAGCAATTTCCAGAGCTTCTCTTGCAGTAGTAGCCGTAATAATTTTATAACCCTTATTTTCTAGATAATTACTTAGTAACTCTAATTCACTAAGAGAATTTTCTATAATCAGAATTGTACCCACCCAAGTAATACTCAATCCTGAATCTCCCAATAATAATTTATTTTAATATATTTATTAAAATGAGATAATATTACAAAATATTTTGAAAAATTAGTTTGAGTAAGTCACCTTGTGTAAAAGGTTTATGCAAATAACCAGAAGCTCTCACCAGCTTAGCTTTAGCTCTATCTATCAAACTGATTTTCCTGGACAACATAATCACAGGTGTGTTTTTAAAATAAGCATGTTTACGTAATAAAGAGCATAACTCATATCCATCCAAATTAGGCATATCAACATCTAATAAAATTATGTCTGGTTTGGTACGCAGAATTTCCATGAGCGCTTTTAAGGAATCCGTAACTCCAATCACGGTAAATATTTGCTCATCTAAAAAATTCTTGATGACACTCAATATCGCTGGACTGTCATCGATACAAAATATTGTGTAAGTTTTTTTATCAACAGATGGTCGGGAACTTGGCTCATGACTACGCTCAGCAGTATGATTTGGCTGTGAGAAAGAGCGGTTGGAGTATTCTGTTGCCTGATTATCGTTTTTTCTCGACAGTGGCGGCTCAGTTTGAGGTTTAGTTTCTGGCTTTGTGGCTTGTGAAAACTGCGATTCGTAAACTCGATGAATTGATGAATGGGAATTTTCTGTATGGGGCGATGTCTCGTGATCAGCCGCTTCACGTCTAGGCTTTTGGCATTGTTCTACTAGTAAGCGAAGATTTAAATGACAGAATTTTGGCATATCATCCAGAAAACTTTCCCCAATAAATTCATAACTGCCCTCTTCTAAATCTAAAAAAGACTCAATAACTTCTAATGCCAACTGTTCAATCAGCATCGCTGCTTGCAAAGGGCTAATATATTTCTGACTAACTAACCAGCAAATTGCCAGATAATCAGGGTTGGGTATTGCTTGATTTTCTATACCAGTTTCAAAGATTGTCCGCAACTGCTCATGAATTCCGCAAGGAAGAGTAGGAATTTGCTGACTCAGGTTTTGCAAGTTTCTGTAAAGCGGCTCAAACATTTTCTCTGAGTAGCAAGCATAAATCAGCTTCCCCTCCTCAATATATATTGACCAAGAACCTGAAGCGCTAAACACTTGCAAACAACCACTAACAGACTTACTAGTGATTTTTTTCAATAGAGATAAGGGCTGAAGTTTTTGGAAAAATCTATATCTACTAATGGGAAGTGTGTTCATTGGGATGGATTTAATAAAAAATTAATATTTGCACGATAAATGAGCGAATCACTTATGCAGGATTCACTGCCATATCTTAAAAAAGTAGTGTTCAGATCAATATAGCTGTCATATTTGAGTTAGTACAGAGATTCTTCACCCCTAACTCATAATTTCCCAATATCTGCTAAGCTATTCTTCATCTAACTGCAATTTACTCTGGTAAACCCTGCCAAATAGCAAAGTAGCCTGGCTAATCGTCAGGAAATAGTATTTTAAAATTCAGATTGGTTTTCTGCATCTTTCGCTAATCTGGCTAATTTAACAGTAACTCAAGTGTTACAAGCAAACCATTGGCTCTAGCCCATCAGTAGCAAAAGCAATGCTAGTAACCTGATTTCCCAAGGTGAAATTACAGCCAACAGTCCTGAATGGGTAAGCTGTGTATACACTTTATTACTAGCTGCCTTACTTAGTAAAAACATAATTATTTATACCAAGTATTTAATGGCTTCAAAATTTCATCCAAGTTTGAGATTGTAGAGATTTTCTCTGTCAGGCTTGGGCAAAATTATTGCTTCCCCAATATCAATGGCAAATTTTTACTAAGTAAATCCCAATTCAGTATGAGGTGCAACGACGACCAACTCAGCAGCAGGAAATTCTTCATAAGCACTGGAAAATGTTCTAGTCTTTTGTAGTGATTAGCGTAGTAACGCAAAACGACACCCTACTTTAGGCAATTCATGTAGACGCAAAGCGGTGAATCAGTGCGGCCAAGAGGGGGAAACCCCTCTGGGTGACGCTACGTCAAAATCAGGGTTTTGGCTATTGTTTGGGTAAGTCATGGTGATCAATAGTGACGCTAGACAGTTTTAACTACCACATCCAAGAATTTACAGCTAAATTCAACCAGTAGAGTACGTGCCAGAAAGATACTTGTTTCCAGGTAAATGGTAAATCGCAAGTAATTTACTCACACATATTCAAATTACTATAAGTTCTGCTCAAAGCCGGAAAAACTATATGAAGTTAATCACAAATATTTCCAACAATCTAAAAAATCATTAATATTCTCACTCAGGCATTTGTTATGAATCTTTATTCGTTTAGATATCCAAAGAAGCTAAAAATCTACGGTCAAACATGTTTTACCTAGCTTATTTAAATACATTTAAACCTCTAATCTAGCTAAATCTCAAGTATGGTTAAGTTTATTTAATAACATCTCTCAATCATTTACGAAAGCTGATGCTGAGGGTAAAGTGACACAAGTAAATAGCAAATCTTATTCATCAAATGAAACCTTCTGTGTTTGATCAGGGTAATAAATATAGAGAAACTGTGAGCAAATTTTACCTATATGAGAACAAACAGCGATCGCCCCGCCCATACACTAAGAATTATTAGGAGAACAACTTGAGTGACCACTGACTCAATTCGTACTTTGTTCATCACGAAAGAAGTACCTTACCCACCAATTGGCGGAGTAAACTTACGTACCTGGCAAAACATCAACATCATGATGAAGTTTGGCCCTGTTGGTGTTTTTTCAGCTTCCAACTGGAGTCCTAAAAACACATCTTTGCCAGGGGTTACTCTGTGGAAACACTCTAACGTAGCCAGAGAGCGTTCAGGCTGGGAAAAGCTAGAAAATCGATTGTGGTGGCTGTATCGTGACAAGCATCCAGATGCGAATTGGGCTTATGCTAAAACAGCGGCTGAGGAATTAGAAGCAACCCTCACCGAATTTCAGCCGGATTTAGTAATCATTGAGGAAGTGTGGCTTTACTCCTACCTAAATGTTCTTAAGCGTTATCGGTGTCCTATCATCTTTGACAACCATAACGTAGAAGCATCATTGTTGCAGCAAAGACACAGTTCAGTTCAAGGCTTGAAATCCCAGTTAAAAGCAAAGATTCAACTACAACATCTCAAGTTTATCGAGAACGACTTTGCAAACCAAGCCACCCAAGTATGGGTATGCAGCGAAAATGACTCCAACTTAATAACGCAGTATTACAAACAAGTATCGCCAACTTACGTTGTACCTAACGGTATTAATGTAGCCCACTACGATCGCGTGCATTCCGGTGAATGCAACTCACAGACTAAATTACAGGATACACAGCATAATTTACTCTTTCTTGGTCAGCTTTCATACTCACCCAACACAGTTGCAGTTGACTTACTCATTAACCAAATCTTCCCACGGCTACAAGAACTTTACCCAGATAGCCGTTTACTACTAGTAGGGCGCAACCCTACTCAATTTATGCAAGCAGCCGCCCAGCGAGAACCTAGAATTATCGTTAGTGGCAGTGTACCGGATGTTAGGCCCTATTTAGCTGCTGCCAGCGTTATGGTTGTACCCTTGCTTCAAGGAGGAGGTACGCGCCTGAAAATTTTAGAAGCCTTTGCTGCTGGTTGTCCTGTTGTCAGTACCGCTAAAGGTGCAGAAGGTATCAAAGTTAGAGATGGCGAACATCTGTTAATTAGAAATCAAGTAGAAGAGTTAGTTGAAGGTGTCAGCCAACTCTGGTCAAATCCTTCTTTGGGAAAAAAACTAGCTGTTTCTGCTTATGAACTGGTGCAGGCAGAATATTCTTGGCAAGCAGTTGGTCGTAAGATTGAGCTAGCTATTCAAAAGTTATTTCCTGAATTAGAAAATAGATTTACTCTATAAATGAAAAATACTTTTTTTTAACGAACCGCCCTCCGGGTTCAGCAGTGACGCTCGAAGACTCGCTAACGCTACGCTAACGCAATCGACGCAAAGCGCCAAGACTGCGACTGCTTCACCAAGAACGCCAAGGACGCGGAGATAAGAAAAAAACAAAAGGGAGAAATGCTTAACTGAAATGTGTTGTCTTATAACTATAGGACTTACGCAAAACATCTCTCAAACTCTCATTTCTCTGTGTCTTCTGCGCCTCTGCGGTTCGTTATTGCCTAACTTCTGCATAAGTCCTAAATTACTGCTTAATTGGAGAACGAACCCACTCAGGACAATTACCAAATTTGCGGAGAAAGTAATCCTTGACTCCTTCTAAAGCAGCCTGAGATTTCAACTTTTCTTGGCTACCTGATTGGGAATTAAAATATTTACGAATCTGCCGCAAAGTATCCCGAAAAATTGCTTTATATATATTGAGTGCTTCTAAGAAAGAGAAATTACGTTCAACCCATAATAATCGATTTCGCCACCAAAAATATTGATAATGGGGGGCTTTATCTCCACCACTAAAACTTGAGGAAATTTTGTGCCATACTTTTGATTCTGGGACTAAAAGGCATTTGTATCCTGCTCGTTTAGCCCGATAACACCAGTCAACTTCTTCCCACATCAAGAAGTATTTTGGCTCCAGCATTCCGATTTTTTTGACTACTTCAGCTTTCACAAGTATTGCACAGCCACAAATGTATTCAGGAAACTGAAATTCTCGCCAATCTTTGTCGTTATCTATATTTCCACATCCTAAATGTAGAAATCTGGCTTGGCTTGGTATCCACTTTACTCCCGCATACCAAATTTTTTGAGGTTGTTTGTAATAATATATTTTTGAACCAAGTATCCCAGCATCAGGATATTGTTCATTTGCACGGATGAATGCCCAAAGGATTTGTGGATCAACTATAGTATCATTATTCAGCAAGAAAACATAATCGGCTCCTTGGGATATGGCATAATCAATCCCCACATTATTACCAGCAGCAAAACCTAGATTAGCACCATTTTCGATGATTAAAACTTGAGGAAATCTTTCTCGAATAGTTGCTACTGAATCATCTATGGAACCATTATCTACTAGCAATATTTTATAATTAGGATAGTCAATTTTTTGAACTGACTCTAAGCACTCAAGTGTATCTTCCTTACCATTCCAGTTGAGAATTATGATAGAAATTTGCGGAATTAGTTCATTCATGAATGCTTTTTTGGAAATTCTAAGTTATGAAAATTTACCTATTTCTTAAACAGCAGCTTGTCGCACTTGCTCAGTATAGTCTTTGGGGCGCAACTGGCGAAAACTCTGCAAGGCAAATTTTCGCAAACTTGCTGGTAAATAAGATAGCATCAGACCCAGCATGATTTTGCGATCGCTCCCCAATACTCGACTTGATTGTTGTAAAAGTTGCCGTCCTTGTGCGGTATCTCCTTTTTCAATCAGTCTTAAACCTAAAGCTTGCTGTGTACCGGCTAGTTTTTGCAGTCGCAGTTGTTCTAATTCTGCGTCGGGAAATTTATAACTACTGATACAGAAAACCTTTGCTGCTAGAAAGTGCAAGTTTTGTTTTAAACTTGTCTGACCACCATGAAAGCGATACTCCATTAAAAATTCTGGCAGAAAATAGCCATGCTTACCAGCGATCGCTAACCTTACTAGTAAGTCAAAATCCTCACATCCATCAGCTTGCGGACGCATATAATCAACTTCTTGCAAACAAGCTCGACGAAATAGTGTTGAACCAACTTGCAAGCTTTGGTATAGAAAAGTTTGTCTGATTAAGTCAGGAATGATTCCCTGCTCAAGTTGATCTTTTCCCCACTTTGCAGAATTTTCCCTTGTTGCTGATTCAATTTTTTCATTGTTTTGATTGATAATCCAGTGATTCGTACAAACAAAATCTACACTTGGTTCTGTGTCTAATACAGCAACAGTTTTTTCCAAAAACTCAGGGGTCAAAGCATCATCATCATCAAACTTGATAAAGTAGCTACCACAAGCAGCCTCAAAACCAGAACGCATATTGCGACTACGCCCACCATTAACAGGATGCCTGATATAGTGAATTCGTGGATCATGCCATTGACTGACTATTTGAGCAGTATCATCAGTAGAACCGTCATCACAAATTATGAGTTCAAAATCAGTGTAAGTTTGAACTAGTACGCTATTGACTGCGTAAGGCAGCAAATTTGCTCTGTTGTAAGTTGGAATACAAATACTAACTTTTGGTGTCATATCAAAAAAATAACAATTTAAATTAAAATCTACTTATTGAAACCCTACATATAAACTGTAATTTTACCTAAAATTTTTTGGAAATTTCGGTTAGCTATGGAGAATATACTAGGTGGATTTAGCTGCTTGGGTTTAAGTTCTGGCTGTTTCAGAAAACGATAGTGTAAAAACTCTTTTTGATAACGAATATTCATATCTTCTCCTTGACATAAATATGTAAAATCTCTGGAAGAATAGCTCATATAATGAATTCGATGAATTGGTTTTAATCCTTGTTGATCGTAAAGGATATTATTAACATTAATGAACGTATCAGCATTAGCACAATTACCAGTTCTATCCTGATATTCAGAGCTAAGAGTAAAGTTAAATAATGGGCGATCGCATCGCAAAGTCATATAATTAAACAAAAAAGCATCATCCCACCATCCTTTTTCATTAATCCACTCAACTTCCCTTTGCTCTATTAAATGCTGCTTCATAACTTTGATTTCTTCAACAGAAAATAATCCGCGTTTAGAACCAAAAAAACTAGAACAATGCAGTTTAGGGCGGATATCTGCTTCTGTATATAACCCAGACTTTTCTATAAGTTCAATATCTAATGCAGCTACAGCAATTGGCTTAGTATGTTCCCAATCATCAAAAACAAAATCGTAAGTTTCTAGCTTTTCTATGACATCAGTAACTGGCTTCATTGCTAAGCTGTCACAGTCATAAAATACAAACTGCTCAAAAATACCTTCAAAGCTCACAAACTTTCTTTGTAAATGACCTTTGTACCAAGTAGGACGAGAGGCTTTATTTTTCATTTCTCTCGGATGAGCCGCCCAAACTTGATGAGCAAATTCTTCCCAACGTTGAATTACTTCCCAATTTTCATATAGTATTACATTCTTGCGAGAATTAACTTCTTGTCTTACCCGATCGAGTCGCTGATCATAAGGAATAATACAAATAGGAATATCTGGGCTAACATTAACCTCAATGCTGTTGAGTAATGCGACCAATTGATCGTAGACAACATCATTAGCAAGGGTGTAAACACCGAAAAATTCCATTTTCACAAATCCTTTATGTTTGTGCTTAAAAAGTTTTTTTTAAGATTTATGTATATAGTTGTATATTGACATAAGTTGTGGCGACATGTCATCTCAGTAATGGGTAGTAAAAAATCTTGAACCACAAAAGACACCAAGACACAAAGAAGACAAGGCTTTTCATTCGTTCCAGTGTACGCAGTTCATGACGGTTAGTTAGTTAAGCTTTGATCTGCTGAAATTTATAATTGGTGACGGTGAACAAAGATATAAGGGATATTAGTGATGACATAATGAGTTTAATGAAGTCATTGTATATACATTATCACTTAGTTCACCTAGTGTTATTGCTGTTACCGACTATATGAATATTTTAATGCTATCTTCCACCTTTCCCTATCCACCAACACGAGGGGGGACTCAAGTAAGAACGTTTAATTTACTTAAGTATCTGAGTCAACGTCATACTGTTACACTTGTGACTCAACGCGATCGCGATGTTACAGAAGCAGAAATAATCGGATTGCGGGATTGTGTAGATCATCTAGTTGTTTTTGAACGTCCTCCAGATTCTGGAGTTAGGGCTGGAATATTCCCGAAAATACAGCGATTAGGTACATTTCTGCAACAAGGGACACCGCCAAGTGTACTCAACCGCTACTCAATTGAGATGCAAGAGTGGATTGATAACTTTGTACAAATGAAAAAATGTGATGTCATTACCTGCGAACATAGCGTGAATGAAATTTATGTGCGATCGCATTTTCAAAAACACCTAAGAACTTTGGTCAATATTCATAGTTCTGTCTACGGAACTTGTCGCAATCAACTAGCAACTGGTATCTCGGAAAATATATTGCGAGACAAAATTAATTTACCCCTTTTGCGTCGTTATGAGCAAAGTTATTGCTCTAAGTTTTCAGAAATTGTAGTAACAACAGAAGAGGATAAAATTCAACTACAAGCTTTTAGACCTAATAGTCAAATTACAGTTATTCCTAATGGAGTAGATTTAGTTTCATTTCCTAACCGTACCATCGACCCAGGAGGACATCACTTAGTTTTTATCGGTGCTATGGATAACTTAGCAAATATTGATGCTGTATGCTTTTTCAGTACTCAAATATTACCCAGAATCAAAGAAATTTATCCTGATACAACTTTTGATATTGTTGGTTCTCGTCCTGCACCAGAAGTTTTAGCACTGCAAAACCAACCAGGAATTAATGTTACTGGCAAAGTGCCTTCAATGGTAGATTATTTACACAAAGCAACTGTCTGTGTAGTGCCGATGCGGACAGGCTTTGGTATTAAAAATAAAACTTTAGAAGCAATGGCGGCTGGTGTGCCGGTAGTAGCAAGCGATCGCGGTTTAGAAGGACTAGCTGTAGATAGTGCTGGTACACCACTTAGAGCATTACGAGCAAATGAACCAGCACAGTACATCACTGCCATTAGTCAACTGTTTGATGACCCACAATTGCGTTTTGAGTTATCTCACAACGGTAGACAAATGGTAGAAACACAATTCACTTGGGATATTGCTGGAAAACATTATGAGCAAGTCTGTCTTGGAGATGATACTCAAGGCTAATCTGAAATATCAAGCTTTAAATTGAAGCCTAAAAACTTTCTCTTAGTCTAACCTACAAAAAGAGAAGATATAAATATAAACCAGTTTATATCTAATAGCGTATGAAGATTGTTTTCACTATATCTACTGTAAAAGATATTTTTACAGTAGATATAGTGGTAAGGAAAAAGGGATAGTTATAATCTTGTTACTTCTTCCTTTTATCCTTACCCTTTTTCCCCTTATGCAAGAGGTTTATTAATTTTGCAAAGTCAATTTTAAATTATTGTTGCATTGAAGGCCCAGCAAAGATTCTACTGGATATGGGAATACGTAAATTAGATTTAGTACTAGCTAATGGGGCATCACTAGTAGTGGTTTCAGATAAAATGGTTTCCTGATTATTAGAAATAACAGAATCACGCACTTGAGATAGCTTAGTTGTATCTTCTGTCGTAGATACTTCAGGAGATACAGGAATAATCTTAGCCTTGTCGCTATTTGAATCTGGCAAAGTCTGAGCCTGACATGGATTAACACTGAACGCAGAGATGACTGCTATTACAAGCAATAGCAGATAAGAACTGTATTGATGCATCATTCTTGACAATTTTTAGGCTGAAGAGTTGAATAAATTGCGTTATTATTTATATAGAAAAAGACTAATAATATCTTCATTAAAAATCAACCATTATTTGATTTAGGTAAAATCAAATAAATTTGACCTAAAAAGCATAACGGATTTAATTTATAGATGCATAATGATTTGATATTTTTAGCTTTACCCGTCAAAATATGATACGCAACTATCAAAAATATACAAGCAAATATTTATTAAAAATAAGAGAAAATGTACTGATTTTTAATTTAAAACATTTGTTATATAATCATTATTTAACTAGTACATTTAAGGAAGTAATTTTTTAAAGTTATAAACTTTTAATAAAGTCAATTAGTAGAAATTAAAAAAATAAATATATGATCAAGCTCATCACTCATAATAGCTTGTACATTGATCATCTGTTACATTTCTTTAAAGTACGGCAAATGAATACTTAACTTTTCTTAGAAATCAATATGTTTTTTTATTAAGGTAAAGTATTCAAATATACGTAAAGTTTTAATATTTCGATTACATAAGAGTAACTAACAGCTTTTGAGCAACTCAAAGTATATTATTCGTCTATTACCTAACATGAGCTACTGATTCAGTTAGTATTAGTAGTGTTTAGTGTTGATGACTAGCTTATAATATAAAAATTACGTTATTCCAGCATAATTATCATTAACTGGCGTTTTTTTGAGTATATTTATAATCCAACTCTGTTCAGGCAAAATTCAGTAATAAAAAATTTACTATCTGTATAGATTTAAATAAATTATACATAGTAACTAAATAAAATCCCAATCAAATGTATTGCATATTACAAATATATAATATTAACAACTAGACTGTATTAACCGCCACAAACTACCTTAACATAAGTCCTATACCTGCGGTAGTAGTAGCTTGATTCCTGTGGCGGAAGCTGGAGAGCATAGTGATAGCTATTGTGATGAATAATGAGAATGATGATTACCACTACCAGATTAGTAGAGGAGTGAACATATGTTTCTAAAGTATCAATTTTTTGAAGCTGAAACATTATAGAAAATAAGTTTGTGGGATAAAATTTTACACAGTAGATATTGTTTAGTAGGATTACAATACTTAAAAATAGAAGTTTTACTTCAGAAATACCCAGCATTAATATTGATCTAAGCTGTTAGTAAAATTCCTAAAAAAATGATTATGGGTAGATTCTATGCTAACAACAATAATCAATTGGCACTTATCTAAGTATCAAAAATACACCCTTACAAGGGCAAGTACCTTGAATTACAATATGTTGTGTTCAAAGTAATCATACTATTTCATTCAATTAGTGATACAAATTATTTCTCCCCTGGTCTCTTAATACCTATTTGTATCAATATTAAAGTACAACGGTATGAGCTATCTGTTATGTGTTAAGTTCAAAAATTAGCAGAATACCAGATTAAATGTATATTTTACAAATCCGCTTGGGCAGCAATTGCAGCTTATTAAAAGATTCAAAACTTGATGAGCGCCTCAAGCAGATTGTAATTCCTCTGTGATTCACATATTAGACTTCTTTTGCTCAACATCTGCAAGCAAGTAGTGGGAATTTAAGGTGAATATAGAACAATTTATCCAACGCACAGAAGCATTGCATCAACGTTTGGCAGATTTGTACCAGACGGCTAGCGTTTTGCCTTGGATACAACCAGATCTGCTACCACAAGCTTTTAAAGAACTCTATAGCAACTCAAAGATGGTGCAGCTAGCCGCAGAGGAACTTTATGAACAAAATGAGGAATTAATAAAAACACGAAATCTGCTAGAAGCAGAACGCCAACGCTACCAAGATTTATTTGAGTTTGCACCAGACGGCTATTTAGTTACTAATGCAGAAGGGATCATTCGAGAAGCTAATGTCAGTGCAGCTAAGTTGTTCAATGTTCCAAAGCAGTTTCTGGTGGGCAAACCAATGATACAATTTATTCGTTTGGAAGACCGACAGTGCTTTCGTAATGAAATTAACAACTTATCGCGAGCGGACAGAGTTAGAGAGTTAGTATTGCGCTTGCATCAACTTAATGGCGAGGCTTTCGATGCAGCTTTAACAGTAGGAGTGGTTCGTAATCAATATGGTAGAGTTAGCTCTCTCTACTGGCTGCTGCGTAATGTTAATGAACGTCAGCGAACAGAATTAGTACCAGTCGAGACAAATAGCGGTCTGATTCAGGATCGCCCTGTGTATAAATATTCTAAAGGAGAAACTATTCCTCTTAACCCACTAGTAGTTTGGTATGTTTGTCAGGGTTTGGTCAAGCTAAGCACTTTTTGCGAAACGGGCGAAGAAGTATTGATAGGGTTGGCAACAACACAAATGGTTTTTGGCTCTAATATGACCTCTCTGCCCATTTACCAAGCTACGGCCCTGTCAGATGTCGAGATAGTTTCAATTTGCGTAGCAGAAATAGCAGCAACCCCATTACTAAGCCATACTCTGTTACCAAAAATCAATCAGCGGTTACGGCAGACTGAATATTTCTTAGTTATTGCTGGTAAGCGACGGGTAGAAGATCGTTTACATCATCTATTGCAGCTTTTGAAACAGGAAGTCGGTGAACCCTTTGTAGGGGGAACTCGTCTCAGTGTTCGCTTGACTCATGAAGATATTGCTAGTGCCTGTTGCACCACTAGAGTTACAGTCACACGATTGATGGGGAAATTACAACAGCAAGGTTTAATTTGTTTTGACTCAAAAAAACACATCATATTAAAAGATTAGATGAGTCATACCAATTCTATGTGAAGTTTTGCTAATTTTTCGCTTTTTCTCTCTTTGTTATCATTCGCTACTTTTTTCCTCATACCAATTCTCTGTGAAGATGCACTTAACATTAAAAAACGTAGACACGAAGTGGCTTGCCGCAGGCTAGCGCCAAGAACGCCAAGAACACCAAGGGAGAGAAAGCTGATAATTTAATGCAAGATTATGGAGAATCAGTATCAAACGATATACAGAGTTCTAATTGGGTATTACTTGGCCTGAGTCAGCAACTATGAGGAGATGAGGAAGCTTTTGAGAATTACTCTTCCTCATCCCCTGCATCTGTTCCATACTCCCCACATCAAAGATATAGTTCAGCCTGAACTAGCCTCTAATATCAAACTTGAGTCCCAAGTGTAAAGACCGATTTTTTCAGGTACTTTAGAGAATCGCCCTGTGCGATAACCACGCGATAACTCATTGAGCACCTTGCTTTTGATCTCTCTGACTTCCTCATAATCTAGTTGTCCATAAATTCCAGCGATGATTTCAGCAACACTGAAAAATTTCCCGGCATTTTGCTGTAAGAAAGAGGAAAGCGCATCTATCAAAAATTGCCCCTCAAATGCTTTGAGCATTGGCACTACTCTTGTTTTCGGGAGTACAACAGGTTTCTTCTTTTTGTTTTTACCAGCCTGAGAGTAACCATTAGTACGATTGGAAGTTACCAAATTTAAATCCAGAGTATAACAACCAGGCTCATCAGGAATAGCTGACCAAGCATTTCTTTCTCTGCCTTGTGTCAGTGAGGATTGGACTCTGCCTTTAACTACTTTGAACACAGTCGGTTCTAAATCTCCATAAAGCGATCGCACAATGAAATCTATGTGACATACAGTACCAACATGTTCTTGCAATAGTTTTTTGATAGCTTCCATCCGACTTAGAGGTTGATGTTCGGGTAGCATCGGAATGTCAGCTACCTTATCTTTAGCCTGTGGAAGTGTCTCTATAGTTGGGGATGTTGTTGATGCTGGATATGGGCTGGTATCTTCAACCACAGCAGCAGAATTATCCATCTCCAAGTTCTCTGAGTTTGGAAATTCAGACTCGCTAGGCTTTACCAAGTTCATCCTTGATTTAGAAATGCTATCAGGCAAAGATAACAGCAAGTCTTTTTGGGGAGGCGTTGGTTTTGCATGAACTACTTCAGCTGTTGAAAGCTTGCCATTAGCATCTGAAGTAGAAGACCAGTTAAACAATAAAGCTTCTACATGGTTGAGCTGCGATCGCGCCTGTGTATATAAAGTTTCGTACTCTTCTACAAGGCGAGTATAGTAGTCTCGTAATTCCAACAGTGGAGAGAGAAAACTTTCAGGAGGAGGTTCTATTTGCAACTGACTATTCATAACGCTTCAAATCAACCCAAGTCGATATCACTTTTGTAAGTCATTGGTCTAGGTTTTGCCTTTTGAGCTGGCTGCTGGGATTTTTTGGGTGGTTGCGGAGGGCGACATTGTTCGCAATAAAGCGGGCGAGGGCCATAAGTCTCGCGTTTTGTAGCCTGATTGCACTCTTTACAGACAAAATTGAAAACACGAGTGTGTATTTGTCTTTTATGAGCTCTGACAGTATATTCTCTAACGTCAATGAACTTACTAGCCATAGTCAAGAATGGTGAATATCAATCCTATCAATATAGCTATTCAAGCAAATGAAATAGGATCAGTGTGTGTTTAGTTGGCAGTTTTATTCAAATCTGTGATTTGATCCAAACTGGAAGATGTACATTTTCCACGAGGGTAATTTAGGAGTAATCCTTGGCTATCCTCTTGGCATATAGTTCATTATCAACATGTAAGTGCCATTTGCTTCTATATCTGTGCAACATTAAACACGAAAAGTAGACAAAATTAAAAATTGGCTTTTTCTGAACTGTCTTAAACCTATCGCTTCGCGCTTCGCGCTGACGCTAACGACGGAAACCGCTCCTGTTGGGGGCTGCTTCACCCGTTGCCGACGCTCCTACGTCGAAGATCGCTACGCTAGCTAACACCACAGCGCTGGCTCCCCAACGCACTGCCCCATACCATATCACGAAATACCTGATACAGATACCCTTGTAGGGGACGTACAGCTTACGCACCAAAGAGCCGATTCAACAGCACTAAATCCAAGTTGATTGGCTTGAAGTAAGGCTTGAGCCGGATGATGGGAAACTGTCAAGTCCGGTTGTTAGGGGAGGGAAGGGTAGTAATGTCCAACCCTTACCCGACAACATTTTTTGTGTTATACTTTTTTATAGCAAACGATGTTTACTCTAATATGTTAAAAGTCGTTAAAGTCAGGTTATATCCAGATGCTCAACAACAGCAGTTACTAGCGCAAGCTTTTGGCTGTTGTCGTTGGCTTTGGAATTATTGCTTGAATTTGATGAACCAAACATACAAAAAAACTAGTAAGGGGTTGTCTGGGTACGAAATTAAAAAGATAATTCCCCAGTTAAAAAAAGAGTATGAGTGGTTATCATTAACTTACTCACAATGTTTGCAGCAAGTTTGTTTAAATCTGGGAGTAGCGTTTAATAATTTTTTTGAAAAACGAGCTAAATATCCTAGATTCAAATCTAAACATGGTAAGCAGTCAATACAGTACCCTCAAAACGTCAAAGTAGCTGATAATTATTTAACCCTACCCAAAATAGGGGATGTATCAGCAATAGTCCATAGACCAATTGAGGGTAAAGTTAAAACTGTCACTATATCTAAAAACTGTTCTAATCAATACTTCGCAGCTATCCTTTTTGATGATGGTAAGGATAAACCAATATCGAAAATAGAGGGTAAAGCAATAGGTATTGATTTGGGTCTGAACCACTTTGCCGTTACAAGTGATGGCTCTAAATTTGAAAATCCTAGATTACTCAACAAGCATCAGAAGAATTTAAAGCTTAAACAACAGCAACTATCTAGGAAACAGAAAGGTTCTAATAACCGTGTTAAAGCTAGAAATAAGGTTGCTAGAGTTCATAGAAAAATAACAAACTGCCGTCAAGATTTTCTGCATAAGCTATCACGTAGGATAGTTAATGAAAACCAAGTTATTGTTGTAGAAAATCTCAATGTAAAAGGCATGATGCAGAATCATTGTTTGGCTAAATCCATCCAACTTGCTGGATGGGGAATGTTTTGCACCATGTTGAAATACAAGGCAGAAATGTCAGGAAAAGTTTATCTTGAAGTTGATAGATTTTTCCCTAGTTCAAAAACCTGTCATGTGTGTCTGAATCAAGTCGGTAGCTTACCGCTAGAGGTAAGATTTTGGACTTGTGAAAAGTGCCACACAAAGCATGACAGAGATGTGAACGCAAGTATTAACCTCAGAGATGAGGGTTTACGAATCTTGACCTCTGGAACGGGGGATAAAGCCTGTTGTCCAGATGTAAGTCGGAGTAAGGGAGGACGCAAGAAATCCACTACTGCGCTTTCTGTTGGGCAGGAAGCCTACACTGTACTCGAAGAGTCAGTGTAGGTAGTTCACGAGGCTCAATTTCAAGCTTTGTGGCTAGTAGTGAACCAGTCTACTTTTTTTAACACTCTCAATCTTAAAAAGCCCAATTTTAAGCTTCCTAATTAAAACACTAGATCACCATAAATTGTAGTAGTTTCGGTTTTATAAACATTAGCGATCGCAATAACCGTACCTCTAAGGGACTTGCAACTAAAAAAATATTCCATCGCTTTTGAAGCTGGGGGAGCAGGGGAGGCTGGGGTAGCTGGGGGAGAAAGAGTCTATTAATTGTCTTCGCTCTCCAAATTGAATAATTTAATTTCTGGAAGTCCCTAAGAAGTTCATAAATAGTTACAAATGTACACTGAAAAAGGGAGCAGGGGAACAGGGGAGCTCTTGAGCAGGGGAGCACGGGGAGAATAACTAATACTGTATTCCCCATGCCCAATGCCCAATTCCCAATTCCCAATTCCCAATTTTCAATTACTTAAAAATCCAAACTTGGCCAGTCTGGTTCACGGTGATAGTAGGTCATATCGTCAAATTTCCGCAGTTCAACACGGTTAATCAAAAATTTTGGAGTATTCAACAGCCATTTCTCATTCAACTGAGAAAGCAAGGTGCTAAAGTTTGTGCGGTCTAAATCTGGTGAAACCTCACCAAAATAGCCTAATGTAATGTGTGCCGTAAAATGATAATGCTGTTCAATACCCAAAGCTATTAACTTCGGATTTTGATAAATTGTGCGGCGAAACTTAATTACCTGCTCATAACAGTATTCATCCTGGGGTACTAAACAAACACCTACAGCTCTTGGCATCACTATCAATCCCAGCATTTGCCATAAAATAGGATTAGTGTTGCTTGTTATGGATTGTTGATACTGCTGAAATATTTCAGCACAACAAGAGCGTAACTGTTGTTCAAATTCAGGATTTTTTTCGCAGGCGTCACGGTAAGCACTGTCCCAAATCAAGTCTGCTAAGGTGAGATGAAAGCTAGCAGGAGGTACAGGGACAATCAAATCACTGTTAACAGGCAACTGTAAAAGTTCTTGCTGGTAAGCTTGTATCTGGGCATAGAAAGCAGAGTTTTCTGATTTTTCTGCGGCAGATGGGGTTATTAGTGTGTAGCCAGGAAAAGGTGCTGCTTGTCTAGAACCAGAATGCAGCTGAAATTTAGAAGATTCCTGGATATGCTGAAGTTGGGATCTGTAAGCTTCTGGTAGCGTAAGTCTTGCTACCCGGTTCAGATAAGTTTGATAGTTGTCGTCCAATCTTTGTAGCCTCGCGCTCTCACTTGATAGATTTTAGGGAAAATTCCCCTAATTGACAGAGTGACTTAAAAAGTATTTAGCTTTTCTAAAATGATGACAGAGGACAAGGGAGCAGGGGAGATGGGGGGATGGGGGGATGAGGAGGATGAGGAGGATGAGGGGGATGAGGGGGATGGGGGATGAGGGAGATGGGGGATGAGGGAGATGGGGGAGTGAGGGAGTGAGGGAGAAATAACTAATTCCCAATTCCCAATTCCCAATTCCCCTTCGGGTTCGCCAGTCGCTCATGGGGGAAACCCCCAAGACCGCGCTGGCTCACCAATTCCCAATTCCCAATTCCCCTTCGGGTGACGCTCCTTCGTCGCTAACGCTACGAAGATCGCCAGTCGCTCATGGGGGAAACCCCCAAGACCGCGCTGGCTCACCAATTCCCAATTCCCAATTCCCAATTCCCAATTCCCTATTTTTATGCCAATCTATGTTTACTGGGGTGAGGATGATTTTGCTATGGAACGAGCGATCGCAAAGCTTTGCGATCGCGTCCTCGACCCTTTATGGACAAGTTTTAACTATACTTCATTCTCCCCTGAGCAACCTGACGCTGCGATCGCAACTTTAAATCAAGCGATGACACCAACTTTTGGAGCGGGTGGACGCTTGGTTTGGCTGATGAATACTACTTTGTGTCACCATTGTCCAGACGACGTTTTAGCAGAACTGGCGCGAACTCTACCAGTTATTCCAGAAAACTCATTTTTATTGCTCACTACCCGTAACAAACCCGATGAACGCTTAAAATCGACAAAATTATTGAAGCAATTCGCTAGTGAGTTCCAAGAATTTCCTCTCATCCCACCCTGGAAGACGGAATTGCTAGTACAAGCTGTTAATCAAGCGGCTCAAGCTGTGGGAGTGAAACTGACTCCCAAAATTGCGGAAATATTGGCTCAAGCTGTGGGTAATGATACACGCCTACTCTACAGTGAACTTGAGAAACTGCGTCTTTATACGGTAGGAAGCAATCAGCCTTTAGACGTAGATATAGTTACACAGTTAGTACGGAATACTACACAAAATAGTCTACAATTGTCAGCAGCGGTTAGAACAGGAGACACGGCTAAAGCTTTAAATATCTTGGCCGATCTCATTGATGCTTCTGAGCCTGGTTTACGGATAGTCGCTACTCTCATTGGGCAATTTCGTACATGGTTATGGGTGAAAATCGTTATGGAAGGTGGTGAACGCAATCCACAAGCGATCGCTAAAGCTGCGGAGATCGCTAACCCCAAACGCATCTACTTTTTACAGCAAGAAGTTAAATCTCTTTCTGTACAACAGCTAATATCGTGCTTACCCTTACTACTGGAATTAGAAGTGAGTCTTAAGCAAGGAGCTTCGGAAATGTCAGTACTTCAGACGAAAATCATAGAATTGTGCGAAGTATGCCGACAAAATTCGCAATACACCTAAAAGTTTGCTTAACTAGGAGTCTTGTGGAACTTCTCGCTTTTAAAATAATTCAAAGTCTTTAACATATCCCTACTGGAGTTCTGTGTCACAAACTTTATGAAGAAAATTTCTGATTTAATTTTCCGAACAAGTCTGCAAACCATGCTTTCTCGAAACTTGTTTTTGTTAGCTCTTACTACTGCTAGTTTTGTCGCTAGCACTTTGACTTTGCATTCAAAAGCTGATGCTCAAATTTCACCAGTTAATAGTAGTGAAATTACCAGCTATGCTCAAGCAGTTTTAGCAATGGAACCATCACGACAACAAGCTTTTGAAGAAATTAAAAAACTGATTGGTGGTGGAGAAATTCCTCAAATTGTTTGTAACGATCCTAACAGTATGAATAGTCTGCCACGTAAAGCTAGAGATATTGCAGTCAATTACTGTAATCGTTCCCAAAAAATAGTCGAAGATAATGGTCTTACCATTTCTCGTTTCAATGGAATTACTTTAGAGATACAAAATAACAATAATTTAAAACGGCAGGTCTATAATACATTAATTCGCCTGCAAAAAGCTCCTGACTCTCAGTAGTTCGATTCCACGGAAGTTTAAGAAAATTAATATATTATCCCTGCTTAAAATTGAGATAAGGAGTAGTTATTGCTGATTAGCGATTATCATCCTGTAGCAGTCCTAAATCATTCTTAAAAGCAAACTTTTAGGAGCAGCAAGCAACATTTCCATACTCCATCATTCAAATTAGGGGATTTAATAATGGTGTACGCATTTTCTTGAAAGATGGCTCCACTTGGAGAGCAGCGCCTTGCTGGGGTTTCCCCCTATCCCCAGCTATGGTGTACACACCAGTCGAATTACCCCCCTTTTATAAAGGGGTAATCGAATCATTTATAGCTAGGGACTAGGGACTGGGGACTAGGAACTGGGTGAAAAGTCTTTTGGTGTCTAGGTTTTATCATCTGTTGATGTCCTAACACTACTGGCGACAGCTTTAGATGCTATTTATTAAGCGTAAAATAATCAAGAATGCAAATTCATTTAAATTGTAATATCAAAAATTAATTTCTAGAAAGTCTTGTCGTTTAGCATGAATATTTTTCATATGCTTTTTTACTGTATTGAGAGTAATGAAAAGCTTAGCTGCAATCTCTTTGTAGCTGTATTTACTTCGGTAAAGACACCAAATTTCAGCTTCTCGCGGTGTTAAAGCAAATTTTTGGATTTCTGCGATCGCTATATTTTTTGTAGACTCATATCGGTTTTCAATAGTCACTAAAAAGCAAGGAAGTTGGGATATATCCAAATTCAGCAATCTGACTTTGACACGAAAGCAAGTTGACTTATCAAGTACAATTTCATCAGATAACATCATCAACTGCTCAGAGCAAAAATTCCGACTCTCAAGTAAGGTTTGGCAGAGATGCCAAATAGCTGGTGGTACAAAATTAGAGTTAAAATTGCCTTGATTTAACTGGCAGCAAATGTGGTGTGCAGATGTATTACTATAAACAAGCTCACCCGCTTTAGTTAAAATTAAAATGCCATCTCCTAATCCTTCTATAACTGCTTGTAAAAAATCAGCTTGTTGCAAGGCACGCAATCTCACATTAGGTAGTTGGTGTTTGATTGGTGTTGATGTCGATGTTTTGGTTAGGACAATCATATTAATTTAGTTACTTCAATTTTTATTAAATGGCTTATTTGACTTCAAAGATAAACCTTGAGTCATATAGATATTTTCCAAAAAATTCTGATGAAAGAACTAGTTATTACCAGGCTTAAAATTTAAACCTAGAAATAACTTTCAATTCTTATTTTTTCAGCCTGATAGGCAACTTAATTTTAATACAACTCTTAAATTGTTAATTTCGGATGAAGCTTCTTAAAGCAGTAATTAAACGTGAGTTCGACAAGCCCTGTTTTGACCTCTCCCCCGGCCCCTCTCCTCGTAGGAGAGGGGAGTCAAAGCTTGATTTTTTCGTTGTTCCTCCCTCTCCTAAAAGGCGAGGGAGGCCGGGAGGGAGAGGTTCATCGAACTCACGTTAATTAAGTAGAAGGCAGTAGGCGCGAGTAAAGAATTATATTTGCAAGCATTTTTCAGGTACGTCCCACAAGGCTAGCAACTACTGTGGCTAATTCGGCTGGCTCAATAGGCTTAGGCAAGTGTAGTTGATAACCTTCCTTGATAGCACGCATCCTATCCTCTGGCCTAGCATAGGCTGTGAGGGCTGCTGCCGGAATCTTTCCACCTTGTTCTGCTGGTTGTGATCGCAATTTGCGGATCAATGAGTAACCATCTTCCTCTGGCATCCCTATGTCACTGACTAAAACATCTGGCTTCCACTGGGAAATTACCTCTAATGCTTCTTTTACTGATGCGACTGCCTGAACTACGGCTTGACACTGTTCGAGTACCGTGGTGGTAAATTCACGGGTGTCGGCTTCGTCATCTACAACTAATACCCGCACACCTAAAAGAGAAGCATCCAACTGTAGAGAGTCTGAAGGGATGGGGGACTGAGGCGTTGAGGAACTGAGGGAATGAGAGGCTTTTGGGTTGAGGGGTAGCTTGACTGTAAAGGTTGCTCCTCGTTGTTCGCCCTGACTGTCTACGTGGACAGTACCGCCATGCAATTCTACTAAATGACGCACGATCGCTAATCCTAATCCCAGTCCACCGTGTGACCGAGTACTAGAACTATCGGCTTGACGAAAACGGTCAAAGACGTAAGGGAGAAATTCTGCACTGATGCCAATGCCTGTGTCAATCACTTGGATTTGAGCGTAGTTGTCAGTTGTCCCCTGCTTTTGTTGATCACTGATAGTTGATAGCTTGACTTCTACTTTGCCACCTCGCGGTGTAAATTTGATGGCATTGGATAACAGATTCCAGATAATTTGCTGTAAACGCTCAGCATCACCAGAAACTAGGCATTGAGTTGTTTGAGATTTTGCTTCAAAAGACTCTAGATTCTGACTATTGACTTTTAAACCCAAATCTGCATTCTCTAGTTTTGCCGAGTGAGTCAGAGAAAATCTCAAATCAATTTCTTTGGCAAGGGCTGCGAGGTTGACAGTTTCAATGGCTGACTCAATAATCAAAATCAAATCGCAAGTACGAACATTCAGCCGCAACTTGCCTCTAATCATGCGTGAGATATCCAGCAAATCTTCAATTAGCTGTGTTTGGGCTTTGGCATTGCGTTCAATGGTTTCCAGTCCTTTAGCTGTTTGAGTTTCGCTGAGCTTGCGGACACGTAGTAGTTGGGCCCAACCGAGGATAGCGTTGAGGGGCGATCGCAATTCATGGGACAATATGGCCAAGAACTCATCTTTCATCCGGTTAGCTTCACTCAACTGCTCAGTTTGCTTTTGTAGAGAAGCAATTAAACTAGCGCGTTCCATGGCGATCGCTATTTGGTCGCAAACTGCTTGCATCATTCCTCTTTGATTATCAGTGAAGCGAGTGCGAGTGCGACTGCCAAAGGAAAGAGTACCTAAAAGCCGTCCTTGGGCCATCAAGGGATAACAATAATAAGCACTAATGCCTAAAGAGCGAATCAAGTCTGTTTTAGAGTCAGTTGATTGTTGCACCTTTTCTACAGACATTGGACAGCGCTGTTGGGCTACAGTACCGCACACTGCTTGACCGAACTCCAGCCACTCAATTTGCTTTGCCAGTTCCTCTGATATGCCTGTAAAAGAGGCTAACCGCATTACTTGATTATCTTCAATTAAATAGTTAAAGTAAACATCCAAACCAATCTGCTCCGCAAGTTTACGGAAAACACTATCGATCAGTGCCACTGGATGCTGGCTGGATAATAAATCGCTGGCTGTGCTAAAAAGTAGCTGTAGTCTTTGATACCCCAATGACAATGCTTTTTCTACCTCCTTGAGGTTGGTAATGTCTTGAAAGGCTAACAAACAAGTCGCGGGGTAGCCGTGCATAGCTGGTAGACTATCGGCAAATATATGTAGAGATAGCATACCCTTACTTGTATGCCAGTCTACCTCCAACCCTTCTAAACGTTCTCCACGGGCGACTCGCACGCCGGGCATTTGGTCATTGGGGATGCGATCGCCTGCTGCATTTGTGCAGTGATAAGCTGTATGATACTCATCTGCTGATACACCTTGAGGAAATTCGCCCCCAGTCAATTCATTAGCAGCTCGATTGGCAAAAGTTACACGTGCTGTTCCTGGTTCAATAAACAATAGCGGCATCGGCATCAGGTTCAGCACATCTTCTAACCATTTTTGCTGATTCCGCAGTATTGCTTCTGCCTGCTTGCTCTCAGTGATATCCAAAAATGCACCAACTGCTCCTCTGGTGTTACCTTCCTCATCAAACAGTGGTGCCACATGCTCTAGCAGCTTGACGATTTTTCCATTGTCATGAACGATATCGAGTTCACAATTTAAAACTTCCACGCCATTGGCGGCAGAGTACTGCATGGGAAGTTCTTCTGCTGGTAGTTCTTTGCCGTCATGGTAGACTTTAAAGCTTGTTGGTCTTTCGTGGACAGGAGCAGTCAGGGAAGCATTATCATTTGGTGATATGCCTAATTGCTGGGCTAGACAAGGGTTGATTCTGATAGTTTGGCACTGAGGATCACAAGCAATGCCAATGCCAATGGGAATCACTTCTAACAACGTTTGCAACTCAACGATACGGCGCTGTAGATCTTTGTTCAGTTGGATGATTTGTTCCCTTGCTTGCTTTTGCTCTGTGATATCACGAGTGACAGTTGCCAGCGCGATTGGTTGATTTGTATTTTTGTCTGTGATTGTGAAGATATTGCAATCAACTGGTATTGGTAAACCTGTCTGCAAGTGCCTGAGTCGGAATTCTCCCTGCCAGCGTCCTTGTGTAAATACAATCGGCAGGATATGTTCATTAACAAAGGTTTTGTCTTCAGGCATGAGGTAATCTAATAGTACCATTCGCCTGACTTGTTCTATACTCTCAATTCCTACAAGCTTTTGACCTGCATTGTTGACATAGAGTAATTTACCTTCAAGGGTCGCTATGCCAATAAAGTCAGAACTATTTTCGATCAGAGATACTAATTTTTGTTGCTCTGCTTCTGCAAGCTGGCGATCGCTCAGGTCGAGGATAAAAGCAACTGATTCAGTGCGGTTTTCTCCTACTAGGACGTAACCAACTAATACAGGGATGCGGCTACCATCTTTGCGGATATATTCTTTTTTGTAAGGTGTACAAGTACCTTTAGGATTTGCTTTTGCTTGGGCGATACCTTGCTTATCTAAATCTAAATACTCTGGCGGTGTAATGTTGCTCCAACTTAACTTGCCTTGTTGTAAATCTTCTTGTGTATAACCAATCATTGAGAGAAATTCGTCATTAGCCTGTTGAATACCGCCGTAGATATCGCCAAACAGAATACCAATAACATTAGAATCTACGAAACTTCTCAGTTTCTCTTCATAAGTTTTGCGAGCATGATCATTTTGGCGACAGAGGCGTTCAATAACTCTTGCACTCTGCCAAACTAAAAGCAGAAAAATGACAATTAGGACAATAGTAAATAAAGATAAAGCGAAAGTCGGACTGTAATATCCAGCTTGTTGACCTTGAAGGATTAACCACCCTGACACAAAAGGCACTGCGATCGCGGCAACTAGCAAACGACGTGCAAGTAAACCGCCAAAAGTATTACTCATAACTACCTGCATACATCCCTGGTCTGTACGTACCCAGAGAATACCGACACCAAGTACAATAAATGTTAGTGCTGTGTGTAATCCCATTGATGTAGTCTGGGGGACAATGCCGTAGAAAATTGGCACTCTATAGGCATGGCCAATCACAGCCTGTAAGGAAATCAAAGCGGCTATCAAGGCAAAAATTTGAGCATACCAATAGCTACGGTGGTTTTTTTGCTGAATCAAAAGCTCTAGAGCTATGCCAATCAGCACAAAGTTGATTGCCGTATTCAACCCCATTAACCCCGGACGCAATGATGTTACAGTAGTAGGTGAATCACGCAACAGCAGTTGGTTAATATCGAGATTTCCACCAAACAGATATTCACCGACTGTAAGCAAACCAATTACAGCAACCGCTACTGCAAAAATTCTGCCTAACCGTAAGTAGAGGACACGGTAACGGGAAGATTTGCCTTTATCTATCCTTGTTCTTGTGTCTTTAAACTCCAAATCGAACTTATTACCCCTGAATTTTTGCAATAGCCCCAGCGAGACCCCAGATAGTACAAAACCCAGAGCCGTATTTGCCTTCATTGTCATTCCACTACCAGGGAAGCCTTCCTTGAGAACTTCTACCTGGAAATACCAACCCAGTAGTACTAAGATACCGACCGTAATTGCGATCGCACTTGCAACTCGTACCACTAGTGAATTACGTAAATCTTGCGATTGCAAGCGGTTGACGTTTAACATTGAGGTTCCTGTAACCGCCACTATCTAGGGTAGAAATATTGAGGTTTTTGCTGATTTAACACCAGCGTATTTTTATATACAATTATACTATTTTTTCAATTAGTTTTTCATCTATCTATATACATATCTTATTGTTTGGGAATGGGGAATTGGGCATTGGGAATTGGGAATTGGGAATTGGGAATTGGTGAGCCAGCGCGGTCTTGGGGGTTTCCCCCATGAGCGACTGGCGAACCCGAAGGGGAATGGGGAATTGGGAATTGGGAATTGGAAATTGGCTTACTTATTC